>URZL01000023.1 GCA_900552335.1 uncultured Mycoplasmatota bacterium | reverse complement strand
TACAAACACTGACATTTCCTTCTTTATCTAAATAGAGTTTTCCTTCTCCATCTATATTTCCTCTATAATCTAGGCTTTCTCCCTTTTTTGTACTTCCTTGATGTTCCTTATCAAATAAAAATTCATAGACTCCATCCTTTTCTATTGCATACAAATTTGCGGATTCGACTAAACCTTGTACACTAGACGCAAGTGCTTTCTTCTTACTATCTTCTATTACATTCATTACCATTGGTACTGTTATTAAGGTAATCACGGATAATATTACTATTACAGCTAATAATTCAATTAATGTAAATCCTTTTTTCATGTCCTTCATCCTTCCTTTTTATAGCAACAAAAAAGAAGAGGTATTTAAAATACCCCCCCCCCGTTTGCATATAGTAAACACTAAAAATTTGCTATCTACAAACTATATTACTATTTTTATTTACACATCTATCTTATCAAAATTCATATGAAAGTTCAAGTATTTATTTTTCTTCTGTTTCTTTTTTATATAATTTTTGATATACCTTACTATTTTCTAATAGATATTTATGTGTACCGTAAGACTCTATTTTTCCATTATCTATTACGAATATTTTGTCTGAATCAATAACTGTAGAAAGTCGATGAGCAATAATTAAAATGGTATATTCTCCTTTTAAATTATTAATTGCTTCTTGAATCTTAAATTGTGTTTCGTTATCTAAAGCACTAGTAGCTTCATCGAACAACAATATTTCTGTATTTAAAAGTAAAGCTCTAGCAATCGCTAAACGTTGTTTTTGCCCTCCAGAAAGAGTAACGCCGCCTTCACCGACAATGGTATCATACTTTTCTGGTAAGGATTCAATAAAATCATCTAAGCAAGCTAAATGACAAGCATTCTCTATTTCTTCTTCAGTAGCATCATTTTTTACCACTTTCAAATTATCTAAAATACTCATATTAAAAATGTAGGCATTTTGACTAATGACCGATAAGTTTCCACGTATAGAGTTTTTATCAAGTTCTTCGATATTTACTCCATCAAATAAAATTTCGCCACTATTTACTCTATTTAAAGCACTAATTAAATTAAAAATAGTTGTTTTTCCAGCCCCACTAGGTCCAACAAATGCAACTGTCTCATTGCAATTGATTTTAAAATTCATTCCTTTTAAAATAGGTAATTTATCTTCATAGGAAAAGAAAACATTATTAAATTCAATATTTCCTTTAAAATTATCAAGATGTTTTTTTCCAAATCGTTCTTTTTGAAATTCTTTTTCATCTAATATGCCAAATATTCGGTTAGCAGCTAAATTAAATTGTTTTAAAATTTCATAGATTTGTTCAATCCAATCAGCTGTCCAAGTCAATTGATTATGATAAGTAATAATAATAATAACTGATTCTACTGTTAAATAATTGGATATTAAAAAGATATAAATCAAAATACCAATTCCCAAATCACAAGTATCACGCATACTTCCACCAAAAAAACGAAGTTTTGATTTTGTACTTTGATATTTATAGGAAACCTTATTTGTTTGCACTATATATTCTTCTGCTTTCCATAGAAAGGAATTTTCAGCTGCTAAAATTTTAACATCCTTGGCACCTCTTACAATTTCAGAAATAAAACCGGCTGTTTTTTCTCTGCTTTTTTTCCATTCTCTTCTATTTTTATAATTAATATTGCTAAAAAATTTATTATAAACAATAATGAAAATAATGAAAAGGACATAAGCTAAACCAATATACATATTAATAGAAAATACAACAATTAGTACACCAATATTTCCAATAATATTTACTAAATAATCAATTAAATTAGCAAAAATATCCGTTAAATTATCTGTATCATTATTGATTCTTTCTATAAAAACGCCACTAGAATTATTATTTAAATCTTCTTGTGTTATTTTTAAAGTTTCTTCCGTCAATGACAATTGTAAATTTTTTCTTACATCATAATAAAATCTGTTATAAACTTGGTTATAGAAATAATGACCTATGTTTCTCATAATTTCTATTATAAAAATAGTAAAAATAATAAGTAATAATTGATCAAAAACACCACTTGTTAAAACTACCAATCTTTTTGCTACTAAAACAGGAACGACAATAGAAATGATTGTTAAAAGAATATTAATAAACAAAAATAAAATTAAATATTTTTTCCCACCCTTAGCATATTGATAAGTTGACTTTAAATTTTTAAATATTCCCCTATTGGGAGTATCGTGTTTTTCTTTTTCCATATTTTCACCTGCAATCTAAATAGTAAACCTGAGACATACCAAATTATAACAAAAAAGATACTTTTGTTCAAGTATCTTTCTTTTATTATTCAATAACTTCTGAAACTACACCAGAACCAACTGTTCTACCACCTTCACGGATAGAGAATTTAGTTCCGTTTTCAATTGCGATTGGAGCAATTAATTCAACTGTCATTGAAACATTATCTCCTGGCATAACCATATCTACACCAGCTGGTAATTCAATAACACCTGTAACATCTGTAGTTCTGAAATAGAATTGTGGACGATAGTTAGTAAAGAATGGAGTATGTCTTCCACCTTCTTCTTTGCTTAGTACATAAACTTCGCATTTGAATTTTTTATGTGGAGTAACACTTCCTGGTTTAGCTAATACTTGACCACGTTCTACATCTTCACGAGCAATACCTCTTAATAATACACCAGCATTGTCTCCTGATTCAGCATAGTCTAATTGTTTTCTGAACATTTCAATTCCAGTAACAACAGTTTTCTTAGTAGGTTTTAAACCAACGATTTCAACTTCATCATTAAGTTTTAATTGTCCTCTTTCAACACGTCCTGTAACAACAGTTCCACGTCCTGTAATTGTGAAAACATCTTCAATTGGCATTAAGAATGGTTTTTCAGTATCTCTTACTGGAGTTTCAATCCAATTATCAACTGCATCCATTAAATCTAGGATTGCTTGTTCATATTTAGGATCTCCTTCAAGAGCTTTTAAAGCTGAACCTCTGATGATTGGAGTATTATCACCATCGAAACCATATTCATTTAATAATTCACGAACTTCCATTTCAACTAAGTCTAATAATTCTTCATCATCAACCAT
>URZL01000022.1 GCA_900552335.1 uncultured Mycoplasmatota bacterium | reverse complement strand
AAGAGGTATTTAAAATACCCCCCCCCCGTTTGCATATAGCAAACATAAAAAAATTACTATCTACAAACTATATTACTATTTTTATTTATATATTTATCTTTTTATTTCAACTAATTCGTATGCTTCTATTGTATCTCCAACTTTTAAGTCATTGAAATTTTCAATTGTAATACCACATTCTAAGCCTTTTTTTACCTCTTTTACTGAGTCTTTTTCTCTTTGAATAGAGTTAATATTACCATCATAAATAACAACTGAATCTCTAATTATTCTTGCTTTCGCATCTTTTTTGATAACACCACTGGTAACATAAGATCCAGCTATGACACCAACTTTAGAAAATTTAAATAATTGACGTATTTCTGCTTCTCCAATTACTTTTTCTTCATAAATTGGGTCTAACATACCTTTCATAGCTGCTTCCATTTCTTCTACTACTTTATAAATGATATTATAAAGTCTAATTTCAACACCTTGTTCTTTAGCATATTCACGAATTTCATTGTTTGGACGAATATTAAATCCAATAATAATAGCATTCGAAGCTTTTGCTAGAACGATATCGCTCTCCGTAATAGAACCAACACTACTACGAATTACTTTGATTCTTACATCTTCTATCTCTATTTTTTCCAATGAATTTTTAACAGCTTCACTAGAACCATGAACATCTGCTTTAATAATAACATTAATTTCTTTTAAACCTTCACCAATTCTTGAAAATAAATCATCTAAAGTTACAGCATAATCTGCTTTTTTATCTCTATCTTTTTGTGTCTGCTTTCTTTGTTCGCCAATACTTCTAGCTTGTTTTTCAGATTCAAAAGCCATAAATTTATCCCCACTTGTAGGAGTGTCATTTAATCCTGTTATTTCAACTGGTTGACTTGGCAAAGCTTCTGTAATTTCTTGACCTAAATCATTTCTTAATGTTCTTACTTTTCCATATGTTGTTCCTACTACAATTGGATCTCCTAAACGAAGAGTCCCGTTTTGAATTAGTAATGTTACAACAGGTCCTACATGTTTATCTAATCGGGATTCGATAACAGTACCAATTGCATATCTACTTGGATTTGCTTTATATTCTTGCATTTCAGCTAGTAAAAGAATATTATCTAAAACACCTTCTATTCCAATATTATTCATAGCAGAAATTTGGTTATAAAGGGTATCTCCACCCCATTCTTCTGGAGTAAGTCCATATTCGCTCAATTCTGTTTTAATTCTTTCAATATTGGCACCTGGTTTATCTATTTTATTAATAACAACCATAATTGGTACATTTGCTGCTTTTGCATGATCAATGGCTTCCTTTGTCTGAGGCATTACACCATCATCAGCTGCTACAATAATGATGACGATATCTGTTATACTAGCACCTCTAGCTCTCATTTCAGTAAAGGCAGCATGCCCTGGTGTATCAATAAAGGTGATTTTTTTACCATTATATTCTATTTGGTATGCACTAATAGCCTGTGTAATTCCGCCAGCTTCTGTACTAGCTACATGAGATTTTCGAATCGTATCTAGTAATGTTGTTTTACCATGATCTACATGTCCCATAATTGTTACAACCGGTGGTCTTTCTCTTAGGTCATCGGATTTATCAATAGCTTCATATTCCTCAAAGTTACTAACGTCCACAGCTTCTTCTTTCTTTAACTCCTTATTATAATCCGAAGCAATCACTTCTGCATTTTCATAAGTAATTTTATTATTAACAGTAGACATAATGCCTAACATAAATAATTTTTTAACGATTTCTGCTGGTGAAACATTTAGTCGTTTCGCTAATTCTGCTACATTCATTCCTTCTGTATATAAAACAATCTTATCAGAAATATCGTCATTTGATTTCAATTTTTCTTTGTTTTTATACATTTCTTTTTTCTTGTTAGCTAATTCTTTTTTATTTGATTTAGCTTGATTTATAATAGTAGATTTCTTTTTTAATTTTTGTTTGGATATAGAATTATCCATATCAATTTTTTCTTTATAAGCTATGTCTTCTACGATTTCTTCTATATCATCTTCTACTTCAGAATCGTTTAAAATACTATCTAGTTCATCAATGGCATCATAATCTAGTAAATCATCTTTTTCTTTTACATCTATATTTAACTCTGCACATTTTTTTAAGATTTCTTCTACTGATTTATTTACATCTAAAGCATAATCTTCAACACTCATCATAATTGGCCACCTCTTTCTTTTGTTTTTACTTTATCTTTTGTATATACTATTCTCGGAAAATCATCATTTTGTTTTTTTAAAAACGAATCACTTAAATTATATAAACCTTCCACATCAAATTTTTCTACTTCTACATTTGCTTTTTCAAATAAATAATTAGCTGCAGTTATTTGCTCTAGTGAAGAATATTGTTTTAAAAAAATTACTTTTTTGATTTTATTCTGAATAATTCTTTTGGCACACTCTACACATGGAAAAAGAGTTACATATATTGTTGAATTATTTAATTTTTCTTTGTTTCCATTATAATTATCTATCGCATTCGCCTCTGCATGACATACAAAAGTATTTTTAATATTCATTATGTCACCATTTTCTTCTCCTAGCGAATTCCAAGGAAGATCATCATCGTTTAGGTTTAATGGAGCACCATTATAACCTGTTGATAAGATGTGATTTTCTGTATCTACAATACAAGCGCCTACTTGTGTTCGTGGGTCTTTACTTCTCAAACTGCTTATAAAAGCAATTCCCATAAAATATTCACTCCATGATATATAATCTTCTCTTTTTCCTGCCATATTTTCCCCCTAAACAAATTTTTTTAATTCTTCATAAATTTCTACCGGTACTTCTACCTCTAATATTTTATTTAATACCTTATTTTTTTCTGCTTTTTCAATAACGGCTAAATCCTTCTTTAAATAAGCACCCTTACCATTTGCTTTTCCTGTTAAATCAACAATTACAGTATTTTCTGGTGTTCTAACTACACGGATTAATTCCATTTTTGGAAATTTTTCTCTTGTAATTATACACATTCTCATTGGTATTTTTTTAGTCTTCATTAACAATATTAATTCCCATTTCTTTTACTTGATCATATGTCTTAACATCTATTTTGTAATGAGTTAGACGGCTCGCTAATTTAACATTTAAACCTTTTTTACCTATTGCTAAGGAGAAGTTTTCATCATCTACTACTGCTAGTGCTTGTTTTTCTTTTTCATCTAAAATAAATACTTGTACATTTTTAGCTGGTGATAAAGCATTTTGAATAAATACTTTTGGATCCTTGTCATATGGAATAACATCTATTTTTTCTCCATGTAATTCATCTATTATACGATTAATACGCATTCCTCTTTCACCAATACAAGCACCAACTGGATCTACATTTGGATTAGTTGAACCAACGGCTACTTTTGTACGAACGGCAGCCTCTCTTGCTACACTATATACTAAAATGATGCCTTCATTTATTTCTGGTATTTCTAATTCAAATAGTCTTTTTACAAAACCATAATGAATTCTTGATAATAAAATAATTGGTCCACGATTATTGGAATCTACTTTTGTGATATATGCTTTAATAGAAGATTCCATTTTAATTGTCTCACCAGGAATAATTTCTGTTTTTGGTAAAATACCATGTAACCTTCCTAAGTCTACATAATAGTTTCTTTGATCCTCCATTACAACAGGTCCTACAATCATTTCGCCTTCTTTATCACTAAATTCATTCATAATGACACCTTTTTCGGCTTCTCTTATTTTTTGAATTACAACTTGTTTTGCAGTCGAAGCAGCTACACGGCCAAAGTCAGATGGAGTTACCTCTTCTTCTATCGTGTCACCAATTTGAATATTTGGATCAATTTTTCTTGCCTCTTCTAATGTTAAATGAATTTTTTCATCATAAATAAATGGAAGAATTTCACCACCATCGTCTTCTTCATCTTCTTCATTTATTGTGGAGAAGTCAATATCAGCAAAACTTTTATATTGGTCTTCAATTGAACGATCTACAACAGTTTTATAAGAGAAAACTTTAATATCACCTGTTTCTCTATTAATATCTACTCTTACATTTTGTAAGGAATTGTAATTTTTTTTGTAAGCAGATGTAAGCGCTAATTCAAGGGCTTCATATATAACATCTTCGCTAATGCCTTTTTCTTCACATAATAATTTTATTGCTTTTTTTAAATCTTTATTATTCATAATCTCCTCCATTTGAACAAACATCTAATATATAATTTTCTTCAATTAAGTCCTTTTCATCTAGGATTGGATTAATTAATTTAGATACCGTAACGCAATCTTCTAAATCAATAATTCCATTTTTTCCAATAATTACTCTTAAAAAGTATATTTTCCCCTCTTTGACATATTCTATTTTTTCAATTACATAATTATGTTGATTAATGATTGGTTCAATTAATTCCTGAACTTGTTTTTCTATTGTCATATTTCCTCCATTTTATATGAAAGAGTGGGATTTTTGTCCCACTCAAGTTGTTCGTTATTATTATATCATATTTTTTTAAATTGTGAACCTTTTTTTACCAGAAACATTATTTTAATAAATTAGTACGCAAGAACGACACGGAAACCGTAGCTGCTAGCATAGCCGTGAGCACGAGCGAAGTAGAACACGCCGGCACCCGAACCAGCGTTGAAAAAGCCCCCACGACCGACCCAAGAGGAAGCAGCTGTAGGGAAGTTCGCGTAATCACTAAACCATAAGCCTCTATCTCCACTAGAACTATTTGTTTTTGAAATAGCTACTTCTTTCATCGCATCTCCTAATTTACTATTGGTATATTTATACCATGTATCATCTCCTAAAGTGGTACTATTTGGTACATACAAATCATAATATCTGATATCTGTTGGGAATGATATTCCATTTACTTTTGTTCCGGATTCTGTTCCATAGGTTCCATTGAATCCTGAATTGTATTTTTCATTTTTTCCACTCATTGGTTTTCCGGATGCATCTTGAATGACTCCCATTACATATTCCCAGTTTCCTCCACTCATATCATAGATTCCACTGATATTTCCGGTTGTACTTGCTTTATTGTTTGAACCATTATAAGCATATCCATATTCACAACTGGATTGATTACTACTTACTCCATCTGCTGCACTTGCACCACTACATCCGGTAATGGATGCTCCATATTCCCATTGACCTGAGAATTTTGATGTACTACCTAAATATCCTGTATTGATATTATTAATGTATACTTCTTCACATCCATCTGTTGTACATTTTCCATATAAAGAATATGTTAAATAAGCGGTTGCTCCCCATTCCATATTTTTCATCATATGAGAGTTTAAACTTTCATTAACTCCTCTTCCTAATGTATAGAATGAACTTACTACTTTATTGGTTAAACTTCTAACATTTGGTTTGATTATAATGCTTGATGCATTGGTAGCAGAAGCATAATTTGGGTTTTTCGTTAAAAACAAACTACTATTTGTATAAGTTTCTTCATCATAACTTGTTTCAAACTTTCCTACCC
>URZL01000021.1 GCA_900552335.1 uncultured Mycoplasmatota bacterium | reverse complement strand
TATAAAAGATTTATAACCATATTCCATAAATAAGCGCTAGAAGAGAAGCTAATAATCCTATTACCCAAAATAACCTCACAATATCCGTTTCTTTCCACCCTTTTAATTCAAGGGTATGATGAATAGGAGTCATCGGAAAAATTCTTTTTTTCGTTAATTTATAATAATATCTTTGTATTAAACAAGTAACGGTTTCAAAAACAAAAACAATACCAATCAAAATAAGCAAAATTTCATGTCTCGTTAGGATAGCAATTGTTCCTAAAGTGGCACCAAGAGCTAGAGAACCAGTATCACCCATAAATATCTTAGCTGGATTTACATTAAAAAGTAAAAATCCTAAAATAGAGCCAGCCAAAACAAAACAAAACATGGCAATTTCTTCATACCCATCTAACCAACCTGTGTAATAAGTAATTACACCAAAAGCCAAAAAAGCAATGAAAGATAATCCACCAGCAAGGCCATCTAATCCATCCGTAATATTCACAGCGTTTGAACTTGCCACTAATACAAACAAAATAAATAATCCATAGAAAAAGCCAATATTCAATTTTAAATGGATAGCATGAATCCATAATAAAGGTTCATTCCCTGCTTTCATAAAAAAGTAAAAAAAAGTAAGCGCAATTAATGTTTGCAAAAAAAGTTTGCTATTTTCACTAAGTCCCTTGTTATTTCCTCTTATTATAATTAATAAATCATCTATAAAACCAATTAAAAAATATCCAAGAAAGGTAAAAAGAACAATAAACAAATTATAACTAAAATCCATTTTATGGAAAAGAAGAAATAAAAAGATAACTAACATTGTTGAAATAACAAAAATAAGTCCACCCATCGTTGGTGTATTTTTTTTATTTTTATGTCTTTCTTCTAGATATTCACTCAGGAATTGTTTACAATGTTTCTTTTTTAAGAAAGGTAATAATAGAGAAGAAACAAAAATAGAAACCGAAAAACCAATTAATAAAGAAAAAACAGCACAAGATAATTTGTCCACATTATCACCCATTACATTTTATTACTTTTTTTGGTTTTCATTACTTTATATTTATGGTAAAATGAATTCAGGACGTGATTACATGACAATTTCATTTAAAGTTAGTGATAAGACAAAAGAAAAGTTAGTTGAATTTTATGAAGATTTAAGAAGAGAAAAAACACCACAGTACGCTGTTTTTCAGGCTCAAGATGGAGATACTGTTGTTACTTTATATGAATCAGGTAAAATTGTTTTTCAAGGTAGAGATGCTGATTTAGCTAGTGATATTTGGATAGCAACTGAAAAAATGAACAATAAAAAATTAGAGGTTAACAATAGTGACAAAAAAGAAAAAAAGGAAGAAAAAAAAGTAGAAATTGACCCTATCATTTATCATTCTACTAGCATAGGAAGTGATGAAGTTGGAACGGGTGATTACTTTGGACCAATTGTTGTTACAGCTGCTTATGTAAAAAAAGAAGATATTCCTTTTTTAGAAAATCTAGGTGTAAAAGATTCTAAAAAATTAGATGACACTAAAATATTAGAAATTGTTCCAAAAATTATTCAAAAAATTCCTTATTCTAGTGTTGTTTTAAGTAATACAGATTATAACAAAAACTATAATGAAAATTTTAATATGAACAAAATTAAAGCAATTCTTCATAATAAAGTTTTACTCAATTTAACTAGTAAATATCCAAGTACTGATTATGTTATTGTGGATGAATTTGCTAATAAGTATGTTTATTTTAATTATCTAAAAGAAACCTCCCATGTATACAGAAATATTACCTTTCTAACAAAAGGTGAATCTAGACATTTAGCAGTTGCTTGTGCTTCTATGATTAGTCGTTATATTTTTATTAACGAATTTCAAAAATTAAGTCAAACATTAGGAATGGCATTACCGAAAGGTGCCAGTAATACAGTAGATGAAGCAGCTCTAAAAATTGTAGAAAAATATGGTTTTGATAAATTAAAAGAAGTTGCTAAATTAAATTTCAAAAATACTGAAAAAATAAAAAAGACAAACATTTAATAAATTTTGCCTTTTTTATTTTATTTTTATTGCTTCTAATGTTGTATAAATTAAATGATTTTGAACATTCTTATTATAGTAACTATATATACCAAGGGAAAAAGAATCTGGTTTTGTTAAAACAATAACTTTTGCGATTGAAGCACCGCCTCCACCTTCCATTGAAATATTTCTAGCAACCACAGGTGCACTACCAGTCATAGAAATATAAATTTGATATTTACCACTTTCAGAAGTCTTAATTTGAGTATTTCCAATTACTAAATAAGTACCTGCTGGCAAAACATTTGTTTTTGAAATAATTGTATTAGTGGCATAAACCAATGTTTTTTCTTCACTTATTCCGTTATATATTTCAACTTGATGATCTATTAATGATTCTACATTTTTTTGATTACTACTTACCAAACTAGATAAATTTTCTACATTAGTATTTGTTTGTTCTAATTCACTTTGTAAGGCATAGTTATTTAAATTATTTTTTAATTCTTCGATATTACTTTTTAGATTTGTTATTTCATTGGTATTATTTGTTATTTTGGTATCTAAACTATCTACTAAGTTATCGACTTCATCTTTCGAATATACATTACTTCCACTTCCTTTACTTTCCAAGAAGACTACATATTTATTCGTTAAAGCATCATATTCAATATTACAATTATCTTTACTTCTTTCTCCTACGATAATTCCACTATTATAGTTTTTATATACATAATAGGTATCATTTGAGATACAAACACTGACATTTCCTTCTCTATCTAAATATAGTTTTCCTTCTCCATCTATGGTTCCTCTATAATCTAATTGTTCTCCTTTTATGGTACTTCCTTGATGTTCTTTATCAAACAAGAATTCATAGACTCCATCATTTTCTATCGCATACAAATTGGCGGATTCTACTAACCCCTCTACACTAGACATTAGTGCTTTCTTTTTACTTTCTTCGATTACATTTGTTATCATTGGTACTGTTATTAATGTAATCACTGATAGTATAACAATCACAGCTAATAATTCTATTAATGTAAATCCTTTTTCTCTCATACAATCTTCCTTCCCTTTTATAGCAGCAAAAAAGAAGAGGTATTTAAAATACCCCCCCCCGTTTGCATATAGTAAACACTAAAATTTCACTATCTACAAACTATATTACTATTTTCTAAAATGTTAGAATACTCTTTTTCTTAATATTGGTGGCAAATCTGAATCATCATCACTATCATCATCTGTAGATTTTTTATCCAATCTAGAGGCAAAACTATTTGTTTGCTCTTTACCTGTTTCCTCAAATCCAGTAGCAATAACTGTTACAATAATTTCATCTGTCAAATTCTCATTAATAACAGCACCAAAAATAGTATTGATATCTGTATTAGCGCTTTGTCTAATTACTTCAGCTGCTTCTTCTACTTCATATAAAGTTAAATTAGCACCACCAGTTACATTAATAATCGCATCAGTTGCTCCACTAATACTAGTTTCCAAAAGTGGAGATGATACAGCTTGACGGGCAGCTTCTGTAGCTCTTCCTTCACCAATACCCATACCAATTCCAATCAAAGCATTTCCTCTTTTTTCCATAACAGCTTTTACATCTGCAAAATCCAAGTTAATCAAACCGGCAACTGCAATCAAGTCAGAAATTGATTGAACACCTCTTCTTAAAACATTATCTACTTCTTTAAATGACTCTAATAATGGTGTTGATTTATCAATAATTTCTCTTAATTTATCATTTGGAATTATAATTAAAGTATCCACATGTTTTTTCAATTCTTCAATACCAGCTAAAGCATTATCCATTCTTTTTTTACCTTCAAATGAGAATGGTTTTGTAACAATACCAACTGTTAATGCACCCATATTTTGGGCAATATCAGCAATAACAGGTGCAGCACCTGTTCCAGTACCTCCACCCATTCCACAAGTGATAAATACCATATCAGCGCCTTCAAGTGCAGATTCAATTTCTTCCTTTGATTCTAAAGCAGATTCTTTACCAATTTCAGGTTTTCCACCTGCACCTAACCCACTAGTAAGTTCTACTCCAATTTGAATCTTAACTGGTGCTTTTGATGTATTTAATACTTGTAAATCTGTATTAGCAACAATAAAATCTACTCCTTTTACACCAGATTCTATCATTCGATTTACAGCGTTATTACCGCCTCCACCTACACCAATAACTTTAATCTTTGCCAATTGATCTATATCTAATCCTAACATTTTAATCCTCCTTGTCATCGAAGAAGCATCCAAATACTTTTCCAATCATAGAGTCCTCTGAAAAAAGGCTCTTTTTATTAGTTGAAAGTGTTTGGGAATCATCTTTGCTTATCATCGAATAATTTTTTCCCTTTAATTTTAGTTTATTAATGAAGTAAACAATATTTCCTATAGCAGAAGCATATTTATTGTGTCTTAATCCAACCAATTTAATTTCACCTATTTTGGTATCATTGCCAAGTACTTCTTTTGCAATCAAGTCAAAATTAGCCATATTACTTGTTCCACCAGTTATTAAAATATAATCAACATCATGTTTTGTTAACATATTGATTTCTTTTCTAGCAGTTATTAATATTTCTTCTAGTCTTGCCATAGCAACTTCAGATGCTTCAAATTGGTTGATTTTAATTGTTTCTCCTAATTTGTTTTTTGTTTCATAAATATCATTCACACTAGCGTATTTCTTATGAGCCAAAGCAAATTTTTCTTTTACTTTCTTTGCTTCTTTTTCATCTATTTTGTAAATATAAGATAAATCATTTTCAATATTTTTCCCACCTACACCGACAACAGAACTTTTCACAATAATGCCTTTATTATAAAGTGAAATAGTAGTTGTTTCATGTCCAATATTAATAATGGCTCCTATTTTTTCTTTCACGTCTTTTCCTTTTACAGCATACATATCTCCTATACTGTTTAAAGAAACATCTATAACATCCAATTCTAAACTTTCTAACAGTTTAACGACAGAAAGAAGATTTTTCTTACCTGTATGAACCATTACAGCCCTTACACTAAAATTAGTTCCTGTCATTCCTTTTGGATCTTTTATATTAGATTTTTCATCAATAGAAAAATCAACTGGAAGTGTTGTCACCATAATTTTATCTTTTATTTTAGTAGACTTCATAGCTGTTGTCAGTAATTCGACTATTTTTTCTCCATCTATAGGATCATTTTCTTCTAAAGTAATTGATCCCTTTACCATTTCAAAATCAGTATGGTAACTTGGAATAGAAGTAATTACTTTTTTTATGCGAATTCCTAACATTTCTTCAACTTTCTGAATAGCTTCTTTAATAGAATTACTAGCCAATTCAGCATCTGTAATTAAACCCTTTTTTATTCCGGCAGATTTTACTGATGAAGCTGCAAGTAAATTTATTTTATTATTGCATAATTCTGTTACTACTACTTTTACAGTATCAGAACCAATATCAATACTAGTATAAACTTGCTTCATACTATCATCCCCTATAATCTAAAACCATTATACTATATTTTTTAATGATTGAAAAGATTTTTTTCAATTTATAAAAAATTAATAAAGCACTATGGTTTCCATAGCACTTTATTTTATTACTTTTTTTCAAAATAACATTGATAATTTTCATCAATATATTGTTTCATATATTCCTTGTAATTTGGATTAATTACATTACCATTTTCATCTATCAATGGCTCATTTGAACTTTTAATTGTAATTGTAAAATCATCTTTGTTTCCTTCGAAATCAACATCCATTAATCCTATAGAATATAAGGCATTCCAATAATCAGAATCATTATGATAAAAATACTTTCTTTCAGTATAAAATTTTACAATTTCGTTTTTATCATTTACCTTTAGCTTGTAAATATGAGTGGTTTCTTTTTTGCTGTTTTGAAATTTTGCTTCACAAATATAGGTATAATTTCCTTCTTCATCCTTTATTCTCCTATCTCGTGTAGCAAAGAAGAAAATGCCAAGAAAAAGAATAAGGAGAATTGTTAAAATTATAATTATTTTTTTCTTCATTATTTTTCCTTTCTAGCAATGGTCTACGTATTTTCCTGCACAGTACCAATTTCCATTAGCATCATATCTTTGGTCATCACAATATGCGCCACAGTATTTTCCGCCTCCGCAAGAACAATCGTCACAACAATCAGAGTCATCACGACATGCTCCTGTATTACAAGTTGCAGAGTTTACTACTCCTGACCAAGAGCTACAATATTCACCTGTTAAATTACTATAATATGTTCTTGTCTCATAATAATATTTGGTTCCGCCTCCACAGTCTACACTACAGCTTCCCCAATGTCCATTACTCGCACTATAACGTGTACTTCCGCAAACATTAACATAATAAGTATAATGTGTCCAATTATTACTGTGCCAATTATTTGCATTATCCAATGTTTTTACATAAATATCCCATGTCCCATATGTTAACGTTCTAGAATAAGTAGAACTTTTATAATACTGATTGGCATCTACCTGACTTCCATTTAAATATACTTCATACTGCATTGCTTGTATTCCGCTTGTTGCATCTGA
>URZL01000020.1 GCA_900552335.1 uncultured Mycoplasmatota bacterium | reverse complement strand
TATTTACACATCTATCTTATCAAAAAAGATACTCTTTTTCAAGTACCTATTTTTTAACTTTATAAACTTTTGATATTATTTTTGACACCTCATATAAGATATAATTACTCTTGTTAATAGCAAAACTTTTTCCAATAGCTTTGCCACCAATTGTAAGAGAAGCTACAATAGCTGTAACAAATAACGTAATAAAAAAGTTATTCATATGAAATGTATCTGCAAGAGATAAAGCAATAATACTAGCAGCTGTTCCTGATACAATACCACAAATATCCCCAACTACATCATTGCAAAAAGATGAAACTTTATCGGCATTTTGTTTTAACATAACCGCAATATCTGCACCCTTTACTTTTCTTGAATTCATCGAATGAAAAGGAGCTTCATCACTAGAAGTTACCGCTACACCAATAATATCAAACAGAATACCAATTAAAATAAATAAAATTAAAATAATAATTCCTAAAAAAACATTTACTTTTGGTATTGTTGTTTCTGATAAAAAAGAAAAAGCAAAGGAAATTAAAAAAGCCATACCTATAATTTGTATAATCCATTTTTTATCTACTAATTCTTTTTTCTTTTTTCTTAACTCTTTTTGAATACCATCATTTTTTTTCATTCTATCACCTAAAAAAGGATTTTACATCCTTATATTCTATTAATAATGGCTATCAATATAGTAAACTTTACGCCTTAAGGTCAAGCAGGATTTCCCTCATCTTTACTTCCCGTTACCAGTAAAGCGGTTCCCCTTTAAAAAGATGAATACATTGTTTCCAAATGTATGGCTTGATTACCACTGAGTACGTACTGCAATCCTATATTCATGTACACTCTAGGAGATTTCCTCACCAACTATTTATTATTAATTCTTTTTTGCAAAAACAGTTTCAAAAAGCAATAACTATCTTATTTTGGCCAAAATAAGATAATCTGTCATTTATTCCCATATTTTCACGCAAGACAAGCTACACTACTCGTAAGTTACCCCACATAGTAGGTTTAATCCTAGATCGTCAATTGTCCATCAACAGATTTGTGTATAGGCAATTAACAATGATAGGTCTCCACAAATAACGGGTCAATGACGTATGCCATTACGGTTGCCCGCTATTTTCATTCCCAGCATTCACCCCAAACTGGGCGTAAGAAGCAAACACCAGAAGTTTCACAGGTATGCTCTTTAGTGGCCTTTTATCTCCACCCTCATAATAAATACCATTGACTAGAATAATGTGCCATTTTATTAACGACTTTTAAAGAAATAACGAATTAAACTTACTTCTAAAATAATAAAGCAAATAACAAGTCCCCAACTTAATATTGTATATAGTAAACCACTTGAATAGTTTGCTAAAATAGAAAATAAAGAAGATGGGATATATTTATTAATTACGTTATTTACTTCTTTAATGCCTAAATTATCACCTATAAAATGCATAATTCTAAAAAAGATTTCTGCTATTCCTAAAAAATAAACAAAGCTATTAAAGTTCCTAAACCATATTAAAATAATTAATACTAATACTACTAATATAATTAAATCCATAAACACACACCTCTATCATAGATTAAATTATATCAAAAAAGATATTTTACTTCAATACTAATTGTGTGTTTTTTTCAAAAGTAATCGGTATATCACTTACTACTTTTATTTTCAAATAAATTGTTTTATCAGTTCCATAATTTTCATCATTTAATATTTTTTTAGACTCTTCTAAACTATTTTCTCTTTTATGAATCATATTATATAGTTCTGTTGTTTCACTTGAATTTGTTAGTGTTGTTTTTAATTTTTTTCTATCCTTTTTTTCTATTAAACTTTTTTGGAATTGTTTTAATTCATGAACAACATATTTGATAAATTCATTGTCTATATCTCTATATTCAAATTCTTTTATTAAAGCCTCTACTTCTTCTGCTGTAATACTACAATTGTTTACTTTATTTAATACAAATAGTCTTTCTCCATAATTAATGTACATACATCCTTTACGATATTTTAAAATTGTTAGCTTATTATACCAATCATTTAAAATAGATTCCGAATGAAAATGAAGTACACTAACTACATCCTCTGATAAATCTTCTTCAATATTATTTTCTTCTTGATATTTTTTAGCTTCTTCATCATCTTTAAAATTTAATGATTCGTAAATTTCGCCATCAAATTCTGTTAAAGTTGTAAATAAACGATTGTTTCTTTCCATTTTGATTTTACAAATAACATCATTCTGTTCATTGTAATATTTCATTCTTTGAATTGGCTGAAAATTGCATTGATTTTCAACTAAATGATTAAAAGAAAGTCGTTTTAAAAAATCTACAAAGTTTGTAATATTATTTTCATTTAAAGATATTCCATATTTTTCTAGTAAAACTGAAATATTATTATTTGTATAATCTTCAAGCCCATTCATTTCTTCCAAAAGTTCTTCTTGATTTATCACTTTATTTAATAAATTTAAGAATTCTTTAATATCTATATTTTTTTCTTTTATTCCAACTTTATCTAATTTTTGAATGATCCATTCATCATTTACTCCTAAAGAAACATAGAAAGCCTCTAAATATGATTTTAAATCCTTTTTTTGATCCAACACTTGAATCGTTACTTCGGAATGTTTTAAAGAAGAACTATCTATTTTTAAATAATCAATAAGTGACTGAGATACTGTGTCAATTGACTTACTAGGCTCTATTAATGGGTATATAACATTTTTTAATGTATCTATATCAATATAGCTGTCTATTTGGTATACATGTCTTTTTCCCATTTTATTATTTCTTTTGATATTTTCTATTTGATCTAGTGTTTTCTTTTTTAAATTAGTATTTACCATTTCTTTCATTTCTATTAAAAAATTTTTACGATTTCCTTCTATGCAAGATAAACATTCATCAATATCATAAAGCATTTGGTTTAATTCTGTTTCACTAAATTCTTCCAATCTTTTTTCACCAATTTTAACTTGAATTCGATAATAAAGTTTATCTACTATTTCCTGTTTATTAACAAGATATCCGTTCTCATTTAAAGTTAATTTTAAATGACCAATTTTAGTAAGTAAATCTTTCATTTCTTGAATTTCTGTTTTTCTTGATAACATAAATAACCCCCTATAACAGTGGGTTATTTTAACATTTTCATAAGTTTTTGTCAAATTATTTCAACCAACATTCATTTTAATTTTCTTAATAATTTTCTTTTCAATTCTTGAAATATAAGATTGACTAATTCCTAAATATTCTGCAACTTCTTTTTGTGTCATTTCTTCTTTGTCAAATAATCCATAACGTAAAGTCATAATTAATTTATCACGATCATTTAATTTAACAATTTCATTATGTAATAGTCTTTTTTCCGTTTCTTCTTCTAATCCTTTTGTAACAATATCTGATTCTGTACCTAAAATATCTTCTAAATGAAGTTCATTGCCTTCTCCATCGTAACTTAAACTATCTTCAAAACTAATTTCCGTTTTTCGTCTTTTATTTTTTCTTAAAAACATCAATATTTCATTATCAATACATCTAGAGGCATAAGTTGCCAATTTAATATTTTTATCCAACTTATATGTGCTGATACCTTTAATTAATCCAATCGTTCCAATACTAACTAAGTCCTCTAAATCAACCAAAGTATTTTCATACTTTTTGGCTAAAAAGACTACTAATCGTAGGTTATGTTCTATTAATTTGTTTTTTGCTTCTAAATCACCATCCATACTTCTTAAGACATACTCTGTTTCTTCTTCCTTAGAAAGTGGCTCTGGTAATTTATCACTACTTCCAACAAAATATAAACCACTTTTAAAAATTTTGTGTAATAACTGCTTAATCCATTTTATCATTTAGTTCCTCCTTTATACTTGCATTTAATATAACATCTGCATCTATTTTAAAATATTCTTTACTTATACCAAATATGACATTTTTGAATTTTTTATCACCAATTGTTGCCTCATTTACTTTAAAACATTTCATAAGCATCGTACCAGACATTGTTGTTATTGGCTCATAAAAATAAGGCAATTCTTCTAAAATAATATTTTTATTGATAATATGAATACCTTTTTTAGAGTATATCGATTTTGTTTGGTTTCCAGTATCTATAAACCCTGTTAGGTGATATTCATTCTGCAATGTAAAGTCGATAGGATAGTAACATTTTTGATTTGATTTTAATTGTTTTAACTGTTTAATATAAAAATAAAGAAATAATGGAGATCCAAAAATCAATATTATAAAATTAATGCTTAATCCATTGTGATAAAAAATAAGGCCTACTTGTTTATAAGAAAATTGAATATTAAAAAAGTATAAACATCCTCCTAAAATCATACTATTAAAATAGAGATAGATGATATTCTTTAAAAAGAAATGAATATTTTTAAATTGAAAAGAAATCAAAATCATTCCTATACTAATCCCTACTTTGAAAAGAAAAAGGGTAAAATTAGAAATAGAAAAGAACAAAAATAAAGTACTCAAACTACCAAATAAAGCACCTAAAATTAATTTTAAAATAGAAGCATTTCTTTTTAATAAATAAGATGTAGTCAGTAAGAGTAAAAAATCAAATCCAAAATTTAACAGTAAAATCAAATCAATATATATTTTCATTTTACCACCCAAAATAAGTATAATAAAACAACATAATTAAATATGTCGTTTTATATTTGCTTATTAAGGTTTTAGTAAACAATAAATGAACCAATAATAATTGCTAGTAAAATATATAGAACAATAATGCAAACATAAGAAGCTCCACTATTTGTTGTATTTGAGCAATTTGTATGGGTTTCATTGCAAGAATTTGAACAAGCCATAGTTACACCTCCTTAAATATAAGCTCCTAATATGATAATTAAAAGAATAAATAATACTAAAACGATAGCAGCTCCAGATACTCCTGTATTACACATAAGCATTCCTCCTTTTTTATCTTTCGATATATTCTATGGTAGAACTCAAAAATGGTGCGTCATTCTACCTATAGTTTGTGAAAATTTCTTGTAAAACCTTTTATTTTGTTGTATTTATAAGTTTTTTTTGATACAATGATTATTGTACAAAGGAGGATTTAAAATGGCAGAAAAGAAAAATAGTAAAAATACAAGTGCTAAAAAAACGACAAGTACAACTGTCAAAAAAACAAGTAGTAAAACTACACCAAAAAAAGAAACAGTAAAAGTTTCTAAAAAAGAAGTAGAAAAAGTGATTCCTGTTACAGAAAAAAAGGAAGAAGTAAAAGTTGTTTCTTCTAAAAATGAAAAAAAACCAACTTTTACTGAAATTGTAAAAGAAAATCTTACTTTAATTTTCTTATGTGTAATTTGCTTATTATTAATTATTAATATTGTCTTAATTGCACTAGGTCATAAAGTAAAATTAAGTGATGGAAAAGAAATTGTTGCATCTATTGACAATAAAAATATTACAGCAGATGAACTATATGATTCTATTAAAGAAAAATATGGTACAAATGAATTAGTCAATATGATTGATAATACTATTATTGAAAGAGAAATCACTGATACTAAGGGCGCTGAAGAAAAAGCGAAAGAACAAGTTTCTTCCCTTTCTAATCAATATACACAAATGGGATATAAATGGAGCGATGTTTTATCAAATTATGGTTATGCATCAGAAGACGAATTAGTAAGTGAAATTAAATCTAGTATTTTAAAAGAAGAGGTTGTTAAAAAATATCTTGCTAAAAATATAACTGATGAAGAAATTCAAAAATATTATGATGAAAATGTAGAAGATACTTATACGGCAAAACATATTTTAATTACACCAAATACATCTGATAGTATGTCTGATGAAGAAAAAGCTGCAGCTGAAGAAACTGCTAAAAATACTGCTAATGAAGTAATCACTAAATTAAATAATGGAGAAGATTGGAGTTCTCTAGTAAGTTCTTACTCAACCGATTCTGGTTCTAAAGACAAGGATGGATTAATTGAAAACTTCACAAAAGGTGATGTTGTAGATGAATTCTTCAATGCTGTTAAAGAATTAAGTGATGGTTCTTATACTTCTGAACCAGTTAAAAGTAAATATGGATATCACATTATTTTAAGAGTTAGTAAAACTGATAAAGAAGCACTTGAAAATATGAAAACTGATTTAACTAATGAAATTATAGAATCTAAACTTTCTAGCGATAGTAACTTATATACTACTACATGGGACAGTATTAGAAAAGAATATAATTTAAAAATTAATGATACAACTATTGAAAATGCATATAACAAAACAATTAAAGCTTAAAAAAGACTTCATTGAAGTCTTTTTTAATTGCATATTTCATTAATTTCTTCTGACGAATACCCTTTGGTATATAATTTTGTCTTTATTTTATTTTTTAATATTTCACCTGAATATTTTTTAGATAATTGTTGGTAAATTTTATCATAATCCTTTTGTAAATGATTAGGTAGCTCAATTTCTTCCAAAACTGCTTGTATCATACTTCTGTCGTATCCCTGATTACTAAATTCATAAATTAGTTTTTGTTTCAATATATAACCAGAATAAGTCGTAGTTTTTATTTTCTTCTCTATTAAAGATTTTAAGTTCTGTTTCCATATATCGTCATCATAAAGACTTAAATTTTTTTCTATTATTTCTTCACTAATATCATGTTCTAACAATTCTTTTTTTATCCTATTTCTTCCATAATGATTTAAATATATTTTATCAGAAATATACGCTTTAGAAAATGCTTCATCATTCACTAAATTTAGCTTGACCAAATTATCTAATATTTTTTTAGAATCAAATTCATCTACTCTCTTCCTATTAAGATATTCTATAATCTCTTTTCTAGAACGCATTCTAGTAGACATATAATTTAACACCTTCGAATAAATATCATAATAATTTGTATCAATTTGAATTTTATTTAGAGAATCTTCATCTATATTTTTATCATATAATAAATGATGATTTAAAATAACTTCATCATAGGTAACAATTTTTTGATCATTATCCAATTGTAGTTTATATTTTCCATTTTTTAATTTCTTTATTTTTTTGACTTCCATGATATCACCAAATTCATTATATTATAAAAACAAATGTTCGTCAATAAAAAGAGTATGGAAAATACTCTTTTGGTCTATAAAATCAATTTCTAACATTTAGAATGATTTTTTTTCAAAATAACATTGATAATTTTCATCAATATATTGTTTCCTATATTCCTTGTAATTTGGATTAATTACATTACCATTTTTATCTACTAACGGTTCATCATAACCATTAATTGTAATCGTTAAAGTTTCAAAATTTACTTCATAATCCACATTTTTTGAACTTACATCATGAACCATAGTAAAATAGTCTATTTTGTCTGAAAATATATATTGTTTTCCTTTATATAAATGAACGATATTATTTTCATTATTTATTTTTAATTTATAAATTGCTATAGTTTTACTTTGCAAATCATTTTGATAACTCTTACATATATAAATATAATTGCCATTTTCGTCTTTTTTCCTTCTGTCACATAATCCAAATAAGATTATACCAACTAAAAGAAGTAAAAAGATTATTGAAATTATTATTTTTTTGTTCATTGTTTTCCCATATAATAATTTTATATATCATTTGCATTTTCAAAATTATTATTCTTTCTAATTTATTTTTAATAATTACTAACATGTCCAGCTAGTCGAACAGCCACAGACCTCATTACCACAAGGATAGCATCCCACACATCCACCGCAGCAACTATGACCGCCTCCTCCGCATGAACCAGTATTACAGCTTTGATATCTTCCTGTATTCACATTGAAACTGCTTCCACAATATTCTCCTGTTAGGTTACTGTAATATGTTCTATTTTCATAATAATATTGTGTTCCGCCTCCACAATCTGCACTACAGCTTCCCCAATGTCCATTGCTCGCGCTAGAACGTGTACTTCCACAAACATTAACATAATAAGTATAATGTGTCCAATTTGTGCTATACCAATTGTTGGCATTATCTAATGTTTTTACATAAATATCCCATGTTCCATATGTTAACGTTCTAGAATAAGTAGAACTTTTGTAATATTGATTGGCATCTACTTGATTTCCATTTAAATATACTTCATACTGCATTGCTTGTATTCCGCTTGTTGCATCTGA
>URZL01000019.1 GCA_900552335.1 uncultured Mycoplasmatota bacterium | reverse complement strand
CAGTACTGCTACGATCGCTATTACAGCTAATAATTCTACTAACGTAAATCCTTTTCTCATTCTATCACCTATTCTGTTCTCATTATATAATATTTTAAAAAAAATCACAATCTGTTATCAAAATAAAATAGTACCTTTTTTAGTACTATTTTACACTTTTTTCTAAGGCACTTTTAGCGGCTAATTGTTCTGCCTCTTTTTTGCTATGAGCTTTTCCTCTACCATAAATAATATCATCTATTTTTACAATGACTTCAAAAGTTTTATTGTGTGCTGGACCCTCTTCACTTACAAGTACATATTCTAAACATCTTTTATCTGTTTGTACAAATTCTTGTAGTTTTGATTTGTAGTCATGATAAAAATCTAATTTGTTATCTTTTACATATGGAATAGCGGTTTGATAAATGAATGTTTTTGCTGTATCAATTCCCTGATCTAAATACAAAGCGCCTATAAAAGCCTCATAAATATCTGCTACAATTGCTTTTCGATATTTTCCACCGTTTTCTTCTTCCCCATTACCTAATCTTAAATACTCATTTAATTTAGCATGTAAAGAATATTCGTATAACGCATTTTCACAAACATAGTGAGCTCTAATTTTAGTCATATCGCCTTCTGGATAATCGGTATTTCTGTACAAGTAATCACTCATAATAAACTCCAAAATAGCATCTCCTAAATATTCCAATCGTTCATAACTAATGCAACCATGCTCATTTGCATAAGATGTATGTGTGAATGCTTCTTCATATAATTCCATATTATTTGGTTTAATTTTCATTTGATCTAATAATTCCATAGTATCACCTACACCATTATACTAAAAAAAACAGAACTTGTGAAGTTCTAGTTTTTTTACATCATGATTTTTGGTAATAAGTAACCAACTACTACGCTTACAACTAGTACAGATGGCATTAAGATGTATCCTAATTTGTTTCTATCTGTGTCACAAGCAAATTCTAATCCTTTATAATTATAATAAGTATTTAATAAAGAACCGGCCATATATACAAATAAACCAATATAAACATTAATGAATGATAAGATTGCTGCTGCTAATAAACTAACAGATGAAATAATAGATGAAAATCCAAATAAAGTAATCATTTTTTTCATGCTAGTTTCTGATTTAAATACTTTAGCAGATAATAAATAACTACATAAAGCAATTAATAATATCACAATAATAGTTACCACTAAAGCTATAAAGAAAATTTTAACATATGGTATTTCCATTTTAGCTGTTCCAAGACCTAAATAAGCATATGGATTGATTAATGTTGTAATACTACCTAATAATTGTTTTACTAAAACAAGAATAAATAATCCTACTGCTACTGCATTTACTCCTATCATAACAAAAGCATGATTTGTTTTAGTTTCATCAATGTTTTCTTCCAATGTATCAATTGGTTTTTTTATAAAGTTCTTTACAATTTCTACACATTCTGTGAATAAAGATCCACTTGTTACTTCTTTTTGACTGCAAGTACAAGCTTTTCCTTCTTCTAATGCTTTACCACATTTTGTACAAAATTTTGCCATAATATCCCTCTTCCTAATAATATCTTGAAAAATATGTATTTAAACTTGATGCATTGACTAAATGATAAGTTCCATCCACATAATCAAATGTTAAATAAACATAATCATAATCATCACTATCATGAGTCTTTGTTTCATCACCAGATTCATAAGAGATGGAATAATCAAATGTAGCTTTTAGATATACTTCTAATTTTCCATTTGAATCAATATCTAAACTACTTAGTGTAATTTCTTTAAATGTAATAGATGTTAATTTTTGAGATGTTCCAATACCACTTACAAGATTACTATATGCTTTCTTTAATTTAGATAAATCAGCATTATCATATGTAAATGAAGAAGAAATATCATCAAAACTTTTTCCATCTTTTACACCATCATATAATGTTTGTAAACTTGTTTTAGAAGCTGTTTTTAAATTTTCTTTTACTTCATCACTTAAGTCACTTAAAGATAAACGATAGGTATATTTTGATCCATCATAAACACGTATTGTATCTTTTGACTCTACTCCCATTGGCAAAGTAACAGCAATATCATATTTAGCTTCAAAAATAGATGGAATTACATAAACATCATAATCAGAAGATGATTTTTCACTATCTAAATATTGTTGAGTTAATTCAATATCTTCTAATTTTACTTTTGAACCTTTTAAAACTTTGATTTCATAATTTTTTGTAACAGATACTCCATTAACATTTACTTTCCAATTATCAAAGAATAACCATTTTTTATCTTTTGATTTAACTAATTTAATATCCATTGTATCAGATTCGTCTTCATCTTTTAACATATAAGTAATAGTTACTGTTGTTGACATTTTATCATCTGATAACACAGAATTACCAACTGTATAATTTACCAAAACAGGTTTATTATCTTCATCTGCATCTTTTGCCATTACTTTTTTAAACATTTCTTTCGATGTAAAGTTACTATCTTCCACATCTAAATATCCATAAATGGTATCAAAATCATAATCTACAGATGCCTTAAATAATTTTTCTGCAATTGTTTTTGGACTAGTTAAATTACCTAGAAAAACAAATAACCCAATTACAAGAACAGCTACAACTGCAATAATTCCTGCTGTCATCTTTTGTTTTTGTGTCATTGGCTTTTTTTCTTTTACTGCGACTTCTTTTTTAGGTGTTTGTAATTTTGCCCCACAGTTTTCACAAAATTGAGCACCACTTTTATTTTTTGTTCCACATTCACCACAAAACATATATCTTCCTCCTTACATTAAGGTTAGCACATTTTAAAGATTATGTAAATATTTGTATTTATTTTTCTTTGCTTTTACTACTAATATATGGGAAAAAGAAAAAAATAGAACCGAATTAGTTCTATTCAATTTTTATTATTTTTCGTAGTCACAATTACTACATTTTATTTTATTTTTTTTCTCTGTTAACAGACTACCACACTCTGGACATTTTTCACCAGTTGGTTTATCCCAATAAGCTGTTTTACAAGTTGGATATTGATTACATCCATAAAAGATTTTTCCTCTTTTGCTTCTTTTTTCAATAATTTTGCCATCACAATTAGGGCAATCACATATTTCTGTTTCTTTTCTGTCATTTTTAATATATTTACAAGCAGGAAAATTACTACAAGCTACAAAAGAACCATATTTTCCTTTTCGAATGACTAGTGGATTACCACATTCTGGACAAGATTCTCCTGTTTTTTCCGCTTCTTTCTTTTCCATTTTGGTAAATGCTTCTTGAATAGAAGGCTCAAAATCTTGATAAAAGTGTTCTAGAACTTCATACCATACTTCTTTTCCTTCGGCTATTTTATCCAAATCTGTTTCCATATTAGCGGTATATTCTACATTGATAATATGACTAAAAAATTCTTGTAATTTTTTAGTAACTTCTATTCCTACTTCTGTTGGAACAAATTTTTTATCAACTACTTCAACATAATGTCTTGTACGAATATTATCTACAATTTGAGCATATGTACTAGGTCTACCAATTCCTAATTCTTCTAATGCTGCTACTAACTTAGGTTCTGTATATCTACTAGGTGGTTCTGTAAAATGTTGTTCTTTCACAATATCGGTTGATACTAAAACATTACTTTGATAAGTATCAAACGGTGGAAGTTCTGTTTCAGTAAGTGTTTCATAATCTCCATAAACCTCTAAATAACCTTTAAATACCAAAGTTTGACCATTTACCTTGAATTTATAATCATTATTATTTAAAGTTATACCTGTATTTAATGTTTTAGCGCTGCTCATTAAAGAAGCCAATGCTCGGTAATAAATGATTCGATATAATTTATATTCATCTGGTGTTAAAAATGGTTTCATGCTAAGGGGATCTCTTTTGATACTAGTTGGACGAATGGCTTCATGAGCATCTTGAGAAAATTCACTATTTTTTTGGCGAACACTTCCTTTATATTCTTTTCCATATTTAGCTTCAATATAAGATTCTGCCTCTTTAATGAAATCGTGTGATAAACGAGTAGAATCTGTACGCATATAGGTAATTAAACCAACTGTTTCCTCTCCTAAATCTACACCTTCATATAATTTTTGAGCAATACTCATTGTTTTTTTCGCATTCATACCTAATTTGTTTCCAGCTGCTTGTTGAAGGGTACTTGTAATAAATGGAAGTGGTGCTTTTTTACTTTTTTCTTTCTTTTCAATATCTTCTATTTCAAATGATTTAGATAATTTATTTAAAATATCATTTGCTTCTAATTCCGATTTAATTTCTATTTTTTTTGTTTTAAATTTTACAAGATCTGCTTCAAAATCAGGAAAAATAGCTTTAATGGTATAATATTCTTCTTCTTGAAAAGCCTGAATTTCTTCTTCTCTTTCTACAATTAATTTTAAAGCTACACTCTGTACTCTACCTGCTGATGTTCCGTCTGTTTTTGACTGAATTAATTTTGACAAACGAAATCCTATAATACGATCTAAGATTCTTCTAGCTTCTTGTGATTCTACTAAATTAATATCAATTTTTCTTGGATGATGAAAAGCTTCTGTAACAGCATTTTTTGTAATTTCATTAAAAACAACACGGTCATAATGATTTTCATCTAATCCTAAAACTTCGTATAAATGATAACTGATTGCTTCTCCTTCACGATCGGGATCGGTTGCTAGATAAACAAAATCTGCTTTTTTTACATCTTTTTTTAATTCTGTTACCACTTTGCTTTTGCCTTTTATTGTGACATAATTTGGTTTAAAATGATCTTCAATATCAACTCCTAAGCCATATTTACCTTTTGTTGATAAATCTCTAATATGACCTTTTGATGAAGCGACTAAAAAATCATTTCCTAAATATTTTGATATTGTTTTTACTTTTGCTGGCGATTCCACAATTACTAATTTTTTCAAAGTATCACTCCCGTTTCTCTATCTTTTATACACTATAAAAAGTAGATTGTCAACCAATTTTTTAATCGTGAAAGGTTCTACCACATCTACTGCCAAGTGCTTCTACTAAGGCATCATTTTTATAAATTTTTACAATTTCACAATGATTAGAACAACCATTACATTCCAATCCTTTTGTTTGAAAAGAAAGTTCTTTTAAGTTGAAGTCATATACTTTATCTGTTTCATAATGATGAGATAAAATAGCAATTCCATAGGCTCCCATTAAATGCCCATTTTTATCTACAATGATATCTTTTTGTAAGACTTCTTTAAAATATTTTTGAACGCCTATATTTTTAGAAACACCACCTTGAAAAACAACTTTATCTTTTATTTTTTTACCACGAGCAACATTGTTCAAATAATTAAGCACAATACTTTTACAAAGGCCTGCTATAATATCTTCTTTTGGATATCCCATTTGAGCTTTATGAATTAAGTCTGATTCGGCAAAAACAGTACAACGAGCTGCTATATTAACAGGATTGGTACTTTTTAATGCATACGTTCCAAATTCTTCTATTGGAATATGCAACCTTTTTGCTTGACTAGATAGAAAGGCACCTGTTCCTGCAGCACATAAAGTATTCATTGCATAATCCTTTATCATACCATTTTCCATTAAAATAATTTTAGAATCCTGCCCACCTATTTCTAAGATAGTAGATACTTCTGGATATAAGTTCATGGTCCCAATTGCATGAGCTGTTATTTCATTTTTGATAATATTGGCATCTAGCATTAAACCAATTAATTTACGAGCACTCCCTGTTGTACCTATTCCTTTTATTTGATAGTTTTGGGCTTTTTCTTTTAAATATTCTGCTACTTTTTTAGATGCTTTAATCGGGTTTGCCTCTGTCTCAATATAAATGGAATCCATAATTTCATTTTGTTCGTTAATGATAACACCTTTTGTTGAAATAGAACCAATGTCAATTCCTATATAACATTTTGGCTTATTCATATTTCTTCCTCATTTCTATCATATCTAATAAAGCTTCCAATCTAGTTTGAATGCCAGTAGTACTTGTTTGAGCATCAAAAGAAAAAAATATAATGGGAACTTTATATTCTTCACTCATCTTTTCTAAGATTGGCATAACACCAATTTCTGGTGTACAGAATGTTGACTTCATATGAATTACAGCATCATATTTATTTTCACAAAAATATTTCATTCGAGCTATATTATCACTCGCATCCGCACCCATTTTATAGGTTACATATTCTTTCGCATATTTCATTAATTTTTTTATTTTTTTGTGTTTTTTAAAAACAAGATATTGTACATTTGTAAACCTTGTAATATCTACATGATTTTCCATTAATTTTTTTTCTAATTCATAATTACTAAAAGGTTCCATCACAGTATATAATTCCCCTATGATACCAATTTTGATTCTATTTTTAGGTTTTATACATTTGACATTTTTGATTTTTTTAGAATATTTTCGATAAATTCTTTTTAAATCAAAGTATCCTTTTGTATGTTCTAGTTCTTTTAACATTTTTTTATAGTACTTTCCCATTTTAGGTTTTATTTCAAATCCCATATTATGTCTCATGTAATCTTCTAAAGAATCCATATAATCAACCATTTTTTTGGCAATAAAACCATAGTACAACATTTTGAACATTGATAATTTTGGATTTACTTTTTGAAATTCTTGAATGATTTTTTTGATATTTATTTTTCCTTTACTTACTAAATTAATAAGAGTAAATTTATATCCCAAATCTTTTAAAATTTGTTCTTGCAAAGCATAATAATAACCATATCTACATCCTCCACCCGCTTGTACTAGTATATTCGCACCATTTTCTAATGCTTCTATAAAAGATCCCAGTGTATATTTAAAAGGAGTACATACAAATTCTGGACTATTTTTAGTTCCGAGTTCCATTGTTTTTTTTGTTATTTTAGGTGTTTTCACTACTTCTTTTCCTAAAATATGTTTTAGAAAATAAACGGCAGGTACTTCGTAGTTTCCCATTAAAGGGATTGCTATTTTATCCATGAATTTTATTCCTTTCTATAATATCAATAAAACTTTCTATCCTTGTAATCAATCCTGTCATACTGTTTTCTTCATCGATAATTAAATGGGTAGAAGGTAGTGATATTTTTTTTATTACTAAAGGAATAATTAAAGAATCTAATGCACAAGGAAAAGCAGTTAAAAATAAAATACCATCTATTTTATCTTTACATTCTAAAATAGATCCAACTTCTTCTTTGGAATATTTAAAGTAGTTTCCTTGTGATAACTGATTAGAATTTAAATTGGTTTTGGTAGTATTAAAATATTCAGAGTAAATCATTTCTATATTGTTTTCTTCTAATACACGAATAATATTTTTTCCAAAATAAGAATCAAATATGTTATAAGGATGTGACACAATTAAAATTTTTATTTTTTTACTATCTAATTTTTGCCTATTTTTTTCTTCTAATGCTTTTCTAATTTTCATAGCATCTAAGCAAGCTAAATGATAAGCTTCTTTGATTTCTTTTTTACTTTTTTTCAAGATGGATGACCATTTTAAAAATTCTTTTTCTTCTGTTTTATTTTTAGTAAGCGATATATTATAGTGTAAAGCAGGAATTTCAAGTAAATTGGTAATAATGTCATATGTACTTAAATAATTGGTACAAGTTTGATTGTTAAGGCCATAATTTTCAATTCTTGGTAATAAAACATAGTCACATTTTCCTTGTAAACTTACAACATGACCTAAATAAGCTTTTAAAGAAATACACATTTCATCATTACTATAGTGCATTCCTTTTTTGATAGTATCTTTGGTTGTTTTTTCACTAATTACAACATCAATTCCAAGTCTTTTAAAAAAGGATAACCACAAATCTTTATAATGATAATAATATAATCCTCTAGGAATTCCAATTTTCATATGATCACCTATTTAACCATACGAAGTTTTTGAATTTTTATGAATAATATTTGATATGAAATCCAGAATATAAATGGTGATAAAATGAAAAAGGATCAAAAAATTAATTGTAACGTTCATGATTGTGAACATTGTAATTGTGAAGAAAATTGTTGTGAGTTGGATAAAATTAAAGTTTGCAATTGTGATGGTTGCGGATGTAAAGAAACTACAATGTGTGATAGTTACAAAGAAAAAACAAGTAAATAAAGATACTTGTTTTTTTGTTTATTAATAAGCTAATACTACACGGAAACCGCCAAGACTGTGGTCATTTCCATA
>URZL01000018.1 GCA_900552335.1 uncultured Mycoplasmatota bacterium | reverse complement strand
ATATACCTAACACAAACTCATTAGGTATGTTCACTTTTATTATATATAATTTATAATATTTTGTACAATTGTTTTTTTAATTTATTATCTTGTCTTACAAGGAAAGGTAATATTTCCATAATATACCGAACCATTTGATCCGGTTGGTATAATATATATACTTCCATCAGTGGTCACTCTTAAAATTGCTCCAGATCCATTAACATTAGAACTTGCATCTACTAATCCATTAAACACTTCTAAATTATCTGTATCTAATTTAATTGGAATAGTTGCTATCTTAGCCCATCCTGAATACGTTGCTTGCCCATTTGCAATCACTTGTAAATAGCAGATATCGTTTTTTATATAAGCATATGAATAATCATGTAAGTTAGCGTAACTATTTGTTACTTTTGTTATTGATAATTTTTGTAAGTTACTATAATTATTAATAATGGATGCATTAGCTTTTACTATGCCTGATAAATTATTTAAATTGCTATTTGTTTTATCCAATTCACTTTGTAAAGCATAGTTATTTAAATTATTTCGTAATTCTTCTATATTACTTTTGATACTTGTTATTTCATTTGTATTGTTTGTTATTTTGGTATCTAGGCTGTCTACTAAGTTATCTACTTCATCTTTCGAATAAACATTGCTAATATTCCCTGTTCCATTATCTAACATTGCTACATATTTATTTGTTAAGGCATCAAAGCCTATGATACAATTTCCAACTTTTCTTTCTCCTACGATAATTCCACTATTATAATTTTTATACGCATAATATTTATCATTGGAGATACATATACTGACATTTCCTTCTCTATCTAAATAGAGTTTTCCTTCTCCATCTATGGTTCCTCTATAATCTAGACTTTCTCCTTTTTTTGTACTTCCTTGATGTTCTTTATCAAATAAAAATTCATAGACTCCATCATTTTCTATGGCATACAAATTGGCGGATTCTACTAGTCCTTGTATACTAGACGCTAGTGCTTTCTTTTTACTTTCTTCGATTACATTTGTTATCATTGGTACTGTTATTAAAGTAATCACGGATAATATTACTATTACAGCTAATAATTCTATTAATGTAAACCCTTTTTCTTTCATATTGACACTCCTCACTTCTTTTATTATTTGTATTATTCTATTCTTCATACATTCTACCATAGCAATTTTAATTTGTAAACTATTGCATTGCATTCAGTATTTTAAAAAGAGGTATGTAAAATACCCCCCCCCGTTTACAAATAGCAAACACTAAGAATTTGCTATCTACAAACTATATTACTATTTTTTATTACACGTCTATCTTATCAAAAATATCAGTAACTTTCAAGGTGATATGATGTAAACAAATTACTTTTTTTATATTTAGATAATTTTAAGATTTTTTTGAAAATAATATTTAACTTAATTATATCCATTAACGACAACCTTTATATTAGAAACGCCCCCTCCGCCAATACTTAATAATGTAAAACTTGTTCTAGAATCGAAACGTACTAAAGCTCCAATATGATAAACATCGTTATTGTAAGGATATGTATTTTGAGATACTGAAGTTGTACCATTAATCAAAAATACATTAGAAGGTAAGGTTATGGATGCACCATAAGTATTATTTGCAATAATAGATACTCTAATGTATTTAAAACTTAAAATATCTTTTATCGTAATCGATTTTCCTGTTACCTCCGAAGTTGTTAACAATTCCTCACCGATTAATTCTGCAGAATACATATTATTCAAATTATTTTGTAATTTTTCTATATTGCTTTTCATATTTGTTATTTCTGCAGTTAAATTATTGACTAAATTATCAACTTCATCTTTGGAATATACATTACTAACATTCCCTGTTCCATTATCTAACATTGCTACATATTTATTTGTTAAAGCATCAAAGCCTATGATACAATTTCCAGCTTTTCTTTCTCCTACTACAATTCCACTATTATAGTTTTTATATACATAATAGGTATCATTTGAGATACATATACTTGTATTCCCTTCTTTATCCAAATAAAGTTTTCCTTCTCCATCTATGGTTCCTCTATATTCTAGTTTTTCTCCCTTTATAGTACTTCCTTGATGTTCTTTATCAAACAAAAATTCATAGACTCCTGTTTCATGATTCATTGTAAAATAATCAGTTGAATCTAATACAGCTTCTACACTAGATACTAATGCTTTCTTCTTACTTTCTTCTATTACATTTGTCACCATTGGTATTGTTATTAATGTAATTACTGACAATATTACTATTACAGCTAATAATTCAATTAATGTAAATCCTTTTCTCTTCATATTCATACTCCTCACTTCTTTTATTATTTGTATTTTCCTATTCTTCATACAGTTTATCATAGTTATTTTTAAATGTAAACTATAGTATTACATTTAAATTTTAAAAAAGAGGCATTTAAAATACCCCCCACCGTTTACAAATAGCAAACATTAAAAATTTGCTATTGACAAACTATATTACTATTTTTATTTACATATCTATCTTATCAAAATTCATATGAAAGTTCAACTTATTTTAAATTTTTTTTGGTTTTTGGGTATTTTACTTAAAACACCCTATATTATAGTTGAGCATATCTAATGCGTTAGAATATTCCTTACTTCTTTATAGAAAGTGAGGTGGTGTTTATGACACATAGAGAAGAACATCTTTATGTTATCATTTTACTCCTATTGCTTTTAATATTTTATATTTTAAGTAAATAACAAAATATCCTAACGTCACAGGGTGTCGTTAGGAATCCAATCAAAGGAATATACCTAACACAAACTCATTAGGTATGTTCACTTTTATTATATATAATTTATCCATTTTATACAATTGTTTTTTTCAAAATTATAAATTTTGTAAAAAACTAATTCTTAATATGTTTTCTATAAAAGCAAGATAAAACAATTCCAAAAAAGATACAAAAATATGGAGTTGTATAATACATGGAATTAGCGAATATACTAGAACAAAAGAAGCAAACAACAGCAGCATAAGCAATTACTTCTTCCTCGCTTAAATTTTTTATTTGTTTTAACAAAGCAATTAATACAATTGCCACAAACAAAACAAAACTTAACATTCCAGGAATTCCAATATAAGCAGATAAAGCTAATATAAAATCATGTGGTTTATCTGCATCATATATTTTTAAATCAAAATATTCCTCTTTTAAATTATCTAACCCATATCCTAAAATTGGTTTCTTTTCAATCATTTTTAAAGCGCCAAGCCATAATTTGCCTCTTGTCGTTCCAAGCTTAGCTATTTCTTCTTTCTTTTGAAAATTTGTGTGAACAACTTCTTTTGTATTATCAAAAAAATTTTTATAAACAATGCTCTCTTTTTTATCATTGCAAATAAATAATGAACAAGCTATAAAAGTAATTACTATGATTACTACACTAATGGTTTTTTTTCTAAATTTCACTCCATAAATACAAATAAAAATAGTTGTTAATAAAAAGGCTAAATAACCACCAAAAGTATTGTTAAGAATTAATTGAATTAATAATATTAAATATGTTATATAATATATAATTTTTTCTTTCCTATTATCAGAAAACATAAATAAACAAGTATTACAAACTAATGCTAGTATTAAAAAATAAGAAAAATGGTTAAATTGACAAAAAATACTATTATAAGAATATTGATATGGAAACATTAAGAATTTAATTTTTAATAAAGAAACAATAGATAACACAAAGGCAACTATAACAAATAATTGATATAACTTCTTTTTCTCATTATCCTTTAAAAACATGCAATTGATAATCATGAAAAAATAAGCTAAATAAGTAAACAATCCTTCCTTACGATAAGAAGTACCTAAAAGGGACGTAATTGGACTAGTAGCGCATATAGTGGAAATAATACAGCTTGTGAGAAAGAATAAAAATAAACCAATTGTTATTTTTTCTATCTTTGTAAAAGAAGTCTTTTGAAGGTGCTTTTTTACATAATAACATGTGTAAATGCCTCCAAAATAACAAGTATATAAAATAAGATAATACCAAATAGTAGTAACTTTATCATAAGTAAAAAAAGGATACAAAAAACTAACAAATATAGGAATTACTAACAAAAATAATGGGAAAATATAAAACTTTTTACTCATCATTTTTTCTTTGCCTTCTTACTGTTGTTAATTTCTTGAACATTCGAAATTTTTTGTTTTACTTCTTTAATTTCTTTTTTTAATTTTTCTATCTCTCTTGTATAATCATCATATTTGTCAAAAGCTTCTAATTTTTCCATATATTGCCTACTTTCTTAAATTATCACTAATTAATTTAATATCTTCTGTTAATTGTTTAATTCGTTCAATAATTCTTCTGGATTTTACTTCTTCTATTCCACTTTTAGAATTACTAAAATGCGTTTCTAATTCTTTCAAAGTACAATTGGATGTAAAAAAAGTTGGTAAAGAACTATCCATGCGGTATTGTAAAATAGGCATTAAAATTTCGTCCCTACTCCAAGAGGTGTTTGCTTCAGCCCCAATATCGTCAATTAGTAAAAGTGGTACTTTTTTTATCTTTTCAATTTTATTTTTAAATTCTAAATAATCATTAAAGCTACATTTTAAGCTGTTTAGATATTCTGGCCAAAAAACAATAGCTGAATGATAACCCTGTGTTGCTAATTCATTAAACATAGCAGATAACAAATAAGTTTTTCCACAACCAAAATTGCCATTTAAATATAAACCTTTTTGTTTTTTATTTTTTTCATATGTTTTTAAAAATTGATTAATCCATTTAATAATTTCATAACGATCCTTATTGTCAATATAAATTTCTTTCATACTTGCTTTTCTAATCGCTTCTGGAATTTCATAAGAATAAACATTATCTTTTATCTTTTTTTCTTTTAAATATTTATTTTGATATTTACAAGCTTTATAATAAAATTCTAATTTGTCCTCTATTTTTTTGGGTAAGTAAGCATATCCAGACACTTTATTTTGGCATGCTTCTAAACATTTACATTTTTTGCAATGGCTATATTCTTTAAAACTTTCCTCTAACGTAGAAGTATATTTACATAGTTTTTCTTTTGGTAAATTTAATTTAGAAACAAATTCCAAAAATTCTTCATTTTCTAATGCCTTTTCTAAATCAGTTAAAAGTTTCGTTTCTAAACCTCTTCTTTGGTAAGAATTTAATAAATCATTTGAATTTTTCATATTTATCACCTAAATTCTTTTAATAACTCTTCCATTTCTTTTATTTCAGCTTCACTAGCTTTATTTTTTTTAATTTCCTTATCAAACCATTCTGGTTTTTCTTCCGTTAATTTGCTTGTTTTTACATTTGCTTTTTTGTTTTTATATTCCTTTTCTGCTAATTTCATAGCTGCTTCTACGGTTTCTACTTTACTTCTAGCCCATTGAGAAGCAATAGTTTCCACATATCCTCTGGTTAATTTATTATTAGATATTTTTAAAACATAGTCTACTAATACATTTACTACACCTGGCTTTAAATTCATATCCAATAATAGGTACTCTAGTAATTCCACATCTTTTTTGCTCAAACGTTCTGCACTAGTTTTTCCCATTAAAAAATCATAAGGGCTCGTACTTTCAAATTGATAAATAATTTTTGCCTTTTTAGTATTCTCACCAGCTATTTTTCTTAAATATTCTGGTTGATTTCGATAAATAAGACTTGGTAATTTTCCACTATGCTCAAATTCATAATATCTTCTAGCATTTTGCTTTAACTTATTTTTATCAATTGCTCTTTTCTCATTTAAGGAATTTCGAATTAATTCACTCATTCTTTCGTCATCATAATCATAAATGAAGCCCAAACGGTAAATTAATTCTTTTGTATCTTTCGTAATAGTTTTAATATTTAACATTTCTTCTGGAATAAAAGAAAAAATAGTACTTAAATCATTTTTTGTTGCAAGTTCTAATTTATTTGTATTAGCTCTTTTAATTTCTTTATCAATTCCATCATAATTAGAATAACTAGTAGTTTCAAATACTTCACTAAATTTTAAAGTAATATCTTCATATTCTTTTAAACTAACTCTAGGTATTTTAAAATAATCAATAATTTTTTCGTATTCCGTATCACCAACGTTATTGTATAATGTGATACCTAAAATAGGATTATTTACAAATTCATTTGGGCTAACAGGGGAATACACTTCATATACATAGTTATTTACATTTCCCTTACGAAGATAAGTTTTAATTAATCCAATCCCTTCTAATTTTTCTCTTGCCTCTTTGATATCTTTTAGACTAATTCGCATACTAGTCATTAAATGATGATGATTCCATTCTCTTGATAAAATTTCATTTTTTTCGATATAAGACCACAAAGTAAAGTATAATCCTACCGCGTTTAATCCAATAATAGGTTGATAAAGCATCGTAATAATTTTACGATCATATTCGTTTAAGATGGTCTTGTTCATTACAATAAAAACATCTGCAGGAAGTAAATTATCTCGCATACAAAACACATCCCTTCTTAGCTATAGTTTATCATAAATAGCTATTAAATAAAAGAATTTTACTGGAATTTCTTTTATTCTATTTTAGAAATTTCATGGTATAATGAATTAGGTGAGAAACATGATTACAGAGATTGCTAAAAAAATAAATCTAAATAAAGATGACATTATTTTATATGGAGATGATATAGCCAAAATCAAGAAAAATGAACCAAAAAAACAAGGAAATTTAATTTTGGTAACTTCTATTACACCCACAAAACATGGAGAGGGAAAAACGACCATGGTAATTGGCATCAATGACGCACTTCGAAAACTAGGAAAAAATAGTATTGCTGTAGTAAGAGAGCCATCGCTTGGCCCTACTTTTGGTTTAAAGGGTGGAGCTACTGGGGGAGGAAAAGCCACTATTTGTCCGGAAATGGACATTAATTTATCTTTTACAGGAGATTTTCACGCTATTGAAGACGCTAATAATTTAATTTGTGCTTTAATTGATAATCATATTTTTCAAGGTAACGAATTAAATATCAATCCAAACGATATATTGTTTCATCGTTGTATAGACGTCTGTGATAGAAGTTTACGTAGTATAGAAATTAATCATACTACTTCTTCTTTTGATATTACAGCTGCTAGTGAGATTATGGGCATTATGACATTATGTCAAAATGAGGATGATTTAAAAAAAAGAATTGATGATATTATTATTGGTTTAACTTATGAAGAAAATCCAGTCTACTTTAAACAACTTCAATCAACAAATGCGATTTATGAATTATTGAAAAAGGCTATGTTACCAAACTTAGTAAGAAGCTTAGAAAATAATCCGGTTATTGTTCATATGGGACCATTTGCTAATGTTTCCATCGGATGTAATTCTCTAATTTCAACAAAACTTGCTACCTCATTGTGTGATTATACACTTGTAGAAGCTGGATTTGGCAGTGATTTAGGTTGTGAGAAATTTTTTGACATCAAATGCCGTACCGGAAATTTAAATCCTAATTTAGTCATATTAAATGTAACAATTCGTGCATTAAAAGAACATAATTGTTTTGAAAATCAATTTGATCATTTAAAAAAACATATTGAAAATATCCATTGTTTCACTTCAAATTTACTTATAGTTTTAAACAAATTTGAAGATGATAATGTAGATGAAATAACAAAGTTACAAGAATTTTTAAAACAAGAAAACATTCCTTTCGAAATATGTGAAGCATTTTCAAAAGGAAGTGATGGAGCAATGAAAGTTGCTGAAAAAGTTATAGATTTAGTAAAAACAGATACAATTCATTTTTTATATAGCTTAGAGGACGAGTTGAAGGATAAGATTGATACTATTTGTACTAAAATGTATCATGTGAATAAAATAATTTATAAAAAAGAAGTATTAAAAAAAATAGAAAATATAAAAAAGAACCATTTAGATTCTCTTCCTATTTGTATTGCAAAATCTCCTCTTAGTTTAAATGGGAACAAAGATACTTCATTAGATTACATTGAAATTACTGACATTAAGGTAAATAATGGAGCTGGATATATTGTTGTATATAGTGGAAATATTATGACTATGCCTGGTCTTCCAAAACATCCTAGGGCAATGGATTTTTAAAAGAGCTTTTAAGCCCTTTTTATTTTGAAATATAAGTTAAAGTAAAATCAAATCTTGTTGTTGTCGTTTGCTGTGGATAATAAACTGACATTTTTCCATTTGTATCAAGTACACAAGGAATTGCCTTTCCATCTATAGAGGTCATAGTGAAATAAGTATTTCTAACTGGAATAGGTAAGTTCTCAGCTATTATAATTCCATGTTGAATTGTAACGATTGGGGTAATTTCAAAAATAATAGTGGTGACATTTCCAACTGTTACATAGACTATACCTCCTGTAAAATTAGTTGTATTAGGACTTAGTGGGACTGTTTTTATTTCTTTATATTGGCTAAAATCATTATAATTTTCACTTATTAAACTAGATAAATTATTTAAGTTACTATTTGTTTTATCTACCTCACTTTGTAAAGCATAGTTATTTAAATTATTTT
>URZL01000017.1 GCA_900552335.1 uncultured Mycoplasmatota bacterium | reverse complement strand
GAAAAGTAATATAGAAGAATTACAAAATAATTTAAATAACTATGCTTTACAAAGCAAATTGGATAAAACAAATAGTAACTTGAATGGTTTATCTAGTATTATTAGTAGAAATACTGAAAATATTAATAACTTAAATAATCAGTTAAAAAATTTAAATTCATCAAATGATATTACCATATCGGTTTCTGATCCAATCACTCAAGCTATTACAAATTTAGAAATTACGAGATCCGGAAATATAGTGCATATAGCCTGCCGTTTTTATCAAGGTGAGCCAACTTCATCGGCATGGTTTAAGTTATTAGATGTGTCTGGAGTTACTATGAAATATAATGCGTTTGGTATGTACCGTAATGAAACTGATGGTACAATGGGACAAATTGCTACATTAGGAGGAAAAGAGATTGTAAAAGTAGGTTCATCTCTTTTAACTGGATGGAACACATTGTCCATTACTGTAGCTATTCAGTAATAGAAATCAGTATATTACAAAAATGTTATTTTTCTTTGCAAAGAGCAATAATGAAATTTATTAGACAATATGTTTTAAAACAATTGACAAAACGATATAAAGTGATAAAATCAAATTATAAAGATTTTGATTAGGACATGACTTATTGGATTTTTTATAGAGAGTTATCGTTTGGTGGAAGATAATAAAATAAAAATAATGTTACTACCTATGAATTGGGCTTGAAAAAGTTCCCGGGGAGTTCCCGTTATCAAAAAGAGTGAAATAGAGGATGGTACCGTGCATATGCACTCCTTACAAGGTACCATTCTCTTTTTTTAGGAGGTTTTGAAGTATGTCAGATTTTATTAGTGAAAAACAAATTGTTTCTATCAGAGAATTTCTGGAAAACTATTGTTCTTTAAGATGTTCATGGAGAGGAAAAATGACACATAAAAGGATGACAGAATTTCTTTCTTTGAAAGGAAGACATGTTATTAGAGGAAAAATCGGTGAAATAACCAAAGAAGAAAAATTAACTGGAAAGTTTATTTACGTAAAAGATGAAGTTGGAAAAATCATTCCTTATAAAAATCCTAATATAGAATTAGAAAAATTACACATTAATTTACTTATTAATTCTAATCCAGAAAAATTAAGACAACGTCGTTTAAAAAATTTACAAGAAGAAAACTTGACTTATGATGATTATGGAAGAGTGGTTACCTTAGAAGAATATAATGAGATATGCCGATTAAAGCTGTTAAGAGAAAAAGAAGAACAGTTAAGAAAATTAGAAGAACAACAAGGTAAAGAAGATGATGAAGTATTTGCTTATTACGAAAAAATGGCAACTAGAAATAGAAATACAAAGGTAAAAACATATTATATTGCAAGAAAGGGGAAAAATATATGTTAAACATAAAAGAAGATGAATATTTAAATAAGTTAAATCATAGTTGTGCTCATTTATTAGCGCAAGCAGTAAAACATTTATATCCAAATGCTATGTTTTGGGTAGGACCAGTTATTGAAGATGGTTTTTATTATGATATTGATTTAGGCGATAAAGTAATAAAAGAAGAAGATTTACCAATTATTGAAAAAGAAATGAAAAAAATAGCAAAAGATGGAAAAAGAATTGTTAGACATGAAATAAGTAAAGAAGAAGCTTTAGAAATGTTTAAAAATGATCCTTATAAAATAGATTTAATTAATAGAATGGATGAAAAAGATACAGTCATTACTTGCTATACACAAGGTGATTTTACCGATTTATGTAGAGGACCACATGTAGATACTGTAAAAGAATTAAAATATTTTAAATTAATTAAATTTAGTGGAGCTTATTGGAAGGGTGACGCTAAAAACAAAATGCTTCAAAGAATTTATGGCGTATGTTTTACAAATGAAGAGGATTTAAATAAATACTTGCGTTTATTACAAGAGGCAAAAGAAAGAGATCATAGAAAAATTGGAAAAGATTTAGATATATTTATGTCACATGAATTAGTAGGTTCTGGTATGCCATTATGGTTACCAAATGGTGCATTGGTTCGTAAACAATTAGAAAATTATATCTATGAAAAAGAACAAAAATTAGGGTATCAACATGTTTATACACCATGTGTTGGAACTGTTAATTTATATAAAACATCTGGACATTGGGATCACTATAAAGAAAATATGTTCCCATCTATGAAAGTAGATGATGAAGAATTTGTATTAAGACCAATGAACTGTCCACATCATATGTTAGTTTATAAAAATAAATTACATTCTTACAGAGATTTACCAATCCGTATTGGAGAATTTGCTACAGATTTTAGATATGAAGCAAGTGGCGCAGTAAAAGGACTAGAAAGAGTTAGATGCATGTGTCAAAATGATGCCCATCTATTTGTAACTCCTGAACAAATTGGTGAAGAATTTAAAAAAGTTGTTAGTTTAATATTGGATGTTTATAAAGATTTTGGTATCAAAGATTACAAATTTAGATTATCATTAAGAGATCCTGAAGATAAGGAAAAATATTTTGATGATGATACTATGTGGAACATGGCAGAAAATAAATTAAGAGAAGTATTGAATGAATTAAATGTTGAATATTTTGAAGCAATCGGTGAAGCAGCATTCTATGGTCCAAAATTAGATGTTGAAGTAAAACCAGCTGTTGGACCAGAAGTAACTTTATCTACTTGTCAATTGGATTTTCTACTTCCAAGACGTTTTGATTTATCTTATATTGATAAAAATGGTGAAAAACAAATTCCAGTAGTACTTCATAGAGCAATTTTTGGTACATTTGATCGTTTTACAGCCTTTTTAATGGAAGAAACAAAAGGGGCTTTTCCAACATGGCTTGCTCCTGTACAAGTGAATATTATTCCAGTAAAAAATGAATATCATTTAGATTATGCACAAGAAATAAAAGAAATGTTAACTGAAAACAACATCCGTGTAGAATTAGATGATCGAAATGAAAAATTAAGTTACAAAATGAGAGAAAGCCAAACAAAAAAAATTCCATATACTTTAATTTTGGGAGACAAAGAGAAAGAAAGTAAAAGTATTAGTTTCAGAAAATTTGGTAGCGAAGAAACTACAACTTTATCAAATAAAGAATTTATAGATTATATTTTAGATGTTATTAAAAATAAAAAGTAAGGGAAAGTAAAAAAATTTTCCTTTTTTGTTATATTAATTATGTGGAAAACTATATATGACATTAGAAAAATGAAAAAAATTAATAGATGAGAAAGAATATAAGAAAGAATATAATTTTTGTACAAAAGGAGAAAATAGAAAAGTTATGCAGCTGCAATTGGCTAAAATGTTATTTAGACAGGAAAATTAAAAAGAACACTTAAAAATTGTGATTAATTTTTAGATGACAAATTAGAAATTTTATCTAGTAAATCTGTTTCAGGTAATGAAGTATTGAAAAAATGGTTTCATTTTTAATAGAAGTAGAAGGAGTCTTTCATTTTAATTCAAATGAAAAAATATGTTAAATATTTAAATAAATAATAAAACTTGCTACATAGTAAGTTTTTTTGTATAATGAAAAGGAGGATGATAATATGACAAGTAATAGAGCAGCAGCTTCTATCAAAAATTCAAGTTTTTCAATTATAACACAAGTTTTAACGGTTGTTATTAATTTTGTTGTAAAGACAATTTTTATATATACTCTAGGTAGTGAATATCTTGGAATTAATGGTTTATTTTCTAATATTATTACGATGTTATCTTTAGCCGATTTAGGAATTGGTATCGCTATTCCATATAGTCTTTATAAACCATTATCAACGGAAGATCATGAAAAAATTAAATCTTTAATGTATTTTTACAAAAGAATTTATAATATTATTGGGATTGCTGTATTAATGATTGGTTTTTCGATAACACCATTTTTGCCATTCCTAATTAAAGAAATGCCAGAAAATATACCACATATTTATTTAATTTATATGATGTTTGTTACTCATTCCGCATCTAGTTACTTTTTTGTTTATAAAAAATTTTTAATTGATGCCGATCAAAAAGGATATATTACTAGTAAAATTACATTTTTATTCTCAACAGTTTTATCTATTGTTCAAATCATTTTATTACTAACAACTCATAATTTTATTTTATATTTGGGTTCTAGTATTGTAATGGTTATTTTACAAAATATTTATATTTCTAAGAAGGCAGAACACTTGTACCCTTATTTAAAAGAAAAAAAAGTGCAAGAAATAGATAAACAAGAGTATAAAGAAATTAAAAAAAATGTTTCTTCCTTGTTTATCTATAAAATTGGCAGTGTTATTATGAATGGAACCGATAACATTGTAATATCTAAAATAATTGGATTAGTTATGGTAGGAATTTATTCTAATTATTTAATGATTATTAATTCAATTTATAACATTTTAAATCAAATTTTTAATGCTATTACATCTAGCATTGGTAATTTAGTAGTTACTACCAATGAAAAAAGAAGTAGAAATGTATATGAAAATTTAAACTTCTTTACATTTTTACTATATGGAACAGTTTCAATTTGCATTATGGTATTTATTAATCCTTTTATTAGAATATGGATTGGTGAAGAATACGTTTTGAGTAATTGGGTTGCCTTTTTAATATCTTTTAATTTGTATATAACAGGTATGCAAAGTGTCACAACATCATTTCGAAATGCCTATGGCTTATTTTATAAAGCAAAATATCGTCCTATCTTTATGTGTATTTTAAATATTATTATTTCTGTTATTTTAGCTTATTATTTTGGAATTTCAGGAGTAATTCTTGGTACTATTATTAGTAGACTTATTACAGTTGTTTGGCTTGATCCTTACATCATTTATGAATATGGATTTAAAGAAAATGTAAAGGATTTCTATAAACAATATAGCATTTATTTACTTCTTTATTTAATATTAGGTGGAATTACAATGCTTTGCTATCATTATTTATCCATTTCAAATCTCGTTGTATTTATCTTATATGGAATCGTTACTTTTTCTCTATTAGTGTCTATAATCTGTCTTTTATTTCACAAAACAAAAGAATTTCGTTATTTTTATGACTATATGATTCCAAAAATCAACAAATTTTTGAAGAAAAAAAGAGTATCCTAAAAAGGGTGATAAACTTGAAAGTAAAATTATTTGATGAATCGCATGAATTAGATTTAGAAAAATCGGTTAATGATTTTTTACAAAATGATATTGATGTGATTGATATAAAATATCAAGTTGCTATTAGTGTTTTTTCAGAAGAACAGGTATATTGTTATTCTGCAATGATCATTTATCATTAAGAATTTGATGATGAATTACTTGAAAAATGTATTTAATTTTGATATAGTGAATATGTAAATAAAAATAGTAATATAGTTTGTAGATAGCAAATTTTTAGTGTTTACTATATGCAAACGGGGGGGGGGTATTTTAAATACCTCTTCTTTTTTGTTGCTATAAAAAGGAAGGATGAAGAACATGAAAAAAGGATTTACATTAATTGAATTATTAGCTGTGATTGTTATATTATCCGTGATTACCTTAATCACCATACCCATGATAACAAATGTAATAGAGGAAAGTAAAAAGAAAGCACTTATGTCTAGTGTACAAGGAATATTAGATTCGACTAATTATTTTACAATAAGTCATGAGGCAGGAGTCTATGAATTTTTATTTGATAAGGAACACAAAGGAAGTACAAAAAAAGGAGAAAGTCTAGATTATAGAGGAACCATAGATGGAGAAGGAAAACTCTATTTAGACAAAGAAGGAAATACAAGTATATGTATCTCCAATGATAAATATTATGCATATAAAAACTATAATAGTGGAATTATCGTAGGAGAAAGAAAAGCTGGAAATTGTATCATAGGATTTGATGCCTTAACAAATAAATATGTAGCAATGTTAGATAATGGAACAGGAAATGTTAGTAATGTATATTCCAAAGATGAAGTAAATAACTTAGTAGATGAAAAAGCAACAGAATTAAATAATAAAATAACAAACAATACAAATGAAATCACAAACATGAAAAGTAATATAGGAGAATTACAAAATAATTTAAATAACTATGCTTTACAAAGTGAATTGGATAAGACAAATACCAATGTAGAAAACTTATCTAGTTTAGTAAGCAGTAATCAATCGGTTATGAGTAATTTTAATAATAAATTAAATGAATTTTCAAAGAAAAATATATCTTCAACAGATGGCTGGAATGGCGTAGGATTATATAATTATACGAATAAATTTACTTCTTTTACAGCTCCGAAAGATTGTATTGTTATGATACAGATTGCAAAGGATAATACGGAAACATCATATAATGCATCCTTTATGGTTAATGGCTTTATAAGAGATGTATTTATTGGAATGAGTGTACCTTATACAAGTGGAATTTTCTATATATCTATGAATAAAAATGATGTATTAACTATTGATGATGATGATTATAAACATCATATGATATATATATCATATAGATAGTAATTAAATGTGGCGTGCATATTAATATAAAAGGTAATTTTAAAAATAGTATGATTAAAATTATTGTAAAGAAGTACTATTGTGAAATTATATAAAAAACAATACTTGAAAAATGTATTTAATTTTGATATAGTGAATATGTAAATAAAAATAGTAATATAGTTTGTAGATAGCAAATTTTTAGTGTTTACTATATGCAAACGGGGGGGGGGTATTTTAAATACCTCTTCTTTTTTGTTGCTATAAAAAGGAAGGATGAAGGACATGAAAAAAGGATTTACATTAATTGAATTATTAGCTGTAATAGTTATATTATCCGTGATTACTTTAATTACAGTACCAATGATAACAAATGTAATTGAAGAAAGTAAAAAGAAAGCACTTGCGTCTAGTGTAGAGGGACTAGTAGAATCCGCAAATTTGTATGCGATAGAAAAAGATGGAGTCTATGAATTTTTATTTGATAAGGAACATAAAGGAAGTACAAAAAAAGGAGAAAGTCTAGATTATAGAGGAACCATAGATGGAGAAGGAAAACTCTATTTAGATAAAGAAGGAAATGTCAGTGTTTGTATCTCAAATGATAAATATTATGTATATAAAAACTATAATAGTGGAATTATCGTAGGAGAAAGAAAAACTGGAAATTGTATCATAGGATTTGATGCTTTAACAAATAAATATGTAGCAATGTTAGATAATGGAACAGGAAATGTTAGTAATGTATATTCCAAAGATGAAGTAAATAACTTAGTAGATGAAAAAGCAACAGAATTAAATAATAAAATAACAAACAATACAAATGAAATCACAAGTATGAAAAGTAATATAGAAGAATTACAAAATAATTTAAATGATTATGCTTTACAAAGTGAATTAGAACAAACAAATACAAATGTGGAAAACTTATCTAGTTTAGTATCTAGTCATGATGGTAGTATTAATGACTTAAAAACAATTACTTCTAACTTACAATCTAAATTGGGTAATAAATTTTATGTTATGGATTATTCTACAGGAGTACATGGTTCTGCTATTACAAATGATATGATTGCAGATGCTCTGAAAAAAGTTCCTAGTCAAATTTGTTTTTATGTCATCTATTTTTCCTGTACTGGAAACACAAATGCTGCTATTATAGGATATAATTTAGGAGCTAATTATGGCGTTGGATTATATTTTAATTATTATCTAAATAATAGTGTATATAAGTTCAGAAATGAAAATTATAAAATTAGTCTTACTGGACTATAGTAAAAGAACTCAAGCGAGTTCTTTTTATATTAGTCTTCATCATCACAATTTAAGTTTTGAAATTGATGATTCAATTTATTGTATTCTTCTTGTATTTTATTAGTTTCAGCTTCTTCTAAAGAATACCATCCATAACGAAAGGCTATTTCAAATAAATCTCTTTGTAGATCTTTTATTGTTTCAAAAGAGTCAAATAGGTGTTCATATAAGGTTTCATTACTTGCTTCATTTAAGGCAATTGTCAGATTAACACTCATATTCTTCTCAATTTCTAGAAGAGAATTTAACATATCCTCATCATTCATGTTAATGCCATCAGGTACTTCCATTTTTGTATTTTCAATTTTTGACATAAAATCCTCCTATTCTAAAATATCTAACACATCTTCACAAATTTCTCTATGAATAGAATATACATCATGAAAAACATCCTTCAATTCTTGATTTTCTGTTATTTCAAAAAAATGATGAGCTTCTTTACTAGCAGTATAATTCCATGAAAAAATATCTGTTAGATAAGCTAAATCTTTTGTTGAAATTATATTTGGTACTTGTTCCATAAAAACTCCTTTCAAAATTATAATGAGTAACTGTTTGGAATTTATACAAAATAAGTGAAAAATTTGATATAATTTTAATATGGTGGTAAAAATGGAAGAATACATAAAAGGAATTTATACCAAACAAATATTTAAAACAGAAAACGGATATTTAGTTGGTTTATTTAAAATAAAGGAAACAAATATAAAAGAATTAGAATATTATTTAAATAAAACCATAACTTTTACAGGCTATTTTACTTCTATGGTAGAAGATGATACCTATATTTTAAAAGGAGAAGTAGTGGAACATCCAAAATATGGATTACAGTATAATGTGTCTGAGTATGAGCGTGTTCTTCCAGAAGATAAAGATGGGATTATTGAATTTTTAAGTAGTGATTTATTTAAAGGAATAGGTCCTTCTTTAGCAAAATCTGTTGTAGAAACATTAGGAACTAATACTTTAGAAAGAATATTATCTAATAAAGAAGATTTAATGTTAGTTCCAAAAATGACAGAAAAAAAAGCAAACATCATTTTTGAAACATTAAATAGATATGAAGAAAGTCATAAAACAGTGATTTATTTATCAGAGTTAGGATTTAATTTAAAAGAAGCTTTAGTTATTTACAATTTATATAAACAAAATACTATTATGAATATTGAACATAATATTTATACGCTGTTAGATGATTTAGAAATCCCTTTTTCAAAAATTGATATGGTTCGTCTCAAGTTGGAAATACCAGATGATGATGAAAGAAGAATTAAAGCGGGGATATATGCTGCTTTAAAAGGATTAACGTTTAAGACAGGAAATACTTATTTTTTATTAGAAGAAATTATCTTAGAAGCTTCTCAATTATTAAAAATCAACTTATATTCTGAGGATGTAGTTTTATATTTGGATGAACTAAGGTATCAAGGAAAAGTAAAAAAGGAAGATGATAAATATTTTTTAATGGATATTTACGAATCAGAAATATATATTAAAAACAAAATACAATTATTATTAAATAAAGAAAAAACACCAAATAAAAAAATAGATCAATATATAGAAGTATTAGAAAAAGAAAATGGGATACAATATAATATAGAACAGGAAAAAGCCATAAAAAAAGCTTTAGAAAATAATATAACAATTATTACAGGAGGACCTGGAACCGGAAAAACTACCATTATTAAAGGAATTGTAGAACTGTATGCTGGAATTCATCATTATAATGAAGAACAATTGATTTCTAATCTAGCTTTATTATCTCCGACAGGTAGAGCAAGCAAAAAAATGAGTGAATCAACGAATTATCCAGCTTCTACCATTCACCGCTTTTTAAAATGGAATAAAGATAATAACTGTTTTATGGTAGATGAAAATAATCCTGATTTTAGTCATTTAATTATTGTGGATGAAGTCAGTATGATAGATGTTTCTTTATTTGCATCCTTATTAAAAGGATTATTGCCAAATATTAAGCTAGTATTAGTAGGGGATTATAATCAATTACCAAGTGTTGGCCCCGGAAATCTATTGAAAGATTTAATTGATAGTGAAGTAATTGATACCATTAATTTGGAAATGATTTATAGACAAAGTGAAGAGTCTTATATTCCTGTTTTAGCCGCTGATATTAAAAATGATGAATTAACTGATGAATTTTTGCAACAAAAAGATGATTATACTTTTTTGAGATGTACAAAGGAAAATATTGTTTCTAATTTAAAACTTTTAGCTATGAAACTAGTAGAAAAAGGATACTCCTATAGAGAAGTTCAAATACTGGCTCCTATGTATGCAGGAATTAATGGTATTGATTCCTTAAATAAAGAATTACAAGATATTTTTAATCCACCTAACGATGAGAAAAAAGAAATAAAAGTAGGGGATGTTACCTATCGAGAAAGTGATAAAATTTTACAATTGGTTAATATGCCTGATGAAAATGTTTTTAATGGCGATATCGGTGTTATCACTAAAATAATTTCGGAAAAAGAAAGTGAAAGTAAAAAAAATGAAATTTATGTAACATATGATTTTTCTTGTGTAAAATATATTCCAAAAGATTTTAATAAGATAAAACATGGATTTGTTACGAGTATTCATAAAGCTCAAGGTAGTGAATTTGATTTGGTAGTCATGCCTATTTGTAGAAGTTACTATAGAATGCTTTATAAAAAGTTAATTTATACGGGAATTACTAGAGCTAAAAGAAAATTAATTTTATTGGGTGAGCCAAATGCTTTTATGGAGGGAATTCATAATACCAATGAAAATGTAAGAAAAACAAATTTAAAAAATTTATTAGTTTCTATGTATAAAATGAATGAAAATGATTAATCTATTAATGTACGTACAAAGAATCATATTTTTTAGCAAGAGGGTGATTGTATGAAATTTACAAAAAATTTAGCGCTTATGGGTATAGGTGCAGGGGCCGTTTTGGCATATCAAAAATATAGTAAACCAATGATGAAAAAAGTAGATCAATTTATGAATTCGAAAATGAAAAAAGTAGATAATGCGCTAGAAGATATGATGTAAAAAATCTCCAAAAGGAGATTTTTTCGTATTTTATTGCTTTAAAAATTTCATTCGTTATTGAATTTTTTTAAATGAGTTATCAATTCTAACTTTTTAGTATAATCATTTTCTTTTATAGTGCCGTACGCTTTATTGTTGTTCATCACTGTATAAAGCTCGTAAAATGGTGTAAGTTCATATAATTTTTTCTGCAACAATAAAAATTCTTCATTCGTTTCACAAAGCCATCTTGAATTTTCAATAGATTGTTCTACCAAATTTAATTTTATTGCAAAATTCTGATAAAGTAGTCCTTTAAAACGTTTAGAAAATTTCAAGCTAATTTGATAGAGAGTAAAAATTAATGCTCTTATTTCGTTAGGACTTAAAGATTTAGCAACCAAAGGATAATTCAATATTTTAAGAACATTATCGAAACTATAATAACATTGTTTCAATTCACCATCTTTATAAAAGTCAACACCAAGACCATACCAAGAATGATAATCAAACGGATTCACTGTAACTGCAATTTGATGGATCAACCTAGAGGTTTCTGTTATTTTTTTTTGCTGATAACACCTTGCTAATGTCATTATAATATCAGGGTTGTAATACTTTGAATCATATTTTAAAGATGATATAAACAAATTTATAGCGTTTTCCTTATGACTAACTATGTTCCATTTAAAAAGTCCAATCAAATAATCTGCTTGCTTTTTCCAAATTTCATTTGCATTTTTTTTAAATAATTCCATTTGTTCTAAAAAATCTTCTTGATAAAATGAAAGATTGTCCCCTAATTGATTTTGCCAATTACAATAATGATATATAATAAACAATTGACCCCATCTATTATGATATTGATAAGGCATATTTTCTTTTTGAGTATTTGCTTCACATAGATGAGAGAATACTTCAGTAAAATTTACTTTAGAGGGAAAAGAAAATTCACACTTGTTTAGTAATTTAAATACTTGATCTTTTTCATAAATTTCTAACATTTTTTTTAATTCGTTTAATTCATCTGCTATCAAAACACCTTTGGAATTTAAGTCTAAAAGTATCTTTTCTACAAATTGAAAGGTACTTTCATTTGGCTCTAATTTTTCTTCTATGACATTTTGCCCTAAAGTTGTATCCTGGTATTTATAATTGGTAATTATTATACTAGCATCATAGTTTTTAAATATATTTTTATTAACTTTTTCATTAATTTCAAATGGATAAAATACAAAATTTGTACGTTCATGACCAGCACTGACAATGATACCGGCAAACTTCAGAAAATATATCAGATAATTTCTAGTTTCAATTTCTCTTTTATTGTTATTTTCATCATAAATAATGTGTACTCTATTCATAAAATCATCTCCTGCTTTTGTATATTATATATTAAAAAGCTCTTTTTGTCATATGAATTGAAAACATCATTGTATTTATTTCTAAAATGAGCAAATTGTTAAGCATTGTTATACATAACTAAAAACGATAAGTATCATCAAGAAGTTATTATGATATTTCAAATGGTTAAATTCTACTAAATTCTTTAAAAATTTAAATCCTAATTAAGGGTGAAATTTAATTTTATATATGAATTTTCATATTTTATTATTATATTTTTAAATATTTTATATAGCAATTCTAATTAAAATATGGTAAAATTACTTATAGGTGATAATATGCAAAACCTAGATGAAATAAAACAAAGTATTCAAAGAAATTATGAGAGATTAACACTTAGAATGGAAGAGGTAGCTCCATTAGATGAATTTCTTGATGTTCATGAAGTACAAAATAGAATTAGTGGTGTTACTATTGAATTTGCTAGTACTTTTGATGATAGTATAGATGATTACAGATATAATGGTTTAAGTAATACTATTATTGTCAATAAGAAGTATTTAGAACGATCAGATATCAATCCTAAAAATTTGTTTATGGATATGGTTCTTCAAATATCTTTTTATGATAGTAAAACTAAAACAAGTGGTTTTGGAAGTAATTTGTATGAAGCATTAAACAAAGGCTTTCGTGAAATGTTAACAATCAATATTACGCAAGAAAATAGAAGTCAAGAATATTTTGAATCAGATGAATATGTGTATGCTAATTTATTCTGTAGAATATTTGATGTAGCAACTTTACAAAAAGCTTTTTTTCAAAAAAAACCAGAAATCATAACTCAAACAATTAGAGATAAATCTGTTAAACAAGGAAGTTTATTTAGAAAAATGAATGAAGAAGCAAATCGTAATATGAAAGTTCGTTTTTCTAAACAGGGTCAAAGCTCTTTGGATAAAATTCAAGTTGATATGATGAATTTTTTGATAGATGAAAACCCAGAAAAAGAAGAAGTTAATGATTTTTTAAGTAATACTGTATCTAGCCCCTATATATTTAGAGATAAAAATAAATATCAAAATTTACCATTATCTTCTAAAACTTTAGATAAAATCTATTTGGATTATGTAAAACAATCTGAAAATAATAAAATTTATTAAGATGGTATTGACATCTTTTTTTTCTTTTTTACATATATATTACTGTAGAAAGGAATGATTAAATAATTATGGAAACACTTAAAGTTGGTTCTAAATCAAACCCCAATTCAGTAGCAGGAGCATTAGCTAATGTATTTAGAGAAAAAGGAATGGTAGAAATTCAAGCAATTGGAGCTGGAGCACTTAATCAAGCAATTAAAGCAATTGCTATTGCGAGGGGTTTTGTCGCACCATCTGGCAAAAATTTAGTTTGTATTCCAGCTTTTACTGATATTGTAATTGATGGAGATGAAAGAACGGCTATTAAATTAATTGTAGAGGCTAGATAAGTCTCTTTTTCTTTTGAAATAGAGTGTTTCATATAGCGTTTTTCTTGTTTTTTATAAATATGAGTGTTAAACTATTATTGGTGATATTATGGATCAAAATGTTAAAAGAGAAGTCATTTTAGAACATTATCAAAATCCTGTTAATAGAGGTTTAATAGATGATGATAGTTATATATTGGTAAATACAAATAATGAATCTTGTATTGATGAAATTAATCTAATGGTTAAAGTAGAAAATAATAAGATTGTGGATGCCAGATTTGATGGGGAAGCATGCGCTATTTGTACAAGTTCTACTTCGATTATGATACATACGCTAATAGGAAAAACTTTAGAAGAAGCAATTGAAATTTATAAGAATTTTAATCAAATGATTAATGAAGAATCTTATGATGAGGACATATTAGAAGAATCCGCTGTTTATGATGATATTTACAAACAACCAAATCGAAAAAAATGTGCTCTTTTACCTTGGTGGGGATTTGAAAAAGTAGTAAATAAAATAAAAAAGTAGGGGTGATGTTATGGAATATAAAAATCTTAATGAAGATATTGTAAAGAAAATATCAGAAATAAAAAAAGAACCTGAATGGATGACTGATTTTAGAGTAAAATCTTATCAGAAATTTAAAGAGTTAGGAAATCCTAATTTTGGCCCTGAAATTCATTTAAACTTTGATTTGATTACTTATTATAAAAGAATTAGTGATAAGATTGAAAATGATTGGTCTAAAGTAGATAAAGAAGCAAAAGAAACTTTTGAACATGTTGGGTTAATTGACTCTGAGAAAAAATATTTGGACGGTGTTGGTGCTCAGTTTGAAAGTGAAGTTGTTTATCATAATATGATTAAAGAATTAGAAGAGAAAAATGTTATTTTTTGTTCGACTGATACAGCTTTACAAAAATATCCAGAATTATTTAAGGAATACTTTAATCATTTAGTAAAATATGATGAAAATAAATATACGGCTTTAAATGGCGCTGTATGGAGTGGAGGTACTTTTATTTATGTACCTAAAAATACAACCATTGATCGACCATTACAGAGTTATTTTAGAATTAACAGTAGAAATATGGGACAATTTGAAAGAACCATTATTATTGTTGACGAAAATAGTTCTTTACATTATATGGAAGGATGTACTGCTCCTACTTATACGAGTGATTCTTTACATGCAGCAGTGGTAGAAATCTATGTGAAAAAAAATGCAAAATGTCGTTATACAACAATTCAAAACTGGTCTACAGATGTTTATAATTTAGTTACTAAAAGAGCTATTGTAGAAGAGGATGGCTTAATGGAATGGATTGATGGTAATATTGGCTCAGGCATCAACATGAAATATCCTGCTTGCATTTTAAATGGAAAAAGGGCTAAAGGAAATTGTATTAGTATTGCTGTTGCTACAACCAATCAAATTCAAGATACTGGTGCTAAAATGATACACTTATATCCAGAGACAGAGAGTAATATTATTAGTAAATCGATTGCTTTAAAAGGTGGAAATGCCACTTATAGAGGCCTAGTTAAAATTGTAAAAGATGCGGAATATTCTAAAAGTACAATTAAATGTGATACTATTTTGCTAGATGAAGTTTCTAAAAGTGATACTATTCCAACTAATATTATTGAAAATTCTACTTCCTCTTTACTTCATGAAGCAACTGTTTCTAAGATTAGTGAAGAAAATCTATTCTATTTAATGACAAGAGGAATTAATGAAGAAAAAGCAAAAGAATTGATTATAATGGGCTTTTTAGATAAATTTAAAGAAGAATTACCAATGGAATATGCTGTAGAATTAAATCATTTGTTAAAAAATTATTTTTAATAATTGAAAAGTTATAAGATTTTTGATAAGATAGATATGTAAATAAAAATAGTAATATAGTTTGTAGATAGTGAATTTTTTGGTGTTTGCTATTTGTAAACGGGGGGGGGGTATTTTAAATACCTCTTTTTAAAAATTTAAATGTAATGCTATAGTTTACATTTGAATTTTAATATGATAAACTGTATGAAGAATAGGAAAATACAAA
>URZL01000016.1 GCA_900552335.1 uncultured Mycoplasmatota bacterium | reverse complement strand
TAGTAACAAATCTATCACATCAAAATCATTTCTTCAAACTACAAAAAAGGTAAAACCGTGATCCCATTTTACCTTTTTATTTTACTATTTTATTGTTTTATCACTACTATTTTTCTTAATTAGTATTTTTTATACTAAACTAATCATAATGGATAGAGCAATAATAACAAGTAAAGCACCTAATACAAACTTCCAAACACTTTTTAGATATTCTTTATAAGGAATTTCTAAATAAGTAAGTCCAGCTACTAATAAAACACTAGTTGGCGCTACAAGTTGAACTAATCCATGAATAGAGTATTGGATAAAGGTTACAAGTGTCAAATTATTATAAATAGATCCTACTTGTGTACTGACTACATTTATCATATAAGGAAAATCATTATATAAAATACCACCAAGGAAAGATGTAATTCCAACAGATACAGCTCCTAATTTATCCGATAATCCAAAGAAATAATTACAGATTGTAGCATAATAAGTATAACCACTACTATTACTGTTCATAAGTAAGAACATAAGATTTGCTATCATAGCAAAGAAAGCCACTGGTAGCATTTTTTTAGCTCCATCTATAAAGCTATCTACCATTTCTCTTCCACTTAGTTTTCCTATTTTTCCAATCACAAAAGTCAAAATAATTAAAATAACAGCGAATTCATAATTATTCCAATAACCGATTGCGTTTACATTTCCAAGTAAATAAGACAAAATTGGTAAATTATTGTATTCCACTTTCGTAATTGATGTATGGAAATTATTAAATAATTCTACTCCTAATCCATAGTACCAATTATACATTCCAACTAAAATAAGAATGAAAGTAATTACTATTACAATAATAGGTACTAGTATTTTTGTTTTATTATTTTTCTTTTCTTCATAATAAGGAATTTCTTTTAATTCTTCCTTGGTAAGTTTTGTTAACTTGGTATTCTTATTTAACATTAAAATAAATAAAATAAGTCCACCTGTTAATAATACAAATAAAATAATTTTAAATAAAATTCCACTATTCATATCCGTATTATAGAAGTGATGAATATAACCAGCTATATTAAATCCATAAGTAGTTGCCATATTTCCAACTAGAATAGCGCCTACACTAGATAATAAAGCCGTCAATTTATTATAACCCATAGCTAGTACAACACCAATTACAAGTGGTACCAGTAAGAAAAGTGGAATTGTAAGTGCTGTTAAACTAGCTAACAAAGCTAAAATAAAAGTACTTGAAATAAGAAATTTTTCTTCATTACCTTTCATTTTTTTACAAATAGAATCTACTAACTTACTATAAATTCCTGTTGCTTTTAAGACTCCATAAAATCCCCCTATCAAAAGAAGACAAACAGATGTTAAAACAAAAACAGAACTAGTAAGTGTTACAATTGGATATTTTACAATATCAAAGATTCCAATTGGTTCAATTGTTTTTGTAGTAAAAGAACCATTACTATAGTATCCAACAGGAATAATCCAACTTAAAACAACATAAATTACAAAAGTAATTCCTAGTGCTTTTAAAACTCCATTTTTTTTCATATTATAACCTCCATTATCATTATATCATTTTCTTTTTTAAAAATGGTATTTTTTTCTAAAAATTCACTTATTTTTCATCTTTGATAAATGATTTCTAGTATAATAGAATTGGTGATTTTATGAATTTATTTCAAAATACAAACACAAATAAAAGATATTATACAGTTGATTTCTACAATAAAAATAAATTCCATGACAAAATATTTAAAATTAGTTTAAATGGTGGTTTTACTTGTCCTAATCGTGATGGAAAAGTAGGAAATGGTGGTTGTATCTATTGTTCTAGCTTAGGTAGCGGAGACTTTGCAGGGAATATAAAAGATGATTTAATTACACAATTTAATAAAATAAAAAAACAAATGAACCATAAATGGCATGGAAAATATATTGGCTATTTTCAAGCAAATACCAATACTTATGCACCTGTTCCTGTACTAAAAGAAAAATTTGAACCTATTTTAAAACTCAATAACGTCGTCGGGCTTTCTATTGCTACTCGTCCAGACTCCATTAGTGATGAATGTTTTGATTATTTAATTGATTTAAATAAAAGAACTTACTTAACAGTAGAACTTGGATTACAAACCATTCATGAAAAAACATCAGAATTAATCAATCGTTGTCATACATTAGAGTGTTTTGAAGAATGTGTTAAAAGATTAAGAAAAAATAAGATTGCTGTAGTAGTTCATTTAATCAATGGACTTCCTTATGAAACAAAAGAAATGATGTTAGAAAATATTACTTATTTAAATAAATTAGATATACAAGGTATTAAAATTCACATGTTACATATTTTGAAAAATACCAAATTAGAAAAAATGTACAAAGAACAACCATTTAAAATATTAACAGAACAAGAATATGTCAATATTGTTTGTGATCAACTTGAATTATTAAATCCTGATATTGTGGTACATCGATTAACAGGTGATCCAGATCCTAACAATTTAATCGAACCAACCTGGCTAACTAATAAAATGGTTGTATTAAATGACATTGATAAAGAACTAACTAGAAGAAACACTTATCAAGGATTTCAAAAAAATATTTTAAATAAAACGCATCAAATAATTGATTTAGTCTTAAGAGAAAAAGATATTGTAATTGACGCTACGATAGGAAACGGAAAAGATAGCTTATTCATCAGCAATTATATAAAAAAAGGACATCTATATGGGTTTGATATTCAAACTATCGCTATTCAACATACAAAAGAATTGTTAAATGAAAACAATTTTAACAATTATACTTTCATTCATCGTAATCACAAATTTATAAAAGAAGAATTACCTTATTTGAAAAACAAAGTTAGTTTGATTATATATAATTTAGGTTATTTACCAGGTGGAGATAAAAAAATTACAACAACTTATCAAGACACCATTCATTCTATAAAAGAGGGATTAGAATTATTAAATAACAAAGGGATTATTTTAATTACTGTATACCCTGGACATAAAGAAGGATTCAAAGAAAGTGTTGAAATTCAACAATTTTTAAAGGAAGATAAAATAAACCACCATATTTATCGAAATACAGATAATCAAGAAGCTCCTTATCTAATAGAAATTTCAAAAAAACTCCAATAAAATTTTTATAAATTTAAAAATTATTTTCATACTAATATTGGTGATACTATGAAAATAAGATTAGGTTATGCATGTATTAGTGAAACACTGAATATCACTACTTCTTCTCCTTATACTTATACAAAATTTAAAAAAGAACAAGATTATTTAAAATTAGATAAAATTATTAAGTCTAATTTATTAAATTTATACGAAATATTAAAATTTAATCAAAAAAATAATATTCATTTTTATAGATTGTCTTCTGCTTTAATTCCTCTAGCTACAAAAAAAGAAATTGATTTTGAATACATTCATAAATACAAAAACTATTATCATTTGTTATCCAAGGTCATAAACGAAAATCACATGAGAATTGATTTTCATCCTGATCAATTTTGTGTTTTAAATAGCACCAATTCAGATGTAATTGAAAATACCATTGAAATATTAAAATATCATTATTCAATATTAGAAGCTCTTCATATTTCTCCTAAAGTACTTGTATTACACATTGGCAGTAATGCTTTTGGAAAAGAAAATTCTATTAAAAGATTTATTTATCATTTTAATCAACTAGAAAACAAAATAAAAGAAAGTATTGTAATTGAAAATGATGATAAAATATTTAATATAATAGATTGTTTAACGATTTCTAAAAAATGTAACATTCCGATTGTTCTAGATTATCACCATCATAGGTGCAATGGAAATGGAATTGAATTAAAAGAACATATAGAAGATATTTTTGCAACATGGAAAAATATCAATCCTAAAATTCATTTTTCAACTCCTAAAAATAAAACAAAAAAAGAAATGCGTAGCCATCATGATTATATTGAAAGTGATTCCTTTATTACTTTTATTGAAAGTATAAAACATTTAAATTATGATGTAGATATTATGATTGAAGCAAAAAAAAAGGAAGAAGCCCTCTTCCGTTTAATTCGAGAATTAAAATATAAAACAAATTACCAATTTATAGATGATACTTCTTTTATCGTTTAAAGTAGGAATTTCTACTTTTTTATTTTGAAAAATTTATGGTAATTTTTTTTGTTATTATTTTTCTTTGACACTTTTTATGTGTTGTAATTCAAAGCGATATTTTTGTTTTGCTTCAGGATATTTTTGATGATCTACTTCTGACAAAAACATGTCATAAGGTCTTATATATAAAGTCATATCGCCATATAGAGCTCTATACACCACATATTTTTCTCCTGTCTCACTATGAATCGCAATATCTTCTACTAAATATAAATCCCCTTTAAAATGTTTATAAATCGATTTTACTTTTACTTCATTCATATTTGTTTCCTCCTTTTTCTTACAATTTTAAAGCTTTTTTAGGGCAAGACTTGATACAATTACAACATAAAATACATTCTGTTCCATTTTTTCTTTTTCTAGAATCATTTAACATATCTACATTCATAGGACAAATTTTTACACATTTTTTACAATGAATACATTTTTCATGATCACACTTTACTCTTAAAAAAGAAAAATAACTAGCAGGCTTTAGAAAAATTGTAATAGGACAAATATATTTACAAAATGCTCTATTATCTTTCCATAAAAAAGCAAGAATGATTCCAATGATGTAATAAATAATATTACCAATGATAAAAGCATAAAACATGATATGCTCTAAATTAGGAACCTTAAAAATAAATAAAGATAAAACAAAGGTAAAGGATAACAAAAAAGTAATATATCGAATCCATCCTAATTTTTTTCTACCATATTTTGGTATTTTATAAGGTAATAAATCTAGTATCATACCCGTCCAACAGGCATAGCCACACCAACCTCTTCCAAAGAAAAATGGCCCCGCTATTTTAGCAATTAAATAATGAATGGTAGCTGCTTCAAAAACACCCAAAAATAAATAGTACCAAAATCCTTCTATCTGCATATTTTCTCTACATATAATTCCTAAATAAACCAGCATATAAAGTCCTACTGCAATTTGAACAAAATTTCTTGCATATCTTTTTTTATGTGACATTAACAAGGTTCCTAATGCCACACAAGTACCTACATAAGTAAAGTTTAGCAAATAAAATAAATTGTGAGTAGACAAGTACAATGTTATCGCTACCGCCTCAAATAAAAGCCACATAATAATAGATATTTTATTTTCTTTCATCCAATTTTTCATGATTCATCACCAAATATAATATTCTACATTTATTATAACACGTCTTATCCATTTGCATTAAATTTTTACTAAATTTTATTTTTCATTATTTTTTTATGATTGAAACTATATTCAATGATATCACAATTATTTATACTACCTCTTTCCATCTTTTTGCCTTCTATTACTTCTTGAATTAAAATCATTAATCCACCATGAGTCACAAATAAAATATTTTTATTTGGATAAGATTCCATATATTCAGCCATAAATGATTTTATTCTTTCTTTTGCTTCATAGTCACTTTCTAAGCCATCCTGTTTCTCATTTCCCCAACCTCTTTCTAGCAACCTTTTATCATAAAGGATTTTAGAATTTGGAGAAATAATATGTGCTGTCATCATGGCTCTTTTAGAAGGAGAAGATATCACAACATCAAATTGCCCTTTTAATGTCTGAAATGCTTCATAAGCTTGTTTTTTTCCAAGTTCGGATAATGGTAACAAATTGTTACTAATTGAATCATCAATCATATTTTCTCCATGTCTAATGAATATAATTTTTCCATCAAAATTCATATCATCAATCCTTTTTTATTTTCATATTTTTCAGTATCCGATATTATTACTAAATCTTTTATCTTACAATATAATTACATTATATCACAATTATAATTTTTTCGATTTACTCCATATAAAAACTAAGGTAGAATTCCTTAGTTTATCAGAGTGTTGACAAACCCCTAAATTTTTTCTAGAGGTTTTCTGATGAATAAATTTTTTATAATATTTTTCAATATTTCTATAAAATTATGTACATTTGATAATTTAGTTTAACGTAATCCATTATTATTTTTGGCTTTAATTGTGGCTTGTAGCTCATCCAAATTTGAAAAACAAAACTATAAAACGAAATTACTTATCTAATTCATCCATGGTATAAGTATTATATCCTTCATACTTATAACTTATATCAATGCCTTTCATATATACTTCTCTATCATTAATTTTATCAGTTAATGCTTTTTCTATTAATAATCTAATTTCAGTATCCTTGATTGGACTTCTTTCCATGGCAAGCAAATATTCTTCTTTATCTATTTTACTCCAATCAATTACTTTACCAATTCTACTTTTTAATATCATATCAAGCCATATACGAGTACTTCTACCATTCCCTTCTCTAAAAGGGTGCGCTATATTCATTTCAACATATTTTTTTATTATATCTTCAAATGTATTTTCTGGCATAGAATCTATTTTAGATAATACATCTTTTAAATACATTGCTGCAGCAAATCGAAAATTACTTTTAGCCAAATTTACTTCTCTTATTTCACCAGCAAATGAATAAATATCACTAAATAAAAATCTATGAATATCACATAATCCTTTTGTTGTTCCTACTTCAAACTCATTAATCTTATTTGTATCAAAAAGTTCTAATGCTCTTAGTTTAGTTATTCTTTCTTCTTCTTTTGCTAGTTCTATTTCATTAGTAATATTTAGTTTATTTTCAAGCATTTTTATCACTCCTGTAACTATGTGTTATTATACCATAAAACAAGCATAGTTACCACTAAAAAGACTAGATTACTCTAGTCCTAATTAGTTATTTTTAGTCTTGATTGTGGCTTGTGCCCCCTGCCAAGTTTGAAAATCAAAACACTATTCTACCAGGGTGCTTATCTAAATTTATTATATCATATTGATTATAAAGTTTTACCACCAAATAATTGTTTATCATTATCAGACATTTCATACTTAACCATTTGAGTTGGTTGAATTCCATATAATTGCGAATAATGACTGACTACTTTATCCCAAGTTTTACTAGATTTATCACCAATATATAATTGTTGAAAAGAATATTGTTTTCTATCAGTGGCCATTTTTTTCCAATCAGTTGCATTTACACTATCAAAATTAGTTACTTGCTCATCAGAAAATTGACAACCGCTTGGATCAAATACTGGATTAAAATTAGGATTAGTAAATGATTTATCAATATCTCTACAATAAACACCCTGAATTAGTTTTGGTGTAAACAATGAATTCCAATACCAGTCTTCTTCAGAATATTCTCTAAACATAGGAATGGCAGGGTCCATTTTGCCATCATGATGTATTGTATCTCTTAAATATCTTTTAGGAATTTTTATAATAAATACTGCATTATAATCTTGTCCTTGTCCTAAATAATCTTTTATTTCTTTTTCTAAACCATTATTTCGTAAATCCTGTTCGTTAATTCTAGCCATTGTAGAATGAATACTATAATGACATCTACTTTTCAATCCTTCATTAAAAAAACTTTCTATCTTTTCAGGACTATCAATAATAGTTTTATGTAAATAATAGTAATAATCATTTGAATTTATATTTGCCATATTACGCCTCACATTTTATCTATATTTTCTAAAAATGTATTCAATGAATGGTACCATTCAAACATTCCTTTTTTTCTATCAGCAAATTTTTGATATTCTTCTTCATTATATTCATTTTTGCTTTTCCATCTACTTAAAGTTCTCTCATAACAAGTATTGATGCATGTTCTCATAACAATAATTTTGCCTTTTAAAAGAGAATAATCTTTTATATTTCTATATTGTGCTGAGTCAACAACTAAAGTTTTATTGCTGTCTTTAAAATAGTCCAAAGTTTTTAAATAAAATTCATCAAAATTTGTAATTAAATAATCTTTGGGTTTATCATTAAAAATGCTCCTTAATTCAACACTTTCTTTGTTATCAGATTCCTCATCACTAAATACTATATCTGTATCAATAACTATATAATTATGATCTTTAATGTATTTATTACTAAAATAAGATTTTCCACTACCTGATTCTCCAGTAAGATTAATAATTCTATCATTAGTAAGATCTTTTATATATGGTTCATTATCAATATACAAATCAATATAAAGTGTATTTTGGTTTTGTTTTAATTCTTTACTCATAAGACCTCATATCCCTCAATATAATTATATCATGCTCTTCATCAATTCAACCATATTTTAATAATTCTTAATATCTTAATCTTCTGGTGCTTTTTTATTTAAATATGAAATATATGATTTAATCAAATCAACATCCATTAGATTTTCAGGTACTTCATCTGTTTTAAAAAATTCTAATCTTTTAGTTTCAGAATCACCTTTTAAATTATTTACATCAATATTAGATACTCTAGCTAAATAAAGCGATGTGTTATTATAAACAATATCTCCATTTGGATAACTATTCTTTCTTGAGTTTCCAGATAAAGTATCTATTAAAATCAATTTGTTTGGATCAAATTTTAAACCAGTTTCTTCATATGCCTCTCTCACAGCAGTTTCTCTTAAATCTTCTCCAAGATCTTGACATCCTCCAGGTAATCCCCACTTATTTCTATCAGTTCTTTCTTGAAGTAATATTTCTCCATTATTATTCTCAATAATAATGGCTGCCCCTGTTTGAATAAATGGTATGTGACTAATTCTATCATCTAAAGCCATTCTAAACAATACTGGATATCCTCCGTAATTTTTACTAAGTTCTAGTAGTTCTTCTTCACTTAAACTTAAAATCAAATCAACAAATTCTTCATGAGAGTATTCTCTCATCCTTCTAAATTCCATATTATTCTCCTTTATTTAACATTAAGTATTTATATATTTCTCCCCAATTATTTACATTAATAACATTTTCTTTGTCAACTTTATTTGAAGCATTATTTTTAAAATAGAGTGCACATATACCATTATCTGATGCATTAATACAAATATTGTTATCATCATCAATCATATAATCTACATGTTCTTCTAATAACTTATCAATTTTATGATGTTCGTTATTAAAAACTTTGATATTTCCAAATCCAATTGTTTTTAGTTTTTCAATAGCTATTTCAGTTTCAAAATCATTTCTAGCTGTTACTACAATAAATTCAAAATAATCTTTTAGTTTATTTAATACGATATCTACTCCTGTCATAAAATTAGCAGTTTTTAATACAATTTCAGCATTAGAATTATAAAAATCTTTAAACTCTTCTTCTGACCAATCATACCTTTTTTGAAATATTCTTTGTGTATTATCCACTATAGTATCTTTTTTATTTTTTTCTACATCATATATTTCTGTATATACTCTATATAAGTTTTCTGAATCAAATACAACCCCATCCAAATCAAGCGCTATTTTTTTCATATCATCACATCCTATAATTAATTATATCATAAAAAAGACTAGATTACTCTAGTCTATTCATTACCTATTTTTCTTTGATTTAATTGTGGCTTGTGAGCCAAGCACTATCGGAAAACTAAACTGAACGATATGCCGTTCTATTTTTTGACTAAAATGACTTTTTATATTAATTCATGTCTTTCATAACATCTTCTAATTCTTTAATTCTTTCAGCTTTAATAACTACACCAAGGTTATTTGGGATATTAATTACTGTTTTAGGATTTGTTGGAATATTTTCAAATACTATCGTACCTACTCCCGTATGTTGTGGCCCAGCATATAATAATCCTAATAATCTACATCTTGATCCAATAATAACATTATTCCCTACCGTATATGAAGATTCATTACAAAAGAATATAGGAGAACCACTTGAACCAGGAAAACATGCCATATCTATTAAAAATTCTTTTTTACCGTTGTAATTAAATTTCATATGAGTAGATGTTATTCCTTTACGAATTATCGGCTTATTATTATATGTGTCCTCTAAACCGTTAGGATAACCAATCATTATTATATCTTCCATTGCGGAACATTCTTTTATTTCTGTATTGCTTATTAATAAATCAGTCCCAAAATTACCTCTAAATAGTTTTACTTTATTTTGATTTGTTAATGAATCTAGATCTGCAATAGGAATAGCGCACAAATCAACATCATCAGATGGGTGATTTATTATTCTAAATGAATCCAAAGTAATTGTGAATCTTTCTGTATCTAATGGTTTGTTATTATCATCTGCTTTGCATATTGAAAAAATAATTTTCTTGGCATCAGCAACTACATGTTTATTTGTTATAATTACGGGTTGATAAGTATCTTTTTCAACATCTATATTAAAATTCATAAAAAAACCTGTGCCAGTTGAAATTGTTTTTTCATCCAAAACTGATATTATTTTAGTTGTACAATAAATTAATTGTTCAGATAAACTCATTTTAATCACTCCAAAAATATTATATCATAATAATCTTCTTATTTTCTTTTTAGCATTTTCAATCCTAACTTCTAATGGTTCTATAGATTCATATTGTTTTTCTAATTCACTTTTTTCTATTTTATATTTTTCTATTCTACTTGATACTTTTTTTTGAAACATATCATACATTGCGACATCTATAGTTTCATCTAAATAGGTATCAATTAATCTATCTAACTTGGATGATTCGTTTTCTATCTATTGATTTAATTTATCAATTCGTTTTTTTATTTTAATCTCCGGATGTTCATCTATATTCACTCCTTTCATTAATCTTTCATATAATTCTTTTCGATTATCTGTATCATGTGTGAAATTTCTAAATATTGTTTCAGCCATATATTGTAATTTCCATTCTTGAACTTCTTTGACTTCACAACTATCTTTATATCTATTCTTTGGTCGCATTTTCTTGTTATAGCAAACATAACAATATGTTGTTTCATTTTTATTCTTATGATAAATCTTTCTATTAAAGTTAGATCCACATTCACATACTAATTTTTTACTCCATATATTTTTAGTTACTCCAGTTGCTTGTCTTCTACCCAATTTTATTGGTTTAGAATGACTATCCATAATTTGTTGAACTTGCTTAAAATCTTCTTTAGATATAATTAGCTCATGTCTACCTTCAACTACTACTTGTTCTACTTCTCCATAATTCATTTTAGGTTTTTGTTCTAAATAATCTGGTATATAAGATTTTCTATAAACTATAGTACCTGAATAAAATGGATTTCTTAATACTCTAGATACATAAGCAGCACTCCATCTTGATAATCCAGTTGATGTAATTGCTCCTCTTTCAGTTAATTCATCTGCTATTTTAACTATACCTTTTCCATTTAAATATTCTGAATAAATAAATCTATTATTTCAGCTTGATCTTCATTAATTATTAAATCTTTACCAACTTTATCATACCCAAGTATATTACCAGTTCCATAGAATACTCCATTTTGAAATGATATCAATTGTCCAGCTTTAACTCTTTGAGAAGTTTTCTTACTTTCATTTTGAGCTAATGTAGCCATAATAGTTAGTTTTAATTCACCATCTTCATCATTAAATGTCCAAATATTATCATCTATAAAATATACTTCTACTCCTATATTTTTTAACTTTCTAGTTTCTTGTAATGTATCAACTGTGTTTCTTGCAAATCTTGATACTTCACGAGTAACTATCAAATCAAATCTTCCTGCTTTTGCATCCTCCATCATTCTCATAAAGTTTTTTCTCTTCTTTGTAGATGTGCCACTTAATCCTTCATCTATGTATCTATCATAAAGAATCCAATCAGGATTTTTCTTTAAAATTTCATCATAGTATTGAACTTGATTATCTAAAGCAGATAATTGAGCTTCATGTTCTGTTGAAACTCTAGCATATATTGCTACCTTTCTTTTCATTAAATCACCTCTACAAAGAAATTATCATTTTTATAAAAATAAGTTTAGGGTGCGATAAGAGTAAAAGAAAAAGAAGTATTTCTACTTCTTCATCGCACATTTGACAACTATCAATTATTACTAATTTGGTGTAAATATAATTTCACCATTTCTATTATCCCAATCAATCATAGTAAATAATCTTATATCATCTATTTTTTCTTCTTCAAGAAATTTATTACATCCGTCTATCATTTCTTTAGCAAAATTAACTACATTAATTCTCATAGAGTATTCTTTGTGATTTGGAGATGTAACTAAACTCTTTGATTCACCATATTGGTAATCTAAATTACTTCTACTATTTACACATAGTTGGATTGTTTTATACTTTTTTATTCCTTCTGTTTTTAATAATTTAGTTTCTAATGGTGTGGTTCCTTCATGTAATATAGAACATCTTAATGAGTAACATGCTTTACCATCAAATTTAATGTCATCAATTTCGCGTCTTTTACGATTACTATTATATTTGGTTGAAGGCAAATAACTTTCGGTGATATATTTATCAATCCATTTTTTATATCCTTTCCCATCTTTGTTATCCCAATCAAGATAATTAATGCATATATCAGGTATTATTAATGATATACATAAAACTGATAAATAATTTCCATCTTTTATGGACTTTTTTATATCTTCTATATAACTTTTTAATGATATACTTCTTGTTTGTGGTAAATCAATCATTATTTCACCTTCCATTATTTTTTTCTGCCACATTTTGGACATTTAGTTTTTTTCTTGGTTCTACTACATACATAGGTATCCCACTCATGTCCACACAAATGACATTTCCAACACACTCTCTTATTACTTCCAAAAGTAATAGCATCTGGCTTTATATTTAATTTATTATTTTTTTGATAATCCCAATCTTTTACTAATTCAGGGCAAACTGTTTTCAAATCATTATAACCTTTTAATACTTTTTTATTACTACAATATGGGCAATTAGATTTTGCATGAGTTCTTGATTGAATCTTAGCATTCCAAGAATGTCCTTTAGAACATCTCCACCAAATATTTTGATTACTATTAGCTAAAAAATCTGATGGTATACCTACGTTTTTTTCATAATCCCATTCACTAGCAATAGAAGGATATAGCGTTTTTAAATCATTAATACCTTTTAGCACTCTTTTTCCAGCACATACTGGACAACCGTATGCTTTTCCATTTTTTCTTATATTTGTTCTTTCACTAACAACCATTTCATATTCATGTCCACATTTTCCCAACCACCAAACAATTCTTCTTGAACCTTTTGATATTTGATCTGGAGTCAGATTTCCATTTTTTGTTGGATGCCATTCATCAGCAATATCAGGAAAACATTTTGCCAAGCTATTGTTTAATTGAATTGCCGAATATTGTTCTAAAATTAAAGGAGTATCTCTTAAAATATTAATATTATCAATTGGTAAATTTAATATTTTAAATAAATTCTTGATACATTTTTCTAACGATTTATCGCTATTCGAATCTTCTCTTACTATTGAAATACAACCTTCAATAGTATCTAATTTCTTTTCTCGAATTCTTATTAACTTAATATTATTTTGATTACATATATTATTTTTTTTAATATCATGTTCTTTCTTCTTACCTTTGTGCCATGCTTCGCCATCGTATTCAATAGCAACTTTAATTGATGGAATATATATATCCAGTTCTACTCCTAAATGAGTATCTCTAGTAAGCGTATCGCTATAAATTTTTTTCATATAATAATAAATAGCTTGTTCAGGGAAAGAAGAAACCGCTGATAATTTACACTTAGGACATCCAGAGCCGTTTGTTCTATTGCTAATTAATGCACACCACTCATGTCCGCATTTTCCCAACCACCACACTTTCTTTGATGATTTAATAGAAACTTCATAAGGTTTTAGGGTACCGTTTTTTGTTGGATGCCACTCACTGGCTATTTCAGGACATAAAGTTTCCAAATCGTTTATTCCTTTTTTTACCAATCTCCCAGAACAGTATGGACAACCATGATTATCTGTTCGACCTGCTATTGTAGCAAACCATTCGCCTTCGCATTTTTTACATATCCACCAAGCTTTATTTCCATTTTTACTTGTTATTTTATCTAAAAAAAGCCCCAACTCTTCATTCTTTTTGTAATTCCATTCTTCAACTAAATTTGGATAATCTTTAAGATATTTTTTCATAGAAAGTCTCCTTTCATTAAATATATTATATCATACATTATTGTTATTAATTTACTGTACTTATGATTTCAAAATTCAATTTCCAATCGAGATATTCTTCATCTGATATTTCATAGTTTTCTCTTTTATCTCTCATTTTTTTCCATTCATTAATTGCTGTTTGAACTAATTCATTGTATTTTGTTTGTTCATAACTTTCAGTATCAAAGTTAATTTCATAATATGGAAATTCTTCTTCTAACCACATTAAGTTATAAATAACATCAATTGGATTATTAAAATCATATTCTTTTATAGCATTAATACTTACTTCATATAATTCTGCTATATCTTTTAATCTTTCTTTACTTGGATGTCTATAGTTATTCTCATAACTATTAAATGTCTTATGTGGATCATTACCTCCAAATCCAAAATAATCTGCGACATCATCCATATCCATATGTCTTATTCTTCTCACATACTCTAATCGAGCCCCTTGCGATAAATTGTTTAGTGTTGGTTTCTTAAAATACATTTTCATCATTCCTTTCTTTTTTATATTTTTTCTTCCAACAAAAAATAGTCATCCAAACTATATTGTGACTATTTTTATCAAATTTTAAAAATGCTAGTAACACACTAGCCAACCGCTTTTTATGTATAATATTTTTTGACTAATTTTATTTATTACTTTTAATTACAACAAAAGAAAGACTATTTCTAGTCTTTCTTGTATTTTATTATTTCACGTGATTACGTTCTATTTTTCACTCGCTTTAATAGCGGCTTGTGCTGCAGCTAAACGAGCAATTGGTACTCTAAATGGTGAGCAAGATACATAAGTTAAACCAACATTATGGAAGAATTCTACCGAAGCAGGATCACCACCATGTTCACCACAAATACCTAATTTAATATCTGGTCTTGTTTGTTTACCTTTATTAACTGCCATTTTAATTAATTCTCCAACACCATCAAAATCTACTTTTGCAAATGGATCAGATTCATATATTTTGTTTTGATAATAAGAATCTAAAAATTTACCTGCGTCATCACGTGAAAAACCAAATGTCATTTGTGTTAAATCATTCGTACCAAATGAGAAAAATTCTGCTTCTGTTGCTATTTTGTCTGCTGTAAGTGCAGCTCTTGGTATTTCAATCATGGTACCTATATGATATTTAATATCGGAATTTTTTTCTTTTTTCACTAGTTCAGCTGTTTCTACTACAATATTTTTTACAAATTGTAATTCTTTTACTTCACCAACTAGTGGAATCATAATTTCTACTGTAATGTCATATCCATCTTCTTCTTCCACTTCAATAGCGGCTTCCATTAAAGCTCTTGTTTGCATTCTAGCAATTTCAGGATATGTAACTGCTAATCTACATCCTCTGTGTCCCATCATTGGATTGAATTCATGTAATTCATCAATCTTATTTTTTAAGTGTTCTACTGTAACATTCATATCATTTGCTAAAGCAATAATATCTTCTTCTAAAGTAGGAAGAAATTCATGTAATGGTGGATCTAAATAACGAACTGTCATTGGTAATCCTTTTAATTCTTTATACATTGCTTTAAAATCACCTTTTTGAAATGGAATCAATTCATCTAAAGCTTTCGTTCTTTCCTCTACTGTTTCTGATAAAATCATTTTCCTAATTTTTGGAATTCTTTCTTCATCAAAGAACATATGCTCTGTACGACATAGTCCAATACCCTCTGCTCCAAGTTCTATTGCTTTTTTTGTATCTCTAGGATTGTCTGCATTCGTTCTAACACCAAGTCTTCTGTATTGATCTGCCCAAGCCATAATTCTTCCGAAATCACCTGTAACAGTTGCTTCTACCGTCTTAATATCTCCTTTGTAAATTTTTCCAGTTGTTCCATCTAACGAAATATAATCACCCTCATGGAACGTATAACCACCAAGTTCAAAGTGTTTTTCTTCTTCATTGATTTTAATTTCTCCACAACCGGAAACGCAACAAGTACCCATACCACGAGCTACTACTGCTGCATGACTTGTCATACCACCACGAACAGTTAAAATTCCTTGGCTAGCTACCATGCCTTCGATATCCTCTGGCGTCGTTTCTAATCGAACAAGGATCACTCTTTCGCCATTTCCGCCTTTTCCTAATTTTTTAGCAACTTCTGCTGAAAACACTACCTTACCTGCTGCTGCACCTGGACTTGCTGGTAAAGCAGTTCCTATTACTTCTCCATTTTTTAAAGCATCACTATCAAACATTGGATGCAACAATTGATCTAATGATTTTGCTTCAATTCTAAGAACCGCTTCTTCTTCTGTAATCATACCTTCATCTACTAAATCACACGCAATTTTAATAGCAGCTGGCGCTGTTCTTTTTCCATTACGAGTTTGTAAAAAATATAGTTTTCCTTCTTCAATAGTGAATTCCATATCTTGCATATCTCTATAATGGTTTTCTAACTTTTGCGCTAATTCCATAAATTCTTTATAACATTCTGGCATATCTTCTGCTAGTTTAGAAATAGGTTGTGGCGTTCTAACACCAGCAACAACATCTTCTCCCTGTGCATTGATTAAATATTCTCCAAAAATACCTTTTTCACCAGTAGATGGATTACGCGTAAATGCTACACCTGTTCCACTAGTTTCACCTTTATTTCCAAATACCATAGTTTGAATATTTACAGCTGTTCCCCAATCTCCTGGAATATCGTTCATTCTTCTATAGACAATTGCTCTTGGATTATCCCATGAACGGAATACAGCTTTTACAGCTCCCATTAATTGTTCAATTGGATCTTGCGGAAATTCTTTTCCATTCATTGCTGTTTTATAAACTTCTTTAAATCTAACTACTAGCTCTTTTAAATCTTCTACAGTAAGTTCTGTATCATAATGAATTCCTTTTTTTTCTTTTACTTCATCAATAATTTTTTCAAAATAATTTTTAGGAACTTCCATTACTACATCTGAATACATTTGAATAAATCTTCTATAAGAATCATAAGCAAAACGTGGATTATTTGTTTTAGACGCAAATCCTTCTACAGCAGTATCATTCAAACCTAAGTTTAAAATTGTATCCATCATACCAGGCATAGAAGCTCTAGCACCACTTCTTACAGACACTAATAATGGATTTTCTATATTTCCTAGCTTTTTTCCCATTTCCTGTTCTAATGCATGTAAATGAGAAAGTATTTCATCCTCTATTTCTTTTGATATTGTCTTTCCATTTTTGTAATAAGCAATACAAGCTTCTGTTGTAATGGTAAAACCATTTGGAACAGGAAGTCCCAAGCTTGCCATTTCAGCTAGATTTGCACCTTTTCCACCTAGCAAATTGCGCATATCTTTATTTCCTTCTTTAAAAGCATAAACGTACTTTGTCATATATTCCTCCTATCATTACAAATTTATTATATCATGTTAGTCGAAAAAAAAGTACTTTTTTCAAGTACTATTTACATTTTAATTTTTTTATAGAATATCTACAATATCTCCATTTTTTAAGTCACATGCATTTGCGTCATCTGTATCTAAATGTAATTCAAAAAAAGCGTTGTCACTTACTTTTAAGTGAACATTACTTAAAATAGCAGCCTTTTCTCCTTTTACAACAATATTTAATGTTTTAGTTTCATCAAATTTATAGTATTCTAATTGTTCTTTGGTTAAATGAATATGTCTTTCTGCTATAATTGCGCATTTTTTTTGCTCTATTTTTCCAACAGGACCTATAATAGTTACCATTTCTCCATCTTCTATATCTCCCGATTTACGAATGGGTGGATGAATTCCTAGTAAATAACTATCTGTTCTAGAAACTTCTACTTGGGTATAATTGCGAAAAGGTCCAATTACTCTGACATGATCTATCATTCTTTTTAAACCTTGAATTGTAACAAAAGAATTAGAGACAAATTCTCCTTTTTGATGTAAATCACGAACTTTTTCTATATTTATATTACCAAATAAAATTTGATAATCACTTTCTGTTACATGAATATGACGATTAGAAACACCTACACTTATTTTCATAATATCACCAAAACTATTATAAATGAAATTTTTTTCTTTATCAATTCATATTTTAGAAAATGAAAAATAAAATTAAATGGAAAGAGGTTGATTTATGAACAATACATTTTTTAATCCAAATCTTAGTAACAATATACCACCTAATACCAATACAGCAAATATTCCTATGTCAAATTACACCAATAACTTACCACTGGAACAATCCTATATTGAAAACATTTTGAGATTAAATAAAGGAAAACAAGTAAGAATTCATATGACATTTCCAGATTCAGAAGAATTTAAGGATCGTGAATTTGTGGGAATCATTGAGCAATCAGGAAGAGATCATATTATTTTAAGTGATCCCACTACAGGAAAATGGTATTTATTACTAATGATTTATGTGGATTTCATTACTTTTGAAGAAAAAATTAATTATAGTCCAGAATTTATACCAAATAACTAGTAAAATTTGTCGATTTTTGTTATAATGATGCTAGGGTGAGAATATGGATGCATTACTATATACAATTATAGCCATTATCGGCGTTTGTTTATTATTAATTTGGTACGTAAATATTTATAATCATTTTCAATCTTATATCATTCGTATTAATGAAGCAGAAGCTTTTATCGATACAACACTTAGAAAAAGATTTGATTTATTAAATAAATCAGTTGGTATTATCAAATCAAATTTAAAAACAAAAAAAGAAGTTTTACCAATGATTAAAGATTTACGAAGCCAAAAATTTTCTAATTTTGAATTAGATAGAAAACTATATGAAGCAATTAATGAATTTAATGAATATAAAGAATCTATGCAAGAATTAAAAAATAGTGAAACTTTTTTAAAGATTGAACTAGGATTATTTGAATCAGAAGCTGAAATAGTAGCAGCTAGAAAATATTACAATGACATTATTACCGATTATAATGCTTTAATTAGAAGATTTCCATCTAATATAGTAGCAAAGTTATCTGGTAATAAAATTAGAACATATTTTGATGGAAAAAATATGGAAGATGATGATATTCAAGATTTTAAATTATAACGGGAAACCGTTATTTTTTTTTATAAAAAAAAGAGACTCAATGTCTACTTTTAATCAAGATATAAATTAATATAATAGAAAAAATAGAAATACCACCATATAAAATTGGTTTATTGATTTCAAAAGTTTCCTGTTCTGTTTCTTTTTTTGATTTTGAATCAATCTTTAAAATAATTTCACCGTCTTTGGAATATTGGTAATTTTCCCTAGCATATCTAGCTAAGTAATCCGTATCTTTTAATTTTTCTATTTCATTTTTTAAATTTTTTTCATCTATTTCTAACTGTAACAACTGCTTTTCATATACAGATTGTTCTTTTTTTAGTTTAATAATGCTATAAGGATAAGAAATAATCAAGTATAAAAAATATCCAATTATTAAACAAGAAATTGGTATTAAAATTAACATTCTAATTTTAGATCCCTTTATTTTTCTTTTTTTCTTTTTCATGACTACCCTCTCCTATTAGAGAGTATATCATCTTTTATGTTTTTTGTAAAATGTACAAACTGTTTTTTTTAGGAAATAAAACAACAAAATTCCTACTACAATAGATAGAATGCCATACAAATGAATAATACCATTATTTATTTTTGTTAAAAGATAAAAATAAATGATGGATTGAATAAAGACTAACAAAAAAGTAAACAATATTTTAACTATTTTTCTTTTATTATAAATCAACTTATAATTGATACAATGGAAGATTTCAAAAAAAATACCAAAGAAAAAAGAGACAATAATTACAAGTATTTGAGAATGTAAACTCATTTGAATAATTTACTAAACATATTGTCTTCTTTTTCTTTTTTATGACCGTTTTCCATATAAGTTAAACTGTTTAATAGCCCTTTAATAGAAACATTCCCTTGGTAAGTATCTAATTTAATAATTTCTAAACCTTTTCCTTTTATAATAATATATCCCATATTTGTTTCTAACAAAAATTCTTCTTCATCAAAACTCTCTATTTTTTTTACACCAGTAATCATAATATTTTTTCTTTCTGTGATACTAACGCTATGATTGGTACTAATAATATCCTTGTCCATATATTCCTCCTATTTTTTATTCAATAAAGTATATGTCCAACTATTAAAAAAATGCTTCTATTTCTTATTTTTTATAAAGTTTTCTTTCAATCTATACTATGATTTTATTTTAATTGCATAGGCAGAAAGATAAGCTGTTTTTGCAATACCATCAGCAAATATAGTTGCTTTTATATCAGTTTCCGATGTAACATCTACAATACCAAACGCCGTTAAAGCAGTCTGATTATTAAAAGGGGCTCGAGCTATACTAAACAATCCAGTTGCTCCTATAATTCCACAATCCCATCCTGTATTAGTTGGTCCCATAAAAATTGCCTGATATAATACTAAATATCTCCCTTTTTCTGATAATTTACCGATGGTAAATTCTTGACCTCCACTTGATAAGTCCGCAATTTGTACACTATTCCAACTTTTATTAATTTGAGTAAAGTCCCCATTGCTATTTAATTGATTAATTACTGAAGTATGGCTAGATATTATACTAGATAAATTCTCTATATTTGTATTCGTTTTTTCTAATTCACTTTGTAAAGCATATTTATTTAAATTATTTTGTAATTCCTCTATATTACTTTTTAAATTTGTTATTTCAC
>URZL01000015.1 GCA_900552335.1 uncultured Mycoplasmatota bacterium | reverse complement strand
AAGAAATTAAAACTTCAGAACCAAAAGTAGAAGTTTCGAAAAATAAAACGGATAAAAAATCTGTTAAAATAGTTAATAATAGAAATGTAGAAAAAATAGATGAACAAAAAGAATCTAAAAAAGTAGAAGAAATTAAAACTTCAGAACCAAAAGTAGAAGTTTCGAAAAATAAAACGGATAAAAAATCTGTTAAAGTAGTTAATAATAGAAATGTAGAAAAAATAGATGAGCAAAAAGAATCTAAAACAGCAGAAGAAATTAAAATTTCAGAACCAAAAGTAGAAGTTTCGAAAAATAAAGCGGATGAAAAATATATAACCATGTCTGGTAAAGTAGTTAATAATAGGAATATAGAAAAAATGGATGAAAAAGAAAAATCTACAAAAACAAAAGAATCAGAACCACAATTAATTAAAGATATATTTAAAAATGAAATAATTAGTATAGGTAAACAAATATATGTAGAATTATATAATCCAGAAAGGCAAAAAGATGCTTTAAAAGCTTGGGATATATTAGAACAAATTGCAAATAGTTCAATTAATGATAAAAAAAATTTAGAAAAAATATTAAGAATAATAAATTTGGTTTATCCAGAAAAAGAAAAAATAAACTATCAAAAATATCATAAATATTAACAAAAAATTTATTCAAAAAAAATCTAGAAAAATCTAGAAGTTTGTTTACAATCGGAGGACATTAGATAAAACTAATGTCCTTGTTTGTTAAAATAATTCCACAGTATATCTAAAATTTCTTCTTGATTTTTTTCACTTTTCCACAATATTTCAAATAAAACACCCATTCCAGGTAAAACAACCTCATCTTTTTCCACAACGGATTGTTCGATACTATCTCTTAAATCATTCTTAGAAGTATTTTTAAAATTACTTTTGATATGTTCTCTTATACTAATATTCATTTTATCATCCTTTCTATATTATTTTTCATAAAAAATAAAAAAATATTCCAAAAAATGAAAAAATACAGTATAATGTTATTAGAATGGAGGAAAAAATATGTGGTGGATAATTTTAGTCATTGTAATTTTAATTGTATTATATGTTATTTCTACTTATAATTTATTAGTAAGACTTAGAAATAAAGTAAGAGATGGATGGAGTCAAATTGACGTTCTTTTAAAAAGAAGAGCTGATTTAATCCCTAATTTAGTAGAAACTGTAAAAGGTTATGCAAAACATGAAGAAGGAACTTTAACTGCTGTAATAGAAGCAAGAAGTAAAGCCGTAGGTGCAAAAACACCAGAAGAAGCAATGAAAGCAGAAGGTGCCATGACACAAGCTTTATCTAGATTATTTGCTTTAGTAGAATCTTACCCAGCATTAAAAGCAAATCAAAACTTCCTTGATTTACAAAAAAGTTTAGAAGAAACAGAAAATAAAATTACTTATTCAAGACAATTCTATAATGACAATGTTTTGAATTACAACAATAAAGTAGAAATGTTTCCATCTAATTTAGTAGCAGGATTATTTAAATTTGAAAAAGCTGTATTCTTTGAAGCTAGCGAAAAAGATAAAGAAGCTCCAAAAGTACAATTTTAACGAGAATAAACCTTGAATCAAGGTTTATTTTTTGATACTATTAATATAGTATATAAAGGAGGATGTATGAAACGAATTGTTCAGTTAATAACCTTGATATTGGTTATAAATTTTATACCATTTGTGAAAGCCAATACCATATCTTCTGTATCAATGGATGTATACATTGATGATAACGGAGATGCCCATATTACAGAAGTATGGAATGCTAAATTATCAAGTGGAACAGAGGGATATAAGCCTTATTATAATTTAGGAAAATCCAAAATAAAAGACTTTACGGTATTAATGGATGATAAAGCTTTTACTTCTTTAAGTTCTTGGAATACCAGTGCATCGTTTGATGCTAAAGCATATAAAAACGGGTTACATTCTATAACAGATGGAGTGGAGTTATGTTTTGGAATTAGTTCTTATGGAAAACATAATTATGTACTATCCTATACTATTACGAATTTTGTTTATCAATTAAAAGATTCTCAAATGACTTACTTTAGTTTAATGCCATATGATTTTTCAAGTGCACCAGATAATGTATACATTAAAATTCACAGTTCATTTAATTATAGTGATACTTTAGATGTATGGGGATATGGTTATGATGGATATGCTTATGTATATGATGGCTATATTGAAATGAGTACAAAAAATGGTCTTGATAGTGATGAATACATGGTTATTTTAATTAAATTTCCAAATGGCACTTTTCAGAATTTAGAGAGTTTAGATAAAAATTTTGACTATTACTATGAAATGGCAGAAGAAGGTGCTATTCATCATAGTGGGGATGATACCCCATGGTTCGCTATTTTATTTTCTCTTTTAATTCAAATTCTTGTTTGGGTCATAATTATATCCGCTATTTTAAATTCTAGCAAAGGAACTAGTAATCAAAAATATCGTTTGAATTTTGGAAAAGAAGGAAAAAATTTAAAAGATGTACCTAACTTTAGAGATATACCTTGTAATAAAGATATTTTTAGGGCTTATTATTTAGCGTATAACTTTAATTTGATGAAAAAACAAACCGATTTATTAGGAGCGGTGTTGTTAAAATGGTTAAAAGAAAATAAGATTACAATTGAAAAGAAAGAAAAGAATGGCTTATTTTCTAAAGAAGAAACCATTATTCATTTAGATCCTAATGTGGAATTTAATAATTCTTTTGAAAAAGAATTATTCGATATGTTATATCAAGCTAGTAAAGATGGATTATTACAATCAAAAGAATTTGAAAAGTGGTGTAAAAATCATTATTCAAGAATTTTAAAATGGTTTACATCAGTATTGGATAGTGTAGCCAGCACGTTGATTGCTGAAGGAAAACTAGTTGAAATTGAAAAAAGAGTAATGTTATTTAAACATAAAGAATATACTTTAACTCCTGATTTAAGAGAAGAAGCAAAACAGTTAAAAGGCTTAAAAAAATTCTTAATAGAATTCACTAATATTAAAACAAGAGAAGCTATTGAAGTTCATTTATTTGATGAATATTTGATGTTTGCTTCCATCTTCGGAATTGCTGATAAAGTAGCAAAACAATTTAAAGATTTATATCCGGATGTTATACAAAATTATGGTTTTGATTACGACGATATCATTTTCATTCACAGTTTTAGTTACAACGGAGTTCACGCAGCCAGTCTGGCACAAAGTAGGGCACAGTCTTATTCATCTGGTGGAGGAGGTTTTTCTTCATCTGGTGGAGGAGGAGGCTCCTTCGGTGGAGGAGGAGGCGGAGGAGGCTTTCGATAAGCCTCTTTTTCGTTGACATAAAAAGATAAAATATTTATAATAAAAATATAATCAGTTTAGGGGGAGTTTAATATGAGTAAAGGAAACAATGTATCTATATTTGAAAAATATCATAACTATAGTAAAGAGGTTATTTTAATATCAATCAAAGTTCTAACACCAGAAGAAAGAATATCCATAAAGAATAAATATGGAAGTGATTTTTTAGGAGATGGTTATTTATTAAGAAGTGAAGAAACAAGATTTGCATGGGCAGAAAAATCATTGGAAGAAAAATTAGAAAAGGTTCAAAAAATGGTTGATTCTGGTTATTCAGAAGAATATATAATAAGCAATCTAAAAAAGATATATAATTCGCCATATAAGACCTATTCTGATAATTTAAAAGCACCACAATTAGTGCAACTTAAGGGTTCATTTATAGAGAATTTTCCACCTAATGTTCAACCAATGGTAGAAAAATATCTATCAAATTTATCTTCCGAAGAAAAATCTTTGATAAGTGAATTTTATTGGGGAAAAAAATTTGAAATTTTAAAGAAAGATGTCGATAAAAGAAAAATCCCAGCTTTAAAAAAATTAATGAATATGATTCAAGACAAATATATTTATCACTTACAAAAACATGTCAATCAAAAGGATAAACAACAACCAACAAAAGAGCCAGATCAAAAAGGCGAACAACAGCTAATAAAAGAACCAGAAAAAAGATTTAACCAGCAAAAAGTATCAAAAAATAAAAATGTTAAACAATCTAAAAAAGACTTTTTAACTTTTTTTGGAGAAGAAAAAGCAGAAGAAGTATTAAAAATAGTAGAAAATTTTCAAGTTACTAATCCAAACTATTATGAAGTAATTCATAAACGATATAGTGGAGAAAGATTAGAAATAAGAAATCATGTAAATTTAAGTAAACAAGAGAATATTATATTAAATAATGCCAAAGTAAAGATAAGAAAAATATTATCTGGAAAAGAAACAAAAAAAATCTTTAACCAGCAAAAAGTATCAAAACATAAAAATGTTAAACAATCTAAAAAAGGCTTTTTAACTTTTTTTGGAGAAGAAAAAGCAGAAGAAGTATTAAAAATAGTAGAAAATTTTCAAGTTACTAATCCAAACTATTATGAAGTAATTCATAAATTATATAGTGGAGAAATGTTAGAAACAAGAAATGACATTATATTAAATATGCAAGAAAAAAATTCATTAAAAAATGCAAAAGTCAAAATTAAATCACTGCTAAAAAAGGACATAAAAAATAAAGTCCATGCTATTGAAGATATTATTTTATTCCTTCCAAAAATAATACAAGAAAATTCAATTTTTTACTATATTGAAACGATTAGAGAAAAAATTTTTAAAATAGTTTCTATAGATGATATAGTAGATTATTATATTCTACATTTAAGTGATTTTTATGAAACAGATATTGTAGAAATACTTAAAGTAATAGCTACTTATAAGTCAGAAAAGATAGAAACGGTTATGAATTCATCTTACATAAAGGAAAAACTACAATTTTTAACACCAAAAGAACAAATGTATTTTTATTTAAAATTAAAGAGTTATAATACAACTGAGCTAACAAATAAAAAAATATCGGAAATTTTAAATATAGAGGAGTCATTTTTAGAACAATATCGAATTATGACAATCGATGAAGAAACTAATCAATTAAATCAAATTATAAAAAATAAAAACCGTTGAAATTCAACGGTATTTTTTTTAAATGGTGGACCTTGTAGGACTCGAACCTACGACCGCCCGGTTATGAGCCGGATGCTCTAACCAACTGAGCTAAAGGTCCATTCATATTGCTCCTATATAGTATCATATAAAAATTAAAATAGCAATAAAAATATTTAAAATTATACATTAAATTGACAATAAAATTGTTATGAGCAATTCTATTTTTCTTGTATAAAATATTAAAGGGGGTTATACTTATGAGTCAGTTAATAGGAAATACACCACTTATAAAAATAAACTATAAATATCAAAATCAAATAAAATCTGTTTATGTAAAGCTAGAATATTATAATTTAACAGGGAGTATTAAAGATAGAGTAGCATATTATATGCTTATGAAAGCAAGAGAACGAAAAGAACTAAAAGAAAATATGCCAATCATAGAAGCTACTAGTGGAAATACAGGAATTTCCCTTTCTGCCATTGGTTCTTATTTAAAACATCCGGTATATATTTTTATGCCAGATTGGGTAAGTAAAGAGCGAATTGAAATTATGAAAATGTATGGTGCCAATGTAATATTAGTGTCAAGAGAAGAAGGCGGCTTTACAGAATGCATTAAAAGAGCAAAAGCATTAGCTAATTCTATCGATGGCTTTTTAACAAATCAATTTTCAAATAAAGACAATGTATTAGCTCATTACGAAACAACTGGAAGAGAAATAACAGGTAAAATAAAAGTAGATGGTTTCATATCTGGAATTGGAACAGGTGGAACGTTAATAGGAATTGGAAAAAGAGTACAAGAAGAAAATGATGCTATAATCTATGCGCTGGAACCAGAAAATATGTCTTTAATCAAAATGGGAACAAAAGGGGAGCACAAAATAGAAGGAATAGGGGATGAATTTATTCCTGAAATCGTGGATTTAAACATGATTGATGACATCCTTTTAATACCAGACTTGGAGGCAATTAATATGTCTCAAAAAGTAGCAAAAGAACTAGGCATTGGAGTAGGAATATCTAGTGGAGCAAATTTATTTGGCGCTATTTTAATGCATGAAAAAATAAGTGGAAATATCGTAACTGTTTTTCCAGATGACTTAAAAAAATACCTTACAACAGATCTATCTAAAAAAATAGAAGAACATAATTTAAAATCAGACCAAATCACATTATTGAATTACGAAATTCTATGATATAATAAAAAAGAGGGTGATTTTATGAAAATTTATAATACATTAACAAAAAAAGTAGAAGAATTTGTTCCTTATTCTAAAAATGAGGTAACAATGTATACTTGTGGCCCAACAGTATATCACTTTGCGCATATTGGTAATTTAAGGACTTACATATTTGAAGACATATTTGAAAAAACATTAAATTATATTGGATATTCCGTTAAAAGATGTATGAATATAACAGATGTAGGTCATTTAAGCAGCGATTCAGATAGTGGTGAAGATAAAATGTTAAAGGGCGCTAAAAGGGAACATAAAAGTGTTTTAGAAATAGCAGAATATTATACAGAATCCTTTAAAAAAGATTGCACTAAATTAAATATAACATGGCCGACAATTGTTTCCAAAGCCACCGATAATATTGAAATGTATTATAAAATAATAGAAGATTTATTAAAAAAGGGATATGCCTATATGAGTGGCGGTAATATCTATTTTGATACATCAAAATTAAATGATTATTATGCTTTAACCAACCATAAGATAGATGACATGGTAGTAGGTGTCAGAGAAGGAGTAGACGAAGATCAAAATAAAAGAAATCAAGCTGATTTTGTTTTATGGTTTACGAAATCAAAATTTGATGATCAAGAATTAAAATGGGAAAGCCCATGGGGATATGGTTATCCAGGTTGGCATATTGAATGTTCTGGAATTTCAATGAAATATTTAGGAGAACATTTAGATATCCATTGTGGAGGTGTAGATAATATTTTTCCACATCATACCAATGAAATTGCGCAAAGTGAAGCTTATTTAGGACATAAATGGTGTAACTATTGGGTACATGGAGAACATTTAAATGACCAAAGTGGAAAGATGAGTAAATCAAAGGGAGAGTTTTTAACGGTTTCTTTATTGGAAGAAAAAGGATATCAACCTATTATTTATCGTTTTATGTGCTTAAATTCTCATTATCGTAAAGTACTAGTATTTAGTTATGATGCTTTAGATAATAGTAAAAATGCTTATCAAAAATTAATAAACAAAATTAAAAATATGAAAGAAGAAGGTACTATTAATGAGGCTCTTTTCAAAGAATATCAGAGTAAGTTCAAAAAAGCCTTGGAAGATGATTTAAATACAGCACTTGCTATTACTGTTTTGTATGATGTTTTAAAAGATAATAAAATGTCAGATGCTACAAAATTAGCGTTAGTAAAAGATTTTGATCAAGTTTTATCTTTAAATTTAATTCAAAAAAACAATATAAATGAAGATTTAAAACAATATATAGAAGAAAAAATAGAGCAAAGAAAACAGGCAAAATTAGAAAAAAATTATGAATTAGCAGATCAAATTAGAAAAGAATTAGAACAAAAAGGTATTCTAATCAAAGATACAAGAGAAGGAACCACTTATGAGATAGCAGTATGATGTATGGATATGAAAATGTAATTACAATAACATTAACCTTTATTGGTCTTGCTATTACATTATTTGCCCAAACTTGGATTGATAGTGCTTATAGTAAATATAAGAAAATAGGCAATAAATATTCTATGACAGGAAAAGATGTTGCAAGAAAAATACTAGATAAAAATGGTTTAAAGCATATTCAAGTGGTAGAAACAAGTGGTAATTTAACGGATCACTATGATCCTTCAAGTGAAGTGATCCGCCTATCTACCAACATATATGAAGAGACAACCATTGCTGCTATGGCAGTAGCTGCTCATGAATGTGGACATGCTATTCAAGATAAAGATGGTTATAAATTTATGAAAATCCGTTCTGCATTAGTTCCAATTGTAAATTTTGTGAACTACACTGGATACTTTGTAATAGCAATTTCATTACTAGCTGGTGTAACGGGTTATTTAATTTTGGGCATTATAACGGTTTTAGCTACACTAGTTTTTCAACTTGTAACATTACCAGTTGAGTTTGATGCTTCTAGAAGAGCTTTGGAAGAATTAGAAATTAATCAATTAGTTAGTGAAGAAGAAAAAGAAGGAGTAACCAACATGTTAAAAGCAGCTGCCTTTACTTATGTAGCAGGAGTTCTTTCTAGTCTTCTTAATTTGATTCGTTTAATCTTAATGTTACTAGACAGAAAAAGAGATGATTAATCTCTTTTTATTGTAAAATCCGAAATGATATTACTAGGGACTTCTAACACATTTTTAACATTTTTTTGAGGGAAAAAAATTCTATTTTTTCCCACTTCATGATAAGCATATAATATGTTGTCATTTTTGTCCAAAAAATAAATATCTAACGGAAAAAAGCAAAAAAAGGTATGAATACTATTGCAATTTTTGAAATAAATCGCATAATCTTTTTTCTTTTGAAACATAAAACCAATTGCTTTTTGAAAGAATTTATGATAATATTTCACTTCTATTTTTTTCTCATTTTTTATTAAGAACATAGAACCACCAAAACTATTATAACGCAATAAAAAACATTTGACAAACATAGTAAAAAAGTATAAGATGTATATAGGTAAAATCTATAGGAGGTAAGGTATGAAACATAATAATAGAGGACAAGCTTTGGTAGAATACTTACTAATAATTGCTGTTATCAGTGTTGTCGTAGTTAGTGTTGTTAAATTATTAGGTGGTTATTTACAAGATGCCATGACAAAATCTTCATGTTCTCTTGTTGATAAAGTATATGTGGAAGGCGCAAAACCTGGTGAGGGAACTTGTGTAGATAAATAGTCAACGAGAGTTGATTTTTTTGTTGAAAAAAGATATAATAACTAATTACAAAGGAGGGTAACTATGAAATTTACAATTCGTGATTTTTGTATATTATTGATAGCTACTATGAAACTTCAAAATAATACTCATTTTAATAGCAATCATATTTCTAAAAATATTGGTGAATTTTATGATGATTTTGATACAAAAATTTTATTTGCCAATTTACAAATGGGAAAAGATAAAGATATTGTTGGATTAAAAGAATATTTTTATTCCTTACTTTTTTCTGGATATGGTTATTTTAATGCACAAGGTCCAGAATGGGAAATTATGATGAATGAAGATGTAGCTACACAAATAGCAGAACGTTATTCAATTATTTATCAAGAAGCAATGAACATCTTGGTTGAAAAATATCAAAATAGTAAAAAAAATAGTGATTCAGAAAAGGAAAAATTACCCAGAGTAATGATAATGAATCATAAATGTAATTAGTGGATTAAAAAATCCACTTTTATTTTAGATTGTATTGTGAAGAATTTGTGTTTATGATATAATGTAACCATAAAATAGGGAAGTGGTTCGTGTGAAAAAGAAAGGAATATTATTTTTTCTTTTTGTAATGCTTTTTGTGCCTTTTCATGTAAAAGCAGCCTCTTATGAAGTAATTACATATTCTGTAGATGTTTCGTTGCATGAAAATAGAACAGCAGATATCCAAGAAGAGTATAATGTTTATTTTGTAGATAATATGTCATCGTTTACAAGAAAACTAGATGATAAATTAACAACAATTCGTCCAAATGGTACAAAAAGAGTAACTAATTTAAATATTTCAAATGTTAAAGTTTTATTAAATGATAAATCAGTGGATTATACTGTGGACAGTGGTAAAATTATTTCTAATGCCGAACACCATAGAGATACTGTTGATAAGTATACAATTTCTTATACATATGATTATGGAAAAGATACTGGGATTGGTTTAGATGAAATTTTTCTAAATTTAATTAATGGAACGATCGATGCAAATATATCTAGTATTCAATTTAAAATTCAATTACCAAAAGAAGTAGATGCTTCTAAGATTTTTTTTCGATATAAAAATAGCTGGGGTAACAATGATGTAGAATATCAAGTGAATGAAAATGTTATAACTGGATTTTTGAATGCTAATTTAAAGAGCAATGAAACATTTGGATTATATTTAGAATTTCCAGATAATTATTTTGTAGGAGCGTCGGATTATTATAATTATTGGATTTGGGCCTTGTTAATTATTCCAGCAGGTACTTTAGTTTTTTCAATATTAAAATTTTTAAAATATGGAAAAGGAAACAAAATACCAGTGGTGTTGGAAGAAACGGTTCCTTATGGCTTTAATAGTGCTGAAATTGCTTATTTATATAAAGGCTATTTAAAGGAACATGATTTGTTGACTGTTTTAGTTTCATTAGCAAATAAAGATTATATTCACTTTATTGAATCAGATGATGGGTATAAATTAGACAGTATTAACTCTTTTGTAATAGAAAAGCAAAAAGATTATGATGGTGACAATGCTTCAGAAAAATTATTGTTTGACAAATTATTTCAAGATAAAGATACTATTACTTTAAAAGATATTGAATATAATTTATACGATACTTTAATGGAAACAAAAAATTCGATTGATAATTCTGATAATCATGAAAAAGTATTTTTTAAAACAATTAAAAAAGATAAAAAATGGCTATTTATTGCTATTGTCATTTCAGCCATTGCAATGAATTTTAATTCTATTTATCTATACATGAGCAATTATTTTTTAATTCCTATCATAGTAGGAGTATTAGTTTTTGGTATATATGTTTTATTCTTGATTGATACTAAAATTTTAATAAAGATATTGTTTGGAGTTTTACCTATTGCATTTTCATTATATATAGGAATTATGCCATTAATTAATGATATTAGAACTTTAATTCTATATTTATTAGGTATGCTTTTAATCTTCATTTCATCTTATATATATAAAATCTTACCTTATAGAACTATCTATGGTAATGAAGTATATGGAAGAATAAGTGGATTTAAAAAATCTTTGGAATCTATGAGTAGCTCCACTTTATCGGAAAAACAAGAAATAAATTCAAATTACTTTTATGATATGTATCCTTATGTTTATGTGTTAGATGGTACTGATATTTGGGTTAGAAAAGCATCTAATATTGTAAAAACATATCCAAATTGGTATATCACAAAAGAAGAATTTTCATTGGATAATTTTCAAAAATTTGTTAAAAATATGATATTTACTGTAACACAAGCTATGTTTAAAAAACAGTTAACAGGTCAAAGCTCTGTTCATGTTGAATATCATAGAACAAAGACAGAAGAATTATAAAAATAGTTCAAATAGATTGAAAGTTATAAAAATTTGATATATTGAATATGTCATAAAAATAGTAATATAGTTTGTAGATAGCAAATTTTTAGTGTTTGCAATATGTAAACGGGGGGGGTATTTTAAATACCTCTTTTTAAAATTCTAAATGTAACACAATAGTTTACAAAATAAAATTGTTATGATAAAATGTATGAAGAATAGAATAATACAAATACTAAAAGAAGCGAGGAGTATAATATGAAAGAAAAAGGTTTTACATTACTTGAGTTATTAGCTGTAATAGTAATATTATCAGTGATTACCTTAATCACAGTGCCAATGTTAATGAATGTAATAGAAGAGAGTAAAAAGAAAGCATTAGTATCTAGTGTACAAGGAATATTAGATTCGACTAATTATTTTACAATGAGTCATGAAAAAGGAGTCTATGAATTCTTGTTTGATGAAGAACACAAAGGAAGCACCCTAAAAGGAGAAAAACTAGAATATAAAGGGAATATAGATGGAGAAGGAAAACTTTATTTAGATAAAGAAGGAAATACAAGTATATGTATCTCCAATGATAAATATTATGTGTATAAAAATTATAATAGTGGAATTATCGTAGGAGATAAAAAAACTGGAAATTGTATTATAGGCTTTGATGCTTTAACAAATAAATATGTAGCAATGTTAGATAATGGAACAGGGAATGTTAGCAATGTATATTCCAAAGATGAAGTAAATAATTTAGTAGATAATTTAGATACCAAAATAACAAACAATACAACTGAAATCACAAATATAAAAAGTAATATAGAAGAATTACAAAATAATTTAAATAATGTTAAAATACAATGGAAAAAGATAGCCGAAACAACTAGTACTGATGGAATAAATATAGATTTTAATGCATCTGATTATTCTGAAATACTATTAGTTGCTCTTCGTGGAAATGCATTTGTTCTTGCATCCGTAGTTTCTCCTACCGAATTGTATAGTCTTGAATCAGAAGGTATTGTAGTAGAACATGGGAATGTTTCAGTATCTCAATTAAAAAAGATAAGTAATACCAAAGGATTTCTTAAAGTTAATAAAGCTTCTACTTATTCAGACAGAACTATACTGTATGCTAGATAATAATATAGAAGATATTTAAAAAGTATCTTTTTTTGTGAAAAATTCATGAAATTGGCACTCAAATATTGACAATGCTAAAGTAATAGCATATAATGAATGTAGCACTTGGATGATAACAGTGCTAAAGAGGTGATGATGTGATTAACGAAAGACAAAGAGACCTTTTAAAAATAATTGTTGAAGATTACATTAAAACAGCTAGACCAGTTGGGTCTAAAGCAATTTGTGACCTTTTAAAATGTTCCAGTGCAACAGTTAGAAATGAAATGAGTACTTTGGAAGAGCTTGGTTTATTAGAAAAAACTCATACTTCTTCTGGAAGAGTACCTAGTGAAAAAGGCTATCGATATTATGTCGATCATATTATGAAACCAAAAGAATTGACAGGAGAAGATATTATAAATCTGCAAACAATTTTTGATAATCAATCATTAGCGCTTAATGATGTTATTATAAGAAGCATGGAAATTGTGTCAGATTTAACGCACTATACTTCAATTGTTTTAGGTGGAAGCAGTAATCAAAATAAAATTAGTAAAGTGGAAGTAGTTCCAATTGATGAAAACCATTTAGTTGCAATTGTCATTACTGATAAAGGACATGTAGAACACAAAAACATGCAAATAGAAGAAAAAGTGTCTGTTACTGAAATTAAGCAAACGGTAGATCTAATCAACAAATTTATTATTGGAACACCATTAAATGAAGTTAGTAAAAAATTAGAATATGAGGTAAAACCTAAAATAGCAACTTCCATCAAACAGCAAAGAGCTATATATGATGCCTTATATAATGCCTTTAATGAATTAAGATCAGAGGAAGAAAATTTATATAAAGTAAATCGACCAAGTAACATATTAAAAGAGCCAGAATTTGATGATACTAGTAAAATGCGTTCTATCTTGAAAAAATTTGAGGATAAAGAATTAATAAAAAAAATAGAAGAACAAGATAGTGGTGTTAATGTTTATATTGGAAGCGAATCAGAATTTGATGATGATGTTTCTATTATTAAGACAAAATATAGTATTGACGGTGAAGAAGGAACTATTGCATTGATAGGGCCTAAACGTATGGAATATGATAGAGTAATGACTTTGCTGCAATATATTAAAGATAACATTGAAATAGATGAATAAAAAAAGAAAAACAAAGAATAATCAAATAGGAGGTATTATGGAAAGTAAAGAAAAAAAATCATGTGAATGTGAAGAATGTACATGTGAAAATAATTCATGCGAATGTGAAGAATGCACATGCGAAAATAATTCATGCGAATGTGAAGAATGCACATGCGAATGTGAAAAACATGAGTGCGATGAAAACTGCTGTTCAGACCATTCTGAATGTAAAAAAGAACATAATTGTGAAGAACACTCAAAAAAAGAAAAACATGAAAATAAAAAAGTAAAAAAATTAGAACATGAAATAGAAGAATTAGAAGCAAAACTAAAAGAAGCAGAAAATAAAGTTCTTTTAGCAAAAGCTGATTCTATTAACTATCGTAAAAGAAAAGATGAAGAAGTTACACGTATTTTAAAATTTTCAAATGAAGATATTGTAACAGAAATGTTACCTGTCATTGATAATTTTGAAAGTGCAATAAAAATGGATGATGACAACTTAGAAGATGAAGTGTCAAAATTCCTATCCGGATTTAAAATGATTTATTGTAATTTAGTTACTATCTTAGAACGATTTGATGTGAAAGCAATAGATGGTGCTAATAAACCATTTGATCCAACATACCATCAGGCTGTTATGACAGAAAAATGTGATATGGAGCCAGGAATGGTAATAGAAGTCCTTAGAAAAGGGTATATATTAAAAGACAAAGTAATTAGACCAGCTATGGTCAAAGTTAGTGAATAAAGGAAAGGTGATATATATGAGTAAAATAATAGGTATTGATTTAGGAACAACAAATAGTTGTGTTGCCGTACATGAGGTTGGAGGACCAAAAGTAATTGCCAATGCAGAAGGAAATCGTACAACTCCCTCTGTTGTAGCATTTGGAAAAGATGGTGAAATCATTGTTGGTTTAAAAGCTAAAAACCAAATGATTACAAATCCAAATGTTGTATATTCTATCAAAAGAGATATGGGAACTGATAAAAAAGTTCATGTAAATGGAAAAGATTATACACCACAAGAAATTTCAGCAATGATTTTAAGTGATTTGAAAAAAACAGCAGAAGCTTATTTAGGAGAAAAAGTAACAAAAGCAGTTATTACTGTTCCAGCTTACTTTAATGATGCTCAAAGACAAGCTACAAAAGATGCTGGTAAAATTGCTGGATTAGAAGTAGAAAGAATTATCAATGAACCAACAGCAGCAGCTTTAGCTTATGGACTTGATAAACAAGACACAAATGAAAAAGTTCTTGTATACGATTTAGGTGGTGGTACTTTCGATGTATCTATTCTAGAACTTGGTGATGGTGTATTTGAAGTATTATCAACTAGTGGTAATAACCATTTAGGTGGTGATGATTTCGATCAAAGAATCATGGATTATTTAGTTAGTGAATTCAAACGTGAAAATGGTATTGATTTAACTAGTGATAAAATGGCTATGCAAAGGGTAAAAGATGCTGCTGAAAAAGCAAAAAAAGACTTAAGTGGTATGACTTCAACAGAAGTATCTGTTCCATTCATTACGCAAGGTGAAGCAGGACCATTACATTTATCTGTAACTTTAACAAGAGCAAAATTTGAAGACTTAATTAGCGATTTATTAGATTCTACTCTAGAACCAGTTAGAAAAGCTTTAAAAGATGCTAATTTAACAAAAAATGATATTGATAAAGTACTATTAGTTGGTGGATCTACACGTATTCCAAAAGTAGTAGATTTAATCAAAAATGAATTAGGTAAAGAACCATCAAAAGGAGTAAACCCTGATGAAGTAGTTGCTATGGGTGCTGCTATTCAAGGTGGTGTACTAACAGGTGATGTAGAGGATGTTGTATTACTAGATGTAACACCACTTTCACTTGGTATTGAAACTTTAGGAAATGTTATGACTGTTTTAATTCCAAGAAACACAACTATTCCAACTAGTAAATCACAAGTATTCTCAACTGCTGCTGATAATCAACCTGCTGTAGATATTCATGTTCTACAAGGTGAAAGACCAATGGCTGCTGACAATAAAACTTTAGGACGTTTCCAATTAACAAATATTCCAGCTGCTCCAAGAGGAGTACCACAAATCGAAGTTACATTCGATATTGACGCAAATGGTATTGTTAGTGTAAAAGCAAAAGATTTGGGAACTAGTAAAGAACAATCTATTACAATTACTTCTTCTACTAATTTAAGTGATGAAGAAATTGATAAAATGGTAAAAGAAGCTGAAGCAAATAAAGCTGCTGACGAAAAACGTAAAGAAGAAGCAGACGTTAAAAATGAAGCAGAACAAATGATTTTCACCTGTGAAAAATCTTTAAAAGATTTAGGTGATAAAGTAAGTGAATCTGAAAAGAAAGAAGCAGAAGAACAAATAAAAGAATTACGTGATGCTTTAGAAAAAGGTAACGTAGAAGATATTAAAGCTAAAAAAGATAAATTACAAGAAACAGCTTATAAATTTGCTGCTAAAGTATACGAAGAAGCTTCTAAAAATGCACAAACAGAAGAAAATAAAGAAACATCAGACAATAAAAAAGATGATGATGTGATTGACGCAGAATTTGAAGAAGGTAAATAATATAGAAGTTCTAGGTGACTAGAACTTCTCACTTTATTAAATAAAAGGAGAATATATGGAAAAGCAAAAACTTCGCAGTGAGATTGACGAACAATATAAATGGGATTTAACACCTATTTACGCTAACAAAGAAGTCTGGTATGAAGATTATACAAGAGCGAAATCATTAATAGAAGAAATAAAAAATTATACTGATTTTCTTTCCTCTTCTTCCAAACTATATGATTTCTTAAAATACGATGAAAAAGTAGAACGTTTAGTTTATAAATTGTATTATTATGCTCATTTAAATTATGATGCTGATACATTAAATGATGACTATCAAGTTATGGAAAGAAAAATATCTGATTTGATGAATCATCAAAATGAATTAAGTGCTTTTGTAATGCCGACATTTTTAAAGGTTGACTTTAAAACAATTTTACAATATATAGAGGAAAAACCAGAATTAAAAGAATATCAGTTTACGTTAGAAAAACTTTATCGTAATAAAGAACATGTCTTAAGCGAAAAAGAGGAAGAGATGCTATCATTATTAAATAATAATTTAGCAAATCCCTCTAATACATATGAAATATTGACTGATTCTGATTTAACATTTGGTACGATTCATGATGAAGATGGAAATGAAGTAGAACTAACAGAAAGCAATTATGGAAAATATACTTCTTCCTTTAATCGTGAAGTACGTAAGCAAGCTTTTGAGAAATTGTATGATACGTTTGCAAATTTTAAAAATACCATAACATCTACTTATTTAGGAGATATGGATGCTAACATCAGTTTAGCGAAAATAAGAAAATATCCTAGTGCATTAGAAGCATCTTTACATGCTGATAACATAGATAAAAAGGTTTACGATAACTTGATATCTACTATACATGATAATTTGGATGTTTTATATGATTATTATGATTTAAAGAAACAAGTATTAAAATTAGATGAATTACATCTATATGATTTACATGTTCCATTAATTCAATTAAAAAAGCAACAATATGATTTTGAAGAAGCTAAAAAAATAGTATTGGATGTTGTAAAAATATTGGGCGATGATTATGTTGATATTATAAAAAAAGAATTTAATGAAAAATGGATTGATGTTTATAACAATAAAGGAAAAAGAACAGGTGCTTATTCTTCCGGTTTCTACGATACAAATCCTTATATTTTGTTGAATTATGAAGGAAGATTAGAAGATGTTTTTACTCTTATTCATGAATCTGGTCACTCTGCTCATACTTATTTGTCTTGCCACAATAATAGTTATACAAATTCCTCTTATAAAATATTTGTTGCTGAAGTTGCTTCCATTACAAATGAACTATTGCTAGCTAAATATTTATTAAAAAATTCTAATTCCAAAGAAGAAAAATTAAATGTTTTAAATCGATTATTAGAATTATTTAAAGGAACTATTTATAGGCAAACAATGTTTGCAGAATTTGAAAAGGAAATGTACGATTATCGTGAAAGTGGTAATGTTATTACTAGCGAATTCTTGTGTAATGAGTATTATAAATTAAATAAATTATACTTTGGAGAAAAAGTAGTAGTAGATGACTCTATTCGCTATGAATGGGAAAGAGTTCCACATTTTTATTACAATTTTTACGTTTATAAGTATTCGATTGGTTTATCTGCAGCATGTTATATTGTGGAAAATATTATAAATGGAAAAGAAAATGCTGTGGAAAACTATAAATCATTCTTAAAATCTGGTGGAAGTATGTATCCTATTGATGAACTTAAAATAGCAGGTGTTGACGTAAGTAAAAAAGAAGTAGTAGAAAGTGCTGTTCGTATGTTTAAAGAGACAATTGAACAATTTAAATCTTTGATATAAGGAAGTGAGTTTTATGAATAAAAAAGATTATTATGAGGTTCTTGGTGTTGATAAAAATGCTACCGAAGCAGATATAAAATCAGCTTTCCGTAAATTAGCTAAAAAATATCATCCTGATGTTTCAAAAGAACCAGATGCTGCTGAAAAATTTAAGGAAGCACAAGAGGCTTATGCAGTTTTATCAGACAAAGAAAAAAGAGCACAATATGATCAATATGGCCATGCTGCATTTCAAAATGCAAACGGTGGTGCTGGTTATGATTTTTCTGGATTTGATTTTTCAGACATCTTTAGTGATTTATTTGGTGGTTCTTTTGGTGGTTTTAGTGGTTTTTCTAATTTTGGATTCGGTTCTAATAATTCCAGAGCTAGAAAAGGAAATGATACTTTAGTTCGTATGAACTTAACTTTTGAAGAAGCTTGCTTTGGATGTAAGAAAAGTATAGAAATAAATGATTCTAAAGTATGTCCAGACTGTAATGGAAAAGGTGGACATGGTGAAAAAATATGCCCAGACTGTAACGGTAAAGGACAAGTAACTCAATCCGTTTTTGGTGGAGCTTTTGTAAGCAGAACTACTTGTTCTAAATGTGGAGGAACAGGACATATATTTGAAAGCAAATGTTCTACTTGTCGTGGAAATGGAACAATAAATGAAAAAAAGACAAAAGAAGTAAAAGTTCCGGCAGGAGTAGCAACGGGAAATCGTTTAAGAGTGCCAAATGCTGGAAATCCTGGTAGTAATGGTGGCGAAAATGGTGATTTATACATTGAATTTAATGTAAAAGAACATCCAATTTTTGAAAGAGAAGATAATAATATTTATTTAAAGTTACCGATTACAATAACAGATGCTGTTCTTGGTACAAAAATAGATGTTCCAACTCTTTATGGCCCAGTTAAATTAACAATTCCAGCTGGAAGTTCTACTGGAGATAAACATCGATTAAAAGGCAAAGGTGTAGAAGATGTTAGAACTGGTAGAATGGGCGATATGTATGTTATTTTAGATATTCATGTACCTAAAAAATTATCTAGAGAACAAAAAAAATTATTTGAAGAATTAAAGAGCACTACTTTGGAGAATAGTTCTGATTTTGATAAAATTAAAAAATATTTATAAGTACTTGAAAAAGGTACTTTTTTTGTGTAGAATGAATGATAGATAAAGAATAGCAATATGTTTTTAAAGATAGATTATGTAAGATATAATTTGTGCTATTTGTAAACAAAACAATATATTTTATTATAAAAATGTTTTAGAGTTAGAGCATCAAAAATATTAAAAAATGAGGAGTATGAACATGAAGAAAAAAGGATTTACGCTTATTGAATTATTAGCTGTGATTGTTATATTAGCCGTCATTTCATTAATTACTGTTCCAGTTGTAAATAATGTAATTAAGTCAGTAAAAAAGAGTGCTTTACGTCTAGATTGTAATGAGATTTATAATGCTTATGATAATTATATTGCGGGAGAAGAAACAATTTCAAAAGGAAATAGTTGTTTGGTATTTGATTTTGAAAATGATAGAAAAGAAGTAATTGGCAAAATTACATATGAATCAAAAGAAAAACTTTTATTAAATGCGCATCTTCCTTCTTATGGATATTATCGTATTTGTAATGAACAAAAAAGATTAATTGTCAGCAATGGCAATTATACTTGTATTAAAACCGATGACTCAGAAAAAATTTTAGACGGAAATGTTAAAGATATAGATGATACACCACCAGTTATAAATGACATATCTTGGAGTAGTACTACAAGTAGTATTAAGCTAATTGTTAGTGCCGATGATGAAGACGGATTGGTTGAAAAATATTATTTTAAATTAAATAATATAGAAAATTCAAGTAATACAAATGTACAATCATATGAAAATTTAGAAAAAAATAAAGAGTATGAAGTAGAAGTTATTGTAGAAAATAGAAGTGGTTTAAAAAGCAAGGTTTTAAAAACTACAGTTAAAACAAAAGACATAGATGCTCCTTCTTATATTGAAACTCAGAATCCAGAAAACACAGTTTTCGCAACAAGTAAGAAAATTGAGATAAAATATGCAATTAATCCTGAATTTCAGTATTATTTTAAATTAAATATGGAAGGAATAGTAGGAAGTGGTGTAGTAATTGCTAGTTGTGGAAATGGAACAATGCCATCAAATTGTACTGATTCAAATATAACGACTTTAGAAAAAAATACTTGGTATAAAGCAAAAGGAGCAAATCCAAGTATTATTGTAAAAAATAATGGCATTATTTATGCATTTGCATTGGATAAAGCTAACAATTACACTACAAGTACTTATGCTGTAACAAAAATAGATACTAGCGAACCAAAAGTTAGTATGAGCATTGGTAATATTAAAACAGATAGGGTGACCGTAAAAGCTACATGTAGTGATATCGAATCAGGAATAACAAAATACGAGTATAGCAAGGATAATGGTGCAAGCTGGGTAAGTAATGGTACAACAAATAGTTATACCTTTAAGGGATTAAAAAAAGAAACCAATTATATATATAGAATAAAATGTACAAATGGAAGTGGAATGTCAAAAGAAGTAAGTGGTGCAAATAGTACCTTAGGAATGACAAATCCAGTAATTAAACAAACGAGTCAAACACCAAGTAGTGGGTATGAGTATGCAACAAATAGAGTGATTCAAATAACATATAATAATTCCAATATAAATAGCCCAATATATTATTTCAAATCAAGTGTAGGAGCAACAGTGTCATCAGGAGTAGTAATAGCATCATGTGGAACGAATACAAAACCAGGAAGTTGTACAAGAAGTAATGTAACAGCAATAAAAGCGAATACATGGTATCAAACGAGTAGAACAACACCAAGCATTACATATCAAGAAAATGGAACTTTATATGCTTTAACTGGTGATGGAACAAATGTATCAGGAACAAG
>URZL01000014.1 GCA_900552335.1 uncultured Mycoplasmatota bacterium | reverse complement strand
GAAGAATTAAATAATAATATGAATAATTTATCAAGTATGATTACAGCTAATCAAGAAAGTATTGATGATTTAAATGGCAAACTTCAAGAATGGAAACATTTAAAAACAGTAACTGGTAAAACAGAAGTTGCTCTTCCAGAAATATATTCTGAATTGTTTGTGATTGCAAAAACTAGTAGTGATGAGAGTAATGCATTTTCATTTTTTATTCCAAAGATAAGTTTATCCGACAATCTAAGATATTTTACAAATGGATATGCAATCTATGTTGATACAAACTATGGACATTTTGTACGAATAGGTGTTTCAAAGACTAAAATAGCATTGACTAAGTATGCACAATCAATTGGAAGCACCTTTAATGATGTTTCTTCAAAAGCAATAGTTGAAGTTTATTATAAGTAGAAATTTTACTTCATGACACAAATGATACTGATAGTTATATAAGATCTAAGTGAAAATATGTTATAAAAATTATGAAAAAGAAGTATTATTTTCAATAATTAGCACTCATACTTGACAAGTGCTAAAAAAGTGGTATAATGAATAATGTGTAGGGAAGACTACATAATAAAAGGAGGGGATAAGAATGAATATTGGAAATATATATGATAATCAAAAAGAAGAAAATGTATTAGAAAAATATGGCCGTAATATTGTTGAATTAGCAAAATCAGGAAAAATCGACCCTGTCATCGGGAGAGATGAAGAAATCAGGAGTATTACGAGAGTTTTATCCCGTAAAACGAAAAATAACCCTGTTTTAATAGGGGAAGCTGGTGTAGGTAAAACAGCTATTGTAGAAGGACTTGCTCTTCGTATTGTAAAGGGTGATGTTCCAGAATCTTTAAAAAATAAAACAATTTGGGAGCTAGATATGGGTGCTTTAATAGCTGGAGCTAAATACCGTGGCGAATTTGAAGAAAGACTAAAAGCCGTTTTAAAAGCTATAAAAGATTCCAATGGAGAAATCATTATGTTTATTGATGAAATTCATATGATTGTTGGAAATAGTGCAGAAGGCGCAGTAGATACTTCTAATATGTTAAAACCTTTGCTAGCAAGAGGAGAAATTAAAGTAATTGGTGCAACAACATTAAATGAATATAGAAAATATATTGAAAAGGATAGTGCTCTAGAAAGAAGATTTCAAAGAGTACTTGTAAGTGCCCCGAGTGTAGAAGATACTATTACAATTTTAAGAGGATTGAAACCAAGATTTGAGTTATTCCATGGCGTAACCATTAAAGATAAAGCTTTAATTGCAGCTGCAACTTTATCCGATAGATATATTACCGATCGTTTTTTACCAGATAAAGCAATTGATTTGGTAGATGAAGCTTGCGCTACGATTAAGGTACAAATGGATTCTGTACCATTTGAACTAGATACCTTAACACGTAAAATTATGGGATTACAAATCGAATTAGAAGCAATCAAAAAAGATAAAGATGAAATGTCTAAAAAAAGGGTTTTAGCAATCAAAGATGAAATAGCTGTTTTGAAGAAAAAAGAAGGCGAATTAAAAACTTCTTGGGAAGATGAAAAAAGATTAAAAGAAACCATCAATAAGAAAAAGGATGAATTAGAAAGAAATAAATTCTTACTAGAACAAGCCGAAAACAATTATGATTTGGAAACAGCTGCTAGAATTAAACATGGTACGATTCCAACTTTGGAATTAGAACTAGAAAATCTAAAAAAACAAGATCATTATAAATTATTAAGTGATTCTGTAACAGAAGAAGATATTGCCTCTGTCGTTTCTAAAATGACAAATATCCCAGTTCATAAATTAGTAGGAGGAGAAAGAGAAAAATTACTTCACCTAGCTGATAATATGAAAAAAAGAGTAATGGGACAAGATGAAGCAATAGAAAAGGTTAGTTCTGCTATTATTAGGGCGCGTGCAGGTATTAAAGATCCAAATCGTCCTATTGGTTCTTTCATTTTCTTAGGACCAACTGGAGTTGGTAAAACAGAAGTTGCTAAAACTTTAGCAAGTGAACTTTTCGATGATGAAAAACATATTATTCGTATTGATATGAGTGAGTATATGGAAGCTCATAGTGTATCTCGTTTAGTAGGAGCGCCTCCAGGATATGTTGGATATGATGAGGGCGGACAATTAACAGAAAAGGTAAGAAGAAACCCTTATAGTATAGTGTTATTTGATGAAATAGAAAAAGCACATCCTGACGTATTCAATATTTTACTTCAAATATTAGATGATGGACGAATTACGGATTCACAAGGTAGAACAGTTGATTTTAAGAACACGATTATTATTATGACTTCTAATTTAGGTAGTGAATATATTCTAGATAAGAAAGAAAATAGTGAGGAATTAGTTTTCTCTGAATTAAGAAAAACTTTTAAACCAGAATTTATCAACAGAATAGACGAAATTATTATATTTAAAGCTTTAACGAAAAAAGTAGTTTATGATATTGTAGATAAATTAATGAAAGAATTAGAAAATAGACTTCATGATAAATTAATTAAAATCAATCTTACGGATAGAGCAAAAGAAGCTATTGTTGAAAATTCTTATGATGAATCATTTGGCGCTCGACCAATTAAAAGATATATTGTAAGTCACATTGAAAATTTAATTGCAAGTAAAATTATTAATGATGAAATCAAATACAATAGCACCATTACAATTGATGTAGATAATAATACATTTATTGTAAAATAAAGAATTGCTCATGTGAATGTATTTGAAAGATAGTTATTTAAAAGCTGCTTTAGATATGACCTTAACTTCTTCTCATTATGAGGGAACCATAAATGGTGATAATACTGCAAAAAAATTACTTTAACTTTAGATTCCTCTTCAGCGATTACTTTAACAGGTGATTCTTATGTTACTAGTTTGGAAGATGAAGATAGTAGCTATAGTAATATAAATTTTAATGGTTATAAATTATATGTAAATGGAAAAGTCATGAATGACTAACATCTTGACATATGTTCTTTAAAATGTTAGAATAACACCCTGTTAAAGGGGTGTTTTTATATGAAAAGTATAAATCAAAAAGATATAGAACAATTATATGAATACATTATAAACAAAGATGTAGAAGGAGCAAATCAATTTGTAAATAATCAAAATTCAAAAGGATTTTCAAAAGTAACCTTATTGGAATATTTAAGAAAATATGTTAGAACTTTATCAAACAATGCTCAAGAAAGATTTAAAGATACCTATGATTGGTTTTTATCAAGCTCATTTGAATATTTTAAAGTAACCATGAGCTTAATGGAAGAGATGACTGAGACAGGAAAAATTAAAGTGGATTATAAAACTGACTTCGCACATTTGAGAACATGCTTAAGCTCATTTGTTAAAAAGTATCCAAAATATTCAGAAGAGATTACAGTGATAAGACAAATACTAACAAAAGAACAAGAAACTTTACAATCAAATAATAGTACTTCTTTCTTTCATCAAGAATCTCATACGGCCACTTATGAGGATAAATTATATATGGTGGCTACATCTGCATACCCATCAATTACTTTTTCTAGAATAGGTTGGTCAGAAAAGTATTTTAAACAAGTCATGATATGGTTTAAAAATAAATATTCAGATGAACAAAGTATTGTACTAGCAGAACAATTTGAAAAATGGTTCTACGAAAGTTTAAAACAAAGAAGTGAAAAACAAATGATAGAAGATTTTGAAATATGTGTTGATGAATATGCAGAAGCAAAACAGGTTCTTTATGAATTGCTATCTAGTGGGGTATCTATTTATGAATATTGTCACACTCATGGAAAATATTCTGTTTCAGAAATCAAAAAGTATATTAGAAAAATTTATAGTACAACAGATTTTGGAAATAAAAAGGTTAGTGAGGTTATATCAGAAATTGAATCTAGAGAGCAGAATGATTTTATTGAAGAATTGAACAATATAGCTTTTCAAATTCAAAATAATCCAAATTTTACTATCTTAGATTACTATCATTTAACAAAATTATCTTTAGATGATTTTTATGATAAAATTGGTTTTTATAGTCTTGAAGTATCTAAATTTGTAAACTCTAATTCCGTAATAAAAAGAATTGGGATGGGAATGCCTGTTCCAAAATTTAGTCAAGAAAGGGAATTGAGAGTATCTCGTGTTATTAAAGGTAGAGAAATAACAAAAGAAGAAAAAGAATTAATTTTCAAATATTTAGAAGAAAATAATATTCCAATTGATCAATATACATACAGAGCTTGTTTGAATAAATTAATAAATAATGATTTAGAATTTAATCAAAAATTAAAACTTATGCAAAAGGTTCATTTTAGAGCCTTTTTTTGATATAATGGTACTAGGTGATAATAATGGAAGAAATCATGAATGATATGGATTTGGCTTTAGAAGGTGTTGCGGTTAGTAATAGTAATAAAAATATAGAGAGAGGACTTGCTATTTTAGAACATATTTTTCCTACTTTTTATTATTCTAGTAAAGATTTATCTTTAAATGAAAAGGTAAGAGAAATAAAGAATTATTGTTTTTTAAAAGGGTATATATCTAATGAAGCAATTTTAGAACTTTTAGCTTCCTATAAGGTTGGTATCAGCAGATAAAATGTCTGTTTATATTCATATTCCTTTTTGTTCTACGATATGTAGCTATTGTGATTTTCCTAAAATTTATAGTTCAATATGTAAAAAAAAGGATTATTTAAAATCTTTAAAAACAGAAATTCAAAACGAATATGCTGGTGAAATCATTGAAACGATTTACATTGGGGGAGGTACTCCTAGCGTTTTAAATGTAGAAGAACTAAAAGAATTATTAGAAATAACAAATTTATTTCAAAAAGATATTCGTGAATTTACGGTAGAATGTAATGTAGAATCTATTACAGAAGAAAAATTAATTCTGATGAAATCTTATGGAGTAAATCGTCTTAGTATTGGCGTTGAAACTTTTCAAGAACATTTATTACCAATTTTAAATAGAAATCATACGAAAGAAATCGCTATTCAAAGAATTCAATTAGCAAAAAAATACTTTAAAAATATCAACATTGATTTGATGTACGCTATACCGAATCAAAGTTTAAATGATGTTAAAAAAGACTTAGATATTTTTGAACATTTGCATTTAAAACACCTCTCTTATTACTCCTTAATTATTGAACCACACACAAAACTTTATAATGAAAAAACAGAATATGTGGATGCAGATTTAGACTATAAAATGTATGCTTATATTTGTAAAAGATTAAGAAGCTATCATCACTATGAAATCAGCAATTTCTCAAAAAAAGGTTATGAATCTGTTCATAACTTAACTTATTGGAATAATTCTGAATATTATGGTTTTGGCATGGGTGCTAGTGGTTATGTGAATGGTGTTCGATATGAAAATACAAAAAACATTCATGATTATCTAAGTGGTGTTACTAAAATAGAAGAATATAAGTTAACTCAAAAGGAAAAACAACAAGAAGAAATGTTTTTAGGACTTCGTAAATTAGACGGTATTTCTACGAAAAAATTTGAAGAAAAATATCAAGAAAAAGTAGAAAATGTCTTTGAAATAAAAGATTTATTAAAAAAAGGTTATTTAAAGCAACATAAAGATAATTTGTATATACCAAAAAAATATATTTATATTTCAAATGAAATTTTAGTAAAATTTGTAGGTGATTAGATGGAAAAAATAGAAAGATTACAAACAGAAATAAATTACGTGAAAAATAAAAAATATCAAGAAAATTTAAAAAAATTAATTAATATATTACCGGATTATTTTTTTATTGTACCAGCATCTTCTACTGGAAAGTATCATCCTGTTTTTACTTTGGGTGACGGAGGTTTATTAAGACATACCAAGGCAGTAGCAAAAATAGCTTTAGAACTTTATCAAGATGAGTCTATTACAGGATGTTTTAATCAAGATGAAAAAGATTTGATGATGGTGGGATTAATTTTACATGATGGGTTAAAACATGGATTAAATCATAGCGAATATGTTTTATTTGAGCATCCATTGTTGATGTGTAATTTTATAAAAGAACATCAAAGTGAATTAACGTTTACTGAAAATGAAATAAACTTTTTGATAAATGTTATTTCTTCTCATATGGGTCCTTGGACAAAAGATTATAAAGGAAATGAAGTTTTACCAAAACCTGTAAATAAATATCAAAAATTTGTACATATGTGTGATTATATAGCGAGTCGTAAATTTTTGAATATTTCATTTGAAAATGATGAAATTGTATAAGAAAATATGAAAATAGGCATCGCTTTTATCTCTAAAATAATAGTTTTAACAATAATTATAATAACGGTAAAACAAAAAGGGCAAAAAGCAAAGTTTTTTAAAATCATTAATGAAATCAATTTTTGCTTGAATGTTTAACATAAATTTGGTATAGTAGATATGGTAATAAAAATAGTAATATAGTTTGTAGATAGTGATTTTGTGTTTACTATATGCAAACGGGGGGGGTTATTTTAAAAACCTCTTTTTTTTTGTTGCTATAAAAAGGAAGGATGAAGGACATGAAAAAAGGATTTACATTAATTGAATTATTAGCTGTGATAGTAATATTATCAGTGATTACATTAATAACAGTACCCATGATAACAAATGTAATAGAAGAAAGTAAAAAGAAAGCACTAGCGTCTAGTGTAGAGGGATTAGTAGAATCTGCCAATTTGTATGCGATAGAAAATGATGGAGTCTATGAATTCTTGTTTGATAAGGAACATCAAGGAAGTACAAAAAAAGGAGAAAGTCTAGATTATAGAGGAACCATAGATGGAGAAGGAAAACTCTATTTAGATAAAGAAGGAAATGTCAGTGTTTGTATCTCAAATGATAAATATTATGTATATAAAAACTATAATAGTGGAATTATCGTAGGAGAAAGAAAAGCTGGAAATTGTATCATAGGATTTGATGCTTTAACAAATAAATATGTAGCAATGTTAGATAATGGAACAGGGAATGTTAGTAATGTATATTCTAAAGATGAAGTAAATAACTTAGTAGACAGTCTAGATACAAAAATAACAAATAATACAAATGAAATAACCAGTATCAAAAGTAATATAGAAGAATTACAAAATAATTTAAATAATTTATCTAGTTTGGTCAATAATGGAATGAATACAATAGATAAGATTTATCCAGTAGGAAGTATATATAAGAGTGTAAATTCTTCAAATCCAAATGACTTATTTGGTGGAAATTGGGAACTAATAGAAAATGACTACGAAAGACAACAAATTGGGTCACAGGTTCTATATGATGATATAAGCGGGAATGGTCCTGTAAGTAAAACAGCATTGCTGGGTTCTTATAATTACCAGCTATTGGAAGGGTTATTTGATCATGTATCAATTCCTACTGGGTATCATAAAGAATACCGATTAAGCTTTCAAGGAACAACACTTAATAAAAATAGTATTGTTGTCTATTTAAACAATATTGCCACTTCAGAAGTAGGAACTTATTCACAATCAACTTATAGAAAGTTAGGAGCTACCAAATTCTTTAAAGAATCTGATATTGTATTAGAGCCAACTTATAAATATTCTAGTGCAGGTATCAATTTAAAATACGAAGTAACATCTACAAGTACTTGGCAAATATGGAATATAACGATACAGGGCTTTTTAACCTCTGATACACAAATATATACATGGAAGAGAATTGGATAATCAAAAATCTCTTCTTTTTTTAATAAAAATCTTGTATAATATTATAAGGTGATATCATGAAGGAAAAATTAATCAAATTATTAAACTGTTCTTATAGTCCATATTCTAAATTCAGAGTATCTTGTATTATTGTTATGAAAGATGGAAAAGAATTTAGTGGAGTTAACGTAGAAAATGCCTCTTATGGAGCCGCTATTTGTGCAGAACGTGTAGCCATTACTTCTGCTATTGCTTCTGGATACAAAAAGGGTGACTTTAAGGAATTATATGTGATGTGTGATAATCAAAAAATTGGTATGTGTTGTATGATATGTCGACAAGTAATTAGTGAATTTTTTGAAGAAAGTGCTAAAGTGATAGCAATGAATCCAGATGGTGAAGAAATCATTCATACAGTCAAAGAATTATGCCCTTACCCATTTAATGAGGAGGATTTAAAATGAGAAGTGGATTTGTAGGAGTTATAGGAAGACCAAATGTTGGAAAATCTACTTTAATTAATCATATTGTAGGGAAAAAAATAGCGATTACTTCTTCTAAACCTCAAACAACGAGAAACATTATTCAAGGGATTTACAATGATGATGAAACACAGATTGTATTTGTTGATACACCAGGTATTCATAAACCAAATCATAAATTAGGAAAATATTTAAATGAACAAGCCTATTACACAACGGGGGATACAGATATTTTGTTATTTGTAGTAGATGCCAGTGTAAGTTTAGGAACAGGAGATAAATATGTTTTGGAAAAAATCAAGCAAAGTAATAAACCAGTTATCTTGATTTTAAATAAAATTGATAAATTAACACATGATCAAATATTATTAAAAATAGATGAATATAAAGATTTGTATGATTTTGCAGAAATTATACCTGTATCAGCAATGAAATCTAAAAATATAGATACTTTAATCAAAGTTCTTAAAAACTATTTGCCAGATGAAGTACAATATTATGATAAAAAAGATATAACAAATAAACCTTTAACTTTTACAATATCAGAAATTGTAAGAGAAAAAGTATTTGAGTTAACAGAAGAAGAGGTACCACACTCTTTAACTTGTATAGTTGAAAATATGGAAAAAAATAATAATAGTTATTTAATTCAAGTGGCAATTATTGTAGATAGGGATTCTTTAAAAAAGATAGTGATAGGATCTCACGGCTCTAAAATAAAAGAAGTTGGAATAAGAGCTAGAAAAGAATTAGAAGAATTGCTAAATAAAAAAGTATATCTTGAAACATATGTTAAAACAATAAAAAATTGGAGAGATAAAGAAAAATACTTACAAGAATTTGGGTTTAATGAATTTCAAGATGAATAAAAATTAAAAAAAATATCACTATAAAATAGGTGATAAAAATGAAAAAGAAATTGTTATGGAATTTATTTAAAGCAACAGGTAAAATAGAGTACTATTTAAAATATCAAGAAGAAAAGAATAAGGAGATTTAGGATGGATAGAGTAGTAAGTGTGGGAAAAACATATAGACATTTTAGAGGAAAAGATTACAAAGTCCTTTGTATTGCAAAAGATTCTGATTCAGATCCAGAAGATTTAAGAGAAGTAGTTGTATATGAGGCATTATATGGTAAACATTTGATTTGGATTAGGGGAATGGATGAATTTCTAGCTCCTGTAGATAAAGAAAAATATCCAAATATAGAGCAAGAATATCGTTTTGAACAAATTGATTAATGAAAGACATAGAAGGCATTGTTTTAAAAGAACAACCATATAGTGAAACAAGCAAACTACTTAAAATTTTGACAAAAGAAGGAATTATAGATTTAATTGCAAAAGGCGCTAGAACGTTAAAAAGCGATTTAAGAAGTGTAACCACAAAAATGACATATGGAATGTTTCACATTCACTACAAAGAAGATAAATTGTCTACTTTAATAAGTGTAGATATTGTAGATTCATTAAAAAATATTAAAAAAGATATTATAAAAATAAGTTATGCTAGTTTTTTGATGGAGCTTGCTAGTCAAGTAATGAAGCAAAATAATGATGAACAAATTTATTTCATACTAATATCTTCCTTAAAAAAAATCAATGAAAATTATGATCCTTTAATCATTAGTAATATAGTAGAATTAAAATATTTAGATTATCTAGGTGTTATGCCTGTTTTGGATAGCTGTGCATTATGTGGTTCTAAAACAAATATTGTAACAATATCAGGAAATCGTGGTGGATACATTTGTGCAAATTGTTTTACCAATGAAAGAATGGTTGAAAAAAAAACAATCCAGTTACTTCGCATGTTGTATTATGTAGATATTGATAAGATTACCTCTACTAACATACAAACAAAAATAAAAAAAGAAATAAATGACTTCATAGATGAATATTATGAATTATACACAGGATTGTATTTACAGACAAAATCATTTTTAAAAAATCTAAATAAAATTTAGGAGGGTATTATGGAATATATTTATATTATTTGTCCTGTTATAGCATTATTAACTTGTCAAATTTTAAAATGCTTAATTGAATGGATAGAAACAAAAAAATTTAGCATTGCTCGTCTTACAAATGGAAGTGGGGGAATGCCTAGTAGTCATACTTCCTTTACTTCTTCTTTGACTATGCTAATTGGATTTAAACTAGGTTTTTCTAGTCCTTTATTTGCTATCTGCTTTGTTTTTACTGGAATTGTAGCTTATGATGCCATGGGACTTCGTTATGAAAGTGGAAAACATGCGGAAGCAATTAATCAATTAAATAAAATTAACAAAGTAAAAACAAATCTTTTAAAACAAGAAATTGGACATAAACCAATGGAAGTTTTAGTGGGCCTTGTCTATGGAACATTGTTAGCTTATTTATTTTCTCTTATTTAAGAGAAAATTTTTATATATAAAAAAATAGAATAGAAGCGAATACCCATTATGAAGATTATGCAAGAGTAAGAAATTTTTGCTATATAACCAATATCTATCAAAATGAAATAATAGAAATATTGTTAACAAAATTAGGATATTTATCTAAATATAACAACAAACAATAGGTTAACAATTCCAAATTCTTGTAAAAATAAAGACAATTTGTTACAATATTTCTGGTGATGAAAATGAAAAAACTAATTATGATTAAATATGGAGAATTAACTACCAAAAAAGCAAATAGAAAAATATTTATCACAATGTTAGAAAACAATATTAAAAAAATTTTGTCTAATTTAGATTACAAAATAAAAAAAGATAGAGTTAGAATGTATATTGAAAGTGACTCTATTGAATTAGTAGAAAAAAAATTAAAAAAAATATTTGGAATTCATAGTATTGTAGAATGTTATCAAGTAAATACTAATATAGAGGAAATAGAAACATCTATTTTATCTTTATTACCTAGTGAAGGAAAGACATTCAAGGTAAATACAAAAAGAGCAGATAAAACCTTTCCAATACCTAGTATGGATTTTAATAATAAAATTGGTGGATTCATTTTAAAAAATACATCTTTAAAAGTAGATGTACATAATCCAGATATTATGGTTCATATTGAAATTAGAGTAGAAGGAACTTTTCTTTATTTTAATGAAATGCCAGGACTAGGTGGATATCCAGTTGGTATTCAGGGAAAAGGATTACTCATGTTAAGTGGTGGTATTGATTCACCAGTGGCTGGCTATTTAGCTTTAAAACGTGGTATTGATTTAGATTGCCTATATTTTGAATCTCCACCTCATACTAGTGTAGAAGCCAAAAATAAAGTAATAAAATTAGCTAGCATTATCAACGAATATTCTGGTAATATTCGCGTATTTGTTTTACCATTTACAGAAATTCAAGAAGAAATTTATAAAAACGTAGATGATAGTTATATTATTACCATTATGAGAAGATTTATGTATCGTATAGCAGAACGCTTGGCGCATAAATATCAAGCTAAGATTATTGTAAATGGTGAATCTGTTGGGCAAGTAGCAAGTCAAACCTTGACTAGTATGTCAGTTATTAATGCAGTTACTTGTATGCCAGTTATTCGTCCGGTGGCATGTTTAGACAAATTAGAAATTATTGAAATAGCAAAAAAAATAGAAACATATGAAACGAGTATTTTGCCATATGAAGATTGTTGTACTATTTTCTTACCAAAACATCCAGTTATTCATCCTAATTTAGAAAAAGTGCTATCATTAGAAAAAAAATTAAATATTGAAGAATTAATTGATAGAGCAATTGAAAAAGTAGAGATTATTTCCTCTTTAAATGAAGAAAAACATACTGACTTATTATAGGATAAATTTACCAATTAAAAAAATGTATTAAAAAAACAACTGTGCACAAATTATTAGTGTACAGGAGGTGAAATACATGAATTCAAGATCAAACCTTAATAAAATGGTAGTTCCAGGAGCTAAACAAGCTATCGATAAAATGAAATATGAAATCGCTAGTGAATTAGGTGTTAATTTAGGACCAGATGCTACAAGTAGAGCTAACGGATCAGTTGGTGGAGAAATTACTCGTAGATTAGTTCAAATGGGTGAACAACACTTAGGTGGTTCAAATTACCAATCTAAATAATAATGAAAATGGACAGTGTGTATTCCTGTCTTTTTTTATTTAATTTTTATTAAAGAACATCCATTAAAAAATCAGTAACATTTAAGTAAATGGAATACAAGTAAACTATGCGTCGGTTGAAAAAATTTTACTTTATTTATATAATCATCTTAGGATAGGTGATAAAGTGAATTATAAAGAAATTGGACTATTTATTAGTAAAAAAAGAAAAGAATTAAATATGACTCAAAAAGATTTAGCTAATAAGTTAAATGTTACAGATAAAGCTGTATCAAAATGGGAAAGAGGATTAGGTTGCCCTGATATATCAATATTGGAAATTTTATCTAATATATTAGGTATATCAATTCTAGAATTATTAAAAGGAAGAAATATAGAAGGAGAAGTAATACCAGTAGTAGAAGCAGATGATTATTTAAAAAATACGATTCATTATTCAAAAAAATCATTAAACAAAAAAATACTTGATTTATTAACTATTATCATTATTGGAATAACTAGTTTTATAATTATTATAAATATTAATCATATGATATATTTGAATAAAGAATATGAATATGATTTTTCTAATAATGAGATATTAGAAGATATAAATGAAATAGAAACTAATATAAATAAAATTAAAAAAAACAATACTATTTTTGATAACAATGATTATAAAAAATTAAACGAATTATTAAACTCTTATTATAATAAGGTAATTAATAATAATATTTTAAAATATAATGGAATAAAAAAATTTAAGTTGAAAGATTTAAATCAATTAGATAATGAAATACCTGGATTTTTAGAAATTTTATCAAGCTATAAAATCTTAGAAAAATATGATTCTAAACAAAAACAATATGAAGAATTATTATCAATATTATTAGTTTCTAAAACATTTAATTTAAATTTTATGTATAATGAACCATTGTTATCTTACAAATATCAGTTTTTAAATTCAAATGATATTTTTTATACTAACAAGGTAACTCCAAGAATTATCGAATTTAAATATCGTGTAAAAGAATTTTTATATTTAACAAATAAAATAATTGAAGTTGGTGAATACTATGAATAGGTTATTAAATACACTTAAAAACATTTTAATATTGATAAATATAATTTTATTAGCAGCATTAATAATTAACTATAGTATCAATACAGGATTATTGATATATATAATATCTTTTTTAGGAATATTAACTTTAAATTTAAGTGATTTAAAAGATAAAATAAAATTATCTAATAAATTAAATATATTATTCATAATAGTTGAATTTGTCGTTAATTTTTTACTAATTAGAGCATTATTAGATAAAAGTATGTATTACACAGATTCTAATTATATATATACTAATTTATTATATTTTACTCAAAATACATTTTATTTAGTACTATTATATATATGTTTATTTATATATCATAAAATAGAAATAAAAAAAGTTAGTAAATATAGTTTAATTAGTATTATTTGCTTAATTGTTAATATAATGCTAATCATTCCTACAATGCAATGTTTTATAGGTGAAACAATCCATAAGTTACCATTTATATTGTGTGAAATAATATTGATAGTATTAGAAATATTTAGTTTAATTAAATATAATGGAGTAAAAAAAGAATATATTATTTATATATGTTTTCTATTTAATTTATTTGCTTTAATTTCTATATTTATTTGATTACCAATAATTACATATTATAAATATTATCCATTTTACCATCCTATAAATAAGGTGGTGAGATATATGAAAAGTAATAATAAATTAGTTGTTCCAGGTTCTAAACAAGTGCTTGAAAATATGAAATATGAAATTGCTCGAGAATTTGGTATTACATTAGGAGCTGATACATCTAGTAGATTAAATGGCACAGTTGGTGGCGAAATGACTCGTAGGTTAGTTGAACTAGGTCAACAATCTTTATCTAAATAAAAAATAAACCTTTAGGGGTTTATTTTTGTTAATTCATCAATTGTGGTACCAAGTGCAACTGAAAATTTATAAATGGAATAAAAGGATAATTGCTTTTTTCCATTTGGTGACACAATTGCTCTTAAATATTCATATGACATATCAACAGTTTCAGCTAGTTTCATCAAATTTAAATGCTTTTCGTACGCAATTCTACGAATATTTTTTCCCACTATATTTTGTAATTCTTCTTTTGGAAGATAAGTAACTGTCCCAATTTCCATATTTTTCCACCTCTAGTGTATTATCTCATGTGTCAATGTAAAATTATGCAAAATTATAGTTTGCATTTAGTGAATTTTTAATGGAATATAAATACTAATTGGCTGAAAGATAAAAAATAGATTCCAACGTTGTTTGTGGAAAATAGATTGATTTTATTGATTAATCAATGAAATTAGTTTATAATGATTGTAATTGTTAGGATGTGTAAAAATGTTAAACATACAAAGTGATTCTCGTAAAATAAAAAAAGGCGATACCTTTATTGCCCTACAATGTGAAGTAAATGATGGACATGCATACATTGAAAAAGCAATTGAAAATGGTGCTTCTAAAATTATTGCAGAACATGGAAATTATTCTATTCCAACACAGATAGTAAAGAATACTAGAAGTTATTTGGAAAACTATTTAAAAGAAAACTACAATCATTATTTAGACGATATGACTCTTATTGGTATAACTGGCACAAATGGGAAAACAACATCGGCTTATTTAATTTATCAGGCTTTAAATATGTTAGGCGTTAAAACAGCATATATAGGAACAATTGGTTTTTTCATGGATAAAAAAATAATGAATTTACCAAATACTAGTGTTGATATTTGTGATACATATGATTTACTTATGAGAGCCTATGATGCTGGTTATAAAACTGTCATTATGGAAACTAGTAGTCATGCCCTATATAATGGTAGATTAAAAACAATTCACTTTGATTATGCAATCTTTACTAATTTAACACAAGATCATTTAGATTATCATAAAACAATGGAAAATTATGCTCTAGCAAAACAAATATTATTTCATTCGTTAAAAAAGAATGGCGTTGCTATTGTAAATGCGGATGATTCTTATAAAGATTATTTTTTATTAAAAGAAAATAAAAATTTTACTTATGGTTTTGAAAAAAGCGATTATCAAATTCATGATATAAAAATGAGTCATCAAGGATCTACTTTTTTTGTCAATCAATTACCTATGAAAACAAAATTAATAGGTAGATATAATATTTATAATATTACAGTAGCAGTTGCTTTATTAAAACAATTCCATTTTAAAGATAATGAAATTGCTGATGTAGTAAAAAAATTAGATGCACCAGCAGGTCGTATGGATAAAATTGAATACAAAAATAATAGCATTATTATCGATTATGCTCATACACCTGATGCCTTGGAAAACTTTATTTCGACTGTTAAAGAATTTGTACAAGGAGATATCTATATAGTATTTGGATGTACAGGAGAACGAGATAGAACAAAAAGACCAATTATGACAAATATTGTTGGTTCTTATGCTAAATATTTTATCATTACAAATGATGATCCACATTTTGAAGATCCTAATCAAATTGTTGCTGATATGACAAAAGGTATTCAATATCAAAATTATGAAGTTTGTCTAGATAGAAAAAAGGCAATTGAAAAGGGAATAGAACGATTAACGAAAAATGATGTGTTGTTAATTTTGGGAAAAGGTCATGAAGAATTTATGGTAATTGGAAAAGAAAAAATACCATTTAATGATAAAAAAGTAGTATTGGAGTATTTAGAAAAACATTCTAAAGAGGGAGATGAAATATGTTAATTTTAGCAAAATCCATTTTGGCTATGATGATAGGATTTATATTGAGTATTTTGATTGGATTCTTATTGGTTCCATTCTTAAGAAAAAAGAAAATAGGTCAAACGGTTAGTGTCTTTTTAAAAAATAAACATAAAGAAAAAGATGGCATTCCAACAATGGGAGGACTTATCTTTATTTTATCTACTTTAATTACAATATTCTTATTGTTTATAACTAATAAAATAGAGTATACCACTAATTTATTTATTATTTTGTTTGTTTTTATAGGATATGCTTCGATTGGCTTTATTGATGATTTTTTAATTATTAAACGAAAAAATAATAATGGATTAACAGAAATTCAAAAGTTGTTTGGTCAATTAATTATAGCTATTATTTTCTTTTATTTGTTTATGAAAACAGGACATGAACCTTCTATGTATATTTCTACTCTTGGCATTGAAATCCATATGGGCTGGCTTTATGGAGCATTTATTTTATTTGTTTTAATAGCTAGTTCAAATGCTGTGAATATTACGGATGGATTAGATGGATTAGCAGGTGGATTATCTTTAATTGCTTTTCTTGCTTTTGGTTTAATTGCATGGAATTCTACTTGGATTGCAGGTTCTGGAGACATAGCGGTTTTTTGTTTTATCATGGTAGGTAGTTTAATGGGATTTTTATTTTACAATACTTATCCTGCTAAAATTTTTATGGGTGATACTGGTTCTTTAGCGCTTGGTGGTAGCCTAGCAAGTATTGCCATTCTAACCAACCATGAAATTACTTTTATTATTATTATGTTAGTGTTTATTGTAGAAACATTGGTATGCATTATTCAGACTTTATCTGTTATGTATAATGGTAAAAAAATATTTTTAATGACACCACTTCATCATCATTTTGAAAAATTGGGATGGGATGAAAGAGATATTGTAAAACTATTTTGGTTTTTTGGAATTCTTTGCGCAATGGCAGGTGTATTATTTGCTGTATGGATATAATTTATATCCTTTTTTTATGCATTTTTTTCATTAAATTTTATATAATAGAGTAGAATTACAAAAAATAGCTAAAATTGTAAAAAAAGTACTTGAAATATTTATTAAAATACGATATACTTTAATAGTCATTTAGCAAATGGGCTTGTAGCTCAGCTGGTTAGAGCGCACGCCTGATAAGCGTGAGGTCGATGGTTCAAGTCCATTCAGGCCCACCATTTGTATATTAAACCGATTTATCGGTTTTTTTGTGTCTTGATTTTTGGGAATATGATATAATAGTAATAAGAAAAAAGTGAAAGAAGGTTTAAAATGAAAGTAGAGTGGGATTTTACACATCTTTATGCAAGTGATAAAGATTGGAATGAAGATTTTGAAAATTTAAAAAATAAAATAGATAATTTAAATCATTTGTTAGATGATTGTTTAAATACTAGTGACAGTTTGTTCCATTTTATTTTACTAAAATTAGAATGTGATGAATTAGTAGAAAAATTGTACTGTTATGCAAAAAGACATTTAGATGTAAATTCTACATTAAAAGATTATAAAAAGAAATTAGAAGATGCTTTATCTTTATATAGTGAAATACAAAAAGTAAATGCCATTTTCGAAAATAAAATAATTCAAAATAATAAAGTGGTATTAGAGTATTTAAATGAAAATCAGTTTAAGGATTATGTTAGATATTTTTCTTCTATCTTGAGAAGAAATCAACATATTTCCTTAAATGAAGAAGCTCAAGCAAATCATGATTTAATAGAAAGTAAATTAAAGCAAGAATACCAAGATATGTTTCAATCGGATGTTTCTTTTGAAAACGTTAATATAGATGGGGAAAATAAAATCCTTAATCGTAATACATATAATGACTTAATTATCAATTCTAGACAATCTAATCGAAAACTAGTATTTGATACTTACACCAAAGCATATCAAAGTTGTAATCAAAAACTCACTGATATTTATTTGAAAAAGTTAAAAAATGATATTACATTAGCTCAAAAAGAAAAATACCCTACATTATTATCTAAGAAATTGTTTGAATTAGAATTACCAGATGATATTGTAGATGTATTAATCAAAAAAATTAACGACCATTTGAACATAATGCATGATTACGTAGATTTTAAAAAGAAAATATCTGGATTAGAAGAATACCATGTTTATGATACTAATGTTTCTCTTTGTGATATTCCGAAAATAGAATATTCTTTAAAAGAAACTTTATCTATCATCAAAAATAGTTTATCTCTTTTAGGAGAAGATTATATAAAAGTGATTGACCAAATGTTTCAAGAAGGTTGGGTAGATGTTTATCCCAAAGAAAATAAAAGAACCATGTCATTTACCTGTATTTCTTATGTAGGTGTTCCTTATGTACTAATTAATTACAATGCATCTGTTTCATCAGCTCGAACATTGGCTCATGAAATTGGACATGCGCTTCATGTTTATTATTCAAAAACAAACAATGCCTTTCAAAATTTTGAGTTTAGCTATTTTCTAACAGAAATTGCTTCTAAAGTGAATGAAATACTTGTTAATGAATATATGATTCAATGTTGCGATAATGAGCAAGAAAAAATTTATATTATGAATAACATTATTAATGGAATTGGAAATTCATTGTTTGGACAAGTAATGTTAACAGAGTTTGAACACACTGTGATTCATAAATTAGGCAAAGAAGGAAATTTAACAGCAGACAACTTAAATGAACTATATATGGAGTTAAGCAAGAAATATAATGGCATGACATTTAGCTATGATGATAATTTAAAATATGGCTGGAGTAAAATACCTCATTTTATAATGCAAGATTCTTATTATTTATATCAATATAGTATTGGTATGGCTATTGCTAATAATATCGCTTATCGTATTTTAGAAAAAGAAGACGGAATAGTGGAAAAATATAAGAGATTTTTATCTGCCGGAAATAGTGTTTCTGTTTCTGAAGCATTGTCTTACTTAGATATTAATTTAGAGAATGGAATATATATAGATCAAGCAATAGAAACTCTAAATGATAAAATTAAGGCTTTAAAGAAAATAGTTAAATAAATATAATAAAAAATTAAGGCATTATTAAATTAGTAAAATAAAACTACTTCCGATTTGAAAGTAGTTTTTATATTATCTCGAAAATTTTGAGTATCAATCAATCTGGTGCGAGTAAGAAAGTTATTTCAAACTTTTTTCGCTAAAGTAAGTAATTAATATAATATTTATATCAATTTCTTAATATAATTATAAACTAATCTGATGAATAATTAAATACTTATTTACCATTTTGTTTACTTTTTTCTAATTTTCTTTGTAATCTCAATTGTTTTATTTTTTCATTTTTTATTTGTTGTTCTTCTAATAATTTATCATGATTAATTTGATTAGATAGAACATTAACTAATCTTTCATTTAATTCATTTCTTAATATCATAAATGTTCTTTGTGTTTCTGAATCGATGTTTGTACTAAACCATATACACATATCTTTAACATCATCATCAAAATATTTTTTTAATTGTTTTATTTTAGTTTCTAAATCAATTTCATCAACAAAATTTTTTGTTGAATCTGCTAATTTTATAATGACACCACCTTTATCAGTAACACCACTAGAAACAGAATAAATTTCATGTCTTCCAATTAATTTATCATTGCGCCTAATTCCACAATAGTGAGATGCCTTTGTATAATTGCAAAAATCAGCAAATGTTATTCCATCATTACCTAACATTTTACCAGTTATATATTTTTCATCATTTATAACACCTTCAAATGTTAAATCCTCATTAATTAAAATAGTTCCTTTGTAATAATCTTCTTTATATTTAGTATATTCATCATAATTTGTTAAATCTAAAGATATTGAAATATCCATAATTTTATGATCTTTTAACTCTTCCATTGCTTCTGAATATTTATAACCCATATTTAGTTTTTTATTAAGTTCTTTTATTTTAGAAACATATTTTTTATCTATTTTTGACATTCTATTTTTATTCATAAAATTATATAAAGCAGGACCTCGTTTTGCATAGAATAAAACTAAATTCATTGTACTAGAATAAGTCATTCCACTATGTCCATCATCTTTTATTTTTTGTTTTATCTTTGGTAATTCAACTTTATCTTCTAGCATTGCCATTATTTCTAATGCTTTTTCCACTTCTAATCCATAATAATCGCCATTTGCTGAAGAAATACAATTTTTTTTCCAAATTTCAAATTTTTCAGGATGGATATATTTTTTTCCTTCTTCTATCCAAGTTGGCAATTTTTCTTGTGCCTCTTTTTCCCATTTTTTAATACTTGCTTCATCATCTTCAAACCATCTTTTTTCTCTTTTAAGCCATGTCTTCCTAGAACAATTTAAACATTCCTTAAAAGCACTATCCATAGTTACATCTAATGAATATAACTTAATACCATTCCAATTTGCATAATAGTTTAGCTTTCCTTGTCTTCTTAATTGTTCCAATTTTATAACTATATCATCTAGACTTTGTCCTGCAAATGTTTGCATTTCAATTGAACTATCTTTATAATCTTTTATTTGTTCTTTTGTCATTGCTGATAAAATTTCATTTACATTCATAATTAAATCTCCCTTGTAATTACTTATTATTTTATCATACTTTTTTCACTTTTTATAAATTATCGTTCAAAATCATCATTTTTATCATTATTTTTGTTATTTTGGATCATCTCAATGTCATTTTCATCAAGTATATTTTCATCATATAAATCATTTATGACAACATTATATTTATCATTAGAGAAGAATTTGTTTTGTAAAAATTCTATAAACTTTTTCCATAATGTTTTAAAGTAGTCAACTATTTTTTCTAATTCTGATACTTTATCTTCTAATTCGTCAATAGTTTCATTGGCATCATTCAAATCATATTCTAATTCTTCAATTCTATCATCACGAGTTTTAATTTTCTTTTTCAAGTTTCTAACTGCATTTGAATGTTCTCTTAAATCATCTTTATATTTTTTTAAGACTATATTTATATCATTTGCATCTCTCAAATTAGAAGTAGTATTATTAGTTTGTTCTATATATTTTTTAATCTTATCTACATCCTCATTAGAAATAGGGTAGTTATTTTTATTCATTAATGTAGGTTTTAGATTATCAATAATATCATTAATCTCGTTAGATTTATTTTGTAATTCATCTGCTTTATTATTTAATTTTTTTAGTTCTTTACTTAATTCTTCTTTTGGATTATCTATTTTAGATTTTAATACTGGTAAAAAGAACTCATTAACAACATTATCATATTCTAAAATATCAGCAAGTAATGTTTTAACTGCATCTTCTATTTTAATTTCTTTAATTGTTATTTTACAAACATTACATTGATAGTAATAATATACTTTACCATTTTTTGCCTATTTTAAGACAATTTTAAAGGAAGTTGGTACAAATATTTATATTTAGTTTAATTGTTTAATAAAGGTTTCTAAATCAGATAATTTAATTCTATTAGATAAATTCTCAATAAAGATTTCATTAGAATAATTAAAGACTAAAAATGTAACACCTTTAATAATAATTCTATGGGGTTCTATGTAGTTTAAATTTGTCTTATTAGCTTTCCTTATATTACCATTGATAATAGTAGGAGTAGTATTACAAAAACTACATGTAAATTCTATTTTGTTCTTTAATTCGTTATCAATTTTTAATTCTTTCTTTGCAATAGTTACCATTTTATCTGTCCTCCTTTACTTAAACAATTAAAAAGTACCAACTTCTTATTTGAAATTGATACTTATATATTTAAGTCCTAAACTTTAAAAGTTTGGACAGATTGCTTACTGGTGCCGGTTATAAGAATCGAACTTATAGCTAATCATTACGAGTGATTTGTTTTGCCATTAAACTAAACCGGCCTCAAAAAAATTATAGCAAAAAAAACAAGAGTAATCAATAAACTTTTGAAAAGAACTTGAATTTTAAAAAAATATATACTATAATGAATTATAGTTTCAAAAACGAAGAAAAAGAGTAGTAGTAATATTTTTTATGTTAGAGAAAACATGGTTGGTGCAAATGTTTGATAAAAAGGTTATGAACTTGCTTTGGAGTTGTATATAGGAAATGATATACCGTTCGCTGCGTTAAAGCAATAAGATAGTTCTCTATGAAGTAGGGTGGTACCACGAGTAATTCGTCCCTATAACAATAGAGAATTTTTTGTTAAGGAGGAATATTATGTATAATTTTAAAGAAATAGAAAAAAAGTGGCAAAATAAATGGGAAAAAGAGGAAACTTTTAAAGTAACAGAAGATAAAAATAAGAAAAAATATTATATGTTAGTGGAGTTTCCATATCCATCAGGAGCAGGATTACATGTAGGACATGCTAGATGTTTTA
>URZL01000013.1 GCA_900552335.1 uncultured Mycoplasmatota bacterium | reverse complement strand
CAGTACTGCTACGATCGCTATTACAGCTAATAATTCTACTAACGTAAATCCTTTTTTCATTCTATCACCTATTCTGTTCTCATTATATAATACTTTTTTAAAAATCACAATCTATTATCAAAATAAAATAGTACCTTTTTTTAGTACTATTTTACACTTTTTTAAATAATTTTTTAACTAATTTTCTTTTATATGAATTAAATCATTTGATACTTCTTCTAAAGCTCTACCAATATTTTTTTTAGATACGTATTTTGATTCTTTCATTTGATAATTATTTTCTTTTTCCATTTCTTTTACTCTTTTTGCTACTAGATTTACTAATAAAAATTTTGAGCCAACTTTACTTAGTAATTTATCAATAGATGGATATATCATAAAATCACTCTCCCTATTTTGATTTTATCCTATTCTATATATTGAAATCAACACTTTTGACATAACTTGACATTAATTGAAAGATAAAACTTTTTACTTTATTTCTTTTATAATAAGTGGTTGCTTTTCTAATAAAACATCATTTATTTCAAAGCAATTCATAACTTGTTTTAGACTAATATCTGCTTTATTTAAATAAACCTTTACAATTTCTTCTCCTTCTAAAACCATATCTCCCACCTTTTTATTTAAAACAAATCCAACAGAATAATCAATTTGATCTTCTTTTTTTGTTCTTCCGGCTCCAAGTAACTTAGCTAGATTACCAAGTTCATAGGCATCTATTTTTGTTAAAATACCACTCTTAGTACTTTTAACAGAAACAATTTTTTTAGAAATATCAATTTGATTAATATCTCCATTTTGATAAGTAATCCAATCAATAAATTTTTGATAAGCTTTTCCACTTGAAATAACCTCTTGTACTTTTTCACGTGCTGTTTCTTTTGCTATAGTATCTAATTCTTCTAAATAAATAGAAGCCAATTCAATTACCAATTCTCTTAAGTCATCTGGTCCTTTTCCTTGTAATAATTGAATGCATTCTTCTACTTCTAATCCATTTCCAATAGCATATCCTAAAGGTTGTTCCATATTCGTCAATAAGCATACTACTTTTCGATCAAATTTTTTTCCAATTTGAATCATAATATTAGCTAAAGTTGTGGCATCTTCTACATTTTTCATTAGTGCGCCATTCCCAACTTTTACATCAATTACAATCATAGAAGCAGAACTTGCAATTTTTTTACTCATAATACTACTAGCAATAAGTGGAATGGACTCTGCTAAACCAGTGACATCTCTCAAAGCATAAATTTTTTTATCTGCTATAGCAACTTCACTTGTTTGACTAATTACACTCACTCCAATTTTATTTACCTGTTCTATAAATTGTTCTTCACTTCTATTTACTTGATATCCTTTAATAGATTCTAATTTATCAATAGTACCTCCAGTGTGTCCAAGACCCCTACCACTCATTTTAGCCACTTTAAATCCCAAAGAAGCTAAAATAGGAACCAAAGCAATAGTGGTCTTATCTCCTACTCCACCAGTTGAATGTTTATCAACGGTTATACCATTTACTTGACTCAAGTCAATAATATCCCCTGATTCTATCATTGCTTTGGTTAAATAATAGATTTCATCTTCATCTAAACCATTTAATGTCATAGCCATTAAAAGTGCACTCATTTGATAATCAGCAATAACACCATTTACATAGTTTTCTACTACATAATTTATTTCTTCCTGTGTTAATTTTTTATTGTTTTTTTTCTTTATAATAATTTCAATTATATTCATATTATCTACCTCTATTTTATTTTATCAAAAATTCAAGTATTTTTCTATCCCTTTTGATTATTTAAGTGATATATGATATACTCTTAATGGTGATTTTATGCACATTAAACAATTAACAAATACTGAATTTAATAATTTTAAAGAAAAATTTCCTATTTATTCTGTTTATCAAACTACAGAGTACAGCTTTGTAATGAATCATCAAAATTTTGATTCTGTTATTTTAGGAATAGTAGATGAAAATGAACATATATTAGGAGCTAGTATTGTTCTAATTCAAAATATAAAAAGAGTAAAATATGCTTATGCTCCAAGAGGTTTTCTAATTGATTATAAAGATGATAATTTATTAGAAATTTTTACAAAACTTTTAAAAAAATATTTAAATCAATTAGGAATTGTAGCAATTAAAATAAATCCACTTATCATAAAAACTATTTATGATAAAAAATACAATATTATAACGAAAAATGAATATTATGAAAAAATAGAAAATAAACTAATTTCCTTGGGTTATAAACCTATTAAATATTCTAATGATTTTGAAGAAATAAAACCAAAATTTGAAGCTATTGTTGATTTAGATAAACCATATTATCTGTTGTTTAAAGACCTTAATAAAGAATTTAGAACTAAAATTAGAAGTGCATCTAAAAATGGCATTCAAATTTTTAAAGGTACTAACTTGGAACATCTATATGCTTTAACAAAAAAGAAATATCCTAGAAATTTGGATTATTTTAAAGATTGTTATCAATATTTTTCAAGAAATAACCAAATTGATTTTTATTACACAAAGTTAAATACAGAAGAATTTTTAAAAAATAAAAATACGGAATTACAACAAAGAGAAAAAATGATAAATTATTATAATGAACAAGTTTTAAACAACAAAAATATTAGTTTGAAAATGGAAGCAGATAAAGCTTATGATAAATGCAAAAAAGAGTTAATTGAAGCAACAAAATTATTAAAAAAATATCCAGATGGCATTATCACTTCATCTGCTCTAGTTATTAAAAATAGAGATGAAATTTTCTTATTTATGGATGGATATGACCCAAAATTCAAATCTTTAAATTCTAAACATTTATTAATTTGGAAAATGATTGAAATGTATTCTAATCAGGGATTTAAAAAATTTAATTTAGGCGGAATCACAAATCCTTTAGAAAAAAATAATAAATTCAATGGCTTAAATCAATTTAAATTAGGATTTCACGCTAAAGCGTATGAATATATAGGTGATTTAGAATTAGTATGTAATTCTGCTAAATATTTCATGATTAAAAATGTTCCATTTCAAAATATTTTAAAAAAATAAAGCATTCATTGCTTTATTTTTGACATTTAGGGCAATAATAGGTTCCTCTACCATTTACTTTTATTTTAAGAATCTCACTATTACAATTTTTGCACTTTTCATTAGAACGATTATGAACCAATAAATTATTTTGGAAATTTCCATGAACACCTTCACTAGACTCATAAGAGCGAATGGTTGTCCCTCCATATATAATAGCCATTTCTAATGTTTTTTTAGTTTGTTCTATAATACTATTTAGTTCTTTTTTATTTAGTAAACTAGCCTTTTTTAATGGATTAATTTTACTTAAAAATAGAATTTCATCAGCATATATATTTCCAATTCCTGTGATAATACTTTGATCCAGTAAAACGGTTTTGATAGGAATATTTTTGTTCTTATACTTTTCAGTTAAATATTCGATTGTTAATTTTTTATCCCATGGTTCAAGGCCCAATTCATTAAGGGGCTTTTTATCATTTGCTTCTTCTTTTTTATATAAATACATTCTTCCAAATTTTCTCGTATCACAATATCTTAAACTAATGGTATCCTCTAAAATAAAATTAACATGTTCATGTTTTTCTAACAGGTCTTTTTTGTTTTTAAAATGATATTTACCTTCCATTCTAAGATGACTTAATAGTTCATAATGGTCTAACTCAAAAATAAGCCATTTTCCTCTTCTGCTAATATCATGAATCATTTCTCCTTTTAGTTCTTGACAAAATTTTTCTGGAGATGGATAGGCAATAATACTAGGATAAATGACATCTACTGATGTAATTTTTTTATTTTTTAATTTAGAAATTAGTACTCTTCTAACATTTTCTACTTCTGGTAATTCTGGCACGTTATCCTCCTATAATTTTTTTTATTACATAACTAGTACATGTTAATCCTGCTACAGCTGGTACAAATGAGTTAGAAGAAATTGTACCACTATGGTCTTGTAGTGGTTTTTCGGTACTAGATACTACTGGAATTTTTGATGTAATTTTTTTATCTCGCATAGCTTTTCTTATTATTTTTGCAATTGGATCATAAGAGGTTTTTTGAATATCCATAACGCTTATTTTAGAAGGATCTAATTTTCTTCCCATACCCATACAACTGATGATTGAAATATTATTTTTATTGCAATACTCTATAAGCGCTATTTTAGTGGAAATGGTATCACAAGCATCTATAACAAAATCAATTTTCGTTTCAAATAAAATATGCAAATTCTCTTTTGTAATAAACTCTGATATTTTTTTGACTTTAACATTAGGATTAATATCTAATATTCTATTTTCAAAAGCATCTACTTTTTTCATACCGATAGTAGATTGAAGAGCAATAATCTGGCGATTTATATTACTTTTTTCAATAATGTCAGCATCCACTAATATAATATTTTCAATCCCACTTCTGATTAAGCTTTCAACGGCATATCCTCCTACTCCTCCAAGACCTATTACTAATACACTAGTGTTTTTAATTTTGGTTATATTTTCTTTTCCTATCTGATATTCTAGTCTAATTAATTCCATAAAATTTCCTCCTAATATGAAAAAAATAATACAATGTATTATTTTTGTAACATGTTTAATAAATTTATTTTAAAGATATCTTTATCGGAATGTTCTTTAGAAACCATAACCCCTTTATAAGTTTCTAGTTCTGACTGATGACCTTCCGTTAAAATTTCTTGTGGTTCAATTGTATCAAGCATAATCATTTTTTCGTTTTGATATACAACGTATTTTACAATAATATCTCCATGTACTTTAGCAAACATAGCATCAGTGGGAAGCTTTAATTCATAAGAAATGGTATTACTTTCTTCATTTGTTGCTACTTGTTTTCCTAAAAAAGTTCCTTCTTTCATTTTTGGATAATACTCAAAACATAATTTTTTGTATGCTAACATATTATATTTTTTTAATGATCGTTCCAACTTATGAAATTCATTTTCATTTACATATTCAAATAAATAAACATCTTTCATAGGATGCCCCCTTTTATGCTATTATATCTATTTAAAATTATACATTATTTTATAGTTAAAGTCAAATGACTAGAAAAAATAATGTAGAGTTCTACATTATTTTGACATATGATTTTCCATTTCATCATAGATATTTAAAGTGTCATCAAAGCTATCACTAATCATTTGAATCAAATCTTTAATATCTTTATATGTTTGAATTTTGTCTTCTCTAGTTAAAGTTCCAACTTGAATTTCTCTTGCAGCATTTGCTGTATCAGCAAATCCTGTTGTTGTTTCTTCTATTACTGTTTCAGTTGTTTCTCCATTAGTAACTGGAACAAAAGTTGTATTAGATTCAATATTATCATTTGAATTGGATGAATCTGGTACAGAAGGTTCTGGAATTGTTGTATCTGGGCTTGGTGTAGGAGCTGTTTCCTTAAATCCTTCATATGTTTCATCAGTAATAGTTTCTGTAGTAGAACCATTTTTTACTTCTTCATAAGTTGTAGAAGATGTTGTATTTTTATCAGCTTCTTGTTTTGAAGAATTTGCAGCATTCCATCCACTACTGTATGCGTCTTGATAAATAGATGGTACATTACTATTTCTAGTTCCATTATTTGCATCAATTGCGCCTTGTTTTGCCCAAGCTTCAGCCTGAGAACTATCAATAACATCACCATTAGAATTTTTATTTACTATTGTTTCTTTATAACTTTCTTGAACTTTTTCTTCTAATTGTTGCTTAGCATTTGGATTACTTGGATTAATACCATATTCTTGAAATTGACTATTAGCAATAGTTCCACCGTGTCCATTTGAAACTTTACTATCATTTGCATGAGTTTGAGGTTTAGTTGCCAAAATCTTAGATGTTTTTTTATCTTCATAACTTTCTAACTTATGATATTTTGATAAATCTATTTTTTCTATAATTGATTGTTTTAAGTTGCCATAAGAAGCATCTTCTGAATAATATAGCATTTCAGTTGCTACTAAAGTTGGAATATTTTCTTTTCTTGACTTTAATGTACTAGACACACGAGTAATATTAATGCTTTCCAAAGTCATTTTTGTTTCATCAGCTATGTTAACATTTGCTTTTTCACCATTACTCATACCACATTTACTAATAACAGTTAAAAGCTCTGCTTCTAACTCATTATCTGGATAATAACCATAGCCATATCCAGAACTTTTCGTCAAAGTCTTCCAAGCTGCAAATTCAGAATTAATAAAAGTTGCTAGAGCTGAATTACTATATTGTAATTGGTTTGTATTATTTACAAGATTATAAACATATGAATAAAATTCTTTTGATATTTCTTTTTGTTCCTTTTTAGTAGAAGCTGTATTGAAACGTGCTAGAATATCAACAGCGTCGTTTAATAATTTAGCGTCTAATTCGTTTTGATAAATATTTGAAAAATCTATTTTATTATCTGAAGTACATACTTCTATTTGATCACGTAGTAGCTCATTCATGACTCTAAAATTGTACAATAAATCATCATTATCAACAACAGCTTCTGGTTGTTCTTGCATAAAATTTGCATATTCTAATGTTGTTATGTCATCAATATTTGCAACTAAATAGTATTGCAATCCCATACCAGCAATTAAATCTTTTTGTTGGTCTTCTGTTAAATTTTCAAAGTCGACCATTCTAACACCATTAGCTAACATAGAATTCATAGAATTTGATGTATTTTCAGAAATAATAGAAGAAAACTCATTTAAAGATGCAATTGCTTCTTGTTCTTTTTCATCAATTGTTTCAACTTCTAAAGCCGCTTCCTCTGTTGGTAACACTGTTTGCTCAGTAGTTTCTACTGCTACTGTTGGTTCTTCTGACATTTGATTACCACATGAAACTAATGAGACAGAAATTGTGCTAACAGCAGCTACTGTAGCAAGGCCTACAGCAAGTCCTTTTACTTTACCATTTCTAAAGGCTTTATCGGCTGGTTCTTTGTTTAGTTTGATTTTTCCTGTAAGAAGCTTATAGATACTAACTTCTGTATCTTCAAAGTTTTTCTGATAATCTTTTTCTAATTTAGCTTCTTCTTTTGCTTCTTTTGAAGCAATTTTATCAGCAAGTGTCTGTAAACGCTCTTCTACTTGAGTCTTATACTCTGATTCATTATTCAAAATAGCTGCATTTACTTTTTTTCTTAAATCTTCTATGTCAGATGCATCAAAATTGCGAAAATTTGATAAAGCATCCTCATAAGGTTTAAACAATGTATCTAACGCTTTTTGAATATATGTTTTATTTTTTGATGCCATAGGTACCACCCTCTCTAATCTTTATCTCTAAATTTTGTTTAAATTATTTTGTAATTTCTTTATAGTTCCCAGTATAAGAATAACCTGATGATAATAATGTTGTATCATTTTTAACACTCCATTTTTTATCTTCTGTACCTTCTACCCATGTTCTAGTCATGTAACTATAATATTTTACTGATTTTGTTTCATATACTGGTTCTTTTGTTTGTGTTGTTTTATATCCTGTAATTACTTGCACAGTTGTAGTAAGTGGTTGTTTTTCAATACCAGTTTCTACACATTCATATTTTGTTACAGGAGTTGCTGTTCTTACATAAACTTTATATGATGTTACAGTTCCAGCCTCACAATTACCTTCACATACATAAGGCGTTCCCTTTACTTTTACATATTTAGTTGTAGCAGTATCAGTTGGTGTATAAGTTAAATATACTGTCTTTTGATATTGATATTCACCATATGAATACTCACCAGTTTTAACATAATCATATTTTTTACATACTGTTTTTTCTTGTGTTCCAATTGTAATTTCTTTTGTACCATAAATTGGTTGCGATTTATCTGTAGTTGTTGTTACATTATAACCAACTAATTTTTTTTGTAATACTGTTTTTGTTTTTACTGCCGTATTAGCATCTGCTTTTACTTCAGTAGTTTGCCATTCTGACCAATCACTATATTTATAATATCCATCTGTTTTTTTCACATATTCATATAAATATTCTTTTTTTACATCTGGAGTTGGATTTGGTGTTGGTTCTGGTTTCGTATTATTGTTTGTATTATTATTTGTGTTATTATTAGTATTATTGTTTGTAGTATTGTTGTTTGTGTTATTGTTTGTTATGTTATTTGTAACATTGTTGTTAATAACTGGTTGATTTGTACTTGGACTATAAATAATAGGATTTTTAACATCTGATTGATTTTTTTCACAAACTGTAGTTGAACAATAATCATAGCAACCCATGTACACTAATAAATAGTTTTCTTGTTCACCACATTTTAGATTAACTTTCATGATGTATTCATCTTCATATTTTGTGATTTCTACATAAGAATCTGTCAAACTACAAGTATCACCATTTTTATCAACAAATGGTAAAATAATTTTCATATCTAACATTTGTCCTAATGTTAGTTTTACTTTATCCCCTATTTTTTGAGGTAATCTTGGTGTTGTAAAATAACTCTTTGCAGAATCTTTCATCATTAATACATTTGTATTAAAAATGCTGTCATATAGTACTGAATCACTATCAGTACATACGTCACCCGTACAACTTTCTACTGCTTTCTTTAAATCACTTTTTAATGGAAATAACCATATCATAATGAAAACAAATAAAGCAATAAATAAAAATTGAATGATGACATTTTTAATTGAAAAATTTGTGTTATCGTTATACATAAATAACCCCCCTTTGAATTTACGCACGCTATGATAACATAGTTCTTTTAATTTGTCAAATTTATCTGATTATCTTTTTTCATTGGATGCCAAATTTCTTTGTTGTGCTTAAATAATACCATAAAATAAGGAATTTGTCAAATTTTCAAGCGAACAATTGTACAACCATTGTTGTTGTAATAAAGGCAAAAATCTAAGACATTTTTATTTGATTTTAAAATCGTATGAACTCGATTTTTCAAAATGCCATTTCCTTTCCCATGAATAATCACAACAATTTCGTTTTTTAATTTTAATTGTTCTAAAATAAAATCATTTACTTCTACTGCTGCTATATCACTGGTTAGACCATGCAAATCAATTTTTGGAAATCTATCTATAAATAATATATTACCTAATTTTTTCAACATGATCACCTACCTTAAATAGTATATCAAAAAAGAAGAAAAGAAAAAAGAATATTTTTTCAATATTCTACATAAACATCTGTAAAAGCATAGATATGTCCATCTGAGTTAACGTTATCAAAATAGCAGACACTGCTAAAAATGGTCCAAATGGAATACTATTTTCTGGTATTTCATCATCTTCTACATATTTTTGATTTTTATACTTCATAGTATAGTAAATCGCAAATGGTAAAGCTATAAAAGAGGCCATAAAAATGGAAACGATGCTCATCTGCCATCCAAAGACTAATCCAAAGGTAAATAGAAGTTTGATATCTCCTCCACCCATTGACTCTTTTTTAAATAAAAAATCACCTAATTTTTTTAACAAAAACATGATAGAAAACGAAAGAACACCATCAATCAAAGAATGAAGAACAGTGATTCCTCCACCCGATAAAAATTTTAATATCAATAGAATAATACTGGAAGATATTAAAACTTCATCTGGTATAATCATCATTTGGTAATCACTAATAATAACAATTAACAGCATAGAAATAAATACAATGGAAATGAAGAAAGGTATTCCAAATCCATAAACATAATAAGATAAAGCAAATAAAATTCCTGTTGTTAATTCAAATAAAGGATAGAATAGTGAAATTTTTGCCCCACAATGTTTGCATTTACCTTTTTGAAATAGATAAGAAAAAACAGGGACTAATTCACTATCCCCTAGTTTATGATTACAAGTGGTACAATGTGAAGATGGATAAATTAATGATTGATGTTTTGGAACTCGGTACCCTACTACATTATAGAAAGAACCTAGTACAATTCCAAAAATGAAACACATACTCATATAATATAATTCCATAAACTCACCTCTTATCCATAACTTTGGATAGAACCATACATACTAAACATTGGAATAATTACAGCTAAAATAATTATACCTACTACTGCAGTTAGGAAAACTGTTAATATTGGTTCTATAAAAGTCTTTATTCTTGTTACTGATTCTTTATGCAAATCTTGATAATAAGTAGCAACCTTTCCCATCATTTCAGCCAATTCACCCGTTTTTTCTCCTGTTACTAACATTTCATAAGCTGGTAGCGGAAAAGCCCAATGCCCTTCAAAAGCTTTTGATATTTTTTCACCTTTTGCTAAATTAGTAATCGTATCTAAAATTAACATTTTATAAATTTCATTATTGGTAATTTTATTTAATACTTCCATACTATCTGTAATAAATACATTATGTGATAATAAAGAAGAGAACGTCTTAGTGAACATTGTTACTTCATTATAAATAACTGTTGTTCCAATGACAGGAATATGCATTAAAATCCATTGACAAATAGTTCTAAATACTTTCACATTTTTATATAAATACATAAATAATAGAATAAAAATGATAATACCAATTAGAACCCATATAATATAATTTTGAATAAATTCACTTACTGCAATAACAGCTAAAGTAAATCCTGGTATTTGAGAAGCATCCATAGTTTCATAGATTTCCACAAATTGTGGTATTACAAACATCATAATAAACGTAATAACACCCGCTGCAAAAATGAATACAATAGATGGGTACATCAAAGCTGTAATCATTTGTTTTCTAGTTCTTTCTGTTTCTGTATAATACTCAGCCATATCATCTAATACTTCTGGTAATTCACCAGTCATTTCAGCTGTTTTAACCATGTTGATTAAAAGCCTTGGAAATGCAACATTTTGTTTTAATAAAGCATCACTTAAGTTATCACCAGTTGTTAAGTCATATACAATGCTCTCAAATATTTTTTTATAACTTTTTTGTTTAAATTGTTTTGCTAAAATCTTTAATGATTCTACTAAAGTAATACCAGCTTTTAAATAAGTAGATAACTGAGTTAAAAAGAAAATTAAATCTTTTGTCTTGATCTTGGTATGGTTTGTAGCACGATTTTGATGTAATAACTGAATCCATTTATTGGTACGAATACTATATACTTCAAAACCTTCACTTAATAAGTAAGAATGTACTTCTACTTTTGAGAAGGCTTCAAAATACCCTTTTACAACTTGTCCTTCTTTATTTTTAGCTACATATTCATATAATAGTTTAACATCACTTTTTTCAGCATCTTCCCCTTCAAAATTAATTAATAGAGCTTCTTTTTGCATCATTTTTTGATTTCTGCTATGTTTTGCAAAGTCATTATTAACAATTTTGTTCTTAATTGCTGCAGGAATTCCTAAGAATATAGCGCCTATCTTTTTCAATTTTGTTGATAATTTTGGTCCTGAAATATCAACATCACTATTAATATAGCTATCATTTTCTTTTTGCTTCTTTTCTTTACTCTTTTCTGCTTTTAAAATTCTAGCTTCTTCTTTTCTTTTAAATTTTTCTTCATCAAGTGCTAACTTAGCTTGTTTTTCTTGTTCTTTAACAATTTTTCTTTGAACTTTTAATTTCTGTTTTTCTAATTTTTTTAATTCTTTTTCTGTTACCTTTTCTACTATTTCCTCTTTTGGTTCACTTGATTGTTCAGGTTCTATACTTGCCACTAATTTTTCTTCTATTTTTGGTTCTTCTTTTAAATCAAAATGAAGTGTCTGATCTTTTTTAGGCTCTTCTGCTTTTGGTTGAACTATAGGTTTTGCAGAAATTTCTGGTTGTTTTTCAGATTTACCAAATAAATTCATGAGTGCTTTGCCACAAAATAAAATACCTTTTATAAAATGTTTACAAGCATCATATAAGAAATAACATATCCAAATAAAACCTTTTAAGTTAATTTCTACTAGACGAACCATTTTATTAATTACATAAAAAGATCCTAATGCAAAATAACGTACCCACAAAAAAGGCAATTTTAAGATTGCAAACACAATTTTATACACAAAAATAAATGGCAATAAATATACTGGTTTTTGCATATATAAGACACCGCCTAATCTCCCTATTCTTTTATACTAATAAAATTATAACATAATTTTGTATTTTGTAAAACATTTTTTGTAAAGTTCATATAATATTTTAGAAAGGAGTATATATGAATTACTATAATCCTTATTTTGTTCCCTATGCTACTGCAGCACAACCTAGTACAGGCTTATTTTCACGATTGTTAGGAGGCAAAGGCATTACTTTTTCTTCTATATTATCTGGTACCGGAAAAGTAGTAAATTTTGCTAATCAAGCAATTCCACTTGTAAAACAAATCAATCCTGTTATAAAAAATGCTAAAACAATGTTTCAAGTAATGAATGAATTTAAAAAGGTAGATACACCTAAAAAAGAAAATGAAAAAAATAATGTAGAAGAAAAAAAAGAAGTAATTACTACTTCCAATGATGTGGGCCCAACTTTTTTCCTATAATTTCAAGTATCCAATCCCTATTTTTCAAAAAAGGTTTTCTTTTTTGAATGTATCGATCGGGTATTTTTTTTAATATATTAATATTTTCATAATATAAAGATTCATAATAGCGCATTACTTCATAACTGGGGTCATCTTTTAAAATAGGTCCCAAATAGCATTCTCTAGCGGTATATCTTTTTCTTCCCTTTACAAATTTAATTACTACATAAAATTTGTAATTTTCTAGTGCTACTTTTTCTTCTACTATTTTAAAGCCCTTTTGAACCATTTTTCTGCGAAGCAATCTAAGTTCTGTATGAGTGGAAATAACAATGCATTTTGCCTCATAAATGCGATCATCATTTAAAATTTCTAAAATTGTTTCCGTTCCCATACCGGCTATTACAATTACTTTGTCTTTTAAATTTTGAATATTTTGTAAACCATTTCCTACTTGAACTTTGATTTGACCAGTAAGTCCATAATGATAAATATTCGATTTTGCCTGCTTTAAAGCACCTTCGCTAATATCTGTAGCAAGACATTTATTGTGATTGTACAGAGTAAGATAAATATCTAAAAGTGCATGATCACATCCAACATCAATTACTTCATCTTCGGAATCAATAAAGGAGGCAATTGTTTTTAATCTAGTACCTAGCATTATTCTCCCATATAATCTTTTAATTTGCGAGAACGACTTGGATGTCGTAGTTTTCGAAGAGCTTTAGCTTCTATTTGACGAATTCTTTCACGTGTTACACCAAATAACTGTCCTACTTCTTCTAGTGTTCTAGATTTTCCATCTTCTAATCCAAAACGTAAACGAATTACTTTTTCTTCTCTTTCTGTTAGAGTAAGTAAAACCTTAGATATTTCATCCTTTAGCATTTCATTTGTAGCATATTCTTCTGGTGAAACATTTCTTTCATCTTTAATAAAATCGCCTAAGTGAGAATCTTCTTCTTCTCCAATTGGTGTTTCTAAACTAACTGGTTCTTGACTGATTTTATAAATATCTCTTATTTTATCAACTGTAGTGTGCATTTTTTCCGCTAATTCTTCTTCGGTTGGTTCACGATTTAATTCTAGTGTTAATTGTCTTTGAATACGTGCTAATTTATTAATGGTTTCTACCATGTGAACAGGAACACGTATTGTCCTAGCTTGATCAGCAATGGCTCTTGTAATAGCTTGACGAATCCACCAAGTTGCATAGGTTGAAAACTTAAATCCTTTTCCAACATCAAATTTATCAACTGCCTTCATTAGACCAATATTTCCTTCTTGAATTAAGTCTAAGAAAAGCATACCACGTCCAACATATCTTTTAGCGATACTAACAACCAATCTTAAATTAGCTTCTGCTAAAGTACGTTTTGCTTCTTCATCGCCTTGTAAAATACGATCAGATAATTCTAATTCTTCTTCCATAGAAAGTAATTTAATTTGACCAATTTCTTTTAGGTACATTCTGACAGGGTCATTAATGGTTAAATCTTTTGTTAAAGTATCATCGTCTAATAATAAAGGTGTTGCCCCTCCTTCATCTGTAGAACCAGCTTCATCTTCCGATACAATTGCAATACTATGTTCATTAAATGTATTGTATAAATCATCTAATGAGTCTGCATCTAATTCTAAACCTTTTAAAGCATTAGCTAATTCTTCATAAGTAATAAATCCTGATTCTTTTCCTTTTTTGACTAATTCTTCTTTTCTTTGTTCAAAAGTTTTAATTTCATTTACCATAATATCCCTCTTTCTTAATCTCTTGTTCTTCCATGGTTAAGTCTACTATTTTTTTTGCTATTTCGTTTTTTTCTGTTTTATCGAGTACAGTATGCATTAGTTCTTTTAATCTTTTTTTCTCTATTTTTATATTATGTAATTTTATTGTATAAATATAGCCTAATATTTCTTCTTTTGTATATTCATCTTTTAAGTGTAACGATAATAATTCAGAAATTGTTTTTCTATATTCTTCATTTTCGGAGAAGGTTAATAATAAATCAGCTATTTGAATATCTCCTTGCCTTGCCAAATTGATGATTTCAAAAGCTAAAGTACGATAACGATCTGTTTGTAAAATAATTTTGCTATTATGAAAAATTGTCACAACTTCTTTGTGTTGAATTAAATAATACATTAGAGATTGTTCTGCTTTAAAAGAAGCTGTTACCTTTTTTTCTACTTCTGGTTTTACTATTTCTATCTCTACAGGCTTTTTTGACTCGCTCATATTTTCTAATTTTTCTTTTAAAATGTCAAGTCCTAAATGACTTTCTTCTGATAATTTCTGTAAAGTTAACTCTTTTAAAATAACATCATCTATCTTTTGAACTTCTTTTAGAACTGTCAAAATATAATTAGAATATTCTATATTATCTTTTAGATTGGTATCTTTTTTTAAATAATTTAATTTAAAGTCCATTATGTTAATTGGATTTTCTATTTTATCTAAGAATTGATTACCATATTTTTTGATATACTCATCAGGGTCTAGGTTTTCTTCTAAACGAACGACCTTTGGAGTCACGTCTAATTTTGCTAATTCTTCAATACAAGAGTAAGTAGCCTTAGCTCCTGCAGCATCACCATCAAAACATAGAATAATTTCTTTTGCCATTCTTTTTAAAAGATTTGCTTGATTAGATGTAACGGCAGTACCCATGGTTGCTACTACATTTTTGATACCGATTTTATAAGCCGCTATTACATCCATAAAACCTTCCATAACGATAATCTTACCTATTTTTCTAGCTTCTTCTTTTGCTTTATGGTAATTATATAAAAGTTCTCCTTTTTTAAAAATAGCTGTTTCTTTGGTGTTTACATATTTAGCAGTATCATTTGAATCATAGATTCTTCCACTATATCCTACGACTTGACCATTCAAATCATATAAAGGAAACATAATTCGGTTGTAATAAATATCATGTAGGCCATTTGTTCCATTACCAATTAACCCACTATCTACCATTTCTTTTTCATTATAACCTTTTTTTTGTAAAATATTTGTTAATAATTTATTTTCTTTTAAAGATAGTCCAATTCCAAATTCTTTTATAATGGTATTATTGATTTGTCTATCTTTTAAATAATTTTTAGCTTTTAATCCAACCTCTGTGTTTAAATTATTTTGATATATTTTTTGACTAATTTCAAAAATATCATACAATTTTTGATTTTTATTAACACTTTTTTTGACGTTTCCAATATCAATAGGAATACCAGCATAATCAGCTATTTTTTTTAAAGCCTCTTTGAAACCAATATTTTCATAATCCATCACAAAATTGATAACATTACCACTAGCGCCACAAGAAAAACATGTATAAATCTGTTTTTCTCTTGAAACACTCATACTAGGAGAATGATCAGCGTGGAAAGGACAAACACCAAAGAAGTTTTTTCCTTTGGCGGTTAGAGGGATATACTGTGAGATAATATCAACAATATCTACACTAGATCTAATTTCTTTAATGGTAGTTTGATTGATTTGATTTTCCATGTAATCCCTCCAATCTATCACATATTTTTTTAAAGCTTACACATAATATGAATGGTGAATTAAAATGACTTTAAAAAAATTAAAATTAATCAATATTGTAGTAATCTTTTTATTATCATTTCTAGCTCATAATCTTTATGAATGGGTACCGAATACTTTTACCTCTATTTTCTTTCCTGTTAACGAAAGTATCTTTGAACATATGAAGATTATTGCTACTTGCTTCTTATTTTACGGTTTTTTTGAATTTTTTCTATTGCAATTTTTGCATATTTCATTTTCTAATTATCTATTTTCTCTCATTGTTTGTATAATCTCTGGTATTCTTTTTTATCTTCTACTATTTTTACCAATTTACTTTTTTATTAGTAGATCTATGATTATTACTATTGGATTATTATTTATCACTGATATTTTTATGAATATTGTAAGCTATTTTATTTTATCTTTCCAACCAATAGTTCATGTAGAGAAAGCATCCATAGTACTCATTATTGCACTTTACACATTATTTGGATATCTTACTTATTGTCCTCCACACTGTTACCTATTTTTTGATACCGTAGAGGAAAAATATGGAATTAATGAATATTTACTCTAATATTGCTTTAATTCTACGAACACCAGAACTACTTGCTTCTTCTTTGATAATTTTGAAAGTTCCAAGAACACCTGTATGTTTTACATGTGGGCCACCACATAATTCGCTAGAAACAGTTCCTATTTTATAAACTGTTACAATATCTGGATATTTTTCAATGAACATACATTCTGCTCCGCTTTTAACAGCGTCTTCTTTTTTCATTTCTTCTACTGTAACTGGTAAATCTTCTTTTATCCATTTATTTACTAAATTTTCTGTATTTTTAATTTCTTCTTCACTTAATTTATGATCACAGCTAAAGTCAAAACGCATTCTTTCTGGTGTAATATTACTTCCTTTTTGATGAACGGTTTTACTAACCGTTTCTTTTAAAGCTGCATTTAATAAATGGGTTGCTGTATGATATTTGGTTTCAATTTCTCCATTAGAAGCTAAACCACCTTTAAATTTACCGGCAGATGCTGTTCTAGATAATTCTTGATGATGTTTGAATTTTTCTTGAAATCCTTCTACATCCACTTGGATGTTTTTTTCTTGCGCTAATTCGACTGTAAGCTCAATAGGAAATCCATATGTATCATATAATTTAAATGCTTCTTCTGCAGGGATCTTTTGTTCTGTATGAGATAGTATTTTTTCAAATTCTCTTAGTCCTTTTTCCAAAGTTCGATTAAATTTTATCTTTTCATTTCTTAATACTTCTAATACAACTTCTCTATTTTCTTTCAATTCTGGATAATAATTTTGATATTCATCCATTACAGCACAAGCAATTTGTTCCTCCCAATTACTATTAATATCAATTTGTAGTTTTTTGGCATGACGGATTGCTCTTCTAATAAGTCTTCTTAAAATGTATCCTTGATCTGTATTGCTAGGCTTAATACCAGTTGGATCTGCTGCAATAAAAACAGCTGTTCTAATATGATCGGCGATAATACGCATGCTATGTTCGTTACCTTTGTAGGTTTTATTGGATACTTTTTCAATGACAGAAATAATAGGTTTCCAAATAGAAGTTAAATAATTATCATCTACCCCTTCTAAAATAGCAACAGTTCTTTCTAATCCCATACCTGTATCGACATTTTTTTTAGGTAATACCGTTACAGTTCCATTGGGATCTTTATAATATTCCATAAAAACGTTATTCCATATTTCAACCCATCTATCATCTTCTGGATCAAATTTTTCTGGAATAGCATCTTGACTTCTCCAGTAAAAAATTTCGGTATCTCCTCCACAAGGTCCTGATTCACCTGCTATCCAAAAATTGTCATCTAAATAAGCAATATGATTTTCTGATATTCCAAGTTTTTTCCAAATAGAAGCAGAAATTTCATCTCTAGGTATGTCTTTATTTCCAGCAAAAACAGTGACAGATAAACGTTCGATTGGAATTTGTAACACTTTTGTCAAAAATTCAAAACTATAGGAAATGGATTCTTCCTTGAAGTAGTCACCTAAACTCCAGTTGCCTAACATTTCAAAAAAAGTATGATGCGTTTTATCTCCTATTTCTTCCAAATCATTGGTACGAACACATTTTTGATAATCACATAGTCTTGTTCCATATGGATGTGGTTGTCCCAATAAATAAGGAATAAGCGGTTGCATACCTGCTGTATTAAATAACACAGTAGGATCATTTTCTGGAACAACAGGAGCAGATGGAATTTGTTTATGTCCTTTACTTGTAAAAAAGTTAATGTATAAATCTTTTAAATTCATTCTTTCACCTCATTTAATATGTTATATACTTTTTGTTTTAATTTTTCTAAAGAGTCATCATTCATAATGACATAATCATAATCGTTATAATGATTTAATGATATTTCTGTAGCATGTTGTTGTTGTTTTTCTGTTAGATTTGAAATTAAATTAGGCTTTTCTACTTTAATAGTTATTACCTTTTCAAAATTATTTTTTATCATTTCAATTTCTTCTATAAATCTAGCATCCGTTATAATAATAATGTCATAATATTCTGAATATATTAAAATATCTTCTTTCATTCTTCTAAGAAAAAAATTGGGATCAATTTGTTTGCGAATGAATTCTGTCCCTAGATATTGTAAAAAATCTCTTGGTTTTGTTTCATCTCTTCCATCCCAAGAAAGAATCTTTTTTGCATATTCTTTAATTGGCGTTGCATACGCTAATGTGATGCAACTTTTATTTTGTTTTTTATAATATTCCTGTATATCACCCGCAACTGTATCTTTTCCACTGCGAGCTTTCCCAGAAATTACAAAAATTTGTGCCTTTTTCATATCGACCCTACCTTTGATAACTTAGTAATTCATACTTTTCAATAAAGTAAAGAGCAACTGTTTTACATGCAGCAATAATTGGCGTAGATAATACCATACCAATAATACCAAAGAAATGACCAAATATTAACAATCCTAACATAATCGTTACTGGATGTAATTTTGTTGTTTTACTCATAATAACTGGTTGTAATAGATTTCCTTCTAAGAATTGAACCACAACAATGGTAAGTAATGTTAAAATTCCTGTAACTGGTCCTTGTGTAAACCCGACAATAACAGCTGGTGCTCCACCAATATAAGGACCTGCATATGGAATCACATTGGTAATACCACAAAATAATCCAAATAGTAATGGTGATTTTAATCCTACAATAATAAAGCCTAAAGAGGTAACAACAAATACAAGACCGCAATCATAGAAAGCACCTCTAATAAATTTTCGTAAAGAGGTATTTACTTCATTTAATAAATCACGTGTATCATTTTGCATTTTTTTAGGAAGCCATGTAATTAATAATTCATTTGCATTATCAAAACTAACAAGTAAATAAAAACCAATAATTAATCCCACAATAAATGTTCCAATTCCTGAAAAGAAAGTCTTTACTCCATTTAATAACATTTCTGGAAGAGAGGATGTAACAGAAACACCAATCGTTTCGATTTTTCTAAATACTTCTTCTTTCATAGCAATAGCATCTATTCCTTCAATATTATTTAGTTTATCAAATAAATCATTTATCCATATTTTCATACTATCAAATATGGAAGGCAAAGATGTCGCAAATTCATTCATTTGTTTTATTAAAATAGGAATAATAGAGCCAATTATAATAGCTAATAAAAGAAGAAAAATAACATATATAATAATAGCTCCAAAACTTCTTCTAATCCCTTTTTTCTTTAATTTCTTAACAAATGGATCAAATAGCCAAGCCACTACTACCCCAATAAATAAAGGAGTTAATATTTTTAAAATCACAAGTAAAGTTGCTTTTACTTTTAACTCTTTAAATACAATAATAGCTACATAAAAGGCTAAAATAATCAACAAAGTGTACATAATTTTTAAAATTTTTTTAGATAATAAAAGTACATCATTTACATTTTTTGCGTCTATTTTTTCTGTTTTATCTTTTTTTATAAGCATTGGAATCACCTTCTTTGTTATTATACCAAAAAAAAAAAGAAAATACTATTAAAACATAAGTTTAATAAGTATTTTGTTTCACTTCTTCTTTACTTGGATCAATACGATTGGGAATTAAAAGCATTCGTCCAGCTATAATTTTATTTTCATCTTGAATGTGATTCATATGAATAATTTCATTTTGAACATCTTCTACTGTTGTATTTTGTCTTACTTCTTCTGGATAAGTACTATAAACAGCAGCTGCAATAGAGCTTAAAGTATCATATTTTTGAATTGTAATTTGCGAGAATGTTTTAGGATAATTGTTGGATAGTTGAAGTCTTTTTTGTTCTTTATCATGTTGTAGTTTTAGCGAAACACCACCAGCAGCTACTGTTGTAATTAAAATAGCTAACCCTACCTTACATTTTATATTACTAGCATGTTTTTTTTCTTTTTTCTTACTTTTTTCTATTTGAAATATAGTTGGTTCTATCATTTTTTGTTTTTCTTCAGTAGTAGAAGCAGATCGAATTTGATAGTTTTTCACATAAGCTTCTAATCTTCTTCTTTCCATAACCGGTAAATTAGGTTCTTCCAGCCTTGAAAGACAATTTTCTATATATTCTTTTCCATTAAAATTAGAAACTTTTAGCTCTTTTTCTTGCATATTATCACCTGCTTATAGGTTATCATTTTTTAGGCTATTTAGTCAATATACCAATAGCATATGGATATTCTATTTTACTTATTTTGACATTTTTTTCTTGGTGATTAAATGAAGTGTCGTCAGCTAGTGTCTTAATTAGTAAATAGTTACCAGTGTGTCCAATCCAATAACCATCTTTCTCCGTTTCTGGTATAAATTCTAATGTTTGATCTATAAATTTTTCCATATATTCTTTTTCTAATTTTTTAGAGATTTCCATTACTTTTTTAACACGTTCTTTTTTTGTTTTTTCATCAATCTGATTATCCATGCTATCTGCTACTGTACCTTTTCTTCTTGAGTAAGGGAATACATGAATTTTAGAAAAACAAATTTCTTTTAAATTTTCACAAGTTTGGTTAAAATCTTTTTCTGTTTCTCCTGGAAAACCGACAATTAAATCTGTCGTAATAGAAATATTTGGTCGAATTTTTCGAATAGTTTCTATTTTATCTTTATAGTATTCCATATTATATTTTCGATTCATTTCTTTTAATGTTTTATCACATCCGCTTTGTAAGGGAATATGCATATGATCTACTAACACTGAATTTTCTTTTAAAACTTGTAAAAATTCATTATTTAATTCCGTTACTTCGATAGATGATATTCTAAGTCTTTTTAATCCTGTTATTTTTAATATATCTTTTAATAAATCTGGAAATTTATAATTTGTATTATCTTCTCCATAATGTCCTGTATGAATACCTGTTAATACAATTTCTTCATGTCCATTATTGATTAAAGTTGTAATTTCATGTAATACGTCTTCTCTTTTTTTACTTCTTACATTTCCTCTTGCGTATGGAATAATACAATAACTGCAAAAATTATTACATCCATCTTGAATTTTAACAAAGGCTCTCGTTTTATTAAAATTATCTAATTCCATTTTTTCAAAAGAGATGTCCATTATGCTTGAAATTTCTGTAATGGCTTTTTTATTTTCCATATATTTCAAAATAAGTTCATCAATTTTACTTTTTCCAATATTGCCAATTAAAATATCTACATCTTCTATCTTTTGTTTATTTTGAACCATGCAACCGCAAGCTACTACAATGCTTCCTTCTTTTTTTGCTTTATGAATCATTTTCATGCTTTTACTATCGGCTGTATTTGTTACTGTACATGTATTGATAATAATAATATCTGCCGGTTCTTCTATAGAAACAAGGTTAAAACCACTTTTTTGCATTTTTTCTGCCATAACATTGCTTTCATAAGCATTTACCTTACAACCCAAGGTATATATTTTAAAAGTCATACTATCACCTCATTTGTTCATTATATGATATAATTTATTTTTTTTCAAGAATGAAAATAAATTATAAAAAATAAAATATTAAAAAAAATAAGTCCATTTTAGAACTTACTTTTTTATTTTTTTTAATTTACAGAAATTAAGGTAATTCTAGCATAACCATTACCAGTTCGAACACCGTTTTGCATTGAGCCATTAGTTACACCACCAATGTAACCTGAACCTCCGCCAGCACCGGAGTAATCATCCTCAGGGCCACCACCGGAACCGCCTCCATACCAACCGGCGCCGCCTCCAACATACCAACGACTTGAGCTACCTCCGCCTTGACCGAAAGAGCCTGGAAAATCTGAGTGACCGCCAGCACCACCACCGGACTGTGTTCCACCATTTCCTGCATCATATCTTTTGCCAGAGTAGTGTATTCCATATCCATCAGTGCCCGACGATCCTCCACCGTGACCACCTTTAAGTCCATTTCCTGAAACACCGCCATTAGCATCTGGGCCACAACCACCGGCGCCTCCACCACCTGCTACAAGATATACCTCTGACTTGTAGTTATAGTAGCTGGATAAAACTCCTCGGTTTGTTTTAGCCATATGGGTAGCACCACCGCCTCTTGCATTTGATCTGAGGCTCTGACCACCGCCATTATAGCCCCCTGATGACCCGTTACCACCAACACCAACATAAATCATTTGATCTTTGGTGAGTTCGACTTCGCCTTTACTGTAGCCGCCATTTCCGGAACTAGCACCCGCTGATCCTCCTTCTGCACCCCATACTTCTAATTTATATGTACCATTACATGGAGTAGAAAATGATTGTATTCCTCCTGTATAATTATAGTTCCATACTTGTCCAACATTGTATGCGCAGAATGCTGATTGTACTATTTCAAATGTTTTATTGATTTTATTTCCTGCTTTATCTTTTACCCATACATAATAGGTTCCTGCACTACTTGCTTCATAATTTCCTGTTAATTCATTTGTTTCTATATAACTTGGTTCTTCTGTATTGGATTGATTTACTCCATAACTTAATATTCCTACA
>URZL01000012.1 GCA_900552335.1 uncultured Mycoplasmatota bacterium | reverse complement strand
TGGCTTAGAAGCAGCCATCCTTTAAAGAGTGCGTAATAGCTCACTAGTCGAGTGACACTGCGCCGAAGATGTACCGGGGCTAAGCATAATACCGAAGTTGCGAATTCAATACTATGTATTGAGTGGTAGGGGAGCGTTCTAAATGCAGTGAAGATGGATCGTGAGGACTGTTGGAGCGTTTAGAAGTGAGAATGCCGGTATGAGTAGCGCAAGAGAGGTGAGAATCCTCTCCACCGTTTGCCTAAGGGTTCCTGGGGAAGGTTCGTCCTCCCAGGGTGAGTCAGGACCTAAGGCGAGGCCGAAAGGCGTAGTCGATGGACAACAGGTTTATATTCCTGTACCACCTACATAACTGATGGAATGACGGAGAAAGCTAGTGAGAGCCAGTTATTGGATTCTGGTCTAAGCACAAAGGTTTGTATGCTGGAAAATCCGTATTACTATACAACTGAAGTGTTATGGTGAAGATATCAGCGATGATATTGAAATCTCATGACGCTATGCTTCCAAGAAAAGTTTCTAGGGTTAATTATGTAGGTGCCTGTACCGAGAACCGACACAGGTGGGCAAGGAGAGTATCCTAAGGTGAGCGAGAGAACTATGGTTAAGGAACTCGGCAAAATGACTCCGTAACTTCGGAATAAGGAGTGATCAAGCAATTGATCCGCAGTGAATAGGCCCAGGCAACTGTTTACCAAAAACACAGGTCTCTGCTAAAGCGTAAGCTGATGTATAGGGGCTGACGCCTGCCCAGTGCTGGAAGGTTAAGAGGAGAGCTTAACTTGACGTAAGTCGATTTGTGAAGGTTCGAATTGAAGCCCCAGTGAACGGCGGCCGTAACTATAACGGTCCTAAGGTAGCGAAATTCCTTGTCGGGTAAGTTCCGACCCGCACGAAAGGTGTAATGATCTGGGCACTGTCTCGACCATAGACTCGGTGAAATTTTAATACCTGTGAAAATGCAGGTTACCCGCGACAGGACGGAAAGACCCCGTGGAGCTTTACTACAGCTTGATATTGGAATTCGATTCATTATGTAGAGAATAGGTGGGAGGCTTTGATATTAGGACGCCAGTTCTAATGGAGCCACCTTTGGAATACCACCCTTAATGAGTTGAATTTCTAACCTGGTACCGTGAATCCGGTATGGGGACAGTGTCTGGTGGGTAGTTTGACTGGGGCGGTCGCCTCCTAAAGAGTAACGGAGGCGCTCAAAGGTTCCCTCAGAATGGTTGGAAATCATTCGAAGAGTGTAAAGGTATAAGGGAGCTTAACTGCGAGACCTACAAGTCAAGCAGGTGCGAAAGCAGGACTTAGTGATCAGGCGATTCAGTATGGAATGGTCGTCGCTTAACGGATAAAAGTTACCCCGGGGATAACAGGCTGATACCACCCAATAGTTCACATAGACGGTGGTGTTTGGCACCTCGATGTCGGCTCGTCACATCCTGGAGGTGAAGTCGCTTCCAAGGGTTGGGCTGTTCGCCCATTAAAGTGGCACGCGAGCTGGGTTCAGAACGTCGTGAGACAGTTCGGTCCCTATCCGTCGTGGGCGTAGGAAAATTGAGGAGAGTTGTTCCTAGTACGAGAGGACCGGAACGAACATACCTCTGGTGTATCTGTTGTCACGCCAGTGGCAGTGCAGAGTAGCTATGTATGGAATGGATAACCGCTGAAAGCATCTAAGCGGGAAGCCAACTTCAAGATGAGTTTTCCCATTTTTTATAAAGTAAGATCCCTTGAAGACTACAAGGTTGATAGGCTAGAGGTGGAAGCATGGCGACATGTTGAGCTGACTAGTACTAATAGATCGAGGATTTAATCATTTATTAATTTGGTTAGATTAACACATTATCATGTTTTCAGAGAATTATTTCTCTAATAATTAAATTTGTGACTATGGCAAAGTGGATACACCTGTTCCCATCTCGAACACAGAAGTTAAGCACTTTAACGGCGACGATAGTGTAAGCGAAAATAGCAAGTTGCAAATTTTTTTTTGTTTATTTTTAATTAATATTTGTCTCTAGTACCTACTAATACTATAAATATTAATTTTATATATCAATGACTTGTAAAGGTCATTTTTTTTATTTTCAAAAATGTTATTAAATATATTGTAAATAATTTTTAAATTTTGATATACTATATATGGTGATATTATGGAATACAAAATTACAGTACATAGTGAGTTAGAAACAATTGAATTAGCGCAAAATATAGAATCAGAAAAATTTCCTAATATGATTATTTGTTTAAATGGAGAATTAGGTAGTGGTAAAACTGTTTTTACTAAAGGCTTTGCTTCTTCTTTAGGTATAACAGATAATATAACTTCTCCTACCTATAATATTATTAAAGAATACGAAAATGGTGAAATGCCATTATATCATATGGATGTTTATCGTTTGGATGGAAATGCAGATGGTGTCGGAATAGAAGAATATTTTACCAAAAATGGTGTTGTTATTATAGAATGGGCTGATACTATAAAAGACATTTTACCAGACGAGAGGTTAGATATTAAGTTTAAAGTGATAGGTGAAAATAAAAGAATTTTGGTGATTACACCATACGGTAGAGTATATGAAGAATTATGTGAGGCGGTTCTATGATCTCTCTTTTTTTAGATAGTAGCGATAAGAAAGTAATTGTTGCTCTTTTAAGTGGTGGAAAACTAATTGATTCAATAATAGAAGAAAATGATAATCATTTGTCAGAAAAGTTCTTACCAATGATAGAAAGAATTATAGCGAAAAATCAATTACAAATAGATAATATAGACGCAATATATGTTATTAATGGGCCTGGTTCTTTTACAGGCGTTAGAGTTGGTGTAACAACTGCAAAAGTCATGGCTTGGGGCTTGAAAAAAAGAATTATTCCAATTTCAGAATTAGCTTTATTGGCGACCACTTTGACTAATAAAAAATATATTGTTCCTTATATTGATGCTAGAAGAAATGCAGTATATGCTGGGATTTATGATAAAAATTTAAATTCTGTTATGGCTGATGCATATATTTCTATAGATAATTTAATGAAAAAAATAGATCATATAGAAGATGTAGAATTTGTTAGCTATTATAATAATATTGAACATACCATTGAACCAAATATTGATATAGAGAAAATCGTTCAAAAACACTATAATGATGAAGGAATCAATCCTCATCAAGTAGTTCCAAATTATTTAAAAAGGACTGAAGCCGAAGAAAATTATGATAAAAGAAGTGAATAATGACGTTGTTTTTGACATTATCTGTAATTATTTTAAAGTAAAAAATCCTTTTACCATTTATTCTAAAGTATTCATATATGAGGAAGATAACCATTTAATGGGTATTCTTGTTTATGACGAAATATATGATAGAATTGAAATTGATTATATTTTAGTATTTGAAGAATATAAAAGAAATGGAATTGGTAAAAAATTATTGGCATCTTTGAAAAATTCCAATATTAGTTTAGAGGTTAGGAAAAGCAATGTAGTAGCTATTCAATTTTATAAAAGTTGTGGCTTTGAAATTGTAGCTGAAAGAAAAAATTATTATGGAAAAGAAGACGGTTATTTGATGTGTAAGGTGATGAGTTAAATGAAAGATATATATATATTAGCGATAGAATCAAGTTGTGATGAAACGAGTTGTTCTATTATTAAAAATGGACATGATGAAATAGGAACAGTTGTTTTGACACAAATGGATATTCATGCTTTGTATGGTGGTGTGGTGCCTGAAATTGCAAGTCGTAATCATATTGAAAATATTACTATTGTAATAGAAGAAACTTTAAAAAAATGTAGAATGTCTATGGATGAGGTAGATGCGATTGCCGTGACTTATGGTCCTGGACTTATAGGCTCCTTATTAATTGGCGTAAATGCGGCTAAAACTTTGTCTTATATTTATCATAAACCTCTTATTCCTGTCCATCACATTGCTGGTCATATTTATGCCAACAATTTAGTAAAACCACTTTGTTTTCCTTTAATTGCCCTTGTTGTAAGTGGTGGACATACGGACTTGATATATATGAAAGAAGACTATTCTTTTGAACATATAGGTGGTACATTAGATGATGCAGTTGGTGAAGCTTATGATAAGGTAGCACGTGTTTTAGGCGTCCCTTATCCAGGAGGGCCACATGTTGATAAAATGGCACATGTTGGAGAAAATACCTATTCTTTACCTGTCCCATTAAACGATGATAGTTATAACTTTAGTTTTAGTGGATTAAAAAGTGCTGTTATTAATTTAGTACATAATGAGGAGCAAAGAGGTAATGTGATTAATAAAAATAATTTAGCTTGCTCTTTTCAAACAAATGTAGTAGATATTTTGACAAAAAAAACGATGAAGGCTCTAAAAGAATATCATGTTCAGAATTTAATAGTAGCTGGTGGTGTTTCTGCTAATAGAAGTTTGAGGGAAAAATTAACAGAATTATGCGGAAAAAACAATATTAATTTAATTGTTCCAGAGATGAAGTATTGTACAGATAATGCTGCTATGATAGGAGCAGCTGGTTACTATGCTTATAAATTAGGAAGAAGAGCTGGTCTTGATTTAAATGCAAAAGCAACGACTGAATTGAAATAATTAGTAATTCTAATAGAATTACTTTTTTTTATATATTAGAAAAGTCTTTCTAAAAAATATAATCATTAAATACATATTTAGTATGATAAAAATATGAAATTTACTCAATATATTCATTATACATTAAAAAATATTTTCATAAATTATAATAGAAGAATTAAAAGATAAACATTGATTCTTAATATTAAATTAGAGGAGGTATGTATAATGAATAGTTGTAATAATTATGAACGAATTAAAAAAAAACTAGAAGAAGAAAGAGAAAAATATAAATATTGTTGTGTACAAGGGCCAATTGGTCCAAAAGGAGAAAAAGGAGAACGAGGGATACAAGGACCAGCAAGCATTAAGGTTGGAACGACAGAAACGGTAGATTCGTTTACTAATGCAAAAGTAGAAAACGTTGGTACTGATGAAGATGTCATTTTGAATTTTAAAATACCAATGGGTGTACAAGGTTTTGAAGGTCAAATTGGTCCACAAGGGCCAATCGGTCCAAAAGGAGAAAAAGGAGATATCGGTCCACAAGGAATGAAAGGAGAAAAAGGTGATCAAGGACCATCTACTATTCAAATTGGAAATATTAAAACAGTAGAAGCAGGAGAAGAAGCAGAAGTTATTAATGTTGGTACACCAGAAGATGTCATTTTAGATTTTAAAATACCAAAAGGTGCAAAAGGAGACATTGGTCCTAGGGGACTTCCTGGAGAAATAGGCAGAACAGAACATATTTCTATAGATGAAACAGAAACACTTGAACCAGGTGAACCAGCACAGGTGATGGATACTTTTGAGGACTGGGTTCATCACTTAGCGTTCCTTATACCAAAAGGAGAAAAAGGAGATAGAGGTCCTATAGGTCCAGCTGGTCCACCAGGTACATCATTTGTATCTTCTTATGGGATTAGGTATTCAATGACTGAACAACAATTAAATTTATTACAAGAAACTGATACAATCATACCATTAATTGAAAAAGGAACTTCATTTTTGACTGAATATCCAGACAATAATTCTATTAAAATAAAAGAAAGTGGCGTATACTTTATATCATTTTTGTTATGTGGAGCAACAAATGAAGATTGTTCGTTAACGATGTCTGTAAGAGCAAATGGGCTTTTACAACCGGCTACATATATCACAAGTGAATTTCAAGCACAAATAATTAATTGTATTCATGGATCAACTATTGTATCACTTAATGAAAATGACCTTGTTACATTACATGTAAAGCCATCTATGACAGTTAATATGATATTTAATGGAAGTACTAATGCAATGTTAAGTGTTGCTAAAATACATTAAGAATAGAATTTTCTATTCTTTTTAATTATTTCCTTTTTAATTATAAACATAAATTATAGCAAAGGAAGGTGATAATTATTCAAATAATAGATAATAATACGGTAATTGTTATGACGAATGATGAATTAAAACAAGCTATAAGCGAGGACAATAATTATGATTATATTTATTTAGGAAATGATATTACTGCAACTAGTGGTTTTATTATAAATAGTAATAAAAGTAAAGTAACTATAGATGGTACGTATAATAACGTAAAACACACATACACTAATTATTTAAGCTTAGAAGAAGATGTAATAAAAGTAAGTACGGCTAACAAAAAAATTATATTAAAAAATATGAATATAGTATCTTCCCATGGCTATGGAGTTATTTATGTTCCGTCTCATCCAAATTATTCTAATGTAGTAGTAGAATATAATAATATAAATTTTGTCGGAGTAGAACTTTCAAGTAATTATTATGGAATAACGAGAATTTTTGATTCTGTTATAGAAATAAAAGACACTAATAATATTGCTGCACAAAGGGCTTGTAATTCAAATCGAATTATAATAGGCGGAAAATCTACAATAACCAGTAGTTCGAATGATAATACTATTTTCTTCTTTAATGATGTTATACCATCCTATGTTAAAATAATGCCTGATAGTAGAATCAATGTTACAACTGAAAAAGAATTTATGAATGGAACCAATCGAACGGATTTAATAATAGGACATGGAGCTGAATTTTTATTGACAACAGGTAATGGGTTTGCCAAAACCACTACTCATGGAGTTAGAAATGTTTTGATTGAAGAAATGTCTAATTTTACATTTATTGAAAAAAGTCATCAACGAATTCCAATGTGGAATATATTTGGAGATTTTAAAGTTCTAGAGGGAGCTAGCGTTTCAATAATCAATACATATATGAATACGCCATCTGATAATTATAATATATATTTTAAAGGAACCAATCAAAAATTTATACTAGATAATCCAAAATATATCAATATTTATACAAAAAATGCAAATGTCATATATACAAATAATCCTGTTGATTTTGTCTTTAAATTCGCACGAATTAATATGTGGATTTATGCTCTTGATTATGCTGATGCTTGTACTATAGATGATACACCAGCCTTTTATTGGTATAAAGAAAACACACCGATGGAAATAACAGGTGTAATAAATAAGGACAATACTACAGTCACATCACATAATTTGACAGATATTGATCTCAATTCATTGCCAGATATTAGTAATTTTTCTTTTCAAAATAGAAAAATATTAACTATTGGAATGGTAAAAATGAACATTCACCCTATTACAGACTCTATTAATGCTATTTCAGGGCATACTATACCAGACACAAATGTAAAAATAGAATACAATAATAAAAGTTTAACAGCTTCAGCAGATGAAAATGGTTTTTTTGAAGCAAATATTGATTCTATTATATCCGATAATACACAGATTAAAATAACATCTTGTTTAAATGGTTGTTTTGCGGAAAGAAAAATATCAACTCCATTTATGGGCGAATTGACTCTATTGAAAGTAACAGACAATATTCCCTTTAGTATGATACCTTCATCGATTCATCCAATTACCTTGCCTAAGAAGAACAAAACAGTAGTAACTGTGGTTGATAGTCGAGTAAATAGTACTAATTGGAAATTGTATTTGAATTATACAAATCCAATGATGGATAATGAAGGTAAAGTATTAATTGATTCATTATTTTTTAAAAAATTTAATAATGAATCAATTCTTTTAAAAAGCAATAAAAAACTGGTACATGAATCAAGTGATAATGGTGGAAATGTCAGTGTAAGTAATATCACATTTTCTACTGATAAAGGATTGTTTTTAAAACCTAGTAAAGATTTATTAGAGGATGAAGATTATTCTACTTTAGTTATTTGGAGTATTGAAGAATAATGTTTAAAAAATTTAAAATGATTCATAAAAGATATGTAATGAGGTGAAATATGATAAATGATTATATTTATATAAAATTTTTCAGTAATGATAGTATAAGTTTGAGAAATTTAAAAGTTCAACTCATGAGTCAATGTAATAAGATTGTTTTTGATGGAATAACCGATTGTTTTGGAAAAATAAAGATACCTATATGTGGTGATAATGGAGTATATAATTTAATTATATATTCTAATTTATCAATGATAAGAATTCCTTTGATAGCAAAAAAAGATAAAATTTATTGTATCGATATTAGTTCTAATAAAGTTAAAAAACAGTTTGTTACAATTATGTTAATTGATAAATATAATCCAAGTATAAAAATAGAAGGAGGTAAGATGTTATTATGGCAAGACACACAGTCCAAATAACAAATGGAAAGGGAAGTATTGAACTTGTAACAGGAACGTATAACGTACAAGCAGTTGTGGGAGGATATGATGCCTCTACACTTACTCCAAAAAGTGTAACTATTACAGATGGAACGGATACATATGCTTTTACAATAAGTGCAAAAGGAAATTTAACACTTCATGTAACAGACGATGGAAAACCAACTGGCGTACAAATTGTTGGCGCAAAATTTATTAGAACAGATAGTACAGGAGTAGTAGTTGGAACTGAAATAACAACTAATCAGGATGGAAATGCTGTATTTAATAATGTTCCATTTGCTGCCTCAGGAAGTACGGCAATATATTATAAACAAATATCCAGTGATGGTGGTCATACTTTTGATGATACAGTTAAGTCCATTATTATGACGGAGGAATCTCAAACTATTGAAATAGAAAATCCAACCGCACCAATTAGAAACTTTACTTTAATGGATGCTAGTTTTCCAAACATTCCAATTATAGATGGTCAAATAATTTTACAAGATAATTAGTAGAAAATTAAATTTTTAGAAATAAAGATTTCTTTACTTATTATAAAAGCTTAAATGAATCTTTCAAAATTATGTAATATTATATTTCAAATTGAATTTAACAATTTTATAAGTATAGTTTATTGAAAAATTTTAAAAAGACTTAATGGGTTTCATTAAGTTTTTTTTCTAGATATAAAATAGAATAATACATAATAGCTGATAGAATAGCTAAAATGATAACACCTGTAATTACTAGATTTAAATTAAAAGTTTGTGATCCATAAACTATTAAATAACCAACACCTTCTTTGGAAACTAAAAACTCTCCCATAATTACTCCAATGAGTGACATACTAATGTTAATTTTTAAAGCACTTATGATTATTTTAAAGGAATGAGGTAATATTAATTTGAAAAATATTTGTAGTTTTGTAGCATTAAAGGTTTTTAATAGTTTTATCTGATTACTAGGCGCACTATTGAATCCATCTGTAACATTAATAATTGTAATAATAGTTGAAATTAATAAAGCCATTATTACGATAGATTTGATGCCTGCTCCACCCCATATAATAATAATTGGTCCAAGTGCAACTTTAGGTAAACTATTGATGATAGTTAAATAAGGATCAACAATTTTGGAAATGAATTTGTTCCACCATAATAGTGTAGCAATAAAAAAGCCCAAAATTGTGCCAATAGCAAAGCTAAATATTGTTTCATATAAAGTAACAAAAATGTGATGATATAATTCACCTGTTTGATGTAGCATTATAATGGTTTCAACTACTTTTTTAGGACTAGAAGTAATAAAAGTGTTAATGATTTCTTTATTAGCTAAAAATTGCCATCCTATAACAAAGATGAAAATGATCATAAATTGAAAAATACGAATTCGTATTTTATCTTTTTTTAGTTTTTTTAAAAAAAGACAATGTTCTTTACTAGACATGAATATCAATATCCTTCCATATTTGATTACATAAAGAATTGAAATTTTTGTTTTTTCTATTAATGCTTGGTATTTCATTAAAATTAGTTGTATAAATATTTTTAATAATACTTGGTCTATCTGACAAAACAATGACACGATCGGCTAAGCTTGCAGCTTCTTCAATGTTATGAGTTATGATAATAGTGCTAATGTTTTCTTCTTTAATTATTTTGTATACATCATCGGTTAGCATTAATCTGGATTGAAAATCTAATGCTGAAAATGGTTCATCTAATAGGATAAAATTTGGATGAGTAGCTAGTGTTCTAATTAAAGCTACTCTTTGTCTCATGCCACCTGAAAGATTGCTTGGTAAACTATTTTTAAATTCTTCTAAACCATATTTTTGAATTAAATTATTTACGTATTTTTGATTTTCTGGGGTATTAATATTCTTTATTTCTAGTCCTAATAAACAGTTTTTATAAACTGTTCTAAATGGAAATAAAGCATCTTCTTGTAGCATATAGCTAATATTTTTTTTAGTTTTAAAATCTATTTTCCCACCTGATTTTTCAATTAATCCACCTATCATATTTAGTATAGTTGATTTTCCACAACCACTTGGTCCAACAATAGCTACAATTTCTCCTTTATGAAGAGAAAAAGAGAAGTTATCCACAGCTACAATTTCTTCTTTTTTTGTATGATAAATTTTTTTTAAGTTATACACACTTAAAACAGTGCTGTCCAATGTATCCCTCCTAGCTATTTTTATTTTATGATACTCTTTGTTTTTTGTTTGGGATATCCACATGAAAATTAATATTTATTTAAGTAGTATTTCATCAAAAAAAGCCAAAAGGCTTTTTATTTTATACTTGTAACTAATTTACTATAAGGAGCTCTATTTGTTAATTCGCCTGCATTTTCCATAATGTCCATAACGTGATTAAAATCTTTTTCAGAAATATTCGTGTTATCAAACCAGGCATCAATGTTTTTATATCTATCTACTATAGCTGTAATATCATTAAGGGATGTGTCAGGAAAATAGCTAGATATAGCCTCAGCAATTTCATTAGAATTATGTTCTTTTACATAAACTAACGCTTTATCAATTGCTTTTGTAAATCCTTTTATCACATCTTCATTATTTTTGATATAACTTAATCTTGCATTATAGGCAGTATATGGAACAGTGCCACCTAATTCACCAATAGAGGCAACAATGTGACCAACTCCTTGTTTTTCTAGAGAAGATGCAGTTGGCTCAAATACAGATACATAGTCACCAGTTCCTCCAATAAAAGCTCCAGTTGTAGAAGCAAAATCAATACTAGTATCAAAATTTACCTCACTTGTTTTAACGCCATTTTGATTTAAAGCATATTCTAGTGTCATTGCTGGCATACCAGCTTTTCTACCAGCTATGATGTGTTTTCCAACTAGATTTTTAATGTCAAAACTTTCTTTTTTTCTAGACACTAAAAAGCTTCCATCTTTTTTTGTTAAGCCCGCAAAGTTAACTAAATAATCCTTTTCTCCATTATTGTATACATAGATGGTAGCCTCACTACCACAAAATCCAATTTCGACATCTCCAGATAAAACAGCAGTTGTTACTTTATCTGCACCACTTGTTAGAATAAATTCAACATCTAACCCTTCCTCTTCAAAATAACCTAAAGAGTGCGCTAAATATTGTGGAGCATAGAAAATAGAATGCGTTACTTCTGCTACTCTTACTTTCTTCAAATCAGATTTTTGATTTTGGAAAAATCCTAACCATACCAAAGCTGTACATACTAGGATTGTAATAATTAATAAAATTATTTTTTTCAAAAATATTCCCCTTTCTTCTTTAGTATTATATTCTAACCTTTTAAATGTGGTAATAAAAATGTTTAAAATCCCTTTAAAAATTTATAAAATTAGTGTACAATGGGTAATAGAAGATAAGGAGGTTTTATGGGACTTTTTGATAAATTTAAAGGTGTCTTTAAAAAAGAAGAAAAAGACTTAGTAGATAGTTACGATAAAGGATTAGAAAAGACAAGAAAAGAATTTACTTCTAAGCTAAATCTTCTTACAATGAAGCACAATATTATTGATGAAGAGTATTACGAAGAATTAGAAGACATTCTAATAAGCGCTGATATAGGTGTAAATACCGTAATGGAATTTACAAAAAAAATTAGAGAAAGAGTAAAAAAAGAAAATATTACCTCTGCTACTGATTTAAAAGAAATTATAGTAGACGAAATGTTTATTATTTATGTTCAAAATGAAATTATTGTAAATAAAATACAATATGCAAAAGAAGGCCCAACTGTTTTATTATTTGTTGGTGTTAATGGAGTGGGAAAAACAACTTCTATTGGAAAGATTGCTTATAAACTAAAACAAGAAGGGAAAAAAGTGTTATTAATAGCTGGTGATACTTTTAGAGCAGGTGCGATTGAACAATTAGAAGAGTGGTCAAAAATCACAGGTGCAGATATTGTCAAAAAGGAAGGGGCAGATCCTGCTAGTGTTGTCTATGATGGACTTGAAAAAGCTAAAAATGAAAATTATGATGTTGTTTTAATTGATACGGCAGGACGTTTACAAAATAAAGTGAATTTAATGAATGAACTTTCTAAAATTAATAAGGTAATTGAAAATAATGTGAGTGGAGCTCCTCATGAAACATTACTTGTAATCGATGCAACGACTGGTCAAAATGGTATTAGTCAAGCAAAAAGTTTCAAAGAAATTACGAATATTACAGGGATTATTTTAACAAAATTAGATGGAACTGCTAGAGGAGGAATTGTTCTAGCCATTAAAGAAATGGTTGGAATTCCAGTGAAATATATTGGTTTAGGTGAAAAAAAAGAAGATTTAAAAATATTTGATATTGAAAAATATATCTATGGTTTATTTAAAGGATTGGGTGATAAAGATGAATAAAAATATAGGAGTATGGATTCAAGCCATTTTAACAGCTTTAATTGTTATCTTTTTAATTATTAATTTTTTTGTTCCTGTTCTTTTAATTTTAGAGATACTATTTATTTTGACATTACTAGTTATGAGTTACAATAATTATAAAATTTATAAAAGAAAGGGATTTACTATTTTATATATAGTAGCTGCGATTTTAGTATTATTAGGAATGCTTTATGGATAATCGTTTATATTTTATTGATTTATATGATATTTATGGCAGTATTTTAACAGAAAAACAACAATGTTATTTTGAAGATTATTATTTTAACAATTATAGTTTAGGAGAAATTAGTGAAAATTATCAAGTTTCTCGAAATGCTGTTTTTAAAAATATTAAAGATAGTGAAAATAAATTACTATATTTAGAAGATAATTTAAAGATTGATGAAAAAAGTAAAAGAATAAAAAAAATAATAAAAGGTAGTAATCTTGAAAAGGAATTACTTGATATTATAGAGGAATAGGTGAGAGTATGGTTGGTAAAATAGTGTATATTAGTAATACTTTAGCGCATATCGAATTAGAAAGTGTATCTTCTAATTTAATGAATATGCATATTATTTTTGAAGATGGAAATAGAAAAATTATTGGTGAAATTGAAGATATTGATGGTGTGAAAGTAACTGTTCACTTTTTAGGAGAAATTTTAAATGATCATTTTTTAGCTGGTTTAATAATGAAGCCATCTTTAAATTCTAAGATACGTTTAATTACGGAAGAGGAATTAAAATATTTAGTTGGAAAAGATACAGAAAATAATTTATTTTTGGGTTATTCACCTCTATACAGCAATTGTCCTATTTATGTCGATATTAATGAATTATTCAGTAACCATATGGCTATTTTTGGTAATACAGGTAGTGGTAAATCTTATGGGGTTGCTAGATTATTACAAAATATTTTTGAAAAAACAAAAATAGTTCCTTTTCGTTCTAATTTCTTTATATTTGATGCATATGGAGAGTATCATAATGCTTTTTCAAAATTAAATGCTTATAATCCTAATTATCATTTTAAATATTATACAACCAATTTAAATGATACAGATGGTTCTATTTTAAGAATTCCATTATGGCTACTAGGAATAGATGATATTGCTTTATTATTAGGGGCAGACAGTCATTCTCAGTTACCTATTATTGAAAGAATGTTGAAATTAGTTAGTATATTTTCAGAATCAGATGAGCAAGCTAATCGTTATAAAAATCATTTAATTGCTAAAGCTATTATGACTATTTTATATACAAATCAAACTTCTACGGCTAAAAGAAATGATATTTTTTCTATTCTAGCAAGTTGTTCTACGAATGAATTTAATTTGAATTCTCCTGTACAAGGAATTGGTTATGTTCGAAAATTTAGAGAGTGTTTTACCATTGATAAAGATGGTGAATTTACAGAAAGTATTTTAGTTACAGAGTATATTTCAAGTTTTATTCATGATGAATATGATGCTTATGAACCTAAAAAGACCAACTTTTATACATTACAGGATTTAGAGAAAGCTCTAGAATTTACCTTAATTTCAGAAGGACTTTTACGTAATGATAAAATGTATAACGAAGCAATTACTTTAAAAGTAAGATTACATTCTATTGCTATCAGTCAAAATGCAACTTATTTTAGTTATCCTTCTTATGTTACTTTAGAATCTTATATTTCGTCTCTTGTAGCATGTCAAGATGGAAAAGCACAAATTATTAATTTTAACTTAGAAGATATAGATGATTCTATTGCTAAGGTAATTACAAAAGTTTATACTAGAATGCTATTTGATTTTACAAAAAAATTAAAAGTGAGAGCAAGTATTCCTTTCCATATTTTTTTGGAAGAAGCTCACAGATATGTTCAAAACGATACGGATAACTATTTAATTGGATACAACATTTTTGAAAGGGTTGCCAAAGAAGGAAGAAAATATGGTTTAATTTTTAACTTGATTTCACAAAGACCAGTAGAAATTTCGGAGACTGTTATTTCACAGTGTAGCAATTTTATGATATTTAAAATGAATCATCCAAGAGATTTAGATTATATTAAAAAAATGCTTCCAAATATTAATGCTGAAATTGTGGAAAAACAAAAAACATTGCAACCTGGTACTTGTGTAGCATTTGGTAAGGCTTTTAAAGTCCCTTTGATTATTCAGATGGAACTTCCAAATCCAGAACCACATAGTAGTAACTGTGATGTTTTCAATAGATGGAAATAATTTATTGATAAATAGATATTTTTATGATATATTAAATGTGTACATAAAAATAGTAATATAGTTTGTAGATAGTAAATTTTTTTGTGTTTGCTATGTGCAAACGGGGGGGGGGTATTTTAAATACCTCTTCTTTTTTTGTTGCTATAAAAAGGAAGGAAGATTATATGAAAGAAAAAGGATTTACATTAATAGAATTATTAGCTGTGATTGTTATATTATCCGTGACTACATTAATCACAATACCCATGATAACAAATGTAATAGAAGAAAGTAAAAAGAAGGCACTAGCGTCTAGTGTAGAGGGATTAGTAGAATCTGCCAATTTGTATGCGATAGAAAATGATGGAGTCTATGAATTCTTGTTTGATAAGGAACATCAAGGAAGTACAAAAAAAGGAGAAAGTCTAGATTATAGAGGAACCATAGATGGAGAAGGAAAACTCTATTTAGATAGAGAAGGAAATGTCAGTGTTTGTATATCAAATGATGCCTATTATGTATACAAAAACTATAATAGCGGAATTATTGTAGGAGAAAGAAAAGCTGGAAATTGTATCATAGGATTTGATGCTTTAACAAATAAATATGTAGCAATGTTAGATAATGGAACAGGAAACGTTAGTAATGTTTATTCAAAAGATGAGGTTGATAATTTAGTAAGTAATTTAGGAAATGTATATGCAACAAAAGAAGAACTATCAACAATGGGTAATAATTTATCAACACTTGTTAATAATAATACACAAGAAATTAGTCGTTTAAACAATAAAATAAATATTAGATATGATTCTGATACAGATTCTATCCAGATATTCTATGATGGTATATGGAATTATTGGAAATCAGCTGGATTACAAGCAACCGTGCTATTTGGTGGAACGTTAGGATCTGGTTTAAATAGTGAAATAATATCAGGATTTACAAAAATTAATTCTGAATATGGAACCTCTTATACTGTAAATAGTAATTCTATTACTTTAACCGGTAATGGAAACAATACAAGTGGTACAATACAACCAAGATTTCGTTCAACAAATAGTATTAATATTAGTAAGTATAATAAACTAATTGTGGAATGTGAGTCCACTTTTACATCTGGAAGTCCGAAAGTTGGTTTTACTACATCTACAACATCTAAGCCTTCAGATGCAAATAGTATTACATTAAAAGTGGGTACAAATGAGTTAGACATCTCTAGTTTAAGTGGACTATATTATTTATGGATTGATGGAACAGTAAATGCAAAAGGTACTGCTGTCATTAAAAGCATTAAATTGAAATGATATTTACCAATAAATTAGATGTAAAACGAAGTACAATAAAAAAATATCCTAATGGAAGCATTTAGGATATTTTTAATTTTCAAAAAATTAAAATTATATATCATATAAATTAAATTTTATCGCTAAATAGTTCTTTAAAAAACAGAGTATTTTTAGTATAATAAAAAAAGGTGGTAGTATGGAAGCAAACTTAGAAAAATTGTTAAGAAAAATTAATTTAGAAAAGGAAAAATATTCCTATTTTGAAAACGGTAAATTGGTTAAAATTGTTGGCAATAAAGAAAAAACGATTTATCACTTTTTACTAGAGTTAGAGTCAAATCTCCCTTTTTCTCTTTATCAAGAGGTTAATCAAAAGTTAAAAGAAGCTTTTTTACCGATTGAAGATGTTATTTTAGTAATTAAAGTAAATCAATTATCCACAAATGAGTTTGCTTATTATTATCGTTACTTTTTAACCAAATACAGTGAAAGCTCACCACTGCTTAAAATGTTTTTAGATTCCCCAATTCGTATAGAAGGTCAGACTTGCTTTATTTGTTTAAATAATAAAGCAGAATTAATTAAATTTGAATCCATTTTAGATGATTTAAATAAAGATTTAAGTCATGCAGGCTTTTATTATACGATGACACCTATTGTAGATGGTGATAGAGAACAATCTATTTTGAATGAAATAAAAGAAGATTTGAAAGTAGAAATCAAAGAAATACCCAAAGTAGAAGAAAAGGTAGAACCAAAAAAAGAATTTGTAAATAAGTATAAACAAAATTATGAACCAAAACCTTTAATTCAAGATCCAAATGATGAAGATGTTGTTGTAGGAAAACGTATTGAAGATGTTATTAGTAGAATGGATACGATTGCTTTACCAGGCGGTACTATTACAGTAGAAGCTTATATTTTTGGTAAAGATGTCAGAGAAACTAAAACAGGATTAAAAATTATGTCTTTAAAATTAACGGATTATACAGACAGTATATATGGAACTTTATTTATTCGTAGTGAAGAAGAATTTAAAATCATTGATAAAAAAATTAAAGAAGGTAACTGGTATAAAATTAGAGCCAGAGTAAAAGACAAAGATCAATATTCACAAGACTTATCCCTTACTATTAACGATATCAATATTTCAAACAAGAAAATTGAAAAAATAATAGATGATGCCCCTGTGAAAAGAGTAGAATTACATGCCCATACAATGATGAGTCAAATGGATGGTGTTACTAGACTTGACTTATCTAAACATACTTGTGAATTAGTGGAAGAAACTATTCGAATGGGATATAGAGGGGTGGCAATTACAGACCATAGTGGTTGTCAAGCTTTTCCTATTTCCTTTGGAATTATTAAATCTCATAATAAAGGAATTCGAAAAAAAATCAAAGAAAAAATAGAAGAATTAGAAAATAAAATACAAGAAGAAACAGAGAAAACAAATAAAAAAGAATTAGAAAAACAATTATCAGAAGCAAAACAAGAGCAAAAAAGCCCACCTATATTTAAGGGATTATATGGTACAGAATTAACGCTAGTAGACGATACTGTTAATATTGTAATAAGACCAACAGAGGAAAATTTGGTTCATAGTGAATATGTAGTATTTGATACTGAAACAACTGGTTTTAATGCAGGTGGAGCGGATCAAATGATTGAAATTGGTGCTGTTAAAATTAAGGATGGCGAGATTACGGGTCGTTTTGATGAACTAATTGATCCTAAAAGACATATCCCAGATAAAATTACAGAATTAACTTGTATTACCGATGAAATGGTAAGTGGTAAAGAAGATGAAGAAACTGTTACAAAAAAATTTTTGGAATGGACAGGTAATCTTCCAATGGTTGCCCATAATGCAAAATTTGATATTTCTTTCATAGAAATGGCTATGAAAAAATATAATTTAGGGAAATTTCAAAATACTGTAATTGATACATTAGAATTATCTAGAACCTTAGATCAAGGATATGCTAGACATAGCTTATCCGCTTTAGTAAAACGTTATAATGTTCCTTGGGAAGAAGATGCTCACCATAGGGCAGATTATGATGCAGAAGGAACTGCTTATGTTTTTGCTAAAATGTTGAAAAAATTAGAATCTCAAAAATTTGAAACGATTGGGGATTTAGAAAAATTGGTTTCAAAAGATGAAATTTATAAATTTGGTAGGACTTATCATTTTAATGCTATTGCGTTAAATCAAAAAGGTTTAAAACATTTATTTGAGATTATTTCTTTAGCGAACACTACTTATTTGTATAAAACACCTAGAATTCCACGTAGTAAATTAGAGGAATTAAGGGAAGGATTAATGATCGGAAGTGGTTGTTACGAATCAGAAGTATTTAATGAAGCAAGAAGTAAAGAAGGACAAGAATTAACGAATATTATTAATTTCTATGATTATGTTGAAGTACAGCCTCCTGAAGTATATGATCATTTAATTCAAATGGGTGATTTTAAAGATGCTACTGAATTACAAGAACATATTAAAAAAATTATCCAATCTACTAAAGAATCTGGCAAGATTATTGTTGCTACAGGAGATGTACACCATTTTAAAAGAGAAGATAAGATTTATAGAGAAATTATTGTAAATCAAAAAGTACCTGGTGGTGGTAGACATCCTCTTGCTAAATCTAGTATTAAAAATATTCCTTCTCAGCATTTTAGAACAACAAGGGAAATGTTAGAAGATTTTAGTTTTTTAGGAACTGATTTAGCGTATGAAATTGTAGTAGAAAATACCAATAAAGTATTAGATATGGTAGAAGAAATAGAAGTTATTCCAGATACGGGTGGAACTCCATTCTCTCCAAGAATCAAGAGTGATGATGGATTATCTTATCTAGATTGCCCTAGAGTTGTTACAGACTTAGTTTATGATAAAGCAGCTTATTGGTATGGTGATCCACTTCCTTATGCTATTGAAGAGAGAATTGCTACAGAATTATATGGAGATGTTGTTTTAAATACAATTAAAGAAAATTTAAAAAATACTCCAGTAGCTGATTTAGAGAAAGAAGCCTTTTCTCAATTACACAGTGTTATTATTAAGGGATCAGATGCAGTAAAAGAATTAGTTAGAAATCACATTAAAGAAACAAGCGAAGAAGAATTAACTAGTGAAGAATTAGAAAAAAAATTAAAAAAATCATTAGGTGGTGTTATTGGTGCTGGATTCGATCCTATTTACTTAATCGCACAAAGACTAGTTAAACACTCTAACGATGAAGGCTTTTTAGTAGGTTCCCGTGGTTCTGTTGGATCGTCCTTTGTCGCTACTTTAATGGGTATTACAGAAGTAAATCCTTTGTCAGCTCATTATAGATGTAGCAAATGTAAAATTAGTATTTTTGAAGAAGATGGAAAATCACTCGGAGCTACTTATTCTAGTGGATTTGATTTACCAGATAAAATGTGTCCAAACTGTCATATTCCATTAATCAAAGATGGTCAAGATATGCCATTTGCTACCTTCTTAGGTTTTAATGCTGATAAAGTTCCAGATATAGATCTTAACTTTTCAGATTTAAACCAAGCTAGTACACATGCTTATACGAAAGTGTTGTTTGGAGATGACAATGTTTACAGAGCAGGAACGATTGGTACGGTTGCTGAAAAAACTGCATTTGGTTTTGTAAAAGGTTATTCAGAAGAAAAGAATGTTGTGATGCGTACGGCAGAAGTGGAACGTTTAGCGCAAGGTTGTACAGGTGTAAAAAGGACAACAGGTCAACATCCAGGAGGAATTGTTGTTATACCAGATTATAAGAGTTGTTTTGATTTCACACCTTTCCAATTTCCAGCGGAAGATCCAACATCAGCATGGAGAACGACTCACTTTGATTACCACTCAATTGAAGAATGTGTATTAAAATTAGATATTTTAGGTCACTCTGATCCAACTCAATTGCGTTTAATTCAGTTACAGTCGAATACAGATATTATGAAAGTACCAATGGATGACAAAGAGACAATGAGTATTTTTACGTCTACAAAGGCTTTGGGTGTTACAAAAGAACAAATTTTATGTAATACTGGTACTTTGGGCATTCCGGAATTTGGAACTGCTTTTACAATTAAGTTAGTAGAAGATACCAAACCAACAACTTTTGCCGAACTAGTTAAAATATCAGGTTTATCTCATGGTACAGATGTTTGGCTTGGTAATGCTCAGGAATTAATTCAAAATAACGTTGTTCCATTTAAAGAAACAATAGGATGTCGTGATGATATTATGGTTTATTTAATGTATCATGGTTTAGCGCCTATTAAAGCATTTAAAATTATGGAATTTGTCCGTAAAGGAAAAGCTAGTAAAGATCCAGAAACGTGGAAAGAACATGTGAAGACAATGGAAGAAGCAGATATTCCACAATGGTTTATTGGCTCTTGTCAAAAAATAAAATACATGTTTCCTAAAGCTCATGCAGCTGCTTATGTTATTAGTGCTTTTCGTATCGCGTGGTATAAAGTCCATATGCCTGTTTATTTCTATGCTTCTTGGTTTTCTTCTAAAGCGACAGATGTTGATGTAGAGGTAATGATACAAGGCTATGATGCTATTAAAAATAAAATAATAGAAATTCAAAATAAAGGTTATGATGCAACAAATAAGGAACTTGGCCAATTAGAAAGCTTAAAAGTTGCTTTAGAAGCAACTGCTCGTGGTATTAAGTTTGTTCCCATTGATTTATACAAAAGTGATGCTATTGTATGGAATATAAAAAGTGAAAATGAAATTTATCCACCATTTAATTCGATTGATGGATTAGGAGAAGCAGTAGCTCAAAATATTGTAGAAGAACGTGAAAAAAAAGAATTTTTAAGTATCGAAGATTGTTGGAAACGTAGTAAAATCTCAGCAACATTAACAGAAAAAATGCGTATGATGGGAATTTTTAATGGTATGGATGAATCTAGTCAATTAAGTTTATTTTAGGGGGAATTTATTTGAAAAAACAGGAAAATGAGAAACTGTATTGGGAGAATTATTGGAAAAAAGAGAATAGGAAGGAAGAAAAATTTTTATTCTCAGAAATTTTAAAAAAATGTAATATTTCTTTTCATAATTATTTTGAATTTGGATGTGCGCCTGGTAGTATTATGAGTTATATGGCTCATAACTATCAAGCAAAAGTAAGTGGTCTAGATTTAATAGATAAAGAAATAATCGAAACATTTTTAAAAGAGCATAATGTAAGTGATTATGAAATAATGGAAGGAAATATTTTTGATTTTCAAATAGAACAAAAATATGATTTTGTAGGATCTTATGGTTTGATTGAACATTTTGAAAATCCAGAAGAGTTAATAAAAATACATAAAGATTTGGTAGATTTAAATGGATATGTATGTATTACAGTACCTAATATGCGATATTTCAATTATGTATTTAATTATATTTTTTCAAAACAATTATTAGAGACACATAACCTTTCTATTATGGATTTGAAATTGCTAAAAAAATTAATCATAGATGAAGATTTTGAGGAAATTTATGCTTCTTATTATTTAACTTCTATGTTTCAAGCTAATAAAGAGAGTCAGAGATTAAAAGAACATCCTTATTTAAATAAAATTTATACAATTATAAATAATATAATGGAATCTTTCCATTTATCAGATATACCAAATAAGTATGCATCTCCTTATATCGTTGTAATCGCAAAGCGTATCTCTAATCAAAAAGAGAAAACATTGTAATTGATAAAAATAGGAATAATTCCTATTTTTATATTGACATTATTTTTGCGAAAAGTTACAATAGAAGTGTAATAAAAATTTATTACGAGGTGTTATATGAACTATTCTAAGCAACGTAAAGTAATTTTAAATTACGTCAATACTTGTTTTTGTCATCCAACAGCAGATAAGGTGTATGAAGAGGTTAAAAAAGAATTGTCTAGTATTTCTTTTTCCACAGTTTATCGAAATTTGAATCAATTGGTAGAACAAAAAATGATTAAAAAAATTAGTTTAGATGGTGAAAAATATATTTATGACAATATAACAAGGGAACATGCTCATTTTTATTGTATTTGTTGTGGTATGTTGGAGGATCTTGATTTTTATAAAGATATTAAGTTATTAAAAAAAAGATTACCCTATGAAGTAGAAAGTATTGAATTAGTTGTGAAAGGAATCTGTAACAATTGTAGAAAGGAATAATATGATGGAATTAAAAGGAACAAAAACAGAACAAAATTTAATGACAGCTTTTGCAGGTGAAAGTCAAGCTAGAAATAAATATACTTTTTTTGCTAGTAAAGCTAAAAAAGAAGGATATGAACAAATTTCTTCTATTTTCTTAGAAACAGCTGATAATGAAAAAGAACATGCTAAAATGTGGTTTAAATTATTAGAAGGTGGATCCATTAAAAGTACAAAAGAAAATTTATTAGCAGCAGCAGAAGGTGAAAACTATGAATGGACTGACATGTATGAAGATTTTGCTAAAACAGCCAAAGAAGAAGGATTTGACCATATTGCGTATCTTTTTGAAGAAGTTGGAAAGATAGAAAAAGAACATGAAGAAAGATATCGTAAATTACTTGCTAATTTAGAGCAAGGAAAAGTATTTGTAAAAGAAGAACCTAAGATGTGGATTTGTCGTAATTGTGGACATATTCATTATGGTGAGAAAGCACCAGAAGTTTGTCCAGTATGTGGTCATCCACAAAGTTATTTTGAAATCAGAAAAGAAAATTATTAAAAAATAGACACAAGTCTATTTTTTTTAGGTATTTCTCCAAAAAGCCGCAATATTATAGGTGAAAGGAGAAATACATTATACATGCAAACAAAAAATATTATACCGTTAAACTTTGATATGGCATTTACAACAATTTTTAATAAGGAGAAAAATATTTCTATATTAGAACATTTTCTATCTTGTTATTTAGAATTGCCATATGAAAGTATCAAAGGAAATCTAAAACTTTTGAATCGTAATTTAATCAAAAGCCATAAAAAAGAAGCAAGAAAAGAAATAGATCTGTTACTAGATTATAAAGGAAAAAAAATAAATATTGAATTATCCAATAGAGCAAGTGAAGGAGTCATTCATAGAAATGAAGTATATGCATGTAAAATACATTCTAGACAATTAAAAATGGGAGATAAAAAATATCAAAATATCAAAGAAACAATCCAAATTAATTTAAATAATTTTAGATGTAATGAAAATAAAATCAAAGAAGAATATTATATGAGATCCAAAGAAGGAAAATATTTAACAAAAAAACTAAGAATAGATATGGTAGATATGGAATTAGGAAAGAAAATATGTTATACTGCTGATGAAACATTACTATCAAAATGGTGTAAGTTATTTACAACAGAAGATATAGAAGAAATAAAGAGATTGGGTGAAGAGTTAATGGGTAAAGAGAGTAATGAAAAATTAGTAGAGGAAATAAGAGAATTTAGTGATGATGATGAGAATATAGCTCTATATACAATATTACCAAGAAGTGAAATGGAAAAGAACACCTATATTGATGAGGCATTTCATAAAGGAATAGAACAAAATAATTTGGAAGTGGCAAAAAAAATGTTACAAGAACAAATTGATATTAATATCATCTCTAAAATAACAGGTTTGACAGAGGTAGAATTAAAACGAATAGAATATTAAAAGATTATCTTTTTTCTACAATATTTGACAAAACATTTTTTTGACTTGAATATTGTCTTTTTTTTTGATACAATAAAATCATAGTAAGCATAGTAATATAGTTTGTAAATTGAAAGTATGCATAAAATACGGCATATGCTATTTGCAAACGGGGGGGGGGGATTTACCAACCTCTTTTTTTTATGCTTCTAAAATAGAAGGGAGATATTATGAAAGAAAAAGGATTTACATTGATTGAATTATTAGCTGTGATTGTTATATTATCAGTGAT
>URZL01000011.1 GCA_900552335.1 uncultured Mycoplasmatota bacterium | reverse complement strand
TAGTAACAAATCTATCACATCAAAATCATTTCTTCAAACTACAAAAAAGGTAAAATAGTGATCCCATTTTACCTTTTTATTTTACTATTTTATTGTTTTATTACTACTATTTTTATTTATACATCTATCTTATCAAAGTTATAATTAAAATTCAAATCTTTTATGAATAAATTCAGAAAAGAAAAAAGTACCAATGTACTTTAATCCATAAATTTATTCATCTGTTTCATCATTTGATTTACCTGCTTTTGACTAGGTGTTCTACCCATTTGCATCATCATTGTTTTAATCATTTGTTCATTAATAGGTGGATTTTGTTTCATATACTTTTTCATATATTTTTTAGCGATTAAAAAGCCAATCACTACACCAATAATTAAACCACCTAAAATTTTTAATATATCAAATAAAAATTCCATAATAACCTCCTTTTGTTATTTTACTATATCCTACTTTTCTTGGCAACTATTATTCCAAATTGTCTAAAAAATCATCAATAGTCATCATTTTTTTATCAATTTCTTCTAAAGAAATATTTTCTTTTTCATGTTTTTCTTCTTTGATTTCTTCCCTTAAATCAATTTTAGGATAAACATCTAAAATTTTAGTTTTAGCAATACTGCTTCCAGTTGAAACGCGATCTGCAATTGGAATTTCTGTTAATTTCATTTCAATTACTTCACTTGCAGTTTTAACAAACAACATTTCTTTATAATGAATAATAAAGGCCTTCATAATAGCATATGGATTTGTCTTTACTTCACGAACTACTTGTACCCCTCTTCTAGCCCTAGAAGTTAATTCAAATTCTTGTAGTTTTACACGTTTTGCAGTCTTCTTATCTGTTATAATTGTTAAATATTCAGAATGTTCATTATATAGTATACCACTAATTACTTCATCATTTTTTAAAGTAATTGCTTTTACGCCACCTGCTTTTACACCAACAACTGGAATTTCATCTGTTTTATAAGTTAAGGCATATCCACTTTTTGTAACAATAAAAGTAAATGGATCATTACTCATATCTACGCTTACTACTTCATCATTATCTTTTAACTTAATGGAACTAATTGGTTTAGAATATCTTTGTACTACAAATTCATTCAATTTTGTCCTTTTTGCCATACCATTTTTAGTGAAAATAGTAATATATAAATCATCTTCAAAATGGTAAACTGGGAAAGCAGCAACAATCATTTCATCCGAAGATAATGTAATAATATTACTGATGTGTTTGCCTAATTCTTTCCATTTTAAATCTGGTAATTCAAAAACAGGAACGTATAAATAATTGCCTTTATTTGTAAAAATCAAAATGGTATCTAAAGTAGAAATTTTATACCTTCCAATAACATAATCTCCATCTTTTACAATTGTTTCAGAATCTTTATCATAACTTCTTAAGGAAACTCGTTTTACATAACCTTCTTTTGTAATAATAACAACAACATCTTCTTTTGGTATCATGCTAACGGTATCAATTTTAATTTCTTCTACTTCATCTCTAATTTCTGTTTTTCTTTCTGTAGCATAGTTTTTCTTAATCTCTTTTAATTCTTCCTTCATAACTGATTTTAATCTATTTTCATCACTCAAAATTGCTTCTAAAGCAGCAATAACGACATTCAAATTTTTTGCTTTTTCTTCTAATTCTGTGACATCGGTGTTAGTAAGACGATATAACTGCAATACTACGATAGCTTCCGCTTGTTTAAAAGTAAAGTCAAATTCTTTTACTAAATTATTGATTGCATCTGTTTTATCCTTACTAGAACGAATGACACGAATTACTTCATCTAAAATAGATAAAGCTTTAATTAAACCTTCTACAATATGTAATTCATTTTTATTGAATTCTAGATCAAACTTTGTTCTTCTAACAATAACCTCTCTTAAATGAGAAATATAAGCATCTAATATACCTAAAATGCCTATAGTAACTGGTCTTTTATTAATAATTGCCACCATATTATAATTATAGTTGATCATTAAATCCGTATTTTTATAAAAATAGTTCATAATAAAAGTTGGATCTGCATCTTTTTTTATTTCAATAACAATGCGAACTGGATCTTGTCTGTCTGATTCATCTCTAATGTCTATTATGCCATCAATTTTTTTATCAATTTTAATTTCACACATTTTAGAAACCAGAGCCAATTTATTAATATCAAATGGTATTTGTGAAATAATAATGCTTTTTTTATTTTTTTCCTCTATTACTTCATATTTTGACTTAACAACAATTTTTCCTCTTCCCGTCTTAAAAGCATCATAAATACCTTTCTTTCCTTCTACAATTCCACCAGTTGGAAAATCCGGCCCTTTTACGATGTCCATAATCGTTTCTAAATAGCAAGATGGACTATCAATTCTTTTAATCGTTGCATCAATTACTTCTCCTAAATTATGAGGAGGAATATTAGTAGCATAACCAGCACTAATACCAACCGCACCATTTACTAGTAAGTTTGGATATTTAGCAGGTAAAACAAGGGGCTCTTTTCTAGAATCATCAAAATTTGGAACAAAATCAACAGTTCCTCTTTTAATATCTTTCATCAATTCATTGGAAATTTTGGATAGTCTTGCCTCTGTATAACGCATAGCAGCTGCTCCATCACCATCCATTGAACCATTATTACCTTGCATATCAATGTAGCATTCATTTTGTTTCCACCATTGACTCATACGAACCATAGCATCATAAATAGAAGAATCACCATGTGGGTGAAATTTTCCCATGATATCTCCTACACTTCTAGCAGACTTTACAGGTGGCTTGTCATAAGTATGACCTTCTATGTACATTCCATATAGAATTCTTCTTTGAACTGGTTTTAATCCATCTCTAACATCTGGAAGAGCCCTATCTTGAATAATACTTTTTGAATATCTGGCAAAGCTTTTTTCCATCATATATTCTAGTGAATAATCTTCAATTTTGCTTATTATTTTTTGCATACCATCACCATGTTCATTATACCATAAAAAAAACCTTTCTGTAAAAGGTTTTATTGTTTTTTCCTTATATTTAAAGAAAAAAAGGAAAATTAATTAACTCCAATTTTTTTACAATAGCTTTCTTTTATTTCAGACAACACACTAGTATCATTGTAATTTATGTCTAAATTTTGATATAAAGCAGAATATTTTTCTCTTTCTAAGTCGGAAAAGGCATCAGACAAAACATAAGAGTTTAAGTCGATTTCCTGGTATCTTTCACCAATATTATCAATGCCATATTCACAATGTAGATAATAAAAATAAGAAGTTAACAAAGACTCATAGTTTTCATAATAATATGGTGTATTCCCGATTTCAAGATTAAAGTGTTTGCTGTCATCTCTATTTTGTTCATTAATTCGATATTCCAATAATTTTAATAAATAAATTTGGTCATCAAGTGTTATTCCTTCTTCACGAATTTGGTTCATAATAGAAAGGTTAACAATCCCTAGGCGTAACAACTGAAGATTAGCATATTCTTCTAATGTATAAATCATTTTTTGGTTAGATTCATCCAACACCTCACCAATTTCTTGTTCATAAGATGGTACATCTAATATACCTTTATTTTCAAGACACATTTCGTATGACCATAACTTCATATAATTATTTAATAAATCATAGCATGATATCATTTTTAGATTTTCAAGTAACCACTTTTTAGATTCACTTGTATTATTTTCTGGTATAGTAAATTGCTGTATTAGAGAAATTGGATTGTGATAAATTGCTTCCTCTAAAATAGAGCCTTGTTCTACTCCAGCAAAATTATTTACCATTTCTATTGTATCTAAAAGATAACATTGCCCTACATAAGTTGGCAATGGATTTTCAGATATATCATTTTCTAACTGCTTAGCTGTAGCCTCTGATAAAAAATTCCAACTGAAAGCATTAGAATATTCATAAGAAGGACTAAAGGATATATAGAGCCCTGTGTCAACAATCATAGCTCCAATTTTATGTTCATCATCGCAATGTCCAGAAATAAAGTGCTTAAATTCATGATAATACAAATCTTTAATTTTTGAAAGATCAATAAAATAATCATCATACTGTTTACGAATAGAAATTAATCCATCACTGTTCGTATGCATGATGCTCCCATCTACACCATTATCATAACATAGCTTTAAATCTGATAAATGACACGCAAATGTTTCCATATCAAATTCTGGGTAATCAAGTTTAATCTGATCAATAAATTTATGGAAAGAGTCAATTACTATTACGATATCCTCATCATTTAATGCTTGATAATCAAATAATTCATCATATTCATCAATTTCATCTTGTAAAAATTTTGCATTATTTTCTTTAACAACATCAAAAAGTTTATCCCAATAAATATCATCTTCCAAAGAATTATACAGATTAGAATCGGCGTGTTCTTTTACTTTAACAGTAGCAACTTCTGAAGTAAATGCTTCATCAAAATACTTTTCAACATTAAGTGATGAAATTATGGAATCCTCAAATTCATTGTTTGAATAATCACTATTTTCCAAATTATAAGTCAAATCATCAACCAAATTTTCTTGTGATTCATCTAACACTATTCCTTTTTCATCCAATGTTAAAATAATATCATCTATTATCTCATCATAATTTTGATTTGCTTCTTCATATTTTTCAAAATAAATATTTAATGGCTTTTCATCCACCAACTCTTCTTCTTGATCTTCAGTTTGATAATCATTATTAGCAATAGTAGTTTCTTCTTCCGTAACTATATTGTAATCATCCGTAGTTATATCCAATGGTTCCCCACTATCATCAGAATTTTCAATATAATAATCATTAGAGCAACCATTTAATAAAACAATACTATTAGTAGAAATAGTAAATGCTATTCCAAATATTTTTAATCGTTTGATTGCATATTTCACAGTGTTTTTCATAGTTTTTCTCTCTTTTCTGGGAGTTTTATTGTAACAGAAAAACATCTAAAGGGCAAGCTATTTCTAAATTTCTGAAAAAGTAAAAATTTATTACATCATTTAAAATAAAACTAATACAATCAATTCATTGTTTACTATTTATAAATGGCAACTAATAATTCAATTAATGTCAGCCTCTTGTTTTTCATACAATTTTTTTTCATTTTAAGCGAAGAAAAAAAGTACTTTTTCAAGTACTTATATCTCTTTCACTATTTATTCATTAAATATTTAGCAGTTCTAACCATTTGGGCAGAATAACTCATTTCATTATCATACCATGCAACCACTTTAACTAATTGCTTTCCATCTACTTCAAGTACTTCTGTAAGCAAAGAATCTACTAAAGCTCCTAAAGTAGAACCAATAATATCACTGGAAACAATTGGATCATCTGTATAACCTAATGTTTCATTTACGTTTTTCTGGAAAGCTTCATTAATTTCTTCTACTGTAACATTTCTTTTTAATTCTAAAGTTAAATCAATAACAGATCCCGTTGTAGTAGGAACTCTTAAGGCACTACCACTTAACTTATGGTCTAATTCTGGAATAACTTTTCCAATTGCAGTAGCTGCTCCTGTAGAAGAAGGAACAATATTTGCCGCTGCTGCTCTTCCACGTCGTGATAATGCTCCTTTTTTATGTGCTACATCTAGTGTTGCCTGATCATTTGTGTAGGCATGAACAGTTGTCATATATCCTTTTTCAATTCCAAAATTATCATTTAAAACCTTTAAAACTGGGGCCAAACAATTTGTTGTACAACTAGCTGCACTAATTATTTCTTCACTACCATCCAATGTTTTCTCATTTACATTATAAACAATTGTTTTTAAATCTCCCTTAGCTGGTGCTGAAATAATAACCTTTTTTGCTCCTGCTTCAATATGTGCATAAGCGTTTTCTTTGCTTGTAAATTTACCTGTACATTCAAATACTTCATCAATTTGTAATTCACCCCAAGGTAAATTTTTAGGATCTAGTTCAGCAAATACTTTAATTCTTCTAGAACCAACAATTAATTCATTTCCTTCACTAGAGATTTCATCTACTCTATATGTTCTATGAGATGTATCATATTTTAAAAGATACGCTAATTGTGAAGCATCTGTTAAATCATTAATGGCAACTACCTCAAAATTAGGATCTTCTTCCATAATTCTAAATACTAATCTTCCTATTCTTCCAAAACCATTGATTGCTACTTTTATCATAACATCCTCTTTTCTAATTTTATTTTGTTTGATTGTTTTAACATTATACTTATTTAAAACAACTTCCACCTATAAACTCTCTTAACACAGAATCATTTGGAATTTCTTCACTAGGAATTGGTAAAAAATTTCTTAAAAAATTAATTAATCTTAAAGCCTCACTATACATTGGATCATCTTCTGCTACAGAAAATAATAAAGGCTCCGCATAAGTTTTTAAAATTCCTAATTCATAAATTAAAGCAGAATTTACAATTTTATCTACATCATCTTGATATGGGAAAACATATTTTTCTTCCCCTTCTCTTATTTTCTTCCACATATTTAAAGTATCACTTGCTGAATAAGAACGATATTTATTATCACGAATAATTCTTCTTAGTTTTCTTGTGTCACTTGTATGAATACGATTATGTTTATCAATATTTAGTTGAGTCAATGGACTTATGTAGATTTTGTATTTTTTGTTTCTTTCAATAGAACTAGTCAAATCTTCATTTAATCCATGCAATCCCTCGATAATAATCATATCATTTTCGCCTAATTGTAAATTTTTCCCCTTGTATTCTCTTTTTCCAAGAACAAAATTATATTCTGGAAGTTCTACTCTTTCCCCATCTAATAATTTTGTCAAATGCTTGTTAAATAGGGTTACATCGACTGCATTTAAACTTTCTGTATCTAATTCACCATTTTCCAAAACAGGTGTTTTATCACGATCATAAAAATAATCATCAATTGATATTGGATAAGTCTTAATACCCTTGCTTTGTAAATAAATTTCTAGTTTTTTGCTAGTAGTTGTTTTTCCAGATGAGGAAGGTCCTGCTATTAAAACAAGTTTAATTTGTTTACGATTGTTATAAATTTCTTCAGCTACTCTGGATAGTTGATTATTAAAATAAGCTTCTGACACACGAATTAGTTTACCATATTCACCACGAGAAACCACTTCATTTAATTCTGCTGCATGGCTAATACCAATTTCATTTCCCCAAGCAGTGTATTCCTGGAATGTATTAAATAACATTTCATGATGAACATAATCTAAAGTACATTCTGGGTTATAGGTATCTGGATAACTTACAACAAAGCCATTATCTTTAATATAAGTTAATAAGAAATCATCAATATCTTTTGTAGAATAAGCTAATTCACCATAAAAATAATCATAAATATCATCAATTCGATATAAATTAACATATGTATTACTAATATATTTTAATACTTTTACTTTATCCATTTGCTTGTTCTTTTTAAAATATTTAATTGCATCAAAACGAGCTACACTTACTTTATTGATGATTAAATTTTCTTTACATAATTTTTTTAATTCTTCCCCTATTTCTTTCATAGATGGTTTATCTATTTCAGCACCTTCTACTATACAGTAAAAGCCTTTATCAATTGAATGATCAATCACAATTTCTGTTTCTTTTCCATATAATCGTTTGATTGCTACAATAATCATAAATTGTAAAGTTCTTCCATAAATACCATTTCCAAGTCCAGTACTTCTATCAAAAAACTCAACGTTACAACTTCTATTGATTACTTCTGTTAATTCTTCAATATTGTTATCTACTTTTCCTATTAGAATTGGATAATTAAAATATTGTTGAAAGGATTTACTAATTTCTTTTAATGTAATTCCTGCCTCAAATTCCTTTGTCTCTATATTTTTATAATTTACTTTAATCATTCTAGCCATTTTATCCCTCTATTCTAATAACATTTTATCAAAAAATACATATTTTGTCACATGATTTATTGAATATTTACTGACTTTTTTTACTAACATAATATTAGGAGAGTGATTATGTGAATTTAGTACCAACTGTTATTGAAAAAAATAGTCATGGAGAAAGGGTTTATGACATTTATTCAAGACTATTAAAAGATCGTATTATTATTATTAGTGGTGAAATTGATGATGCTTCATCAAACACGGTAGTAGCTGAATTACTATATTTAGATTCTATTAATCATAATGATATTAATATTTATATTAATTCACCAGGAGGTTCTGTTACAGCAGGGATGGCGATTTATGACACTATGAATTTCATAGAATCAGATGTTTCTACCATTTGTGTTGGCATGGCAGCTAGTATGGGAGCCTTTTTGTTATCAAGTGGAAAAAAAGGAAAAAGATATGCCTTAGAAAATAGTGAAATTATGATTCATCAACCACTTGGTGGTGTACAAGGACAGGCAACAGAAATCAAAATTGCAGCTGAAAGAATTTTGAAATTAAAAGAAAAATTAAATATCATTTTATCAAAAAATACAGGGAAACCTTTAAATCAAGTAGAACAAGATACCGAAAGGGATTATTATTTGAGTTCAAAAGAAGCATTAGATTATGGAATTGTTGATAAAATTTTAGAAAAAAAATAAAGTTCGAAACACTTTATTTTTTTATACAACATAGATAATATCAATATAAACATCATTTAATTTATTAGCTGTTGCCCATGTCACGAAAAATTTTGCTTCGACTCCACCTGATAATCCCATTAATGTTACAGAAGGATGGCTGACCAAACTTCCTGAATTATTAAAGTGTGCGGTTCTATATTGGCTTGGTACATTGATTGTTACAGAATTAACTTTGGAGTTTGCAAAAACACCAGTTAGCTGTAAAATATACCATTTACACTTTGGAACTGCATAAGTATACACTAATTGATTAGAACCTGTTGAAGTGACACTCATAGCTTTTCTTTCTGTTTTTATTCCATCTTGCATATGAGTATTTAATAAACTAGATAGATTTTCTACATTGGTATTTGTTTTATCCAATTCGCTTTGCAAAGCATAGTTATTTAAATTACTTTGTAATTCTTCTATATTACTTTTGATACCTGTTATTTCATTTGTATTGTTTGTTATTTTGGTATCTAGACTGTCTACTAAGTTATTTACTTCATCTTTGGAATACACATTACTAACATTTCCTGTTCCATTATCTAACATTGCTACATATTTATTTGTTAAAGCATCAAATCCTATGATACAATTTCCAGTTTTTTTATCTCCTACGATAATTCCACTATTATAGTTTTTATATGCATAATATTTGTCATTTGAAATACATATGCTTGTATTTCCTTCTTTGTCTAAATAGAGTTTTCCTTCTCCATCTATGGTTCCTCTATAATCTAGACTTTCTCCTTTTTTTGTACTTCCTTGATGTTCCTTATCAAACAAGAATTCATAGACTCCATCATTTTCTATCGCATACAAATTGGCCGATTCTACTAGTCCTTGTATACTAGACGCTAGCGCTTTCTTTTTACTTTCTTCTATTACATTTGTTATCATTGGTACTGTTATTAATGTAATCACGGATAATATTACTATTACAGCTAATAATTCTATTAATGTAAATCCTTTTTTCATGTTCTTCATCCTTCCTTTTTATAGCAACAAAAAAGAAGAGGTATTTAAAATACCCCCCCCCCGTTTGCATATAGCAAACACTAAAATTTGTCATCTACAAACTATATTATGATTGTTTTGTAAATGTTCTAGCGCCTATTACAATTTCATTATCACTAGTTTTAGAATAGTTATAGAAAGCATCTTTATCTAATTTGCTATCCCATACAATACGAATTTTTGTTTTATCTTCATTCCATTCATAAGTACAATTTTCTACAATATCGCTGCTAGTTTTCAAAGTTCTAATGCAAGTTCCATCTTCTTTGAATTCATATTGTTCTGTAATAGTTCCAAATCCTGTCATTTCATAACTAGTTGCCCATGTACTGTAAAAAGAATCCTTTTTTGCTCCACATCCAGTAACTAACATAATTCCAAATAAACATAAACCTAATTTTTTCATAATTTCCTCCTATTTTTCATTTGAATATAAATTCAACAACTTATCGTAAATGCCTTTTTCAACTCTATTTAAAGAGTTAATACTAATTTCAAGTGATTTTTGATATTCACCTTTGAAGAATAATTTTTCAGCATATGTTAAATACTTATCTAATTCATTTTCTTCACTTCGATAACGATTTCCATATACAATTGCTAGTTCAGCAAACATTGCTGTTTTAGTCATTTCCTTTGTTGTCTTATATAATTTTAAAACCAAATCCCTTGCTGTGTCAACCCTAGTATTTAATACTTCAATAGTAATTGGTTTTTTATCTAATTCTTTTATAATTTCACGAATGGCCACTTGAGCCTCATTTAATTCTACAAAATAATTGCTAGGTATTACAGGCAAATTATAATCTTTAATTTTATTTTTAGACTTTTTCAATATTGTTTTAATTTCTTCCAATTGTTGTCTTGCCCTAAGTTCGTCATCTTGCATATTACCAAGAGAATCTAACACAGAATCTAAACTTTGTTCTATACTAGCTACTCTTAAATTCAAATTCTCCATTTCTTTAGATAATTTAGAATAAGCAAACGTATTATTAGAAGTATGGTCTATTAAAGATTTATAATCTTCATTTAGTTTTTCAGTTTCTTCTTTAATTTGATACAAAATAGTAATATTATTATCTGACAAATTATAAGCGGTACGAATATCATCTAATTGATTAAAAATTTCATTTACCAATTTATTTAATTTTTTTAATTTTTTAACAAATGTATTTTCAATTTCTTCATATTCATTTTTATCTACTTTTTCTTTTTCATAATCGTTAAATACGGAATCAAAATATTCTGTTAAAATTTTAAGTTCGAATAAACTATCTTCTAAATTTAAAACTTTCGCTCTATCATATATATCATTTATTTTCTTATTAGCTTCTTCGATGTTATACTCAACATTCAAATAATCAAGTGGGTAACCTTCTTTCACCATTCTATCATATTCTTGTTCTACTTCCTGTATCTTCTTAGGTAAAATACTGGTACACATCAAAATAATGCTTGGTAATTCATCTATTACATTTGTCATATGTTTAATCATTTCGTCGATTGCTTTAATTAATCCATTGACTTCTAAAAATTCATTCGAATCCATAACTGCTTCAAAGTCTTCAAATCTTTTCGCTATCGTTTCAAATTGCATTTCTACAGCATCTGCTATTTCACCATATGATTCTCTTTCTTTTGTAAACTTTTCATATAATGTACGATATTCAGATTTTAATTTTGTAATTAATGTTCTACTTCTTTCTTCACTACTTGTAATTTCTTTAATTTCTTTCAATAGGAAATCAGAATTTGTTCTTACTTTGTAAATTTCCATTTCTAGTTTAGCAATTTTATAAATAGTACTTTTATAATCTTGTTGTGATAAAGAATAATCCGCTTCTAATAACATATCTGTAATTTTTGGAATTTGATTGGTACGAATAACATCTAGTCGATCCTTCCAATTGTTATACATGGATTCCAACTTTTCATTATTTAAATAAGATTCCACTTTCGTAAGTTCTGGAACAATTGGTACACTATCTAACTTATTTTTTTCTACTTCCAATTTTTCTAGTTGTTTTTTATAATCATTATTTTTTTTCTTGGTAATAAGAAATAAAACAATAACGATTAAGATAGCGGCTAAAGTTGTAAAGCTAGCTATAATTAATATTACTGTATCCACTTTATCCACCTCGCACTTTATTCTATACTAATTTTATCATAGATATTGTTTTTTTGAAATATTTTTTTTAATTTTATCATAAAATAGTTTGAAAACATTGACAAAAAAGCAATATTTTTCTATAATACTTATGCATTCATCTAGCAGCGCTGTTTAGAAATATTAATGTGTTTATTACTTAATTGGTTTATTGCGTAACTTTTAGCTGCAAAGCGAAGATATTCAAATAAACTCCCTAATATTTTGTAAACAGGCCAGATGTTTTGTAAATATAAATAGAGGAGGAAATTTATATGTCAAGATACACTGGTTCTATTAACAGAAAATCACGTCGTTTCGGATTTTCAATTCTAGAAAACGGTAAAGAATTATCTAAAAGAGCTACTGCTCCAGGACAACACGGAAATAGTAGAAAAAAACTATCTGATTACGGTACACAATTACAAGAAAAACAAAAAGTTAGATTCATGTATGGTGTAAATGAAAAACAATTCAGAAGAACATTTGAAGAAGCTGGGAAAATGAAAGGTGTTCATGGTGAAAACTTCTTAAGATTACTAGAAAGTCGTTTAGACAACATGGTATATCGTTTAGGATTTGCTACTACTAGAAAAGGTGCTAGACAATTAGTTAACCATGGTCATATTACTGTAAATGGAAAAAAAGTAGACATTCCATCTTACAGAGTAAAAGTTGGAGATGTAATTGCTGTTAAAGAACAATCTGTTAATCATCCAGCTATTAAAGCAGCTTTAGAAGCTACTCATAATCGTGTTGAATTTGTTACATTTGACGAAAATAAATTATCTGGTACTTATGTTAGACTTCCTGAAAGAAGCGAACTAAATCCAGAAATTAATGAATCATTAATCGTTGAATTCTACAATAGATAATATTAAAAGTTCGGTAATTCCGAACTTTTAAATTATTCTTTATAAGTGATTTCTTCTACTTCTACCTGATTAATAGAATCAAATCTTCTTGTAATCTTATCAGTAGTAGTATAAATATCTTTTACATCCCTAGAGACATTGTCAATATTATGAGCAAGCTTGTCCCATCTTTCCTTATAACGTTTAAATTCAATGTCCAAATTTTTAAGTTCTGTATGAATAATAGAAGCATATTTATCTCTTTCAATGTTTTTCATAATAATTTGAATTGTTGTTAAAGTGCTAATTAAAGTAGTAGGACTAGTAATCCATACTCTTTTTTTATAAGCATAATCAATAATTTCTGTATGATATGCATTGAGTTCTGCAAATATAGCCTCAGCTGGCAAGAATAAAATAGCCTGATCACTTGTAACACCTGGAATAATATATTTACTAGCAATTGCATCAATATGTTTTTTCATATCTAATTTAAATAATTTAACAGATTCTTCTCTTACTTTTAAATCATTATTTCTATCTACCATATTACGATAGTTTTCCAAAGGAAATTTGGAATCGATTCCAACAAGTCCTAAAGGTTCTGGAGCATATAAAGCACAGTCGACAATTGTACCATTTGGTAATTTTTCTTGCATCTTATACACTTTATCATTATGTTCACCAAATACATTGGACATAATATTTTGTAAATTGACTTCTCCAAAAATACCCCTTGTTTTTTTATCTGTTAAAACACCTTGTAAAGAAACAATATCACTCGATAAATGATCTATTTTCTTTTGTGCTTCATCTATTTTAGATAATCTTTCTAAAACAGAATTGAATGTTTTATTCGTTTTTTCAAAATTTTGATCTAATCTCTCATTTACTGCATCATTAATAATTCTTAATCGTTCTTCTAATTTATCATTTACTTTAATGAAATTTTCATTTAAATCTTTATTAACATCTGATTTAAATTCTCCTATTTCTTTTATCATATTGGTTTCTAATTTTCCTAATCTTTCGGTAATATTAGATTCATTGATATTTTTAGAAAGAGAAAAAATCACTAATATCAAAATAATAATTAATAAAATTATAATTAAATACTCCATACATCCTCCTATCTTACATGACTTTCTTCTTTTATTGGTTCTATCTGAAAATCGTGTTTTTTAATTCTTTTTAAAAGTTTGATATAATTTTCTAATTCATAATAAAAACTATATGCATTACAAAGCAACTTGTGTTTGAATGAACCGTCTCCATTATATAATTGTTTCAATTCATCACTAATTTGGTAATTTTTAGCCTCTTCTTCTGTTATTTCCTCGTAAAATAGTTCTTTTTCTTCATTCATTTTTAATCCATAGTATACTTTTTTTACTTGATCTGATTTAAAATGAAAATTTCCATTATAGGCAATAGCTTTATCATTGTACTCTCTATAAATTAATTGATTTAATTGATTACTATCAGGATAAATTCTAATACCATACATCACATTATAGCTATAAATATTAATTGTAATATCTTTAAAAGAAGGTATTCCTGCAAAAAAATAAGTTCTTTTTTTACCACCAGAAAGAATTAAGTTAGAAGCTTTTATATAATTGTTATTTCCGTTTAAAATTTTGTCAGCATTATAACTAGATGTAAAGTGCACAATTCCTTCTCTTTTAATTTTATCTAACATAATTTCATTATCATTAACATCTAAATAGATTAACTTGCTAAGAAGATTTCCTCCAAGAAAATCAGCCATAAAACCAAGTGTTGCTTTAGTCCAAAAGTCTAGTTGTGGAATAGATTCCATTTTTTTCAAAAAGTTTTTTCCTTTATTAGAAATATTATTTTTTATATTTTTTAAAATAGTTAAAATATTTTCTGGTAAGACTTCTAATTTTTTCATTGCATCTTTTCTACGAGAAATAGCCAATTCTTCTTCTATTATAACATCATTTACTAACCAAATAGATAATAATTTTTGATAGCTGCTAGAATCACAAACTCTCTTTAAATCTTCATCCATAAGAAAAGCCATTTTATCAATAAAAGGTTCTATTACAAACTCTACTTCTTCTTTTTTTAAATTAGTAACAGAAACATATTTTTCAAGTTCATCTACAATACCACCTGCTAAATTTTTTGATATAGAAAGAATGTTATCTTCTTTCAAACAAGCTTTTCGTTTTAAAATTTCATATATTACAGAAGTAAGAGCTTCTTTTATTTGAATATGATCTTTTTGTAATTTTAATTCTAGAATTACCCTTCCTATATAACTATGTAAAGATTCTTTGTCCATAATGCCATATTTTTCTGCGCCTTTTATATCATTTATATTTAAATTTCTCGTACTAATATTCATACATTTCACCACTCAACTAATATCAAAATATTTCATAACCATTTTTGATAGAATAAAGGTTATGAATAAAATAATTGTTATCTTTATAATCACCGTAATATTTGTAATACTTTGTAATAATGTTGTCCCAATAAATCCCCAAAAATAAATGATAGATAATTTAGATAAAATAAGAACCATTAAATATTTTTTATAAGGAATATTGGATAAACCAGCTGCAATATTAATAGAAAAAGCTGGTGTAAAAGGAATTGCCGTAATTAACACTAAACTTGGAAAACTTAATTTTTCAAATTGATGAATTAACTTTTTTAATTTTTTGTATCTAGCGTATTTTTGAAAATGTCTCACTAAATAAAAACTAAGAGTGCACCCTACAATAGTGGAAAAATAGGATAACAAAAAGCCAAAAAGGGGACCGAAGGCAATCACATTAATAGCAATAAAAACAGCTAAAGGTAAAAAAGGTAAAATGGATTCTAGTACGACAATAGAGCTACCAATAAAAAGGCTTAAAAAGATATTATTATTTAAAACAAAATCTTGAATCCAAAGAGTAATACTTCCAATCATATGTTCCATATCATCATCTTCCTAGTAATTGATACCACATTTCGATTACATTATCTATATTGTACTCTAAACTCTTCTTATATGCATTCCTTCCCATAATAATTCTTCGATTTTTATTTTTTAATAATTCTACAATTCTTTTTGCCATTATTTTACAGTCTCTCTTTTCAACGATATATCCATCCCAATTATTTTGAATTACCTCATTTGCGCCACTATTTTGAAATGCAACAGCAGGAATTCCATAACTAGCTGCCTCCAATAAAACAATTCCAAATGATTCCGTAAAAGAAGTCATAGCATAAACAGAACTTTGCAAGAAGAGTGGTTTCATTTCTGATGGATTTAAAAAACCATGTAATATTACATTATCTTCTAAGTGGAATCTGGCAATCTCTAATTCTATTTTTTTTCTTTCTGGACCATCCCCAATTAAATGAAGTTTCAACTCTGGAAATATTTCCTTCACATAAGAACAAACTTGAATTAAATCTAAAAAGCCTTTTTCTTTAGATAAACGACCAATAGAAATTATATTAATATCTTCTAATTTTGATAATTTTTGTGGGTAGCTTTCTAAACTATTTGGAATATAGACACATTCAGGAATGACTAATTTACGATAAAATTCCTGTTGTTCTTTACTTACCACGACAAAATAATCTAAGTTTTGAACTGATTTTACTATTTTATGAATATATTTTTGATTGTGATTATGATAATTATGTTCCCAACCAATTTTTATGGCATTTTTTTTACCATATTTGCCAAGCCATGCATTATGAATATCCCTAGAACTTACGATAATATCACTACTAGAATTTTGAATTGCTTCACACATTTTTTGCTTTTTTTGTTTCAAGAGTTGAATTCCTTTTATTCCCTCTTTAAAAGCCTTAATGAAATGAAAAGAACGAACAAAATTGAAAAATTCTTGTCTATTTGGTTTATCATGAATTAAATATTGAACTTTAATTTTAGGGTTTAAATCAAATGCGGGCTTTTCATATAACTGATAGGTAGATATAATTTCTACTTCGTATTCACTACATAAATGATTCGCAACAGTTGTAATACATTTTTCAATGCCACCATACCCTAAATGTAGAGCTAGAAAAGTTATTTTCTTCATAATTATCACCCTAATTTATTATACTATTTTTTTTTAGTTTAAGCTAGGGTCATACGGTAATTTAATCGTAACTCTTACGCCATGATTTGATTCATATTTCATACTACCATTATGTTTTTCTATGATTTCTCTGGATAAATATACACCTAGTCCAGTACCATTTTGCTTTGTTGTAAAAAAAGGATAATTTAATTTTAAAATTTCTTCCTCACTCATACCAATTCCATTGTCAGAAAATTCTATTTTTATTTGATTTTTTTGTGGTGTTGCTTTAATCTTAATCAAACCATTAGAAGAAATTGCTTCTACACTATTTTTCATTAAATTTATAAACACTTGTTTTAACCGATTATAATCACCCACAATATAGCATTCTCCATCTTCTAATATCACTCTAATTTTTTTCTTTTTTAAAAGTGGTTCAAAATTTTGAGTTACTTCTTCTATTACATAATTAATATCTATAATTTCTTTTTGAAGATTTAATCTTTTAATGGATAAAAAATCCTCTAATAATATTAGCACCCTATTTACTTCTCCTTTTATAATAGGAATGTATTTAATAGAATGTTTTTCATTATGAATATCAAACATATCCAAATATCCTTTTATAACAGCAATTGGATTTTTTATTTCATGAGTAATTTTAAAAAGAGATTCATATAATTTTTGATCATTTTCAATTTGGCGAATGGATAGGTAAAGTTCTATGATTTGATTCATGCGTTCAAATAAGAATAAAATAAATTGAATCAAAATACCTAGAATTACAATAGAAAGAAAGAAATTCGTTATATTTAAATGTGAAAACATATTAAGATAAATACTCAAAATGACACATTTTAAAATAATAAAAGAACTAGAAAAATATTTTTTGTTTTTAGTTTCTAAATAAAGAATGTAATAACATAAATACTCTAATAGAAGTAAAAAATAAGAACAATCAAAGATATTTTGATAATAAAAAATAGAAAAAATAGACAAACATAAAATGGATATTTTTCGATGATAATAATAAGCAATTAATAAGGGAATATTTAAAAAAACATAGGTTACAATCAAATTGGAATGATTGAATTTTAAAGTAAAATAGAAGGATGTAATCATAGCAAAATCTAATAATAATTCATTCTTTTTTTGGTCTACTGTTTTAACATAAATCAAATATAAAAAATACAAAATGTATGGAAAAATAACTAAAATAGAATTCATTAAAATGGTATCAAATAAATTCATCTTTTCACCTCTCGACAATATATTACAATTTTTGATTGTCGATATTTGTCGAAATAAGGAAATCATCTATATTTTTTAATTAATTATCATATACTATATTGGTGATAGAATGAAAAAAATACTATGTTTCATACTATTAATTATTCTTTTCTTCATTATAAAATTAAATCAAAAAAAATTTTATAAAAACGTTCAAATTATAAAAAAGCCAGATGAAATATCGGTTGTTGTCAATAAAAATAATAAATTACCAGCAGTCTATGTACCAGAGCATTTGACAGAAATTTCTAATGATATGGCTTATAATGGTAAAAAAATAAGAACAGAAGCCCTAGAAGCATTCAAGAAGTTATGGAAAGAAGCAAAAAAAGAAAACTTGAAAATTACGATTGTTTCTGCTTATCGAGACTATGAGTACCAATCCAAGTTATTCCAAGAATATGTCCAAGAAAAGGGTCTAAATTATGCTCTAAATTGTAGTGCGAAACCAGGACATTCGGAACATCAAACGGGTCTTGCTATTGACGTGATGGGTGAAAATGGCGATTATAATTTATTTGAACAAACAAAGGAATTTGAATGGATGAAAGATCACGCTCATGAATTTGGCTTTATTCTAAGATATCCAAAAGGAAAAGAAAAAATAACTGGTTTTAAATATGAACCATGGCACTATCGTTATGTAGGAATTGAACTTGCTTCTACAATATTTGAAAAAAAAATGACCTTAGAAGAGTACTTTCGTAAATAATGTAATCATACAATCAAAAATAAAGAAAATCAAAAATATCCAAGTTAAAAACTTGGGTATTTTTTGTATCCACAAATCAAAAAAAGGACAAATAATATAGGCTATCAAAATGGATAAAATACCCCATAATAAACTAATTTCCAAAGCAATGTAATGACCAATACTAAATTTAAAATGACTATAATCCCAGAAAACTGTATGAAAAAAATATTCGATTAAAATGCCACCTAACAGTTCTAATATACTAAGTCCAATAAAGCCAAATAAAAAAATACAAAGAAGAGTAAAGAGATGATTTATTTTTTTTCTTTTTAAAAAATGAAATACAAATATGACAAGACATACTCCAATACCATATACAGGTGTATAAGGTCCATATAAAATGCCACTTTCAAATCCTTTATTAAAAAAAGTTTCCAATAAATAGCCTAATATTGAAAAAACAAAAAAATAGTTCATATAATACATGATATCACCTTGTATTAATATAAACTATTTTTATCATTTTATTCTTCTAATTCATCTTCATCTACGATCGATAAGTCTTCCATATCATCATCTAAATCATCGTCCAATTCTGAACTTAAAGTATCTTCATCAGATTCTGATTCTTCTGTTTCTTCTGTTTCTGTTTCATTTTCTTCTATTTCTTCATCTTCATCTTCCTCATCAATAACAAGTTCGACAGAATGATTATCGCGAATGTCCCATTCATTATTTTTTAATAAAACAAAACGTTTATCCATTGTTAATGAAGTATAATAGTCACCTATTTTGGAATCAAAGTCACTTTGACCATATTCTAGTAAATCACAAATTTCTTTAAATAAAGTAGCCGTTGGCATAGATTTACCGTTTTCTTTTAAAATTTTATAAGTTAAATCGGTATAACTTAAAAGTTCTAATTCTTCAATTGGCATGTCTTTTAATTTCATAATAACTCTCCTTACATAACAGTTGGAATATCTATCATAAGTAGATATAACAATTCTTTTAATACTTGATTAGCCGTTTTTAAAACATACAACCAACCACTTTTTTGTTTTTCGTCTTCTAGACCATTAATATGGTTATTTTGATAGAATGTATTCATCGTAACACACAAATCGTAAATATACTCAGCAATATTGCTTGGCATTCTATCTTGAAATGCTTTCTTTACATCTATTTCAAATTCAATGATTTTTTTTCTTAAATTTCGATCAAAATCATTATAAATGATAGGACTAAATTCTATTTTTTTACTTTCTTTTAATATCTTATTAATTCTGACATAAGTATATAACACATATGGTCCAGTTTTTCCTACCACATTAGAAAATTTAGCAATATCAAAGATGTAATCTTTTTCACGATTATTTTGTAAATCAGCATATTTAATAATGGCATTTACAATCATATCAATATCTTCTTGTTTCATTTCTTTATTGGTATCTTTTAATCCAATAAACGTTTCTTTTACTTCTTCAAATAACTCACTTAATTTAGGAGCATTTCCTTGTCTAGTTTTAAATGGTTTGCCATCTGTACCATTAATGGTACCATTATAAGCATGTTCAAGTGAAGCATATGGCATAATACCAGCTAAATCACTTGCCCTAAAAACTTGTTCAAAATGAAGATTTTGTCTAAAATCTGTTACATAAATAATATGATCTGGATGATATTTTATTTTTCTTTCATAGATAGTTGCAAGGTCAGTAGAGTCATATACATAAGCACCATTACTCTTTTTAAACATCATTGGAGGCATTGGTTTATTATCAGAGTCTTTTTTGACATTTACAACACTAGCCCCTTCACTAATTTCTAACAAATTCTTTTGAACTAAGATATCTTCTACTTGATTCAAATATTGACAAGCATCACTCTCACCTTGCCATAAATCAAATGTTACATCTAAATAATTGCATATTTTTTTAGCATCTTCTATCGATACCTCTACAATTTTATTCCAAATAGAAACGTATAATTCATTTCCATTTTGTAATTCTTTTGTAATAGTTGCACAAGTATCTTTTACATTTTCATCTGTTTTACATAAGCCACTGATTTCAGGGTATATTTTATTTAAATAATCAATCGTGATTTTTTCTATAGATAATTGATCTCTTAATATTCCATAAATAACTTGACCCATTTGTAAACCATAATCTCCTAAATGAACATCTGCAATGGTATCATGACCCATAAATTGAATAATTCTTTTAATAGATTCTCCAATAATAGTTGGTCTTAAATGACCAATATGTAATGGTTTAGCAATGTTATATCCACCATAATCTAGAAAGAATAATTCTTTTTTTTCTGGTTTTGACATTCCCAAATGTTCTGAAGTAGATATATGAATAAGTTGTTCATTTATGAATTCATCAGATATTATAATATTAATAAAACCTGGTTTTACAAATTCTACAGATTTAAAGTAATGATTATAACGTTCTAATAATTTTATTTTTTCTACTATCTTTTGTCCTATTGTTACTGGATTTTCATGATACATACTCGCTAATTTAAATACACCATCGAATTGGTAGTCACATAGTTCTGGGCGATTAGATTTAATAACATTCACTTTTATTTCATAATTTAAATCACGAAGGACTGTATCAAATATCTTGTTTAATTCTTCAATTATCATATTTCACCTTCCTCATATTCTATTTCAAATAGAAATGGCTGTTCTTCTATTCGATAATTTACTCTCATTTTTTGAGGTTTAATTTGTAAATTGTCTATTTGAATATTCATTGGATATTTTTGATGAAAAAAATAGTAAGCCTCTGGATAATCAGGATGAAATTTCAAATAAGTGTATTCATGCTCATTTTCCATTTTCTTCATTGTTATCATATTTTCTTTTAACATTAATGTTACTTTTTTTTGATTAAGAAAAAAGATTAAATAATTATCATGAAATATTCCATTTATTTGTTCTTCTAAATCATTGATTTTTAACCTAATTTTTACTTTTGACATAATATATCCCTTTACCTGCATAATTATAATATAGATACTAAATAATTGCAAGATTTTTCTAGTGAATTCATAACTTTAAAAACAAATATTAGTGTTCCCATTTATTTACCATCTTTCTTTAAGAAAAAAAGAAGATTTTAGTCTTCCATTTGTTTTAATTCTGTTTCTGTCAAACCTGTTATTTCTAAAACTATAACCCCACATAATAAAATAGTCAAAAATTTTTTTCAGAATCAATTCTTTTTAGCAAATGACTATTTGTCATTATGATCTATCAAATTTTTCATTTCTTTAAGTTTTGTTTCTAATAACTTTTTAGCAATTAATTTTAACTTATATTCAGAAATCATAGTTTGAGACATATTTTTACTAATTGAATATTCAACAACATCTTTATCTTTAGAACTGCATAGTATAACACCAACACTTGGATTCTCTTGTTCTTTTTTTACTTCTCTATCAAGTGCTTCTAAATATAAATTCATTTTTCCTAAATATTCTGATTTAAATTCTCCTAATTTTAATTCAAATGCTACTAAACAAGATAGTTCTCTGTTATAAAATAATAGGTCAATAAAGAAGTCATGATTTCCAACCTGAACTTTACATTCATCTCCAATAAAAGTAAAATCATTACCAACTTCTAATATAAAATCTTTTAAGTTTTTTATAATTGCATTTTTTAAATCCTTTTCAGAAAATTCATTTGGTAAATCTAAAAACTCTAAACTATATGTATCTAAAATTCTAGTATTTGGATAATCATCTTCATCTACAGTTTTATTTACTGTTGGTAATTGTTTTCCATCTGAAAGCATATATCTTTCATAATATGCCGCTGATATTTGTCTATCTAATTCTCTTTTTGAATAATTATTTTTAATAGATAATTTTAAATAAAAATGTCTTTCTTCTTTGCTTTTAGACCCACTTAATATAAGTAAATTGTTTGTCCAAGACAATTGCGTCACCAATGGTGTCGCAATTTCATCATCTTTATAAGTACTATAAAATTGAATCATACGTTCTATATTTCTTTTAGTAAATCCTTTTATGGTTGGATAATTATTTTTCATAAAGTCTGATACTTTCGTCGTTATTTTATCTCCATAATTACTATTTTCTTTTAGTTCATATAGAAATTTACCAACTTCTAAATATAATAAAATCATTTCTTCATTTACTTTTATGTATGCATTATTTTTTCTTTTTTCAATCATTTCAATTATTTGATTAAAATTTATATCCAACATATATAACCACATCCTTAAAATAAGTTATTTGTAATTTTAAACAAATTATATTATTTAATTTGAAAACTTTATATACTTTCATTGAAATCTGTGAAAATCTTGTATATGATATTTTTAGAAAGAGAACTTAGTTCTTAACCTGTTGTTTATTCACTCAATTCGATCATTCTATATTAATTTTTTTGCCTTGATAATCTAATAACAAATCAATCTCTTTTTTGGCTTCTTTTTTATTACTTTTTACTAAGTTACGGTTTAACAGTTTTAAATGTCCTTTGATTTCTTGATAAGGTATTCCTAAATAACAAGATAAAAAATGTTCTAGAATAGAGATATTTTTTTCTTTATTGAAAATCGTTGTAAATGCCATATCAAAGTTTAATGGTATAATTTTTGTTATCATACTCTTCTCCTTTCACCTATAAATATTGCAGGTTTTAAGGAGTATACCTAAAAATTAATGTCATAATAAGAATATTTTTTCAAATATTTACTAAAAAAAGCTTTTTTATATAAACTTACAATAAAGTAATAAGCACTTGCATGAGATGCATGCGCTAACATAGAATTCCAACTCATCCATACCATAGCAAGATTTAAAGAATTCGTTGCATACAATTGATTCCATTTTTTTATATTTTTTTTAGCTTTGGTTTTAAACCTTGTACGAAGTAAAATATGAGTTTCATAAATTCGATAACCGCAAAAATTACACCCCATTGTACTAGGATAATATTTGCTTTTTTGATTCAATTCTAATTGTAGTTCTGTATGAATGAAATTCTCTATTTTTTTCATCGTTTCTTTTGCTATTTCCTTATTTGGAAGTAAAAAAACAAAATCATCCATATATCTAACATAATAAGAAATTCTTAAGGTTTCTTTTACATAATGATCTAACTCATTTAAATAGATATTCGCAAAATATTGACTAGTATAGTTTCCTATCGGAATACCAACTTTATCCTCACTATTTAGTAATACAAGTGTAAAATTAAGTAGTTCTTTATCACTCATACTACGTTTTAATATTGAAAATAAAATGTCTTTATTGATATTATAAAAATATTTTTTAATGTCACATTTTAAAATATAATAAGAGCCATATTTTCTTTTCATGATTCTCATATATTTTTGTAAAACAATCGCTGCTTTATGTGTACCTTTTGTTTCAATACAAGCATAACTATCTTTTATAAATCTTTTTGTAAAGTATGGCTTAATAAATTCTTCCACATACCATTGATGAACAATTCTGTCACGATAAGGTAGTGATTTAATTAATCTTTCTTTTGGTTCATATACTTTAAACTCACGATATTTACCTAAATGGTATGTTTTATTTTTGATGCTATCAATTAGATTAATGATATTATTTTCTAGATCCATCTCATATAAAACAACCTCTTTTTTATTTTTTTTATTTTTTACAGCTCTATAATGTGCCTCTAACATTTTTTGAAAAGTTAATTTGTTATAAAAACATTTTTTTATTGTTTTAGACATGAACGAATCCATCCACCCATTAAATTAGAGACATTTGTAATTTTTCTAGACCAAGATTCATAATTATAAACATTAATATATTTTCTTTTATAAGAAATTCTAATTAACATTTTTAATACTTTTAATTCTGTATCTAATTGATTTAAGTATTTTAATCTTTCTGTTTTATTATAATTTTTATGTGCCGCAATAATATTAGTAAATCCTAAATAAGTAGCATGTTTAATATCCGATACTAAACTATTTTTTTCACTTTTAGGATACTTATCTGTAATTAAATAAGTATAGTAATATAATTCTGTGTATTTCTTGTAGATTTCCATTTCTTCTATTTGATTTTTCATTTTAATTTCCTTTTCATGTCATAAAGAAGATTCAAAGCTTCTATCGGTGTAATAGCATCTATATTTGTTTTTTTTAATTGTTCAAATATATTTTCTTCATTGTCTTCTATTTTTTCTATAATTTCTATATTTAATCCATGATTTTGAAAAACTTTTAAATAGGCTTCTTTACTATTTACTGGAAATCCACACTTTTGAACATCTTTTGTAAAATTTGTTTTTTTTAAGACTACATATTCATTTATTAAATCAGCATCTTTATCTAAAAATATATAAAAATTACCATTACGAAACAAATACATCTTACTACTATTCTGCTCTTTTAATTCTTTATATTTATCATATATCTTCATAACCAACCTCTTTTTCAATAGAAAAGCAGTACTTTAAAAGGTACTGCTTAACTACAAATAATTTCATTTTCATCATTTTATTACTTACGAAATTATTTTGTTTACATTTTTATTTATAACACTGTTATAAAAAGAATTTAAACTTCTATGATTTCTATTTTTTATAGTATTTACTATGAATCAAACATCACATACAACATTTATAAACTTCACACTGCATTATAAACTTTTTTCTTGTACTTCTATAATCATAGTACGCAAGAACGACACGGAAACCGTTGTTGCTGTTAGCATTGCCGTTAGCACGATTGAAGTTGAACACGCCGGCACCCGAACCATTGTTGAAATTGCCCCCACGATTGACCCAAGGGTTAGTAGCCGTAGGGAAGTTCGCGTTTTACAGTTTAAATTCTATCTTACCAGTGGTAAGACCATATTAGGTTATCATTCATTCGCATGAAAAACTTTTTTGAACTAGAAACTACTTTATGTCAAGCCTTGCCACACATAAAAGAGTGGCGTGGCAAGGCTAAACAACTTTTTTAATTTTTTTATTTATTTACATAACACTCTTCGATTTTATTTAACGTTGTGTTAGAGATAATCGCTACGCGATTTAGTACGCAAGAACGACACGGAAACCGTTGCTGCTGTGAGCATCGCCGCCAGCACGATTGAAGTAGAACACGCCGGCACCCGAACCATTGTAGAAACCGCCCCCACGACGGACCCAAGGGTAAGTAGCCGTAGGGAAGTACGCGTAATCACTAAACCATAAGCCTCTATCTCCACTAGAACTATTTGTTTTTGAA
>URZL01000010.1 GCA_900552335.1 uncultured Mycoplasmatota bacterium | reverse complement strand
CGGATACCAGATATTATGATTTGTATGTACCAAATAGTACCACTTTAGGAGATGAGACATGGTATAAATATACAAATAGTAAACTAGGAGATGCTTCAAAAGAAGTAGCTATTTCAAAAACAAATAGTTCTAGTGGAGAAAGAGGGTTATGGTTTAGTGATTACGCGCACTTCCCTGATGCTACTCGCCCTTGGGTCACTCGTGGGGGCACTTTCTTCATTGGTTCGGGTGCCGGCGTGTTCTACTTTGCTCGTGCTAACGGCGCTGCTAACGGCGCCCGCGGTTTCCGTGTTGTTTTAGCATTTTAAACAAATAACCATAAAAATAACCATAATGTGAAACTAAATTAATAATTATATTCTATTGCTTCCAATTGGACTTTGTGATAAAATAATGGTAATTTGAAAAACAAAGAACAAGAGGAGTATATATCAGAATCTTTAAGAGAGTTCATGGCTGGTGAAAATGAATAGTGGAAGATATAGAAGGTAGCTTGGGAGTTAATTATTTGAAATAAAGTAAAATAGTTCGGTAACTACGTTATAGTTTTAAGGAAGCACATGCTTCAAATTAAGGTGGTACCACGTCAATCACGTCCTTATCTAGGATGTGATTTTTTTATTTATTTAGAGAGGTATATATGAAAAAAGAAATACAATTGTTTAATCAATATGCAAAAAAATATGATTTAAGAAATAAAAATATAATGAGAAAGTATCATCATAGTTTTCGTGTTATGGAATTTTGTAAAGAAATAGCTGTTTCTTTACATTTAAGTGAAAAAGATATTTCTATTGCGGCTCTTTGTGGTTTATTACATGATATTGCCCGTTTTAAACAATGGACTTGTTATGAGACATATCGAGACACTGATTCTTTTGATCATGGTGATGAAGGTGCTCATATTTTAAACGAAAATAATTTTATCAATGAGTTTACCAATGATGCAGAAATAGCAAGCATTGTAATGAATAGTGTTCAATATCATAATAAATTAGAATTACCGGAAATGAATGATAGAACTCTATTATTTATAAAAATTGTAAGGGATGCAGATAAACTAGATATTATGACAGAACAAGGAAATCAAATAGGAGAGAAAGAAATTATTCTAAAAGAAAATTTATTATTCGCTATTTATCAAAATAAACTTTGCAAAAATGAAGAGGTTTCAAATGATACAGACTCTATTTTGAGAATGCTATCATGGATTAATGATTTTAATTTTAAATATTCTTATTCTTATCTAAAAGAAAAGAATATCATACAAAAAAAGATAGATTTATTAGAAATATATGGTCAAACCGAAGAAACTAAAAAATTAAAAAATTTTTTGTTAAAGAAAATAGAAGAAAGAATAAACACTATATGAAAACAAGAAGTAAAATAATATATCCTATAGAAGAGACAATATGGAAAGAAAAGATAATTGCATTTAACCAAGAACAAAAAATTTTAGTTTTGGATGATGGAAGATATATAAAATTACCAAAAAATATTATTAGTAGTAAAGGATATTCAACAGATTTTTTACAAACATTATTTTTAATAGATCCAAACAAAAAAATAGAATTATTAACTATGACTTTTTATTATAAAATTTTTAAAGAAAAAAATAATAAACTAAATGATGTTAGTAGAGAAATTATTCAGAAATACTATGCTTATCATGTAGAATTTATTTCCGAACAAATCGATAAAATTTGGAATAACCAAACTTTAATAACAGAAAATAGAATTCCTTATTTATTAGATATGGAACAATTTTTAAAATTAAAAACTCCCTATGTTAGTGAAGAAGATCAGCAAGCTGTAAAACTATTACAAAAAAAATTAAATTATGAAAAATAAAGGAGAGATATTATGTTAGATAAAAAATATAATCATAAAATAGTAGAACAAGGTAAATATGAAAATTGGAAACAAAAAGGTTATTTTGAATCAGGTGATTTATCAAAAAAGCCATATTGTATTGTGATTCCACCACCGAATGTAACAGGAAAATTACATTTAGGCCATGCTTGGAATACAACTCTTCAAGATATTATGATTCGTTATAAAAGAATGGATGGTTATGATGCTTTATGGGTACCAGGAATGGATCATGCTGGTATTGCAACCCAGGCCAAAGTAGATAAAAAATTAAGAGAAATGGGAATAGATCCTAGAAGTATGTCTAGAGAAGAATGGCTAGAACATGCATGGGCTTGGAAAAAAGAATATGCAGAAAATATTCATAATCAGTGGGCAACTTTAGGATTAAGCTTAGATTATACAAAAGAAAGATTTACTTTAGATGAAGGATTATCTAGTGCTGTAAAAAAAGTTTTTGTTACTCTATATAATGAGGGATTAATTTATAGAGGAGAGAGAATTATTAACTGGGATCCTATGGCTAGAACCGCACTATCCACAGAAGAAGTTATCTATAAAGATGTAGAAGGAGCTTTTTATCATTTAAAATATTATGTGGAAGGAACAGAGGATTACTTAGAAGTTGCTACAACAAGACCTGAAACTTTATTTGGAGATACTGCTGTAGCTGTTAATCCAGAAGATGAAAGATACCAAAAATATATTGGGAAAAATGTAATATTACCAATTGTTAATAAATTAATTCCGATTGTTGGAGATGAACATGCTGACCCAACATTTGGTACAGGTGTAGTTAAAATAACACCTGCACATGATCCAAATGATTTTGAAGTAGGAAATAGACATCATTTAGAAAGAATTAACGTTATGAATGAAGATGGAACGATGAATGAAAAAGCACTTCATTATAATGGAATGGATCGTTTCGAATGTAGAAAACAGTTAGTAGAAGAACTAAAAGAAAAAAATCTTTTAATTAAAATAGAAAAAATGACACATAATGTAGGACACTCTGAAAGAACGGACGTTATGGTGGAACCAAGATTATCAAAACAATGGTTTGTTAAAATGAGACCTCTTGCTGATAGAGTATTAGAAAACCAAAAAAACAAAAATACAAAAGTAAATTTTGTTCCAGAACGTTTTGAAAAAGTGATGAACCATTGGATGGAAATTACCTATGATTGGTGTATTTCTAGACAATTATGGTGGGGACACAGGATACCTGCTTGGTATAAAGGAGAAGAAATTTACGTAGGGGAAGAAGCTCCAAAAGAAGAAGGATGGGTACAAGATAATGATGTTTTAGATACATGGTTTTCAAGTGCTTTATGGCCATTTTCAACTTTAGGTTGGCCGGAAAATACAGAATTACTACAAAGATATTATCCAAATAATGTATTAGTAACAGGATATGATATTATACCTTTCTGGGTTAATCGAATGACTTTCCAAGGCTTACATTTTACAAATCAAAGACCGTTTAAAGATTGTTTAATTCATGGATTAATTAGAGATAAAGAAGGAAGAAAAATGTCTAAATCTTTAGGAAATGGTGTAGATCCGATGGAAGTAGCTGAAAAGTATGGATGTGATTCTCTAAGATTTTTCTTGAGTACCGCATCTGCACCAGGTATGGATTTAAGATATGATGAAGAAAAAGTAGCGTCTACATGGAATTTTATTAATAAATTATGGAATGCTTCTCGTTTTGTGTTAATGAATTTAGAAGATTTCAAAGAAGAGGACAAAACACTAGAACATTTGACAATTCAAGATAAATGGATTTTAAGTCGTTTAAATGAAGTCATTTTTAAAGTTAGAAGTCATATGGAAAAATATGAATTCAATGTAGTAGGAACAGAATTATATAATTTTATTTGGAATGATTTTTGTAGTTGGTATATTGAATTATCTAAATTTAATAATAACAATACTACAAAGACAGTATTATTTACAGTATTAACAGATATATTGAAATTATTGCATCCATTCATGCCTTATGTAACAGAAGAAATTTATTTAATGTTACCAATTCATGAAGAAACGATTATGAAAAGTTCTTATCCTATTTATCAAGAGGCTTATCAATTTGAAGAAAACGATATGGAATCTGTTATGGAATTTATCGTAAAAGTAAGAACTTATAAACAAGAAAATAATATTCCAAGTGATGCAAAAATAAACTATATTGGAAAATATCAAGAATTGGTTTTAAACATGCTGAAAGTCAAAAAAGAAAATTTAACAGATGAAACAAGTGAAAATAGTGTTAGTTACAATGGTTATACCATTTATTACATCTTTGATAATACGAAAAATTTAGAAGAAGAAAAAAATAATTTATTAAAGGAAAAAGAACGTTTAATAAATTCCATAGAAAGAAGAAAAAAATTATTAAGTAATGAGAATTATATATCAAAAGCACCTCAAAACATTGTAGAAAAAGAAAAAGCTGATTTAGAAAAAGAAGAAAATAATTTAAAAAATATTTTAAATACTTTAAATGAAAAAGAAGCAAAGTAATATTTTACTTTCTTTTTTAATGTTTCTTGCTTTTTGATTAAAAATTCTGTATAATCAATTACAGTACGAAGGTATAATAAAAAGGTGATAACATGCGATATATTAGAATTGATAAAGTAGAACCAGGCGATATTTTAGGTAAAGATATTGTGGATATTAATGGAAAAGTTTTATTAAAAGCATCTAGTGATATGATTTTATCAGAAAATATTATAGCCAAAATTAAAGAAAGAAATATTAAAGGAATTTATGTAGATGAAGAAGCGATTCCTATGACAGTACGACATATGGCCATTAAAGCTTTGAAAAAGAAAGATGTTCAAGAAACAGAGAAAATAGCTAAAGATATTGTTGATAACTTTGATGGAAAGGTCGAAATAGACTTAAATCGTATGATGGGTGACGTTAGCTATTTTGAAAGAGCAGTCAATATTAGTGAACTATGTTTAAGTTTGGGTAAAAGATTGGAACTTTCGGATGATAGTTTATCAAAATTGGTTGCATCAGCCTTGTTGGCCGATATTGGCCTTATTATGACAGAAGAAGAAAAAAAACAAATTCTTGAGAAAGTGCCACAAGACTTAAGAGAAAAAATACTTTCTCTTCCTAATGAATCAGCTTCTCCTATACTAGGAAAATTTGTCGCAGCACAAAATCAAGCAGACCCTATGGTTATTCATTCTGTTTATTTTCATAAAGAAAATGAAAATGGAACTGGTGTCATTCAAAATGTATATGAGCAGTGGGGAATCCAACAAAAATGTGATGTTCGCGATACAGCAAAAATCATTCACATCTGTTCAGATTATATAGATGCTTTGATTCGAGAAAATGATTTTACGAAAGCAAGAAATATGATAGAAGAAGGAATTGTTCAAGGAAAATATAATTATATCTTAGCTTCCAAATTTTTAAGATTTATTCCTATGTATCCAATTGGAACGTTAGTTCAATTGTCTAATGGTGAAATAGCTGCAGTAGTAAAAAATAACGATGGTTTTCCTTTGTGTCCAATTGTTAAATTACAAACGGGAGAACAATTGGATTTGACTAAAACCTTAAATGTGGTAATTCAAGACATTTATTACAGTAATAAAAAAAATAGACATCTTTAAAATAAGGCATTAAGCCTTATTTTCTTTTATTTTTTATTTTGGTATAATGGAGAAGAGATGATAGTATGAAGAAAATAAAGAATGAGTTAAAACTACAAATAAATCATATGGATGGGAACATTTTATTAATCGGTAATTATGATGAAGAAATTCAGCAATTATTATTAAAAAAGGATATTATTTTATCCTGTGATCAATTGTTAAAAAAAGAAAGGTATAAAAATAATTTTTCATATAAGGGAGAAAAAACAAAGAAATTAAATATTAAAAATTTAAGGAAAAAATATAAGAAAAAAGGTTTAAACTATATGATTGTCAATGCAGAAGATATTATGCCATATAAAAATAGATTTGTTAGAGATAGTATTTATATTACCAAAAAATCTATTTATTTAATTGGTAATGAAGATGTTTTGCTTGTTATGTATAAAAGATACTCCAAACAAATTGAAAAAATAGAATGCTTAGACGGTGTGATTATAAAAATAGACGTTTCTAAAAGTAAAAGCAATAAGATAAAAGATTTTCTCTATTTCGTAAAAGATAATTTAATAGATTTAGGTAATGCTATTAGCGATTTTCTGATTAGTTAACATTGACGAACAATTGTATGCATGCTATAATGTAAAGGAGGGAAAAATATGATAGAATTTATAAAAGGAACAGTAGAAGAAATTGAAAGCAATTATATTGGCTTAAATAATCATGATATTGGATATTTAATTTATACAGCAAATCCATATAGTTATGAATTAAACAAAGAATATAAAATATATATATATGAACAAGTAAGAGAAGATGAAATTTCTTTATATGGATTTAAAACAAAAGAAGAAAGAAATTTATTTTTAAAACTAATTAGTGTAAAAGGATTGGGATGTAAAATGGCACTTCCTATGTTTGCAACCGGTTCTATTGAAGGAATTAAAGATGCTATAGAAAGAGAAAATATTTTGTATTTAAAAAAATTTCCTAAAATAGGGGATAAAGTAGCAAGACAAATTATTTTAGATTTAAAAGGTAAATTAGATTTAACCAAAATATCTGCTAATTCTAATAAAGAAGAACTGGTTGAGACTTTAAAGGCATTAGGATATAAACAAATGGATATTACAAAGATTCTTCCTCAAATAAAATCAGATACCATAGAAGAACAAATAAAAGAAGCATTAAAGTTATTTTTAAAATGAGCAATATTATTTCATTTAATAGAAATTTAAATAATGGGGAAGAAAAAAAGCTTATCACATCTATTCAAAAATACTGTTTTATTTATGGTATAAAAAAGGATTTAACAGGATTTTCAGAATTTTATTTAACTTTAAAAAATTTACTTTCTGTAAAAACAGATGAATATCAAAATATTTTAACGAGTTATATTCGTTATTGTCTAAATGTATGTGCCATAGAGCATAATTTATTTAATGCTACTGTTTTAAAAAACAATTTATATGTACTAGTACATTATGTCCAAAAAGCGGGAGTTGAAATTTCTGAAGAAGAAATTTTATCTAGTTTCCATAATGAAACTAAAAAGAGGTGAACAAAATGGAAGAAAGAGTCCTTACAACAAGAGAATTAAAAGAAGATAGTTTTGAAAAAACGATTCGACCAGACAGTATTGATGAATATATAGGGCAAAAAGAGGTAAAAGAAAATTTAGATATTTTTATTAAAGCAGCTAAAATGAGAGAAGAACCATTAGACCATGTTTTATTATATGGCCCCCCTGGATTAGGAAAAACTACTTTAGCATATATTATTGCCAATGAACTTGGTAGCAATATTAAAACAGCAAGTGGTCCTTCTATTGAAAAAAGCGGAGATTTAGCTGCTATCTTATCTTCATTAGAACCTGGAGATGTATTATTTATTGATGAGATCCATAGAATGCCTAGATATATAGAAGAAATTTTATATCCAGCTATGGAAGATTATGTCTTAGATATTATGGTTGGTAATGATTCTAGTAGCAAGAGCATTCGTATTGATTTGCCACCTTTTACTTTAGTAGGTGCAACTACCAGAGCGGGAGACCTATCCAGTCCCCTTAGAGATCGTTTTGGTATTATTTCTAAATTACAGTATTATACGGTGGATGAGTTAACACAAATTGTAAAAAGAACAAGTCGTGTTTTAGAAAGTCCAATTGAAGAGGAAGCAGCACGTGAACTAGCTTGTCGTTCTAGAGGAACCCCAAGAATAGCAAATCGTTTATTTAAGAGAGTTAGAGATTTTGCCATTGTGGAGGGTAAAGGTTCTATTGATTTGGAAATTACAAAATATGCTTTGGATAAGTTAAAAGTAGATCGCTTAGGATTAGATGATACAGATTATCATTTGCTTCGTTCCATTATTGAAAAATTTAATGGTGGACCAGTTGGGATTGAAGCAATTGCTTCTTCCATTGGAGAAGAAGTAACAACAATAGAAGATGTTTATGAGCCTTATTTGTTACAAATTGGTTTATTAAAAAGAACCAGTAGAGGTAGAATTGCTACGAAAATGGCTTATGATCATTTAAATATACCATTTATTCAAAAATGATAGTATTTCTATCATTTTTGGCGTATAATAAGGAAAGTTTAGGAGGAATAAGTTGTGAAAACAGAAGATTTTGATTATGAACTACCAGAACATTTAATAGCGCAAACACCAATTCAAAAAAGAGATACCTCTAGAATGATGGTGCTAGATAAAAAAACAGGTGAAATAGAACATCGTCATTTCCATGATATCGTTGATTATTTAGGAGAAAATGATGTATTAGTATTAAATGATACGAAAGTAATGCCTGCTAGAATTTATGGCGTAAAAGAAGAAACAAATGCAGCTATTGAACTATTACTTTTAAAAGAAATGGAAAACGATACATGGGAATGTTTAACAAAGCCAGCCAAAAGAGTAAAAGTTGGAAGTGTTATTTCATTTGGTGATGGAAGGTTAAAAGCATTATGCATAGAAGAAAAAGAAGAAGGAATTCGTGTTTTCAAATTAGATTATGAAGGAATTTTGTACGAAATTTTAGATTCACTAGGCGAAATGCCACTACCTCCTTATATTCATGAAAAGTTACAAGATAAGGATAGATATCAAACGGTTTATGCTAAAAATGTAGGTAGCGCAGCTGCTCCTACAGCAGGATTGCATTTTACAAAAGAACTATTAGAAGAACTAAAGAAAAAAGGAGTAACCATTCTTTATATTACATTGCATGTTGGACTTGGTACTTTTAGACCAGTGAATGTAGAAGATGTTACAAAGCATAAAATGCATAGTGAATTTTATGCTATGTCAAAGGAAGTTGCCGATACCTTAAATCAAGCAAAAAAAGATGGTAAACGAATTATTAGTGTAGGAACTACATCTACTAGAACTTTAGAAACGATTGTTAGTAAATATGGTAAATTTGAAGAATGCAGCGGATGGACAGATATTTTTATTTATCCCGGTTATACTTTTAAGGCAATTGATTCTTTAATTACCAATTTTCATTTACCAAAATCTACTTTAATTATGTTAGTTAGTGCCTTAGCAGGTAAAGAGCATATATTAAATGCTTATCACGAAGCAGTAAAAGAAGAATATCGTTTTTTCTCTTTTGGAGACAGTATGTTTATCAAATAAAGACTTTTGAGTCTTTTTTTGATATAATGAATTGGGTGAATTATATGACAGATGAAATGTATCAAAAACTGAATTTTTATTTGAATGGAGTTTTTAAAGAATTAGAAGTAAATGACACCTTTTTAATAGGAAATTTACTTCCTCTTACTTTGCTTGGAAGTGATTTATTGGCGTTAACAAGAAATTATGATTTGAAAAGCCCAGAAATGCACGCTAATTTAAGTTATAATGAGGTATACTTATTGGCTCGACAAGTAATAGAGGAGATAGATAAAAATTATTTAAAGTATTATGACAAATTAATAGAAACGGGAGAGTTAGATTTTGATTATGAGGGAAAATATGATGATTCTGTATGTACACACTTTTTTGATACGGGGAAAAATATTATAAACATACATAGAAAATTTAATTATTTAGACGTGTCCACGTTAGTTCATGAATTTATGCATTACACCAATGCCTTAACAAAAGAGGTTTCCATAAATCGACATATTCTTACAGAAGCAATATCTATCTATTTTGAGGAATATGCAAAGAGAAACTTATTAGGAAAGGGAATCGATCAAAGTGAACTTTGGCTTAATGAACGATTATATTTGACTAGTAGGTCTATAAAAAGCTTTCAAAATTATAATTTAATTTTATTAGCGTATTCCAAATTTGGAAATATAGATGAAAATTCTTATCAAATGTTAAGTGACTTTTTTATACAGATTTCAAAATCTGATTTTGAAACTATGTGTATAAATGCGTTACAATTGTTAGATAAAAGAAGTGATGAGGTAGATTTTGAAATAAAAATGGAATATGGATGTATTCCGGATAATTATGAACAAATACGATTTAGTCGATTAGTAAGATTGGTTAATGTTGGTTATAAATATATTTTTGGTACAGTAGTTGCTTATTATGCACTTCAACATTCCACTTTAGAAAAAATGGTGTATTTAAATAATCATATAAATGATGCCAAAAATGTCAACTTCAATGACGCTTTGAAATTGATTGATATTGATTTAAGTGAATTAAGTTTAGATCCAATAAAAGAGTTTTTGGATAGGAAAGGAAAAACAAAATGATAATAGTAATCACGGGTCCAACTGCTGTTGGTAAAACAAAATTGAGTGTTGAACTGGCAAAAAGGCTTCACGGTGAAATTATTAATGCGGATTCCACTCAAATATATAAAGAACTTAACATTGCAACGGCAAAAGTAACAGAAGAGGAAAAAGAAAATATCCCACATCATTTGTTTGATGAAAAAGAAATAACAGAAGACTATACCGTTTATGATTATCAAAAGGATTGTAGGAAAAAAATAGAGGAGATTGAAAAGAGGGGGCACTTACCAATTTTAGTTGGTGGAACAGGTCTTTATATAAAAGCCGCTCTATATAATTATGAATTCGAACCAGAAAAAAGAAAACTAGTAGACTCTACCTTAACCAATGAAGAGTTGTACCAATTATTATTAAAGGTGGATCCTAATACAAATATTCATCCTAATAATCGAAAAAGAATGATTCGATCTTTATCTTATTTTAAAGAAAATGGAAAACCATTTAGTGAAAAAAAAGGAACCAATGAGTTATTATATTCAACCATTTTTATTGGACTTACAACGGATAGAGCAAATTTATATCAGAGAATTGATAAAAGGGTAGATTCTATGATAGAAAATGGATTAATAGAGGAAGCAAAAAAAATATATGATACCAATATTCGCACAAAAGCAGTTATGACTCCTATTGGATATAAAGAACTATTTTCTTATTTCGACGGGAATAGTACACTAGATGAGGCAATTCATTTAATTAAACAGAAAAGCCGAAATTATGCGAAAAGGCAATACACATGGTTTCGACATCAAATTCCTGTTGTTTGGTTTGATGTTAATTTTAACCATTTTGATGCAACAGTAAATGAAGTACAAAATTACATAGAGGAGGTACAAAATGAAAAAATTTAATTTATTTATAATTCTTTTAACAAGTATATTTTCCTATACTTACTTAATTCTTAATTTTAATCATTTAACATTATCTGAAATTCTTATTTTATTAGTAATTGTTCCTGTTTTATTTTTAGTTCGAATTGTTAGACATTTCTTCCATATAAAAATAGATGATACAACCGAATTAATTTATATTTTATTTATTATATTTGCACAATTAATTGGTTCTACGTTTAAGGTTTATGATTTGATTGGTTGTTATGATAATATTGTACATTATTCATCTGGTGTATTAACTAGCACTTTTGCTTTAGTTCTATTAAACAACAGTAAATTAAAAAACAGAAATTTATTTACAGATATTATTTTTATCTTATCTTTTACACTTGCAGTAGCATCACTTTGGGAATTCTTTGAATTTACATGTGATCATTTGTTAGGTGGAGATGCACAAAGAGTATTAGAATCTGGTGTAACAGATACTATGACAGACATGATATGTGCATTTTTAGGATCTATTTTGTTTGTCTTATTCTATTCCTTCAAAAAACCTGTCAACAACTGACAAGTTTTTCTTTTTTTATGAAAAAATTTTGGAAATTTTTAATTTCTATTATATAATGAAAATGGTGATAACATGCAAAGATATTTTTCAAACCATCAAAATGATTGTTATTTTGATTTAAGAGAAGATGACTATTATCATATAAAAAAAGTTATGCGTATGAAAGACGGGGAACATGTACAAGTAGTATATCAAAATGTTCCATATCTTTGTGCTGTTAAGTTTGTTGGAGAAGAGGTAAAAATTCAAATATTGAATGAAATAGAGCAAAAAAAAGAAATTATTCCAGACGTTACGCTTTTTGTTCCTATTTTAAAAGAACAAAAAATGGATTACATTTTTCAAAAGGCTACAGAATTGGGAGTAAGTAGATTTATTCCTGTGATAATGGAACGCTGCATGGTGAAACTGGATTCAAAAGAAGAAAAGAAATTAGCTCGTTGGAGAAGAATTGTAAAAGAAGCTAGCGAACAATCTATGAGAACATCTATTCCCATAGTGGAAGAAATTGTTCCATTAAAAAACATTGAGGAAGATGGATTAAAATTAATTTGTAGTACAATTGTGAAAGAAAATACCATAAAAAGGGTATTTCAAAATCACAAAAATTGTGATAAAATGAGTATATTGATAGGACCTGAAGGTGGTCTTAGTGAGCAAGAAGAAAATTGGTTAATAGAAAAGAATTTTGTACCAATTACATTAGGCCCTAGAATTATGAGGGTAGAGACAGTACCATTATATCTAATGAGCATTATTAATTATGAATATATGGAGTGATAATATGTTAAATTTATTATTTAGTTTAGAAATTAGTAAAGAATTTATTTTAATTTTTTCTTGTATAATTATATTAATCGTAATTGGATTTGTCGTTTATTATTTAATATCTTCTAAGAAAAAAGAAGATAAAGAAATTGACAATATTATTAGTAATATGGTTCAAGAAAGAAAAGAAGGAAAAGAACAAGTTGAAGAAGTAGATGACAAAACAAAAGAATTAGAAGAAGTATTAGAGAAAATGCAAAAGGACTTAGAAGCAAAGCCGGTTGATGTTGTCGCTAATTTTGAACGTGAACAAGAAGAAAAAGCAATTATTAGTTATTCAGAATTAGTAAAAACATTAAAAAAGGGAACTCCTGAGGAAGAAAAAACTTTAGATATATTAGTTGATGAAATCAAAACGGCAGCTGCTAGCAATGAGAATAAAAATGATAAAAAATTTAAAAATACAGATTTTATTTCCCCTGTATATGGAAAAATGAATGAACATTTAGACTATCCTAAGGTGAATTCTTTTAAACAAGAAGATGATATTAAAGAATACTTAGACAATTTTGATAAACAAATAAAAGATTATAAATTAGACGATTATTTAGAAGAATTTAATAATAATTCATCTGATGTTAATACATTAGAACAAACTCTAGATATGGAGCCAATTAGTGCTGAAATAAAACAAAATGAAGAATTTTTAAAGGCCTTGAAAGAATTTAGAGAAAATTTGTAAAGAATATTGTATAAAATAGATAAATTGTATATAATAAAAGTGAACATACCTAATGAGTTTATGTTAGGTATATTCCTTTTTGTTTGAATTCCTAACGACCCCCTGTGGCGTTAGGATATTTTTTTATATACTAGTAAAGTTCTCTTAAAGTTAGGTTTAAAGGTTCGAATTTATTGAATTTTGTTCAAATAAAGAAAACACTATTTAAAAAAACAAAAAAAATTGTTATAATAATAGAAGAATAATAAGGGTGATAAAATGAAAAAAACAAAAATAGTTGCTACAATAGGTCCGGCAAGTAAAGATATAGAAATATTACGTAGTCTAATCCTATCTGGAATGGATGTGGCACGTATTAATTTAACACATGCAGATGAAAATTTTTGCAAAGATATTGTAAAAAAAATTCAAAATTTAAATAAAGAACTTCATACAAATATAGCGATTATGTTTGACTTGAGAGGACCGGATATTACGGTTGACCATTTTAGTGGCGGATCTGCCTATTTAAATAAAGGTGATAGGATTAGAGTATATATGGATGAAATAACAGGCGATTCTACTAAATTTAGTGTATCCTATTCAAACTTAATAAATGAAGTAAAAGTAAATCATACTTTAAAATTAAATGATGGCTTAATTGAATTAAAAATATTAGAAAAAAATGTAAATTATTTACTTTGCGAAGTAATATCTGGTGGATTTATAGAAGATAGAAAAGGTGTAAATGTAATTGGTGTTCCTTTAAATATTCCTTTTTTATCAGCAAAAGATTTAAAAGACATTCAATTAGCGAATGAATTAAATGTAGATTATTTAGCTTTGTCGATGATTCGTCATGCAGAAGATGTTTTAAAAATTAATGATATATTAATTAATTTAGGAAACGATCACATGGCTATTGTATCTAAGATTGAAACAGAACAGGCTTTAGAAGAATTAGATGAAATTATTAAAAATAGTGATGCCGTTATGGTTGCTAGGGGAGATTTAGGAGTAGAACTTCCAATGGAAAGAATTCCAAGAATACAAAAAATGGTAATTAATAAATGCCATTTAATGGGAAAAATAAGTATTGTAGCAACAGAAATGATGACGAGTATGGAAGACATGGTTCGTCCAACTAGAGCAGAAGTTTCTGATGTTGCAACGGCTGTTTTAGAAGGAACGGATGCTGTCATGTTAAGTGGTGAAACAACGATAGGAAGATATCCTGTTCAGACTTTAGAAATTATGAATAAAATCATTCAAGAGTCAGAAAATGATCAAAATTATAATGAACTTGTAGATCGAACTATGAGAAGTGAAAAACAAGACATTACAGGTAGTGTTGCTTATAGCTCAGTAGAATGCGCTATTCGATTAAAATGTAAGGCAATTGTTACCCCAACTGTTAGTGGTTATACAGCACGTAAAATCAGTCGTTTTCGTCCAAACTGTCCAATTATTGCGATTTGCCCTGATGAAAATGTGGTCAAAAATTTAAAACTATATTATGGTATTTATCCAGTATTGGAAAAAGAAGTTACTTCTTTTGATAAAATTATGAAAATATCTAAACAAATAGCGAAAGAACAATTACATTTAGAAGAAAAAGATAAAATTATTGTGACGGGTGGTTATCCGTTTAAAGGAGTGAAACATACAAACTTTATGAAAGTAGAAGAAATATAGGAGGAAGTATGAGTATTAATTATAGTAATGCATTGGCTACTCCAGAAAACGTTATAAAAGGGAAAAAATATCGTTTTACTGTTTTAACGCCAAGATTAATTAGAATGGAATACAGTGAAGATGGTACTTTTGAAGATCATTTAACTACATTAGTTTTGAATAGAAAAACAGCTGCAGTAGAATATACCAAAAAAGAAGACAAAAAATATTTAGAAATCACCACTTCTTATTTTAGATTAACCTATGAAAAGAATAAACCTTTTTATAGTGGTAAATTTGATACCATGAAATATTTAAAAGTAGAACTATTAAATACCGATAAAATATGGTATTATGGACATCCAGAAATAAGAAATTACGGTTCACCAAATAGTTCATTAGATGATAATAAGGGAAAATTAAAATTAAAAAAAGGCTTATATTCTGTAGATGGATTTGCTAGTATTAAAGATGAAAACGATCTTATTCTAGAAAATGGAACTGTAAAACCAAGAGAAAATAAAAATATCGATTTATATTTATTCTTATATTTAAAAGACTTTGCTTTATGTCTAAAAGATTATTTTTTAATTACGGGAAGCCCAGCTTTAATACCAAGATATGCTCTAGGAAACTGGTGGAGTAAAAATGAAGAATATAATGATTTAAGTTTAAAAGATTTAGTAGACGATTTTAAAAATAAAGAAATTCCATTATCTATTTTATTACTAGATAAAAAATGGCACATCGATGAATATAAAGATAAAATTTATGATAGTGGCTTTACTTGGAATAAAACTTTATTTTCTAATCCAAAAAAAATGATTGATTACCTTCATAAAAGTGGTATTCGATTAGGGTTAAATATTAATCCAGTTCCAGGAATTTTACCATATGAACCTAGCTATGACGTTTTAGCTCATACTTTGGAAAAACAAGAGGACATTTTAGTATTTAATGTGATGAATGATGCTGTAATAGAAAATTACTTTAATTTCTTAATTCATCCACTAGATAAAATGGGTGTTGATTTTTACTGGATTGATGAAACAACAAAAAAAGAAAGAGAAAATGCGATTTTAGATTACTATCATACGGAAGATATGAAAAAAGATTATCAAAAAAGACCGATGTTATTATCAAGAAATGTAACTAGTGCTCCTCATCGTTATCCTGTTTTGTATTCCGGAAAAACCATTGTTAGTTGGGATACTTTAAAAATGATTCCTTTTCACAATGCTTTGGCTAGCAACATAGGAGTTAGTTATTGGGCTCATGATATAGGAGGGTACTATAAAGGTACAGAAGATAATGAATTATATACTAGATATGTTCAGTTGGGTGTTTTTTCACCGATTTTAAAATTTGGCGCTGATAAAGGAAAATATTATAAAAGAGAACCATGGAAGTGGAGTATTAAAACTTATAGTATTGTCAAAAAATATTTACAACTTAGACATCGATTAATACCATATTTATATGCAGAAGCTTACAAATATCATCAATATGGTATGCCAATGGTTATGCCAATTTATCATAAATTTCCAGAAATGTATGATGATGTCAATTATCGAAATGGCTATTATTTTGGTACCGAATTATTTGTATCCCCAATTGTTACTAAAAAAGATTATATTATGAATCGTTCTATTCATAAGTTCTTTTTACCAGATGGTATGTGGTACGATTTTGTAACTGGTAAGAAATTTCCAGGAGGAAAAAATTACATTTCTTTCTTTAAAGAAGAAGATTATCCAGTATTTGCTAAAGCAGGTTCTATTATTACCTTAGGTAAAAATCAAGAATTAAATGATACAACACCACCAAAAGATATGGAAATTCAAATTTTTCCTGGTAGAAGTAATACTTATCATTTATATGAAGATGATGGAGTTAGTGAATTGTATCAAAAAGATTATTACTTATTAACGGAAATAGATTACAATTATATGCCAAATAACTATACTGTTATTGTAAGACCAATCGAAGGTAAAAAAGGAATTATCCCTGATAATCGTAATTACAAATTTGTTTTTAGAAATACAAAAAAAGCAAGTGATGTATTAGTTTATTTTAATGACACTCAAATTGATTTTGATAGCTATGTTTTAGAAAATGATTTTATCGTTGAAGTAAAAAATGTTTCGACTGTTGGTCAATTGACATTAAATTGTAAAGGTAAAAATATTGAAATAGATGCGGTTAGAATTATTAATGATGATGTCGAATCTATCATATCCGATCTTCAAATTGAAACAAGATTAAAAGAATTAATTGATCATATTTTATTTAGTGATTTAACGATTAAAAAGAAAAGAATTGAAATACGTAAATTAGCAAACAAAGGATTGGAAAGAAAGTTTATTAAATTATTCTTAAAAATATTAGATTATATTAATGAAATTTAAAAGGATTCTAAAATCCTTTTTTGTTTGGTAGACAAAATAGAATAAAAAGGGTAAAATAACAAATAAGAAGAATAAAATAATTTAGAAAAGGTGATTTATGACAATAATTTATTTCATTTTAATATTAGGAATTACGATTATGATTCATGAATTTGGACATTTTTTATTTGCTAAAAAAGCAGGTGTTTATGTTTATGAATTTTCATTAGGAATGGGGCCAAAATTAGTTCATTTTAAAAGAAAAAATGATGAAACAGAATATTCTATTCGCTTATTTCCAATAGGTGGATTTGTTAGCATGGCTGGTGAAGACATGGAAGAAGAAAAGATTCCAAAAGAACAACAACTCGTTTATAAAAAGTGGTATCAGAGATTTTTAACGATTATAGCTGGAATTCTTTTTAATTTTCTTTTAGCTATTGTTCTTTTATTTGTTGTTGCTTTAGTGAATGGGGCTCCTTCTTTTACACCAGTGATTGACACAATTGATGCATCTTATCCAATTTATAGTACAGATTTAAAAGAGGGAGATGTTATTACTAAAATTAATCAAGTAAAAATAGAAAGTCAAGACGATTTGTTACTAGAACTACAAGTAAATAGTGGAAAAACAATTGAAATGGAAGTAAATAGTAACAAAGTAGTAACCTTGACACCAACTTTAGTAACAGAAGAAGGAACTTCTTCTTATGTATATGGTTTTACGTTAAAACAAGTAAAAAATACTGGGATTCTTGCATCTTTAAAGTATGCTTTTGTAAAAACATATTCTTTAATCAAACAGATGGTACGAATCATTGCTTATTTAGTAATTGGAAAATTAAGTTTAAGTAGTTTATCTGGTCCAGTTGGTATTTATAATGTTGTAGCAACTGTTAGCGCAACTGGCATCTTAAATATAATGTATTTAATTGCTTATTTATGCATTAATGTCGGTTTTATTAATTTACTACCACTTCCAGCCTTTGATGGTGGAAGATTATTCTTTTTAATAATTGAAAAAATAAAAGGAAGTAAAGTAAATTCAAAAGTTGAAAATACAGTCCATGGAATTGGCTTTCTTTTATTAATGGTATTAATGATTGTAGTAACTTACAATGATATCATTCGTTTTTTTACTTAGAAAAAAGATTTTTCTTTCTTTTTCTTGTATTTTTTTCATATATTATGATATACTATGTTTGGCTTTTCAATTGTCACATTATGAATTCTTATATCGTGTGCCAAATTTGGTGGTGTAAGTTCGAAGTAATGGAAGTTCATAACAAAAGGAGGAATTTAAATGGCAGTAGTGTCAATGAGTTATTTACTTGAAACAGGTGTTCATTTTGGTCATCAAACAAAAAGATGGAATCCAAAAATGAAAGAATATATTTATACATCAAGAGATGAAATTTATATTATTGATTTAAAGAAAACAGCAGAAAAAATTGAAGAAGCATATGCAGCTTTAAAAGAAATAGCAGCAAATGGTGGAAAAGTTCTTTTTGTTGGTACTAGAAAACAAGCTAGTGAAGCTATTAAAGAAGAAGCACTTCGTTCTAACTCTTATTACGTTTCAGAAAGATGGTTAGGTGGTACTTTAACAAACTTCAAAACAATCAGAAGAAGAGTAAAAAGACTAGAAGAAATTGAAAAAATGGAAAAAGATGGTACTTTTGATAAATTACCTAAAAAAGAAGTAATTGGAATCAAAAAAGAATATGATAAATTAAATAAATTATTATGTGGTATTAGAGATATGTATAAATTACCACAAGCTATGTTTATTGTAGATCCATCAAAAGAATACATCGCAATTCGTGAAGCTAGAAGACTTGGTATTCCAGTATTTGGTATCGTAGATACAAACTGTGATCCAGATATGGTTGATTATGTAATTCCAGGAAATGATGATGCAATCAGAGCTGTAAAATTAATTACAGGTGTTATGGCTAATGCTATTGTAGAAGCAAATGGTGGAAAAGTAGTTGACTATGTTAAAGAAGACGAAAAAGATGTAAATATTATGGAAAAAGCTTTAGAAACTGTTAAAAAAAGAGAAGATAGAAGAAAAGAAAATAAAAACTTTAAATCAAATAGACCAGAAAATGGAAATAGAAATTTCAAAAAAACTTTTGAAAAAAAAGAAGAAAAAGTAGTAGAACCTGTTAAAGAAGAAAAAGTAGAAAATACAAACTTTGATAAAATGACAGTAGCTGAACTTAGAGAATTAGCTAAGTCAAAAGATATCAAGGGATATTCAACAATGAAAAAAGCAGAATTATTAGACGCTTTAAAATAATCAAATATAAAAATAAGTAAGTGGATACAAGAAGAAATTTTTCTTCTTGTTTAGTCCATTTGATAGAATAATCCATATGTAAACATAAACGATAGTTTATTAAAAAATAGATATTGAAAAGCTAGAACATATGGAAAGTGATTTTGAAAATAGAATTCAATTTCAATTGTATTCTTATATAAATAGTTATTTTATAGAATGAATTAGAATTCATTCTATTCTAAAAATAAGGAGGAGAAAACATGATCAGCGCTAGTTTAGTAAAAGAATTAAGAGAAAAAAGTGGAGCTGGAATGCTTGATTGTAAAAAAGCATTAGAAGCAACAAACGGAAATATTGATGAAGCTATTGATTGGTTAAGAGAAAAAGGTATTTCAAAGGCTGCTAAAAAAGCAGATCGTATTGCTGCAGAAGGATTAGCTTCTATCATGATTGATGGTAATAAAGCTGCCATCGTAGAAGTAAATTCAGAAACTGATTTCGTAGCTAAAAATGAAGAATTTAAATCATTAGTAAGTACTATTCTAAAAACAATTTTAAATAGTAATGCTTCTACAGTAGAAGCATTATTAGAAGAAAAAGCTTTTGGTACAGAAGAAACAGTAAATGAATTAATTATTTCAAAAACTGCTACTATTGGTGAAAAATTATCCTTAAGAAGATTTGCTAAAATAGAAAAAACAGATAGTGAATCATTTGGTGAATATATTCATATGGGTGGTAGAATTGCTGTTTTAACTTTAGTAGATAATACTTCTAGTGAAGTAGCAAAAGATGTAGCAATGCATGCAGCTGCTATGAGACCTATTTATGTAAAATCATCTAATGTTCCAACTGATGTACTTGAAAAAGAAAAAACAATCATGAGAGAACAATTATTAAATGAAGGAAAACCAGAAGATAAAATAGATGCAATTTTAGTAGGTAAAGTTAAAAAATACTATGAAGAAGTATGTTTAGAAAATCAAATCTTTGTTAAAGCTGAAAATAAAGAAACAGTTGGACAATTTGTTCAAAATAATGGTGGAACAATTGTAAATATGATTCGTTTTGAAGTTGGCGAAGGTATGGAGAAGAAAGAAGAAAACTTTGCAGAAGAAGTAGCAAAACAAATTAATGGTTAATTTAAGAATAAGTCTTGAAAAAGGCTTATTTTTTTGTTATGATTGTTATGTAATAAAGATAGAAAATGGAAGGAAGAAGCAGATGAAAAAAGTATTAAAAATGACAGTTATAGGATTATCTATTATTGGATTAGTGACTGGTTGTGGATGTTCTAAAAAAGAAGAAAAACAAGATGACATAAAAGCAAATACAAACGAAGAAGTAGTAAAGAATCAAACAGTAGATGTATTTGAATTTAAAAACACATCTTTGATTTATGAAAATGGAAGAACAACGTTAGAAACATCTATAACAAATACATCAAGTGAAGATCAAAATTTACAAGAGTTTGCTATTCAAGTTTTAGATAAAGATGGAAATGAAATGATTACATTAACTGGTTTTATTGGTGATACATTAAAAGCAGGAGAAACAAGAGTCATTGATAGTTATTGCCGAGATGATTTAACAAATGCAACTAAAATTGTTTATAGTATTAAAAAATAAGCCCATTTTGGACTTATTTTATTGTTTTTTAATAAAACTTATTTTATAATGAAAACAGGAGGGTTATATGGAAATTTTAAAAGATGAAGGAATAAAAATTGTAAGAAACTATGAAAATATAGGTGAACTACCTCAAAATTTTGTAAAGGATTTTCTAGGATGGATAGATAGGGAAGACGTTGAATTTCATGATGGTCTAGCTGTTATAGAAAAATTTGGGGAAAGACGATATGGTTATATTAATCGAAATTTTGAAATTGTTATACCCGTTAAATATAGTATAGTTAGACACTTTCGTGAGGGTTTGGCAGCTGTATTTTCAGGTGGAAAATGGGGTTATTTTAACCAAGATGGAAAACAAATTATACCTTTTATGTATAAATGCTGTGGAAATTTTCATGAAGGATTAGCTAAGGTTGATTTGGGTGATAAATGGGGTTATATTAATCAACAAGGAGAAGAAATTACTCCATGTAAATATGACGGCGTTGGAAATTTTCATGAAGGATTAGCTTGGGTCAGATTGAATGGAAAATATGGGCTTATTAACAAAAATGGAACAGAAATTTTATCACCTAAATATGATTATATTGATGACTTTTGTGAAGAATTAGCTCGTACACATTTTTCTGACAAATGGGGCTACATTAATCAAAAAGGTGAAAAAGTAATTCCCTGTGAATACGATTTTATTGGAAACTTTCATGAAGGTTATGCACTTGTTAAAGAAAGAAACGAATATATTTTAATTGATAGAAATGGTAAAATAGTATTTTCTAATTCGGATAAAATGAGATATTTAGGTGAAGGCGTATACCTAATTTTTGAAAAAGAACATGCTAGATATGCAACTATAGGTGAAATTTTAGCAACAACAAGAAAAAATTGGGAAAAAATATCATTCAAAGATATTAGTACAGTAGACATTGAAAAAGTAAAAGAAGCATCTAGAAAAATATCAACATCTTATGACGTAAAAAGATATTTTGACTTAATTGTAGATGGTCAAGTATTCTCTTTTGAAACAAAAGAGGAAAGAGAAGAATATGAACAAAAACTACTAGAAACATCTAAAGATGAAAAACATTATACTAAGAAATAGCGCAAAAAAACGCTATTTTTAATTTACTTAAAGTATGATATAATATTTCAAGAAAAAGTATCAGGAGGAATTTTATGATCAATGTTTTGGTAATTGAAGATGAAGAAAATATCCGAACAATTATTAAAAAAGTTCTAACAAGAGAAGGTTATAAAGTACTGGAAGCTGGTAGTGCTGAAGAAGGATTAGAAATTATCGACAAAAAGCCAATTGATTTAATTGTATTAGATGTAACACTACCTAATATGGATGGATATGAATTTACAAAAGAATTAAGAAGCTCTCATATGGAGATACCAATTTTGATGGCAACAGCTAGACAACTTCCTATGGATAAACACAAAGGATTTATTGTAGGAACCGATGATTATATGACAAAACCATTAGATATGGATGAATTTATTTTAAGAATAAAGGCTTTACTTCGAAGAAGTAAAATTGTTAGTGAACGAAAAATTCAAATAGGTAAAGTAACTTTAGATTATGACTCATTAACAGTAACAAGAGAAAATGAAAAAACAACTTTGCCACAAAAAGAATTTTACTTACTATATAAATTATTATCTTATCCAGATAAAATTTTTACTAGACTAGAATTAATGGATGAGATATGGGGATATGAAACAGATAGTGAAGACACTACTATTAATGTTCATATTAATAGATTGAGAAAAAAATTTGAAAGTTATCCTGAATTTGAAATTAAGGCAATCAGAGGTCTTGGATATAAAGCGGTGAAGAAAATTGAAGAATAAAAATGTATCAAAAAAAATGAAAATTCATACTTATTTTATTATATGGACTTTAATATCGAGTGCTTTTTCCCTTTTGGTATTTGCTGCTGTTTATTTTATTTTAAATTTGAATATGAATATTATTGAACAAATAGAGGCAAAACCATTATTTGCTATTATAATTCTTGTTATCGCAGAACTGGTTATTAGTGTAATTATGACTATTATCATTGGAAATCCTGCTATCAAAGTGCTAGATGATATTGAAAAAGTTGTACGAGAAGTATCCAATGGAAATTATAAAGGAAGAATTAAAGAATCTGGAGTTTTGAAAGATGTCAAACATAATTTTAATAAAATGGTCTCAGAACTAGATAGTGTTGAAATACTAAGAAGTGATTTTGTTAATAATTTTTCCCATGAATTAAAAACACCGATTGTATCTATTAAAGGATATGCAGAAGAATTAAAAAGAGATGACTTAACAAAAGAAGAAAAAGAAAACTATTTAAATATTATTATTGATGAATCAAATCGTTTAACTTCTTTATCAACAAATATTTTAAATTTATCTAAAATTGAAAAACAGGAAATTGTAACGAATAAGAAAAAAGTAAATATTGGAGAACAGATTCGAAAAGTAGTATTAATAGAATATAAAAAAATTGAACAGAAAGAAATAGAATTAGATTTGGATATTGATGATTGCTATTCAATTGTTAATGAAGATTTAATGGAACAAGTATGGATTAATTTAATAGAAAATGCAATTAAATTTACTAATTCAAAAGGTAAAATAACAATCAAAGTAAAAAAAGAGGAGAAAAATATTCGTTGTATTATTCAAGATAATGGAATTGGAATGAACCCAGATCATATTGGTCATATTTATGATAAATTTTACACAACGAGTAAAGAAATAGGTCAAAATGGAAATGGATTAGGACTTACATTAACCAAAAAAATAATTGAACTTCATAATTTTTCTATTCATGTGGATAGTAAAGAGCATAAAGGAACAAAGTTTGAAATATTATTAGATAGTGTATAAATATGCACTATCTTTTTAAAAGTTTATTTTCAGTTTATTTTTCTGGTGTAGTATATTCAAAAAAAGGAGGAAATATATGAAAAAAATTACAGATTTTATTGTAGATAAAAGAAATATTATTTTAATTTTATTTATTATTTTAACAGGAATTTGTTTGTATACTTCTCAGTATGTTTCTGTTAATTCCGATATTACCAAATATCTTCCTAATACATCCGAAACAAAAATCGGTAAAGATATTATGGATCAAGAATTTGAAGAACAAAAATCGAGTACTTTAAATGTTATGTTTAAAGATTTGAGTGAAGAAGAGAAACAAACCAATTTAGAAGAATTAAAAGAAATAGAAGGGGTTAGTAGTGTTGACTATGATGACACTGATCGATACAACAATGGGGAATATACTTTATATGTCATTCATGTAGATGATTATGATCATTCCACAACTGCTGAAAATGTTTATCATGCAGTTAAAGATCATTATGATGTAGCAGCAATGAGTGGAACGATATATGATGAATATAAACCAGTCTTACAATTATGGATTATTGTCGTTGCAATTGCTATGGCTATGGTTATTTTAACGATTCTAAGTGAATCTTACATTGAACCGTGGTTATATTTAATTTCTATTGGTATTGCAGTATTTATTAATAAAGGTACCAATATTATGTTTAGTAGTATTTCTAATATTACAAATTCCATAACAGCTATTTTGCAACTTGCTTTGTCTATGGATTATTCTATTATGTTATCTAATCGTTATAGACAGGAAAGAGAACATGAAAAAGATAAAGTAAAAGCAATGAAGGGTGCACTATATGAATCTTTTAAAGCTATTTCAAGTAGTTCTGTAACAACAGTAGTTGGATTACTTGCTTTGGTATTTATGAGTTTTACCATTGGTAAAGATTTAGGATTTGTTTTAGCAAAAGGTGTATTTTTAAGTTTAGTAAGTATCTTTTTCTGCTTGCCAGGATTATTGCTATTATGCGATAAATGGATTATAAACTCTAAAAAGAAATCTCCAACATTTCATCTAAATCTTCTTGGTAAATATAGTTATAAAACTCGTTGGATACAATTAGTTTTCATTATTGTTGCCTTTGTTACTAGTTATCTTTTAAAGGGAAATCTAGGAATATTATATACTGGTTCTCAACAAGATGAGGTTGGAAAACATTTCCCTGCTACGAACCAAATTGCAATTGTTTATGAAAATAAATATGAAGATATTATTTCTGACTATTGTAAAACAATTGAGGATGATGAAAAAGCCAATCAAGTATTATGTTATGGTAATACGATAAATGAAAAACTTGCTTATTCTGAATTAAATGCTAAATTCAAGGATCTAGGACAAGATACAGAGTTAGATGATTATTTAATAAAAATTATCTATTACAATTATTATAATAAAAATAATGAAGATAGTATGTCATTAGAAGAATTCATTCAATTTATTAAATCAGATGTTTATACCAATGAAACATTATCCAATTCAATAGATGAAGAAACAAAACAAAATATAGATTTATTAGAAAATTTTGCAACAGTAGAAAATATCAATCAAAAAAGAGATAGTAAATCTTTAGCTAATATTCTTGGTATTAGTGAAAAAGATGCTGAAAAATTATTCATTTATTATAATTCTAAACATTTAGATACTAAAATGACAATCAAAGATTTTGTTAATTTCATTTTAAATGAGGTAGCAAACGATGATGAATATTCCTCTAGTATTAGTGAAGATACATTAAGTGCTTTAAACCGTTTAAAACCTTTTATAGAAGAAAACAAAATTAATGAACAAATGACATCGGATGAGATAGCAACTATCTTTCAAATTGATAAAAATTTGGTAGATCAATTATTCTTATTCTATAGAACAACATCTACTTCTGATACGAAAATGACAATTCATAAATTTGCCACTTTAGCTTTGCAATTAAAAGACAATGGCAATTACAAAGATATGTTTAGTGAAGATGTCGTTCAAAAAATAACTTTACTTCAAAATTTAAGTGATGATGCACTTATTAATAAAGGGTATACACAAACAGAACTTTCTAATGTTTTATCTAGTATGGGTATTTCATCTTTTGATCAAAATACCGTTAGTTTATTATATTTTTATCATTATTATTTAACAGAAACGTCTCATTCAAAAATGACACTAAATGAATTTGCTTCTTTTGTATTAGAACTAAAAAATAATGATTTATATCAATCTTACGTTTCATCTATTGATGAGAAAAATATAAAAACTCTACAAACATTTACGAATTCTGAAAAAATGAATTTAGCTTTAGATGCTAGTCAAATGTCTAACCTTTTAAGTAGTTATGAATTGAAATCTAGCGATATTGATCATTTATATACTTATATGTATTTAATCAATGCTAAAAATCCTTCTACAACTAAAATGACATTAAATGAATTTGCTAATTTTGCTTTATCTTTAGATTCTTCTTATTTAGAAAGTAATGAAACAGAAGTAAGTACAGTTAAAACAAAATTACAACAATTACAATTATTTAGTGATGATAACAAAGTAAATACTTTGTTTACGAAAGAACAAATGGCTGGTATTTTAAATAAAAATCAAACAGAAGTAAGTGCAGTTTATGGTGTTGTCCAGAAAGATGAAATGACAATCAAAGAATTTGTTACAGCTTGTCTTTCTATCAATAATACAGATACTGAGTTAAACAACGCAAAAACTATTATGGATCATTCCAATGATCAAATGGATTTTAATACTATGAGTCAAATGATTCAAATGAATGCTGACAAAGTCTCCCTTCTATATCAATTTTATGATGGCACTAAGGCTACTTCTAGTAAACAATTAAAGGTAAGTGTAAAAGATTTATTTGCTTTCATTTTAAATCGCTATTCTGCACAAGATGAAGCAATTACAAGTAAATTGGACGCAAAACAAATAAGTAGTGTAAAAGAAGCTTATACATTCATTACATTATCTAATAATACTTATACCTCTGAAGAAATAAGTACTTTATTAAATCAGTTGGGTCAAAATGTAAGTTCTAATGATACCAAATTATTATATAGTTTAAAAAATTATGAGACAGTAAAAGACACAGATCAGTTAAGTGTAAAAGAAATGATTAACTTTATCGTAAATCATAAAGATAATCCTGTTATTTCATCTAAGTTAGGTGAAAATCAAGATTTATTACTACAAGCTTATCACATCGTAAATCATACATCTGATAAATTTAGTTATACAGAATTAAGTAAATTAATTGGAGAAGATGATCGTACTATTCAAAGTATTTATGGTGTATATGATTATTATGAATACCATACAACATTAAGTCCAATAGAATTTGTAAACTTAATTTTAAATAATCAATCTAATTCTTTATTAAGTTCAAAGTTAAGTAGTGATATGATTCATAGTTTAAACTTAGTTAAAACAGTCATGACATCAACAATAAATCATACAAGTTATAATGCTCATGAACTTTCTAATATTCTTGGAAGTGATGAAGAGACATTAAAGTTAGTAATGTCACTATATAATACTAGATATATAAAAGAAAATGAAACCATTTCATTATTAGACTTTACAGACTTTATGATACAAGATGTGATACCAAATCCAACTTATGCTTCTTCCTTTGATGACGCTTCTAAAACAAAATTAAATGTGGTAAATGGTTTAATGAAAGGTACTGCTAATCATACAAGTTATCGTTCATTTGAATTGTACCAATTACTAGGTAAGTTATCAGATGAATTAGATGCTAATTTAGTGGATTTAGTTTATATTTATCATGGAAGCCAAAATGATTATGATGAATCATGGAAATTAACAGTAGAAGAGTTGATTCATTATTTAAATGATGACTTATTAAATGATGAAAAGTTCTCTGATTTTATAGATGAAGAAATGAAACAAACCATTAGAGATGCAAAAGAAAGTATCGATGAAGCTAAAAATTTATTAGTAACAGACCAATATTCTAGAGCTATTATTAATAGTAAATATGGTTTTGAAGATGAAGATACATTTGAATTTGTTCAAAAAACAATTGATACAGTTGGAAAGAACGATGGAGTTTATGTAATTGGTGATTCGCCAATGGCACTTGAAATCAGTCAAACATTTGATGGTGAAATGAATTATATTACCATTCTTACAATGATTTTCATTTTTGTCGTAGTAGCTTTCACTTTTAAAGATTTATTGATATCTCTTATCTTGGTATTAATTATTCAATGTGCTGTATTCGTTACAATGGCTATTCTTTCCATGACTGGTACAGATGTATACTTTATTTCCTTGCTAATTGTTCAAGCAATCTTAATGGGTGCAACAATTGATTATGCAATCGTGTATACTTCTTATTATAAAGAATCAAGAATAACAATGGGTGTACAAGATTCTATTATCAATGCTTATAATAAATCTATTCACACGATATTGTCGTCTTCTTCTATTTTAATTATCGTTACACTTATTGTTTCTTCTTTTGCAGAAGCAATAGCAGCAAAAATATGTGAAACAATTTCTCAAGGTACATTCTGTTCTGTAATATTAATCTTATTTGTGTTGCCAGGAGTACTTGCTGCTTTCGATAAAATTATTTGTAGAAAAAACGTTTACAAGGAAAATAAAAAAGTAAAAACAATAAAATAAAAAGAAAAAAGATACTTGAAAAAGAGTATCTTTTTTGATATATTTAATGTAGTAACAAAATGGTAATATAGTTTGTATATAGTAAATTTTCCATGTTTGCTATATGCAAACGGGGGGGGGGCATTTTAAATACCTCTTCTTTTTTGTTGCTATAAAGGGAAGGATGAAGGACATGAAAAAAGGATTTACATTAATTGAATTATTAGCTGTGA
>URZL01000009.1 GCA_900552335.1 uncultured Mycoplasmatota bacterium | reverse complement strand
TGTAGGAATATTAAGTTATGGAGTAAATCAATCCAATACAGAAGAACCAAGTTATGCATCTACAACAAGTACCAGCGCAACATGGACAGCAATTAATGCAGGAACATATTATGTATGGGTAAAAGATAAAGCTGGGAATACATCAAATACCCCATTTACAATAGATGCATCAGCATTTGGATATAAAGTTACATATATAGTAAACGGGAGTACATATACTGAATTAGTACAAAATGGCGAATCTTGTCTTTCACCTAAAACATTTACACCATCATTATCGGATGCAAAATTTTTAGGATGGAGTGCATCTGCTAGTTCTACTAATGTATTATCATCAAAAGTTATGAATGGAACACCTGTTACTTTGTATGCAGTATGGAAGTATAATGATGCTTCGATTGGTTTTGTATCTCAATCATATTCACATGAGGGACATATGAGTTACGGTGGCTATAATACTTTTATAACAGGTATAAATACGTCAAAATATAATGCTATCACCGTCACTATAAGTGCAAGATTGAGCCAAAATTATGAAAGTAGTTATTACTATGTATCTTTCCGTATTAATGCATGTGGTAATGATTTTAATTTATTCGATGGTGGTAATGATGGAGATACAATAACATATAATAACAGAATAACTATTCCTCTTGGAACATCTGGAAATTCACTTTCAGCTTATACATATCAAGAACATGATTCAACTGGATATGGTTGGATGAGTATGAGTAATGCTGTTTTATCTGGAAGAACAATCGTAAAGTAACATTTTTAAAAATTTTTACTCTATTACTATATTGAATTTTTCTTAGAATTACCTTAGTCTCAATAGAGAATTAATATTAAAATAATTATGTTGGTTCTTCGAAATTTAAGGTGAAAGAATGTAGTGTGGTTCAATGTCAAGTAGTGTGGGTTAAACTCAGTACTACAATAATGGAAATGTAGTAAATACAACGATAACATTACCATAAAATGAGTTTACTAAAATAGATCATACCTTTACTGAATGGAATTATGAATCAATAGAGACACAAATAATTTAACAAGTAACATAGTGGCTTATGCCCAATCGAAACAAACAAGAATTTATTTAGTACAAAATAGTGCTGTAGCCTTTGTTGTAAGTAAGAGTATATATAATCAAGGATATTATAATGATTCTCACTAGAATCGACTTTATGATATCATCTATGATGGTGATAGTGATAGAGCAGATGACGATGCTTATTGAGTTGGATTGTACTATACTATACTTTTATAGTACCAACATGTAAAACAGTTCATTATAGAATTAGAGTTACTAACATCATATGGTAGTTCTAGTAGTGCAGTTAGATTTACAGTAAAAATTTATATTATGATTTATAAAATTACAAAAAGATAAGTTCTAAACTGAACTTATTTTTTGGTAAATATAGAAAAAATGATATAATAGGAGTAGGTGATTAGAATGTACGAAACAGCAATTTCAATATTAAAAAAAATGAATCATTTAGGATATGATGCTTATATAATTGGTGGCTACCCAAGAGATTTATACAGAGGTTTTCAAAATAAAGATATTGATATATGTTCTAATATAAGTGAAGAAATACTATTATCTAATTTTAATGTAGTATCTAGTACACAATTTGGTAGTTTTATTATAAAAGACAAAAGCTATTTATTTGAAATAACTTTATTTAGAAAAGAAATCTATTCAGACAATAGATATCCAAAAATAAGTTATGTGTCCTCTTTAGAGGAAGATTTGTTGCGTAGAGATTTTGTGATGAATACTTTATGTATAGACTCTAATAATTGTTACGTTGACTTAATGAATGCTAGAGAGGATATTGATCAAAAAATTATTCGAACAGTAGGAAATATCAATTTAAAAATGAAAGAAGACCCACTTCGTATAGTAAGGGCTATTCGTTTTTCGGCAGATTTAGATTTCGTAATAGAACCATGTTTGAAAGAATATATCGTAAATCATAAAGAAATATTAAAAAAATTATCTAAGTCTAGAATAGAAAAAGAACTAAAAAAAGTAAATCATCAAACTAATTTTTATAAATTAATAAAAGAGCTTGATTTAACAGATTATATTCAGTAAAATAGAAAACTAAGGTGATTAAAATGGTAGAAAAATTGGTTAATTTATTAAAAGAAAAAGATATACATTTTCCGAAACTATTGTTATTACACTATAAAGATTTGAAATTAGATGAATCTGAACTTGTTGTACTAATATATTTATTAAATGAATCAACTGAATTTAATCCTAAAAAAATTAGCGAAGATTTAAAAATGACATTGCAAGAAGTTTTAATGAAAATAGATGGATTAACAAGTAAAGATATTCTGAAAGTAGAAGTAAAAAAGGTAAATAATATTAGACAGGAATTTATTGATTTAGGACCATTATACAATAAACTATCTTATTTTATTATCAATGAAGAAGTGAAAGAAGTAGCACCTAATATATATGATACTTTTGAAAAAGAATTTGGTAGAACTTTATCACCAATGGAATATCAAATTATAAATGGCTGGTTAAATGATAATATGAATGAAGAAATGGTAACTTTAGCGTTGAAAGAAGCAATTTATAACGGTGTTACCAATTTAAGATATATTGATAAAATTTTATATGAGTGGCGTAATAAAGGATTAACAACAAAAGACAAAATAGAACAAAATAAAGTTCAATTTAATAAGAAAGAAAAGAAAGAATTATTTGATTATAATTGGTTAGATGATGAAGAATAGAATTATGGCTTATTTGAATGAAATCATTCCAAATCCAAAATGTGAGTTAGAGTATCATAAAGATTATGAACTTTTAATTGCCACTATGTTAAGTGCCCAAACGACAGATAAAAGGGTAAATAACGTTACAAAAATTTTATTCCAAAAGTATCCCTCTTTAGAAGACTTAAAAAATGCTCCAATAGAAGATATTAAAAAAATTATTCGTCCAATTGGAACTTATAATAAAAAAGCAGAAAACATAAAAAAAATAGCAGATGAATTAATTAAAAATGGTGGACTTTCTAATGATAGAAAATTTTTGGAAAGCTTAAGTGGAGTAGGCAGAAAGACTACTAATTTAGTATTAAGCACCATATATAACGAACCATATATTGCTGTAGATACTCATGTAACTAGAGTTAGTAAAAGATTAGGAATTGCGAATAAAAATGATGATGTACTTGTAATCGAAAAAAAATTAAACAAAGTCTTTCCAAAAGAAAAACTAAATAGACTTCATCACCAGTTGGTCTTATTTGGAAGATATTATTGTAAAGCCAAAAATCCATTATGTGAGGATTGTAAATTAAAAGATATATGCAAAAAGGATAGAATTTAATCTATCCTTTTATAATGGTAACTTTTCTTGTCAAAGTTTTTGTAAATTTTTCATATGAAATATTGTAAGTAATTGTATAAGTACCTTCTTTAGAAGTGTCTACTTTCGTAACAGTTTCCTTTTTTTCATTTTGAATTGTGATTTTTAAATTTTTGTCTTCTAATTTAATTTCCTTTGAATCTTTTTTAACAGTTACTCCTTGTTCATTATACTTTTCATTTATTTTTAATTGAATGCTATTTTCTCCTTTTAGAGCAGCTGTAATTTCTTCCTTAATGCCGGATAAGTCAATTGTAACTTCAGTTCCATCGCTAGCATTAGCTGTATAATTTGTATAAGAAGATTTTACTACATAAGTTTTTAAAGAAGAACTTGTAATATTTTCAATAGTTGTGCTTGTTTCATTTGTCGTTTTAACAAGTGTCAATTTACCAGTTAAATCTTTAGAATAAATTTTATAAACTAAACTTCCAAAAGTAGATTTATTTGTTGATAAAATTTGATTTTTAGCATTATTTCTAAATTTTTCACTTCCATATAGACTTGTTACATATTGGTCAATCAAAGATTCATTAATTGGATAAGGAGTATCAATACCTTTCCAAGTTAGTGTTAATGTGTTGCCACTAACGGTTCCTTTTAAATCTGTTACATTATCCAATTTACTATATTTTTTAGAAACTTCTGTAGGTTCTGTTCCTGATTTAAATAATTCTGTTACACGTTCCTTTGCTGGTGTATATTCGCTTGGTAAAGCAGCAGGATAAGATCCATATTCTACTTCCACTTCCACAACACCATTTGGTTTTGTCCAATTACTTCCTTTATTGAAGATTCCTTTTGCAGCAGTTTGGAATATTCTTCTATGAGAAATTGTATTTGTTGTACTTGTATAATTATCATAATTTTCTTTATATCCATACCATACTGCTATAGAGTAATCTGGGGAAATACCTGCAACCCATAAATCATTAACAGCATTAGCTGGATAACCTTTTGCTTTTATAGTAGCATCAGCATAGTTAGAAGTACCTGTTTTAGCACCATAAACAGCTCCATTTATGTAAGATTGAGAACCTAAACCGTATTGAGCAGAGGACTGAAGTAAACTAGTCATCATATAAGCAGTTTCCTCACTCATTACTCTTGTTTTATTAATTTGTTTTTCATAAGTTTTGTTGGTATCTCTAAATACAATTTTAGTATAGCTATGTGGTGTTATATAGTATCCACCATTACTAAATGCTGCATAAGCTGCAGATAAAGTGAGAGGAGATTCTCCTGTATAACCACCAATTGCATGTGCTTCATGAATTAAAGTTCCTGATGATAATTCAGGGGATAACCCAAGTGAAGTAACGAAATTATAAATATCTGAGTTTTGATTTGCTTGAAAAGCTTTCAAGGCTGGAATATTTCTAGATTGTGCTAGAGCAGTACGAAGTGTCATGAATGTTTCACCCGTAATAGTATTACCAAATTTTCTATCCCAATTACTCATAGAACCACCGTTAGAATAACTATGTTCTTCATCTGTAAATGGTGTGTATGTAGACCAGTTTTGATATTCAATTCCTGGTGCATAATCGAATAGTGGTTTAGAAGTAGAACCAATTTGTTTTTTAATCATGGTTGCGAAGTTGTACTGTCTTTCGCCTGTACGGTTTCTTCCAGCACCAACTGCAACAATTGCGCCAGTTTTTACATCAATTACACTAATTCCAGCTTGAACTACATCATTTTCCCATTTGAATGTTTCCCCATTCATAATACCATTAATTACGTCTTGTCTTTCTGTGTCTAGTGTTGTATAAATTTCCATTGGTGTTGTATAAGGATCTAAACCAGTATCTTTTACAACTTCTTCTACTACAGTATCAATAAAAGCTTTATAATCTCCAGTATCTTTTGAAGTAGAATTGCCAACAACAATTTTATCTACGGTTAATTTTAGAGCAATGTTGTACTCTTCTTCTGTAATATATCCATGTCTTCTCATTAAATATAAGACAGTTTTTCTTCTAGATTCTGTTGCTTCAGGATTGATAGATGGATCATATGATACAGGTGCTTGGAATAATCCTGCTATCATAGCTGCTTCTGATAAGTTAATATCTTTAGCGCTTTTTCCAAAATAATTTAAACATGCTTGTTCTACACCGTAAGCTCCACTTCCTAAATAGTTAGAGTTTACATAAAATTCCATAATTTCTTGTTTTGTGTATCTTTGCTCAATTTGAAAGATAGATAAGTAAATATCTGTGAATTTTCTCTCAATCGATTGTGTTGTATCTGTAAAGTTATTTTTTGCTACTTGCATTGTTAGGGTAGAGGCACCACCACCGCCTTGACCAAGAACTTGTTTAACACTAGCTACTAAAAACCTTGGTAAATCGAATCCATTGTGTTCAAAAAATCTTGAATCTTCAGTAGCTACAATAGCGTTTACTAAGACTTCTGGCAATTGATCGTAGGTAATTTTTTCTCTTTTTTCTGCGCCCAATTTGCCAATAATAACACCATCATTTCGGTAAATAATAGTTGATTCACTTCTATACAAATTGCTTTCTTTAAATTCAGGAGCATTTTTAACAATTTTACTCCAAAAAATAACAGCTGCAATCATTAATAAAATGAAACATATTAATCCAAAGATAATAATACCTTTTAATATCTTTATCCATGTTTTCTTTTTATTTTTATTTGTTTTTTCATTTTTTGTTTTTGATTTTATTGTTTTTTTGTTTTTCTTTTTCATCACTATACTCCCTATATATATTATGTCTGCAACTCCTATAATAAGGAAAGCCTTTAAAAATCCTACCGATAATATTCCAACTACAAAGGCAATTATACTAATGATGCCAATTGCAATCTCTTCTTTATAAGTATTCATCCATTTTTTCACATTTCTCACCCTTTAATATTTGATCTAGTACTTTTAAATAATCAATTCTAGGATTCCATTTTTCAGAAATGGGGTATCCATTTGTTTCAAAGTAGTTAAGTGGAATAGATTTTCTAGTATTGTTATTTAAAAAGTTGGTTAATTCTTTTTCTTCTAATAAAAAAATTTTATTGTACTTTGTAAATTTAACAATAAGAAATCCAATTCCACCATGTTCCACTATTTTTTGTAAATGAACAATCTGATGTGTATGTATATTATTTAAAGGAAAATAGTCAAGTTTTGTTTCTTTTGCCTCAAAGTCAATGTATTTTCCTTTGTATATACCATTGTAATCTGTGGTAGATGGTATTTTGAAGTGTGCTTCTTTAATAACGGCATCTATTCTTGATTTATAATCCACTTGATTAATCGTAATTGGTGTTGGTTTCTTATAAATAATTGCTTTATTATCTAATCTATATTGTTCATTTGTAATATTTAAATCATTTTCTAGTGACATTCCTCTATTTCCATAGTTAATTTGTTTTTGCAGTTCTTTCTTTACGCCTGTTGGATATTTCATGGTATCACCATATTTATTATACAATAAATCTTTCTTTTTGACTATAGGAGTTCTAATTTTTTCTAGTTTTGTCGAATTTGTGATTTCCTTTTTTTTATGTGTTACGATGTATTCGGGTGATGATATGAAATACTATATGCATATTAGTAGTATATTAGATGATATGATTGAAGACGTATCTTATATTAAAAGAAAAAAAGTAGTAGTAGATTTGGTAACAAAAGATAAATAAATCTCTTTCAAGATTTATTTTTTTTAGAAAAAATGGTAAATTAATTTAAATTATTGTATAATAAATGCCAGATTGTACTAAAAAATTATAGGTTTCGTCTTTATTTGTTAATTTTGACCTCAAGTACAAATAAAGTATTATTGACTATATTGCTTAGTAGAAAAGAGATATATGTATGAATAAAGAATTAATTATTAAGAACAAACAAATTAGGAAAAGTAGACCAATTTTAAACCCAAAAGTTTTATATTCAACCTACGAAAATAATGGCGTATTTCAAATCTGTTTTAAAAGTAGAGGATGCTCTAATTATTTGAATGGCTTTTGTATTATGTGCGATTATGGGGTTAGTAATAATATTACACCAAATGAATTGGATAGTGCTTTTGATCAAGCAATGAATGAAAGTAAAGAAAAAATAAGAACTTTATTGTTAAACTCTTTTGGTAGTGTGCTTGATCAAGCTGAAATAAGTCGAGAATGTTTTATTACACTATTAAAAAAAATAAAAAATACAAATATAAAAAATATTATTTTTGAAACACATTATACAACAATAACAATAGAAAAATTGAAATTAATAAGAAGGGAACTTTTTGATAGAAACATTACTTTTGAGTTTGGTTTAGAAACATCAGATGAACAAGTAAGAGAAAACTTTCTTCTTAAATATATCGATAATGATAAATTTATAGATGTAATAAATTTAATTCATTCTTATGATATGAGAGTGATAGCAAATATAATTGTGGGAATTCCTTTTTTAGAAGAAAAAGAACAAATAAAAAATGCTGTAGAGTCAATTGATTGGTGTTTTAAGAATAATATTAATGAGGTAGATCTTTTTCCAATGAATATAAGGCCATATACTTTATTAAGAGAAATTTATGAAGAGGGAAAATATAATATTATTTCTCATTGGATGTTAATTGAAGTATTATCTGATGTTCCAATACATTATTTAAGTGATATTTACATTGCATGGTATGGAAATAGGGATCTAAAATACAGTGATAATCTTCATTCTATTTTTCCTACATCCTGTGATATTTGCCAAAAAGATTTATTTGTATTTTATAAAGAATATTTGAAAAGCCAAGATTCAAATGTTCGAAAAGAATTAATCAATAATTTAATTGCCAATAAACATTGCAAATGTTATCAAAAAATACGCAAAAAATAGACTGATATCCATGTAATAAAAATGAGAGTACATCATATCATTTAGTAGGTGATATCGTGAATAATTATCAAATATATCGTAATGAAATAATAGATTGTTATTATTTATTAGAAAATGATTACATAAAAACATACGGAATTATTCAAAGAGAATTTGAATTTTATCAAGTTTATTTGGATCGCTTTAATTATTTAATTCATGGTGAAAGAATGATAGAAAAATTAAGAGGAAGAGGCTATTTATCGGAAATAGAGTGTAAAAAAAAGTATGGAACAAGCCTTTCCACATTAGAGGAACCATCAAAAAGGAAAAAATTATTTCAGAAAAGAACATAAAATTTCTTTTCTTTTTGTATATGAAAATAAAATGTGATAAAATAAAAATAGAATAGGAATGATAAAATGAAAAATGATTTAACGAAAACATTGAAAAATGAATCAAAAGATCGTAAAAAAATGATGGAAGAAGTAACTAATAATTTAGATACATATTCTTTTCGTATTATTGAATTAGAAAATAAAATAAAAGAGTATGAATTAGAAGAAATAAAATACAAAAATTTAGAAAGAGAAAGTAAAGAATTAACAAAAATCTACGAACTAAAACTAGAAGATTTAAATAACAAAACGACATCGCTAGAAAATGAATTAAAACAAACTAGAATGGAACTAGTAAACGAAAAAACAATTAGTAAAAATTTAAAATCTTTTTTAGAAGTAATTGTAAATCACTACGGTTTAGATGAAATGGAACAATTATCTGGAATATCAATAGACAAAATAAAAGAATATCTACATTAGATATTCTACATCATTTGATAATTGGAACTACTATATTGTGAAGTACTATTTTGTGTATGAAACAAATTTTCTAAGTTAGTAACTCTTTTATCTAGTAAAGAAATTTGTTCTCTAAGATTTTGAATAGATTGATCATTGGAACTAGTGGTACTGGTATCATAAGGAACATTCATAACAGGCATACCCATATTAGGAAGCGGCATATTAGGCATGTAAGGCATTCCTTGATATGCAGGATAAACAGGGTAAGGCACTCCACAATTTCTGTCTTTTTTCATGACAAACACACTCCTATCTAATTAATTATATGCATAACAAAAAAAATAGTGAAGAGGATATTATGGAAGATTTATATAAATATGAAAAAGAATGTTATCAAAAAAATTACACTTTAATAGGTGGGGTAGATGAAGTAGGCAGAGGCCCTTTAGTTGGACCTGTTGTAGCAGCCTGCTGTGTATTACCAAAAGATTTTTATTTAGAAGGATTAACTGATTCAAAAAAATTAAGTGAAAAAAAAAGAAATTTATTTTTTGAATATATTAAAAAGTACGCTATAGCTTATGGTATTGGTGTTGTATCACCAGAAAGAATAGATGAAATCAATATTTATAATGCTAGTAAAGAAGCTATGATAAAAGCAATCAAAGAAGTTCAAAAACAGATTCCACTTGAGATTGTTTTAGTGGACGCTATGCCACTTGATTTAGATATTCCAAGTATTTCTATTATTCATGGTGATGCTTTAAGTATTAGTATAGCAGCAGCTAGTGTTCTTGCCAAAGTAACACGTGATCAAATGATGTACGAACTAGATGAAAAGTATCCTATGTACGGATTCGGAAATCATAAAGGTTATCCAACTAAGAAACATATAGAGGCTTTAGAAAAATATGGGTTAATCGATGGATATCGAAAAACATATGGGCCTGTAAAAAAGATAATGGAGGAAAAGATATGAAATATTGCTTAATTACACACATTGCCGATCCAGATGGAGCTTTTCCTATTATTTTGTCAAAATTAGTACTAGAAAATGTAGAATGTTTTTCGTGTGAACAAGGAGAAGTAGATAGTCTATTAGAACAAATAATCCAAAAAGATTATGATACCATTTATATTGTAGATTTAAATATGACAGAAGATATGGCAAAAAAGATAAATGAAAATGATGTTTTAAAAAATAAAATTAAGGTTTTTGATCATCATGAAAGTGTATCCTATTTAAATAAGTATCCATTTATTCAAGTAGTGGTAGAAGCAAATGGTCAAAAAGAATGTGGAACGACTTTATATCTTAATCATTTAAAAAAAGTAATGAAAAATCCTATTTTAGAAAATAATGCTTTGAATTTTTTAGTAGAACTAGTAAGAGAAAATGATACTTTTGATTTTAAAGACGAACTAGAGGATCAAGCAATTCAATTTAGAAATTTATATGATATATATGGTAGAGAAAAATATATTGAACATTTTACTGAATATATATTAACACATGATACATTTGAATTGACAGGAATAGAAAAAGAAATAATAGAAATAGAAGAAGCTAGATCAAAACGTTATATTGAAGAAAAATTAAAGCATATGAAAAAAGCAACGATTGATGGAGTGAAAGTGGGTATTGTTTTTGCTGAACAAAATCGTTCTATGTTAGGACATGCTATAGTAGATAATAATCCAGACATTGATATAGCTGTTGTCATTAATGTGGATCGTTCTATTAGTTATCGAGCTTGTAAAGAAAATATAGACACTAATATTTTAGCGACAGTTTATGGTGGAGGGGGTCATAAGCATGCTTCTGGTAGTCCTCTTCCAACTGATTTGCAAGAAAAAATAGTAGAATACCTTTTTAAAAAAGTAGAATGGGAGAATTTATGGAAGTCAGAAAAATAAAAGTTGGATATTTAGAAGAAAATTGCTATGTAATAGAAGAAGGAAAAGAATGTATTGTTGTGGATCCAGGGGATGATTCCTACTTGATTGAGAAACAAATAGGTGATAAAACTCTTTTAGGAATTTTGGTTACACATGGACACTCTGATCATATAGGTGCTTTAAATGTTATGATGAAAAAATATGGTGTACCAGTATATCGTTTTGACAATTTACAAGAAAAAAAATATCAATTAGGTCCTTTTTGTTTCCAAGTTATTTACAATCCAGGGCATACTAAGGATTCTATTAGTTTTTTCTTTTACCAATATAATTTTATGATGGTGGGAGATTTTATTTTTAAAAATACCATCGGTAGAACGGATTTAGAAGGCGGAAACATAGAAAGTATGATGGAATCGATTCGTAAAATTAGTTTATATTCTAAGCAGATTCGATTATATCCAGGTCATGGAGAAGCCACTACTCTAGGAGATGAAATACAAAATAATTATTATTTTAAAAAAGCTCTTGAAAAGTAAGTGAAAATAATTGAAATTAAAAATAAATTTTGATAAAATGACTTAGGAGGTTAGATTATGAAAAAAGAAGAAATAGAACAAATGAATTTATTAATAAAACAAATTAGAAGTATTCTAGTGATTATTGCTTGTATTTTAGTTCTTAATGTAATTGTAACAGGAATAAGTTCTAATCATAGCAATAACAATAATAATAACACTAGTACAACTAATGGAAATAACAACAATAGTAGCACAGAAGAAGAGGCGTCTACTACGGAGTATGATGTATCTAGTTTTACAGAAATTACAGTAGATGAAATGTTTAATAAAGTAAATACGAGTGGATATAGAATTGTTTATGTAGGAAGAAGCGGTTGTGGATATTGTAGAATGTTCTTAGGAGCATTGCGACAAGCACAAAGTGAATTTAATTATGAAACTTTATACATTGATTTGGATAAAGTAACAACAGATGGTTCTAATAAAATGAAGGCAATTTCAAGTGATTTAAATGAAAAATTTGGTTATACACCAATGGTAATTGTTTATAAAGATGGCGTTTACCAAGATGTATGGGTAGGATATGCTGAATATTCTTCATTTGCCTCTTTCTTAACAGGATTAGGAATGACAAAATAAGCTTTTGGCTTATTTTTTTTGATATTTTATTTTCAAAAAAATAAAGATATGTTATGATATAAATGGTGATTTTATGGGAAGAGCTTATGAAGTAAGAAAAGCAAGTATACAAAAAACAGGAGCAGCTAGAGGAAAAATTTATTCTATGTATGCAAGAGAAATTTATGATGTAGCAAAAAAGGGTGGAACAGATCCTGCTAGTAATGCTTCTTTAAAAAGACTAATGGAAAAGGCAAAAAAAGAGCAAGTTCCAGCAGATATCATTAAAAGAGCAATTGATAAAGTAAACAGTGGTGCGGATGAAACATATGAAAAAGTGGTTTATGAAGTGTTTGGACCAGCTGGATCAACTGCTGTAGTGGAATGTTTAACGGATAATGTGAATCGTTCTATTAGTAGTGTCCGTGCAGCACTAAATAAATGTAAAAGTAAAATGGGATCTATGGGGTCCGTTACATTTAATTATGATCATTTATGTATTGTTAGTGTAAAGGGTATTGATGAAGAATCTCTTTTAGAACTGCTTTTAGAAAATGGAATCGATGTCATTGATATTGAATCAAAAGATGATTGTGTTATCGTATATGGTAATCCAATGGATAGCAATGCGATTAAAGAAGCAGTAGTTTCTAAATTGGGAGATATGGAATTTGACGTGGATGATATTGCTTATCTTCCAAAAGATACAATTGAATTAGTTGGTGATGATAAAGAAGTATTTGACCGTCTTCTAACAATGTTAGATGATGTAGAAGATGTTCAAAATGTTTATCACAATGTAAAATAAAATACTTGAAAAAAAGTATTTTTTTTGATATATTAGACATGTAAATAAAAATAGTAATATAGTTTGTAGATAGTAAATTTTTATGTTTGCTATATGCAAACGGGGGGGGGGTTACATACCTCTTTTTTAAAATTCAAATGTAATACTATGGTTTACATTTGAAAATAACTATGATAAACTGTATGAAGAATAGAAAAATACAAATAATAAAAGAAGTGAGGAGTATGAATATGAAGAACAAAGGATTTACATTAATAGAATTATTAGCTGTAATAGTTATATTATCAGTGATTACATTAATCACAATACCAATGATAACAAATGTAATAGAGGAAAGTAAAAAGAAAGCACTTATGTCTAGTGTACAAGGAATATTAGATTCGACTAATTATTTTACAATGAGTCATGAGGCAGGAGTCTATGAATTTTTATTTGATAAAGAACATCAAGGAAGTACAAAAAAAGGAGAAAGTCTAGATTATAGAGGAACCATAGATGGAGAAGGAAAACTCTATTTAGATAAAGAGGGAAATGTCAGTGTTTGTATCTCAAATGATACCTATTATGCATATAAAAACTATAATAGTGGAATTATCGTAGGAGAAAGAAAAACTGGAAATTGTATCATAGGATTTGATGCCTTAACAAATAAATATGTAGCAATGTTAGATAATGGAACAGGGAATGTTAGTAATGTATATTCCAAAGATGAAATCAACAATTTAATAGATAATTTAGCTAACACATATGCAACAAAAGAAGAATTATCAACTATGGGTAATAATTTATCAACACTTGTTAATAATAATACACAAGATGTTAATCAATTAAAACAAAATTTAAATGTACGTTATAATGAGGCAAATGATATGGTGCAAATATATTATAATAATACATGGAATGATTGGAAAACAGGGAACCAGCAAGCTTATTATTTAGTGAAAAATTATACAGCAAATGTCGATAATATAGGAAGCTTGGATCGTTCAGGAGTAGGTATGGCAGGTATGACTAGAGCTGTTCCATCCTATAATAGTACTAATCATACTTATAGTATAGCGGATGATAGAGAAGGAACATTGTTTTCTAAAAATTTAATTAATTTAGAAGGATATAATACATTACATATTAAATATACGGCTAAATTTTATTCTTCTACTACTCAAATTCGTCTTGGTTTTACGGCTTCTAAATCATTCACTCAAAATTATAATCCAGCAACTACGAATTGGTTGAAAAATGGAACAAATGAAGATTCATTTGATATATCAACAACAAATAATAAATTATATTTCTATATTTGGTTATATGATGGAACTGATTTAATAATAGAAGACATATGGCTTACTTAGAATAAAAAAGTCAGAAGTGATAAGAGAGATGGAAATTCCATTTCTTTTTTGATATAATGAATTAGGTGGTTGTAATGAGTAAAATTAAAATAATGGATGAATTATTAGCTAATAAAATTGCAGCAGGTGAAGTAGTAGAACGTTGTGTAAATGTTGTAAAAGAATTAGTAGAAAATAGTATTGATGCCAAATCAACTGAAATAAAAATTGAATTAATGGATGCAGGAACAAAACAAATAAAAGTGACAGATAACGGAGTAGGTATGGATAGAGATGATGCTGTGTTAGCTTTTTCTAGACATGCAACTAGTAAATTAAAAACAGAAGAAGACTTATATCGTATTGAAACATTAGGGTTTAGAGGAGAAGCTCTAGCTAGTATCGCTTCTGTATCTGAAGTAGTATTAACGACATGTAGTAACGAGGTTGGTACGAACGTTATTATAAATGGTGGAAAAATAGAAAGAGTAGAAAATAGTGAAGCCAGAATAGGAACTGTAATTGAAATTAATAATTTATTTTATAATACGCCAGCACGCTTAAAACATTTAAGTAGTTTATATGCCGAATTAGCGAATATTACAGATTATGTCAATAAAATAGCTCTTTCTAATCCAAATATCAAATTTATGCTAATAAATAATGGAAATACTTTATTACAAACCAGTGGAAATGGAGATTTATTAAAAGTAATTTATGCAATATATGGTTTAGATATTACCAAAAAAATGCTAGATATTCAAAATGCAAATGAAGATTATACGATAAGTGGTTATATTTCATTACCAGAAGTGCATAGAGCAAGTAGAAATGCTATGGTAACATTGGTAAATGGTAGGGTAGTTAGAAATCAAGAATTAAATAGAATCATTAATGATAGCTATCATTCTTTTAAACCAGATAATCGCTATCCTGTTGTTGTTTTAAATATTGAAGTAGATCCTAGTTTAATTGATGTAAATATTCATCCAACTAAAATGGATATTAAATTTTCTAATTTTGATGATTTAAAAGAATTAGTAAAAACTACCATTCAAAACAGAATTAAATCTATTAATTTAATTCCCCATATTGAAGTAGAAGAACCAGAACAAGAAATAGAATCATCTATTGAAAAGATATTAGAAAAACCTAAAAAAACATATGAAGAAATTACTTTAGATTTTGATGTTCCCGTGAAGGAAGATACAACAATTTACCAAGTAAACAGTGATTTTTTAGATGATGAAGTAGAAGAACCAGAAAGAATGCCTATAATGTATCCCGTAGGGGCTGTACATGGTACTTATATTATTTGTCAAAATGAAAAGGGAATGTATTTAATTGATCAACACGCAGCAAAAGAAAGAATTAATTATGAAATTTGTTTAGAAAAATTAACAAGTTTAGATAATAAAAATATTAAATTATTAATTCCTCTTACTTTTGAATATACAACTAGTGAATATATTATATTAAAGGAAAATTTAGAATTTTTAAGAAATATGAATTTTGAGATAGAACCCTTTGGCATTAATTCAGTTATTATTAAAGCTCATCCTACATGGATACCAAAAGGTAACGAAGAAAAAGCAATTCGAAAAGTAATAGAACTTGTTATTTATAAAGAAAAAAATTTCAATATTAAAACATTTAACGATCATTTAGCTGCTACCATGGCTTGTAAAATGAGCATTAAGGCAAATGATTCCTTAACATTAGATGAAATGAAATATTTAGTAGAAGATTTAAGAAAATGTAAAAATCCATTTAACTGTCCACATGGCAGACCTACAACTATTTTTTACTCTACTTATGATTTAGAAAAATTATTTAAAAGAAGTGGTTTTTAACAAACCACTTTTTAATATAAAAAAAACAAACCATAAGGTTTGATTTAAAACTCAATGGTGATCGGTATGGGATTCGGACCCATGAATGCTGCCGTGAAAGGGCAGTGTGTTAAGCCACTTCACCAACCGACCAAGATGGCGCCTAATGTAGGACTCGAACCTACGACCTATCGGTTAACAGCCGAGTGCTCTACCGACTGAGCTAATTAGGCACTTTGTCGTTAAGACTCTTTAATTATATAATATAAATTATCTTTTGACAAGTATTTTTTCTAAATTATTTTATTTTTTTGTTTTTAATAAAAAAATTAGGAAATTTGGATATTTTCTTTTGTTTATGAACTTGATATTCTTCCAACATTAAATTAATATTATCTAAAAATTCCTGTTCTGTTTCACAGCTAAATTGAATCAAAATTTCAAGTAATAAATTCTTAACTTCCAGTATACTATTTTTTGCTATTTGATAAGGCAATTTTTCATAACTAAATTTATCTATTTGTAATTTGTTTTCATTTTCTTCAGCATGAATAATTTCTAGAATAGGTAGTAAAATTTCATTTTCTTTTTTTTCTACTAAAAAACCATATACGAAATGAGAAAAAGCATTTTTTCTAATTTTATTGATGGAAAATAAATCGGATAAATCAAACGCATTACTGTAAATAAAATTTCCTTCAGAATCAATTTTTTCAATTAATTTTATATTGATTTTTTGCATATCTATATCCCCCTCTCTTTGGTTTGAGTATTATAACACCTTTTTTTAAAAAATACAATATCAGTAATTTGTATATTATATGTCTAAAATGAAAGAATATACAGTCTTTCCATTACTTCTCTTTTCTATTAATGTTATAATAAATGTGGAGGATTAAAAATGAATACAGATATTATAAAACAAATTAGCGAAGAATTAAATGTAAAAGAAAATCAAATAGAAGTAACATTAAAAATGTTACAAGAAGGAAATACGGTTCCTTTTATTGCTAGATATAGAAAAGAAGCTACAGGGGCTTTAGATGAAGAACAAATAAGAAAAATAGAGGAAGTTTATTTGTATCAAGAAAATTTATTAAAAAGAAAAGAAGATGTGATTCGATTAATTGATGAAAAAGGACTTTTAACGGATGAATTAAAAAGTAAAATAATGGCTGCTACGAAATTAGTAGAAGTAGAAGACTTATATAGACCTTATAAAGAAAAGAAAAAAACAAAAGCAACTGATGCTATTAATAATGGGTTAGAACCATTAGCAAAAATGATTTTAGCTTTTCCTACAAAAGGTAGTATAACAGAACTAAGTAGTAAATTTATAAATGAAAAAGTAAAAACAGAAGAAGATGCTATAACAGGAGCTGGATATATTATTGCTGAATGGATTAGTGATAATGCTTACTATCGAAAATGGATTCGAAACTATACTTATAAAAGTGGCATGATAGAGTCTAAAATAAAGAAAGATGCAAAAGATGAACAAAAAGTTTATGAAATGTATTATGATTATCAAGAAACTGTAAATCGCATTAAACCACATCGTATTTTGGCAATCAATCGTGCAGAAAAAGAAAAAATCATTAACGTTAATATTAAAGTAGATCATGAAAAAATTCTAGAATTTTTAGAAAATAAAGTAATTAAAAATAAAAATTCTTATGTAGTGGATATAGTAGTTTCTGCCATTAAAGATAGTTATAAAAGACTCATTTTTCCATCCATTGAAAGAGAAATTAGAAGTGAATTAACAGAAATTGGTGAAAATAGTGCGATAGAAAATTTTGGAAAAAATTTAGAATCATTACTTTTAACACCACCAATGAAAGAAAAAGTCGTATTAGGGTTTGATCCCGGTTTTGTAAATGGATGTAAATTAGCTGTAATTGATAAAAATGGTACTTACTTGACATCTACTGTCATTAAACCATTTATGAATTCTAACAAGGAAGAAGCTATTTCTAAAAGCAAAAAAACAGTGTTAGATTTAATACAAAAATATCAAGTAGATATTATTGCTATTGGAAATGGAACAGCTTCCAGAGAATCTGAAAAATTTTGTGCGGATTTAATTCGTGAAAATCATTTAAATTGTAAGTACGTAATTGTTTCAGAAGCTGGAGCATCCATTTATTCCACAGAAAAAGTAGCAATGGAAGAATTCCCAAATTTATCTCCAAATGAAAGAAGCGCTGTTAGTATTGGTAGAAGATTGCAGGATCCTCTATCAGAATTAGTAAAAATACCACCAGATGGAATTGGTGTGGGACAATATCAACATGATGTAGCTGGAAAAAAACTATCAGAATCTCTAGATTTTGTTGTTTCAAAAGCTGTAAATAGTGTCGGAGTTAATATTAATACTGCTTCTTCTTCTTTATTGAAATATGTATCTGGTATTACCAAAAAAAATATTGATAAAATTATGGAATATCGTGAAAAAAATGGTAAAATTCATTCCAGAGAAGAACTAAAAAAGAAAAAATTATTAACTGATAAAACATATGAGCAAGCAATTGGTTTTCTTAGAATTCAAGAAGGTAGTAATATTTTAGATACAACCCCAATTCATCCTGAAAGCTATGAATTAACTTTAAGATTATTAAAAGAAATTCATTCTGACTTAAAAGAAATTGGAACCTCTTCTCTAATTCAAAAACTAGACCATTTAGATTTAGAAAAATATACATCACTATTAAATACAGATATTTATACTTTGACGGATGTTGTAGAAAGCTTAAAGAAGCCAAACCGTGATCCAAGAGATGAAATGCCACAACCTGTTTTGAAAAGTGATGTCTTGAGTATTGATGATTTAAAAGTTGGTATGAAATTGCAAGGAACTGTTCGAAATGTAATTGATTTTGGTGCTTTTATTGATATTGGACTTCATAATGATGGACTAGCGCATATTTCTAAATTAACAAATAGTTATATTAAACACCCTAGTGAAGTAGTAAGTGTTGGCGATATTGTAGATTGCTATGTTATTGATATTAATAAAGAAAAAGAAAAGGTAAGTTTAAGTTTAATTGAAATTTAAACTTTTTTCTTGTATAACAAAACGTCAAGTGGAGATGATATTGAATGGAAAATTTAGATATATGTAAAAAATGTGGTGGATTTTGTTGTAAAAAATCAGGTTGTGATTATTTACCAAGAGATTTTTCTGATTTATCTTTTAATGGGTTATATCAGAAATTACAGGAAGGTAATATTTCCATTGTAGCATCACTAGGATTTGAAAAATTACCGAATGGCAAATTAATTGCAAATCCTTTTCTATATTTAAGAGCAAGAAATAAAAATAGAGAAATTATTGATTTATTTTCAATGAAGACAACCTGTTCTATGTTGACAGAGGGTGGTTGTAGTTATTCTCATAATGAAAGACCTTTTATGGGTAAAAATTTAGTTCCAGCCTCCGAGCAAAAATGTTTTCCTTTAGAAGATCCAAATAAATTAATGGATGATTGGATGAGTTATCAAAAAGTATTATCCAAAATAGTAAAAAGAATGACAGGAATGACAGTAGAAGAAAAATTAAGTGAAGATGTAGAACAATTGTTTATAGACCTTTTAACAAATAACGTAGATGGTGTTTCATTAATGGAAATACAAGATGTTAGAAGTATGATAGACTATTTAAGTGAAGTATATCAAAAGGAGTTAAATTCTGCTACTCAAAAAATAACACACAAAGTTATGGTAAAAAAATAAACTGTTTCCAAATCGAAACAGTTTTTTGTATATTATCGATAATATGGTCCATAGTATGGATATGGATAATAGTTATTATAATAAGGACGAGGATAAAAAGCTGGAGCCAATAATCCACCAGTAATACCACCTAAAATAAAAGGGCCTAAAAATCCACCAGCTACAAAACGGTTACTATTTGACATATTAGAAAAATTGCTTCTCATACTTGGCATACTAGAAAAACTACTTCTCATATTTGGATTATAGTAATACATATTGTCTCTCCTTTCATAATATATTATGTATCAAAAGAAAAAGGGTGAAAAAGATGAATGAAATACAAAAACTAAGTCACACAATAGTGAATTATTCACTTAAATTAGAAAAAGAAGAAAGAGTATTAATTACTAGTTATGAAGAATGTTTAGATTTAATACTAGCACTAATTGAAGAAATAAATAAAGTTGGTGCGATACCTTTTGTAAGAATTAAAAATGATATTTTAAATGCTAAATTGTTGGAATATACAACTAAGTCTAGAATAAAAACACTTCACATTTTAAAAGAACAAGAGGTAGAAAACTATGATGCTTTTATTAATATTCGATATACAACGAATGATTATGAAGAATTAAAAGTAGAAAATGATATTTTGAAACAAATAGGGGAAGCAACGATAGAAAATAATCAAAAAAGAATTAATGAACGAAAATGGGTATTATTAAATTATCCATCCAAATTAGATGCTTATAAAGCAGGTATGGATAGTATGAGTTACCGCAATTTTGCTTTTGATGTAATGAATTTAAATTATGAAGAAATGAATGAAAGAATTAAACCATTAAAAGAGTTAATGGAAAAAACAGATATGGTTCGTATTGTTTCACCAGGAACTGATTTAACTTTTTCTATTAAAAATATGCCTATTATTCCTTGTGTGGGAGAAGCAAATATACCAGATGGTGAAATTTATACAGCACCTGTTTTAAATAGTGTAAATGGAAAAATAACTTATAATGCAAAAAGTCCTTATAATGGTACTGTTTTTGAAAATGTTACTTTAACATTTAAAGATGGCAGAATCATAGATTGCAATAGTAATCATAAAGAGAAAATGGAAGAAATTTTTAATACAGATGAGGGAGCTAGGTATGTTGGAGAGTTTTCTTTTGGATTAAATCCCAAAATTATGCATCCAATGGGAGATATTTTATTTGATGAAAAAATCATCGGAAGTATTCATTTTACACCAGGGGCTGCTTATGAAAACGCTTTTAATGGAAATCGTTCCAGTGTACATTGGGATTTAGTTTTAATTCAAAGAAAAGAATATGGTGGTGGTGAAATTTACTTTGATCATACTTTAATTAGAAAAGACGGATTATTTGTTTTACCAGAATTAACACATTTAAATTATCATTTAAAATAAACTTTTTCATATGCTTTATTAGGTGGTAAAGCGTGAAAAAGTTTTTTTCTTATTTAGGAATTTCTTGTTTATTACTAGTAAGTTTCTTTTATACAGAACAAACGGTAACTGTTGTCAAAGAATATGATCAAGTGATGATTGCTATTAAAGAGTACAGCATTAATAATAAAAAAGAGCCAGTGAATGCTTACATAAATGAAAATACAATTATTCCAGGACTTAGTGGTTATGAAGTGGATGTAGATAAAAGCTATTATAATATGCGACGCTATGGAAAGTTTGACAGTAGTTTATTAGAATATCAAAGTATTTTACCAGATATTAATTTAACAAAAAATAAAGATAAATATATTGTTAGCGGTAATCCAGATAAACGAATGGTAAGCCTTATTTTTTTATTAGAGGAAAATACGGATATTACACCTGTTTTAAAAATTCTAAATGAACAAAAGGTAAAAGGAAATTTTTTTATTGATGATAAATGGTTACGAAACAACAGCGAAAGATTAGAACAAATTATTCATGATGATCACGTTATTGGAAATATTAGTTCTAATTTTAATTATTTGGATAGTTCTTTTCTATGGATGGATACTGTTATTAAAAAGGTTGGAAAACAAAAAAGTGGATATTGTTATTTTGAGGAAGAAAAAGAAGAAGAATTTAATATGTGTTTATTGTATGACAATTACAGTATTAAACCAACGCTTATAGAAAATTATCCCTATAAAGAAGTAAAAGAAAAGGTATCCTCTGGTTCCATTCTTTCTTTTTCAGTTAATTCAAATACTATAAATGAACTCTCTCTTATTATATCCTACATAAAATCAAAGGGCCTTTTAATTGTAAATTTAAATGAACTGTTAAAAGAGTAGTTTGCTAAAAGAAAAATTATGTGTTATAATTTTTTTTGAAATGGGGCTGCTTTGGTTTCGACAGAAATGATAACGATGAAATGGCAAGTAGGTGTACTCCTTTCGTACAAAAAAAATAAATGCAAAAAATTTAAAAAATGCAGTTGCTTCAATGTTTAAAGCAAACACTGTAGCTTTTGCCTAATTAATTAGGAACTGCAACTTTCTTTTATTCTTTTCCTACGGGAATATTAGAAGGTTCGATTGAGTAGGATATATTCTTATTATGTCTATCTGTAAGAATGAAATTTTATAGACTTACTAGTTGATTGTTTGTTAATTAATTGTTAACTAGGAAATCATGTAATTAACTAAACTTGTAGAGGTTTCATGGAAGTTATTTTTGGACAGGGGTTCAATTCCCCTCAGCTCCACCATAAAGTATTTATCCGAACACAATATATGTTCGATTATTGGTAACCCTATCTCAGTACATGAGGTAGGGTTTTTCAATGCTCCAAAAAGGAGGAGCATAAATGAAAATCAAAACAAAAAAACTAGAGTTTCCAAAGGGAATTCAAGATAAATGTGAAAGGTATTTAAAACGAAAAACCCTTGAAATTACTTACTTAAATGGCTATATGGTGGAGTTTAAAGGTACAAACCTATCAACCATAAGTCCACATAAGATTTTAATTAAATCAAGTGATAAAGAAGTGGTAATTTTATACTATGGAGAGTATTACTACGATGAAGAATTATTCTTCATCAACAATACAAAAAACGGATGCACATTTTCAAAATTAAGAGAATTAATATCAAATTATTTTTAAAAATAGAGCATTGTGAATCCTGCCTCAAGAAACCACATAATACAGTAAAACGATACATAATCGTTAGAAACGGATTAAAAAGTTGTTAAAAAAGTGTTATAAATCTGTTAGAAAGATGGGAATGTTATTGTTAACAGAAACTGTTATAATGGTTATAATGGCGATAGCCAGAGGCAAGGAGGAAAGCAATGAAAAGAAAAGTTATTATATTAGCTGACAATGTATGTTACTATATGCGATTTAGTACAGAAGAACAAGCTAATGAATTTAACAGCAATTATCTGATACTTCACAAAAGTGAATTGTTACAGATGTTTGAAGAATTAAAAAACAAAATAATTAAAAATAAAAAGATACCAAGTTTATTAAATGAGAGGATTGATAAAAATGGTATCTTTTAAAATGCGTAAAAATGAACCAAAGGAATGGATAGCAGGAATATACTTGCGTGTATCAACATTCGACCAAGCTCGAGAAGGACACAGCTATGAAGAACAAGAAAAAGACTTAAGAAGGTTATGTGAAAACCGAGGATTTCATGTATACGATACATATGGGGATCCCGGAATATCTGGTAAATATCTAGACAAAAGAAAAAACTTTCAAAAATTATTAAATGATATTAGACTCGGTAAAATAAATGTCATAGTAGTATGGCGACTAGATAGATTAGTAAGAGGGGTTGCTAATACACAAAAAGTTATAGCAGTTGCAAAACAATTTAATTGCAGAATAGTAACATCATGGAATGACCTAGACTTTAATACAGCAGTTGGAAAGTACCAAATAAATATGGAAGCAGCTCATGGCGAATATGAACTGGATGTAATATCTGAAAGAACAAGACTAGGAATGATAGGAGCATATGAAAAACATCATTTCTCATCAGTAGCATTCGGATATAAAAGAGATACAGAAGGACCAGACAAAAAGCGAGTTGTTATAGATGAAGAAAATGCACCATATGTAAAAAGAATCTTCGAGTTATATCTTCAAGGAAATTCATGTGAGCAAGTTAAAGATATAATAAATAAAGAATATCCTGGTAATAAGAAATTTACAAGGAGAGGCATAGAAGTAATGTTACATAATGAATTCTATGTTGGAAGATTTCATAATAAATTTGCTGAAGAAGAAACTGGGGAAGAATCAATTATAAATGTACCAGCAATTATAGATGAAGTAACATGGAATGCAATGCAGGAGCAATATAGAAAAAATCAATTACATAACAAGAGAAAACAAACATATATATTTATGCAAAAAATAAAATGCCCTTGTTGTGGACATGATGTCCTAGGAGGAACACCTGGTAAAAGTAGAAATGGAATAAAATATTGTTATTATATATGTACTAGATGCAAGGGCGTAGGATATGTACCTGAAACGAAAATAGAAGAAGCCTTTGTCAAAGAATTAAATGAATTATTAGATTATTTTATAATAGCAGACATAGGAACGATACCTATATCAAATAAATCGCAAGAATGTGAAAATGGCGAGATGTATCAAAAAATGTTATCCGAATTAGATAAGCGTGAGGCTAGAGTCAAAAAAGGATACTTTGATGGATTTATTCCTGAAAATGAATTCAAAGAAGAAATGAGATATATGTCACTAAAAAGAGAATCAATAAATAATGAGATACGAAAAAAAGTTACTAGAGATGTAAGAATTACAGAAGATATGGACATATCACTTTATGCTACCATTAAAGAAATAAACAAACGCCAGAGTGATTTATATTATTCACAGGCAAGTGACATTTGGAATAACCTAGATAAAGAGCAAAAAAGAATCATAGTTGCTGAATATGTGGATCAAATGGAAATAAAGTACGATCCAAAGAAAAAAGATGTTAAAATAACTGGTATAAAATTTAGAGAAAACAAGATATTTAATTTAGCATTTATGCTTAAAGAAAAACTTATGGATATGACAATCAAGAAAGATGATAAAAACATATTGGTATCACCAGTAAAAACTAAAAAAGAAATAACAGAATTTATAGTAAACCTAAAAAAATACTATAAAGTTAATACTTTAGAAGTTGAAATAGATGATATAAAATTCGGAGAAATGGATGCTAATAAGATTGTTAAAATTATGCCAATAAAAAATACCACTACATATAAAAAACAAAAATACACAATAATTACCATATAGCGACGGATTTCAACAAAAAAAGACAAAAATAATGTATAATGGTATAGAGAGAAACTGTTATAGGGAGATTAAAGAAATACTTTGAAATACAAGCATTTCTTTTTTGTGTGTAAAAAAATGTAGTTTTTAGTAGTAAAAAAGCAGTACCCAAGTAGTATCTAAGAAAGGAAAGAAAACGAACTATGACAGATATATTTGAGTCAGTAAATTATGTAGAAACTAAAAATGCAGTAAAAAACATGATGAATTTATACAAGTTGTTATTATTGAGATTAGAAGAAAATCAATTACCAAGGATGACAGCTAAATATGGATTATCCTTTGGAGGAAGTTCGTCAGTAAGAAATACACAGTCAAGCGTTGAAAATTATGTAATTAAAAAAATAATTTTAGAAGGAAAGATAGAAGAATACGTTAATAAAATTATAACAGCATTTAACAGACTTGATGAAGATGAAAGAAAATACTTGTATTTGAAATATCTAACTGATATGACATTATCCGATGAACAAATAATGCCACAATGTCATATGTGTCTGAGGAATTTTAGAGAGTTAAAAAAGAATGCCTATATAAAATTTGCTATGGCATTAGGTGTCGAAGTTTATTGTGATTAAAAGGAACTACTTTGGTTTCTTTTTATTTTGCAGTAAAGGAGGTGATGCCAATGAAACCTAAAATTCAAGTAAAGGGAACATTACCACTTGTCGCAGACTTTCTAGGAGCTGATGAGCAAAAGATATATTCCATCTTTAACTTGGATTTAAAAGAAGAAACCAAAGAGGGCAGTAAGGAAAAGAAAGGAGAGATAAAAAATGAAACTGCCAATAAAAGCAAATCCCTATCAGCATCAAAAGATAGCATTTAATTTTGCACTTCAAAAGTTAGAAGAACAAGGTTGTGCTGCACTTTTAATGGATATGGGGCTTGGTAAGAGTCTTACATCAATAGCAATAACAGGACAATTATTTAATGACAAAAAGATTGAGAGAGTCCTGGTAATATGTCCAACGTCAATTATTGGTGTATGGCTGGAAGAATTTAAAAAGTTTGCAGACTTTGATTATTGTATTGAAGCAATCATAGGAACAACAATGAGTAAGCGAAAGGATAAGCTGAAACTATTATGTCATAAGATAGGATTAAAGGTTGCCATTATCAATTATGAAGCAACTTGGAGAATGGAAAAAGAATTAAATATTTATAAGCCAGATATTATTATTTGTGATGAATCACAAAAGATAAAAAATCCAAGTGCTTCACAAAGTAAGACCATTCATAGATTAGGAGTAAAAGCAAAATATAAAATTATATTAACAGGAACTCCAGTACAAAATAGTCCAATGGATGTGTTTAGTCAGTGGAAGTTTTTAGATCCTAATATCTTTGGGTTAAGTTTTTATGCTTTCAGAAATCATTATGCCGTGATGGGTGGTTACTATAATCATCAAATATTGAGATATAAAAATATGGACGAATTAACAAGTAAAGCTCATAGTGTAGCATATAGAATCACAAAGGAAGAAGCACTAGATTTGCCAAAACAAATATTTTTAAATAGATATTGTGAACTGGAACCTACAGCGAGAAAAATCTATGATACAGTAGTTAAAGAAAGTTATGCAGAACTTATGGATGGAGAAATAACAGCAACAAATGTCTTAACAAAATTGATGAGATTATCTCAAATAGCAGGAGGTCATGTCAAAGATGATGAAGGCAGAATGCAAGTTATATCAAAATCAAAACTTAATGAGTTAAAAGACATAATGGAAGATGTTATAATCGACAATAAAAAGAAACTTGTTATATTTGCTAGATTTATTCCAGAAATAGAATCTATTAAGTCATTAGCTAGAGAAATGGAGATTAGATATTCATATATAACTGGCGAAATTAAAACAGAAGAACGAAGTGAAATGTGTAGCAAGTTTCAAAATGACAACAATATAAAATTATTTATAGCCCAGATACAAACAGCTGGACTAGGAATAACACTAACGGCAGCTGATACTGCTGTTTTTTATAGTCTAGATTTTAACTATGCAAATTATAGTCAAGCAATTGCAAGGACTCATAGAATAGGACAAAAAAATACTTGTACCTACATTAACTTAATTGCTACTGAAACAGTAGATGAAAAAATATTGAAAGCACTTGAAAGTAAACAAGATATAGCAAAAAACATTGTAGATAACTGGCGAGATTATTTCAAGAAAGGAGAATAATAACTTGAAACTTTTTAGTCTATTTTCAGGGATAGGAGGACCAGAAAAAGCACTAAAAAGAATTGGCATAGATTATGAACTCGTAGGTTATAGCGAGATAGATAAATATGCTAGTAAAAGTTATTCAGCAGTACACGAAGAACCAGAAATAAAAAATTACTGGGATATAACAAAGATCAATGAAAAGGAACTTCCAGATTTTGATTTGATGACTTGGGGATTTCCTTGTCAAGATATTTCAATAGCAGGAAAACAAGCGGGCATTCATGAAGGAACACGTAGTGGACTTTATTATGATGGGCTTCGCATCTTAAAAGAAAAGAAACCTAAATATTCATTGATAGAAAATGTCAAAGCCTTAACAAGTAAAAAATTTAAAGATACTTTTGAAAGCATTTTGAATGATTTGGAGTGTGCGGGATACAACAACTATTGGCAAGTACTAGATGCCAAAGATTACGGTATTCCCCAACACAGAGAACGAGTTTTCATCGTATCTATAAGGAAAGATGTAGACAAAGAGTATACATTCCCAGAGAAAGAGGTTCTTAAGTTAAAACTTAAAGATCTATTAGAAGATGAAGTCGATGAAAAGTATTATTTGAGTGATCGAATGATTAAAACTTTTTCTGATATGACAAATAGAAATGGTTATGTTAGGGGAAAATGTTTCAAACCACATAGTCTTGATGATGATAGAGTTGCTAACACAATAAAAACTACAGCAGGATCAAGACCAGAAGATAACTATGTTAAAAGAAAGTATGATGAATTTATTGAAGAAAAAGGTTATATACCAGATATATTCAATCCATACAATAAAACAGAAGTTAAAGACGTTGCTAAAACGATTACTGGAGAATGTGGTAGCAAGACATCTTCGGCAGCTCATCTTATAAAAGAACCAAGGCTATACAATCAAGCCTACAAAGTTGCAAATGAAAATATTTGTGAGAATGGGGATACGATTGATGCGTTTAATAAAAAACTAAATAAAACAGGAGTATCACCAACAGTAACAACTAGACCGGAAGGTTTTAAAACAGCCATACTTATTCCGGAAGCAACAAAGAAAGGTTATGCCGAGGCAACAGATGGCGATGGCGTATATATCAATAGGCCTCATCAAAAAAGAGGTGTAGTTCAAAAAGATAAAATTCAAACACTAAAAACAACACTTGATGTAGGAGTTGTTGTAGAAAAGAAAATAAAATATGAGAAACCACTAGAACGAGAAGGATGGCACAATAAAGCCAAAGAAGTATTAAATACAGATGGCATATCAACGTGTATCCATACTCAGTCTAATAATCTTTTACAGAAAATCAAGGAGCCAAGTTTGAGAATAAGAAAATTAACACCACTTGAGTGTTGGCGACTTATGGGATTTGATGATGAAGATTTTTATAAAGCTAGAGATGCAGGTATAAGCAATACTCAACTTTATAAACAAGCTGGAAACTCAATTGTAGTAAATGTATTAGAAAAAATATTTATAAATTTATTTGAAGGAGAAGAACAATGAAATCAATTATTACACAAGAAGTATTAGACCAAGTATGGGAAATAGGTCATCAAAGAGTTATGGAGTTAGTGGATATGAAAGAAAAATATCCAAGACTAACTAGACAAATAGATACATTAAGACAGCAATACATTATTTGTCTAAACTCAATCTCAACTAGAGATTTTAATCGTATTGAAAAAACAAGAATAGTAATCAATAATCTTGAAACAGAAATAGCAGAATTACAAAAAGAATGTGATGCTGATGAGCGAAGAAATCAAAAAGCTAAAAAAATAAAAGAGGAAGCATCTATGGAAGAATTAAAAACCGAAAGTGAGGAAAAAGAAAATGGAAAATAGTATAGATTTACAAATGGCAGATAGACTTCAAGAATTAAGAGATGAAAAAGAACAACTAGAGCTTTCACTAAAAGAAACAAATGCTCTAATAGAATCGGTAGAACAGGATCTAGTTGCAGCAATGCTTACAGCAGAACTAGACTCTTTCAAGCGAAATGGACACACTTACAGCCTAAAAGTAGATACTTACGCATCTGCCAAGGCTGACAAGAAACCAGAGCTCTTTGAGGCTTTAAGAGCCAATAATGCGGGCGACTTGGTACAAGAGCAAGTAAATGCTAATAGTTTAAGAGCTTTTGTAAAAGAATTAAAAGCCAACAATGATGATGAAATTCCAGAGTGGATAGTAGATTATATTAATGTTTACGATAAAACTAAAATTGCAGTAAGAAAAAGCAATTAGTATGATATAATAAAACTAACAAACAAATAGTAATTTGAAAGTGAGATAATTTATGAAGAAATATATATTAAATCCTATTTCATTATTTTTTATAGGTGCTATTTTAGGAATAATAAGCAAATTATTGGATATACTTTTTGTTGGCAATTTATTTATGATGACACTTGGATATATGTTTTCAGATTTACCAATATGGGTACTATTAGGAATATTGATTTCGATATATAGTGATACAAGGAAAAAAGCAATGATAAATATATTTCCATTTTGTATAGGAATGCTAATTTCATACTATGTAACAGCAGAATTAACAAATGCAGTATATAGCTGGAATTTTATCAAAGGTTGGACAATATTTTCTTGTTTATCGCCTTTATTTGCTTATTTTACTTGGAAAACAAAAGAAGAAGGATTATTTGCCAAATTTATATCAATAGGAATTATTTTAGTAACAATTATTGGAAATTATATACTAGTTAGAACATTTACTATACCAGATTTAATAATAATACCTATAATCGTTTACTTCCTATTTATTAAAAAAGTTAAAAGATAAATTACAATTTTGATAATAAAGAAAAAGGAGATTATGTATTATGAAAAGAGAAAGATATTCAATAATTTATAGTAGTAAAACAGGAAATACAAAAAAACTTGCAGAGGCAATCTATAATACTTTACCTCAAAATAAGTGTGATTATTATGGTACAGTGGATAAAATTGATGCTGTATTAAGTAATGTAATTTATATTGGTTTTTGGACAGAAAAAGGAAATGCTGATCATCTAACAATAGATTTTTTAAATAAATTAAAAAACAAAAAAATATTTTTATTTGGGACAGCAGGATATGGCGAAAGTGAAAAATATTTTGAGGGTATTATTAATAATGTAAAAAAGAATATTGATAGTAGCAATACAATAATGGGTACTTTTATGTGTCAAGGTAAAATGCCATTATCAGTTAGAGAAAGATATGAAAAAATGAGAGAACAAAATAATATTTCACTTAACATTGATAAATTAATTGCTAACTTTGATAAAGCAATATCACATCCAAATAAAGATGATTTAAAAACATTAGAACAAATTGTAATATTATACGAGGAGAAATAAAAATTATTCAAATCTACTATGTGATGATGGAATACACCCAAATGAAAAAGGACACAAAATTATTGCAGAAGCTATAAAGGAACATATAGAAAAAAGAACAATAAAATTAATAGGTTAACTACAACTTACAATTTGTAGAAAAGCAAAGAATCTTTGCTAAAAACAATAATATTGTAAAGA
>URZL01000008.1 GCA_900552335.1 uncultured Mycoplasmatota bacterium | reverse complement strand
TAACAAATAAATATGTAGCAATGTTAGATAATGGAACAGGAAACGTTAGTAATGTATATTCCAAAGATGAAGTTGATAATTTAGTAAGTAATTTAACTGCAGAAATAACAAATATGAAAAGCAATATAGAAGAGTTACAAAATGGTTTAAATACATTATCCGGTGTTGTAAGTAGTAATTTAGTTAGAGATTGGACTATTTTATTAGATCCTGTGACACCAACAACCTCAACCTCATATAATTTAATTGATAGAATTGATAACTATAAGGAAATTAAGATTGTTTGGTGGATGGGGCAAAAAATAGATATGCAATCTATGGTTTATGATTGCTCGGACATTAGTGATACAATTGGCTCAAGTACGAAGGATGTGATTGTATTGTCAAATAGTCCTGGAACTAATCCAACACAATATTATTCTGTGACACAGCTATTTTTCTCGTCAACTAGCACTGTAAATATACGAGCAGCCGTTAAAAACGGGTATGCTAATAATATTACATTTAAAATTTATGGTCGATAATTCTACTTGTAATATTATTGTAAATTTAAACAAAGCTACTTAGTATAATTTTTTATGGCAAAAATATGGTGAAAAGTTACAAATAAGATGTTACTAGTAGCAGCAACAATAATGGACCAAATACCTATATGAAAGAAAGACACAATAACTAATAAAATGGTTCTCAAAGTAATTCCAATTATAGTTCCGTTCATTGCACACTTTGCTTTATTCATTGCTTGTAAAGTGGCTGTTAAAGGAGATTGAATATAAGAAAATAGGAAAATAGGTGCAAATACTCTTAAATAGTTGCTTCCTTCCTTTGCATTGTATATAAAATTTAATAAAAAGTTCGGAAATAGTTCTACTAAGATAGTAAAAGGAATACCAATTGCCAAGGAAAAAATAATAGCTTGCTTGATTACTTTTTTTACTCCTTTTTTGTTATGACTAGCATAAAATTTACTAACACTTGGAATAATGGCTTGTGAAATAGCCATAGTAAAAAAAGATGGTAATAGTAATAATGGTAAAACATATCCATTTAATACACCATATTCATGAATAATAAATTCATTAGAATATCCAATTTTAAGAAGAACAGTTGTTAATATAATGGGTTCTAAAAAAGATCCTATATTTCCAATAATTCTACTACCAGTAGAGGGTAGAGAAATACTTAAAATATTTTTTAGGTATTTTTTATTTGGTAAAAAATCATTCTTTGAAATATTCTTTTTAGGTAAACAAAAAGTAAAAATGAGAATAGAAGAGCATTCACTGATGATATTGGAAACAATTAAGAAAAAAATCGTAATTTCAATTCCTTTTAGTAAAAAAATGGGAATTCCAATTATTAAAATAATTAAACGAATAACATCTTCCATAATATTAGAAAAAATGTGTGGAAGTAATCTTTCTTTTCCATAAAAATATCCTCTTAAAATAGAAGAAATACTAATAAAGGGAAGTACTAAACCCGTTGCAAGAATTCCATAATATGTTCTTGGTTCATGAAGAAGATTGTTTGATATAAAGGGAGCCAATATTACTAGTAATGCTATAATGGTCATATTTAAAAATAAAGATACAGGAATGATTCCTAAAATCATGCGTCGATTATTGCTTTTTCCCTCTGCAACTAATGTTGAAATTGCTATAGGAAATCCAAGCTGCGCTAAAGCAATTAGTAGTCCAAAAGTTGGCATGATTAAGGTATAAAGACTGACTCCTTCAATTCCAATCATTCTGGTGATGACAATTTTAATAATCATACCAAGAATTTTTGTAATAGCGCCACCAATTAATAATATAAAAGTAGATTTAATTAATTTATTTTTCATATTAAATTATATGAAAAATAAAAAAAGAAATGCGCTATATTAAACGTATTTCTCTTTCACTAAAAAATGGTTTATTTTTATTAATTCTATCATAAAATAATATTCCATTTAAATGGTCGATTTCATGTTGAAAGGCAATGGATAATTCTTCTCTTGCACGTATTCTAATTTTATTTCCCTCTTCATCGTATCCTTCAACAGTAACACGAGCATATCTTGGAACATGTCCTTCTACTTCACGATTAACACTTAAACATCCTTCACCAACATCAGCTGCAATCATTTCTTCAGAATGGCTTACAATTGTTGGATTAATTACAACATAATTATCAAATTTTTCTTCCCCAACTTCATCTACAATAACAATAATTCTTTTTAAAATTCCTAGTTGAACAAACGCTAAACCTGTTCCAGGTCTTAAATCGTATTTTTTTTCATATTCTTCAATTTGACTATATGTTAAATGATCAATAATTCTTTGGATTGTTTTTTTATCTTCTTTTGATAAAGGAAAAGTAACTTCTTTACTAATCATTCGAAGTCTTTTATCTTTTTCATCTAATATATCTAATTTTTTAAACATATTATCACCCCACGCGACATATTTTAACATATTTTTAGGAAAATAACAAATTGGATTGCTGAAAGAATGAAAATATATTATAATCTAGTTAGGAAGTGATATTATGGAAGAATTAGTAGTGTTTGTTGTGTCATTTATAGTAGTATATTTATTTTATTTATTTTTTGTGATTTTAAATGAAAAAAAATTGTATAAATTTAGGGAAAATATTTATTTCAATTTTCTAGTTAAAAATTATCATTTAGATTTGGGAAAAGTAACGCTTTCCTTTTTAGCAAATGTTGTTTCTTTAGCAAATTCTTTTATTATAGCAACGACTTGTACAATTGTATGTTTTGTTGATAATTTTATTTTGAAAATGTTGTTGGCATTTGCTGTTTTGGTTCCTTTACAATTGTTTGTTTATTTTACAATTGGAAAGTTATTAAATAAAAAATATGGAAGAAAGTAACATATTTTAGGAAAGAATAAATTAATAAAGTTTAGAATGGGTACTTGAAAAAGAGTATCTTTTTTGATATATTAAATGTGTGAATAAAAATAGTAATATAGTTTGTAGATAGTGAATTTTTATTGTTTGCTATTTGTAAACGGGGGGGGGTATTTTAAATTCCTCTTCTTTTTTGTTGCTATAAAAAGGAAGGATGAAGGATATGAAAAAAGGATTTACATTAATAGAGTTATTAGCTGTGATAGTAATATTATCCGTGATTACCTTAATTACAGTACCAATGATAACAAATGTAATAGAAGAAAGTAAAAAGAAAGCACTAGCGTCTAGTATACAAGGACTAGTAGAATCCGCCAATTTGTATGCGATAGAAAATGATGGAGTCTATGAATTTTTATTTGATAAGGAACACAAAGGAAGTACAAAAAAAGGAGAAAGCCTAGATTATAGAGGAATCATAGATGGAGAAGGAAAACTTTATTTAGATAAAGAAGGAAATGTAAGTATATGTATTTCAAATGATACCTATTATGCATATAAAAACTATAATAGTGGGATTATCGTAGGAGATAAAAAAACTGGAAATTGTATCATAGGATTTGATGCTTTAACAAATAAATATGTAGCAATGTTAGATAATGGAACAGGGAATGTTAGTAATGTATATTCCAAAGATGAAGTAAATAACTTAGTAGATGCGAAAGCTACAGAATTAGATACAAAAATAGCAAGTAATACAACTGAAATAACAAGTATCAAAAGTAATATTGAAGAATTACAAAATAATTTAAATGATTACGCTTTACAAAGTGAATTAGGACAAACAAATAGTAACTTAAATAATTTATCTAGCTTAGTAAATAGTAATCAAAAAAATATTGATTTATTAAATAATAATTTAAAAGTATCAAACTATGTTATATCTCCAAGTTCCCCTTATTATTACAGTGGCGCTTACATTAGTTTTACAAAAATTGGTAAAACTGTAATGGTAACAGTAGGAACTATTCAAAATTTAGAAGCTAACAAAGAAACTACTATAGTTCCGGCAGGCTTTATACAAGAGGAATATAGGCCATGTAGAAGTGTAATTTTTTCAACACTTAACACAAATGGTGGAATTTCAAGATTACTTTATGGATTTTATACAGATGGAAGTATTAAAGTATATAATTATAGTAGTTATACAGGTGCTATGAACGTTGGAGATACATTTATGTATATAACAAATTAAAAATAGGATTCTTAGAACTATAGAAATATAGTTTTTCTTTTGATATAATCGAATTCATAGTATAATAGATATATGGTGATGTTATGAAAAAAACAGAATTATTAGCGCCCGTTGGTAGTAAAGAAAGTTTAATAGCTGCAATAGAAGCAGGATGTGATGCTGTATATTTAGGTGGCATCTTTTTCGGAGCTAGAAAATTCGCATCCAATTTTAACGAAACAGAAATGAAAGAGGCAGTTTTATATGCTCATCAGTATGGTGTAAAAGTATATGTAACCGCAAATACGTTAATTTATGAAAATGAAATAGAAGAATTCTTAAAATATATGGAATTTTTACAAAAAATAAACGTAGATGCTGTTATTATGCAGGATATTGGTATGATGGATAAAGTTAGAAAGACGTATCCTAATTTAAGCATTCATGCTTCTACTCAAATGCATATTCATAACCTAGAGGGCGCTAAATTATTAGAAAAATTAGGACTTGAAAGAACAGTATTAGCTCGTGAAACAGATATTGAAACAATTAAAAAGATAAGAGAAAATACAAATATTCAATTAGAAATATTTGTTCATGGTGCTTTATGTATGTGTTATTCTGGTCAATGTTTAATGTCCAGTTTAATTGGTGGTAGAAGTGGTAATAGAGGAACTTGTACACAGTGTTGCCGTCTGCCTTATGATTTTTATAGTGGAAATCATAAGGTAAATAAAGATTCTTATCTACTTTCAACAAAAGATTTAAATACTTTATCTCATTTAAATGAATTATTAGATTTAAATATAGATAGTTTAAAAATTGAAGGAAGAATGAAAAGCCCAGAATATGTTTATCAAGTGGTACATATTTACCGTATGGCAATAGATGCCTATTATGAAAAGAAAAAAATTGACTTAACAGAAGAAGTTAGAAAACTACAGGTTATTTTTAACCGAAAATTTACAAAAGGTTTTTTATTTCATGAAGAAAATAATCAATTTATTAATCCATATCGCCCAAATCATATGGGAGTAGAAATTGGAAAAGTAATCTCTTATCAAAATGGATTTGCGACTATTTTATTAAGTGAATCCCTAAATAGATTAGATGGAATCCGTATTGTTGGAAAAGAAGATATTGGCTTTACGGTTTTAAAAATGTTTTTTCATAAAAAAGAAGTTCAAAAAGGTAAAAAAGGAGATACGATATCTATCAAAGTAGATCAAAGAGTAGGAATAGGTGATATCGTTTTAAAAACAAAAGATGTAGAGTTGATAGAAGAAATTCATGAAAAAATAAAACAAAGAAATAGAAAAGTAAAATTAATAGGAAAATTAATAGCGAAAAAAAATGAACCTTTGAAATTAATAGTAGATTGGAACCAACAAAAAATAGAAATAGAGGGGGATCTTGTAGAGGAAAGTGTTAATTATCCTACAACAGAACAAGATTTATCTCATTCTTTAAGCAAACTAGGAAATACAGTTTTTACCTTTGAAAAACTTTTTATAGAAAAGGATGAAAATATTTTTGTGAGAGTGTTTTCTGTTAATGAGATGAGAAGAAAAATGGTAGATCAATTATTAGAAATGTCAAATTTATCGAAACCACTTTTGAAAAAAGAATATAAAATTACATTAAGGGAAGAAATAGAAGAATCAGGTTTTAGTGTTTTGGTAACTAGTCAAAAAGATTACGAAGCTGTCAAAAATAAAAAAATAAAGAGTATCTATTTGAATAAAGACTTGTATTACTCTATTGAAGATGATAGAAAAGTATTAAAATTAGGACGAGTGATTTCAAACTATAATACATTACATTTGGATGCTTTAATTGGTGAATTAGGTGGATTGGAAAGTTATTCCAACTGTATTACAGACTTTTCTCTCAATGTTGTTAATTCTTATTCCGTAGCTTTTTTACAAAGTATGGGTGCTAGAAGAATTACCTTATCTTATGAATTAAACGATAATCAAATAGAAGATTTAATAAATGGTTATAAAAACCGTTATCATATAAAACCAAATTTAGAATGGATTGTAAGTTCTGTTCCAGAAGTTATGATTTCCAAGTTTAATTTATTAAAATATTTTGATGTAAAAAATGAAAATAATTATTTAAAGGATGGGCACGGTAACAAGTTTCCAGTTAAACAAGAAGATGATAAGATGATTATTCAACATTATAAAAAAATTAAACTGTTAGATTATCAAAAATATTTTGATATGGGTATTCAAACATTAAGAATTCAAATAGAAGATAAAGAAGATTATTCTTTTTAAAAAATATTCATTTTTCTGAATATTTTTTTGGTTTATTCATATATTGAATTAGGCAAGTATTGGAGGAAAGCTCATGATTAATAAAAAAAATATTTGGTTTCTAACTTTATTTAGTTTGATTTTAGTATTAAGCGTTTACTATATTACCATGCCATCAGAACTTTTGTTAAACAATACCAATTTCTCAGAAACTACGAAGGACAATAATGATGATGTTGCAATAGAAACAAGTAATATCATTAGTGCTTTGAAAGCAGAAGATAATGAGTCTTATTTAAAACAATTAGATTCTCTGAAATTGATTTTAATGGATAAAGAAAAAAGTGTAGAAGAAAAAAATAGTGCATTTGACCAGATGAAGGAATTAAATATTCATAAATCTGAAGAAGAAAATATTGAGAAACAATTAAATGAGACTTTTAGTTTAAAGACGTTTGTAAAAATAAAAGATGATCAAATAAAAGTAGTGGTAGATAGTAGTGAACATGATACTACAATTGCAAACAAAATTATGAATTTGGTTCAAAGTAATTTTGACGAAAAAATGTATATTACCGTTCAATTTAAATAAAACAGCAATGTTTTATTTATTTTTTTAGGCTTTTTTTTCTCACACATAATAATGATTGTCATACAATAATATGAGTAAATATAAACCACCCAACTTAGGAAGTGAGGGGAAGCATGAAAAAAGGTATTTTAACAAAGAGAGAAAAAGAAGTTTTTGAATTGTTAATTTTAAATTATTCTACTAGTGATATAGCACTTAAATTAAAAATAAGTGAAAAAACAGTAAGAAATCATATTTCAAATGCTATGCAAAAGCTTGGTGTTAAAGGAAGAGCTGGTGCTGTAATAGAACTATTAAAACTTGGAGAATTATCATTATAAACCGTATTTTTTGCGGTTTTTTTCATATAGTTTATTAGGGTGATTAGATGATAAAGCGATTTTTATCAAAGCGAATTATTATGTCTAGTGCCGTTTTATTTGCTTTGCTTTTACTGTGCTTAATTCCTAGTAAAGAATTAAAAGTAGAAGAAAAAGTGAAATATATTGAAAATGATAATTTAAAAACGGTGATTTATTTATTAGATGATCATAATTATTTGGCACGAACGACTGTAGCTATTACTAGTACAGAGACTACTAAAAAAGCAAAAGAGTTATTACAAGTTTTAATTAAAGGTGGTAATGGTGAAAGCAAGATACCAAGTGGTTTTCAATCTATTTTGCCAAGTGATACGGAAATTCTTAGTATTGATTTGGTGGAAGACGTTATAAAAGTTAACTTTTCTAAAAAAATATTAGACGTTAAAAAGGAAAATGAAGAAAAGATGATTGAAGCCATTGTTTATACTCTAACTAGTATAGAAGGTGTAAACAAGGTAATTATTTATGTGGAAGGAGATATTCTGTCTAAATTACCACAAACAGGTATTCATCTTCCTGGTACTTTAGATCGTAGTTATGGAATTAATAAAGAATACAATATAGAAAGTTTTAAGGATGTCAACAGCGTTACAGTTTATTATGTAAGTAAATATAATGATAATACTTATTATGTTCCTGTTACTAAATATGTAAATGATGATCGTGAAAAAATAAAAATTATTATTGATGAATTAGCTAGTGCTCCTTTATATAATACTAATTTGATGAGTTATTTAAATAGTAATATTTCTTTACTTGCAACTGAGCAAGAACTAGATTCTTTATCTCTTGTTTTTAATGATTATTTATTTAATGATGCCAATAGCAAAAATATATTAGAAGAAGTAATTTATTCTATTAGTTTATCAGTAGGGGATAATTATGATGTAAAAGAGGTTATTTTTGAAGTGAATAATGAAGAAATTTATAAAAGTGTTATAAAAACTATTGAATAATTTTACTTTTTGGGATATAATTGATTTGTTCTCGAATGGGAATAAATCGTCTCAGTAGCTCAGCTGGATAGAGCATCGCCCTTCTAAGGCGGGTGTCGGGGGTTCGAATCCCTCCTGGGACACCATTATTGCGAGTGTGGCGAAATTGGCAGACGCGCTAGACTTAGGATCTAGTGCCTTACGGCGTGGGGGTTCAAGTCCCTTCACTCGCACCACTGAAGATTTGTTCGAATATTCGAACTTTAAATATATGAATCAATCAGAAATGATTGATTTTTTCGTTTTTTGAAAAAATCATAGAAAGGGTTTGTCTATGGTAAATATTATTAAAGAAGAAATTGAAATTGAAGAATCTTTAGAATTGAGGTTAAGGGTAATATGTGATTTTTGAAATACTACACCAATAATAGAAAATGGAAGTATTAGAAGAATTGATAAAACTAATTTAACTTATATTGAGCCACATAGAATATATATTAAAAACAATCTGTATTTAGTGTTTAATTATTCTAGTGAAATATATGTTAATAATTTAGGTAAAAAAATTAAATTATCAGAACTTGAAGATTATATAAAACAAGCATAGGTCTTGACTTTTGAAATAAAAACTATTATTATAAATAACCAATAAATGACAAGCAGTATCCGTCTTTTATTAGAAAGCAAGGTACATCTATGGTCAATTACATAATTCATTTAAATAAAATTAATAATAGAAATATTAGAGGCGTCAAGAGTATTACTTGTTAATGCTTTTGTCTCCTCTTTTTTCGTAGAAAAAGGAGTGATAAAGTATGAATGAAGAAAAGAAAATCGTGAAAAGATTAAAGTATTAGAAGAAAACAATAAATCAAAAGATACTAGAATTAAAACACTAAAAAAAAAGAATAAAAGAAAAAGACAATGAGATTGATGATTTAAAAGAAGAAAACTTTTCATTAAAATCTGCACTAAAATCATTTAAAAATAAGTTTACTAGATTATTAAAATTAATTAATGATAAGATGTTTAGTAAGCATGATAGAGAAAAATATCATGAAGTAGCAAATGATTTATATAATCATGACATAATAACACGTGATGAGCTGTATGAAATACATGATGATTATAAATATGCCAAAGAAAAAGAATCTAAAAATAGAAATGATGATTTTGAATTTTAATATAAGCATGATATAATAATATTGTAATTAGGAGGTAAAAAAATGGAAATAATAAAACTAATTCAAGATTTAGATGATAAACAATTAGAAAAATTTACAAAAGAACTTTTAGAAAAATACAATCAAAGTGCGTCTAAAGAACAAGTTATTGGTATGAACTTTTCAAAATTAAATAAAGGATTTATTGGCTTTGATACCAAAATATCATATGGTAGTGATTATGGTTATTATTATGGAATGAATGATTTTAATATGTATTACGATTTTTTAAAACAAATAAAAAATTGTACGATAAATGATTTAAATGATGTATTAAAGGAAGTTTTTGTGTATTTAAATAAATTTTTTAGAATTAAAGAGAATAATAATTTCAAAGGTGATAGAGATAAATTAATTACTGATATGTTACTTGAGGACGAATCAATATCTGATGAAAAATATATGGATATGAAAAATAATTTGCAAATAAGTGTTTTTAAAAATAAAGGGGTGGCGATGTGTTCAGAAAAAAGTGCATTAGCACAGAATCTATTGTCCCTTTTTAATATAGATTCCTATTATTGTAGTGGCGTTATTAAAAATAGTTTAGAATCAAATTGCGTCGGACATGCATTTAATATTATCAGAAATAATGAAAAAAGTTATGTTGTAGATTTTTCAGTACCTGTTAAAGTTATGAAAGATGAAGAAGTTTGTGGATATGCACCATATGTTTCTTATATTGATGAAGAAAAAATTACAGATTTAATGGAAAATAAGTATGCACTAGAATTTTTTGACTATTATTATGATATATCTAGTGGAAAGTTTGAAAGAGAATTTAATGATGATGTTAGATTATATGGAATTGGTTTAGTTCCACGTGATGTAAACGAAAATAGAATTAGAAGATAAATGGAGGAATATAATGAATACAGAAAATATAGAAAATTATAATAATGAAAATATGGAAAATATTATGAGAAGATATGCTCTTAAAAGAGAGAATTTACTTATAACTGAAGCAAGACAATTAGGTAAAAGTGAAGAAGAAATAAAAGAATTAGTTAGACAGTTTCATGAATGTGCGTCTGAATTAATTAGACAATTTGATGAACAAAAAGAAATTATGGAATCGGCAAGAAAAAACATAGATAAGAAACAAAATCAAAACCCGTATGAAATGGGTGGAAGACATATTCATGAATGTACGTTTGAATTAAGACCATTTGATGAACAAAAAGAAATTATGGAATCAGCAAGAAAAAACATAGATAAGGAACAAAATCAAAAACCGTATGAAATGGGTAGAAGACATAGATAAAATTTAAAAGGGGCCAATAATACATAATTAATATTATGTTGTATTTTGCTCTTTTTTATATGGAGGTTATTATGGTTGAAACAATTGAAAAGTATAATTTGAAAGAAAAAATAAAAAATATAAATATAATTTTATTTAGAATGGAAAATATTGATGTTATAATTGAAAATATTGATGAAGATTTAATAACAAGCGATATAGAAAGTGACTATAAAAATTTAATTAGTTATTGTCAAAATTTTTTGAATGGTAGTAACGGTTATATATCAAATATGCTGTCAATTTGTAATAATATTTTAAATAATTTAATTAAATATATTGATTATAATTCACTATTTAATAATAAATCAAATATAAAAGGCTATATTAGAAATTATAAATACGAAATAACAAAGCAAACTAGTATTCTAAGAGAAGAAGTTTCAGATATATTAGAATATATAGATGATAAAAAGAATAATATTGATCAAGAAGATACAAAGTTAAATGATAAGATTCAAAATTTAAAAAACGACCTTAATATTTTAGAAAATAATCAAGATGAATTAAAATCTAGTGTTGAAAAATTTCTTGATGAATCAAAGCAAAATATAAGTGAAATGATAGAAACAGAAAATAATAATATAAACGATTTAAAAAATAATAGTAAAAAAGACTTAGATAACAAATTTGAAACATTATCTAATGAATATAAGGAAAAGTTTGATAGTTTCTTAAAAGAAATAGAAGAAAAAGATAAAAAAATTTCTACATTAATTGGAATTGTTGGTGAAAAAACAAAAATTGGTGAATATAAGAAAAATGCTGATAAGTCTAGATTTGAAAGGATAATTTGGCAAGTATTAACTATTGTTTTATTTTTAGGTGCATTTGGACTTATGCTTTATGTTACACTAACTACAAAAGATGATAGTAAATATATGCTGTTTAAATATATTGTAAGTGTTATTTTAATGGGAGCAGCAACATATACAGCAAAACAAGTATCGAATTCTAGAAAAGATGAAGTTTATTATCGAAAACAAGAATTAGAACTTGCTTCAATTGATGTTTACTTAGAAAATATGCAACCTGAAAATAGAGAAGAAATCAAAAAAACTTTATCTGCTAAAATGTTTGGTCAAGCACAAAGTACGTATACAAATAAATATGATGATAAAAAAGGTTTTTCTGTTAAGGATGTACTAAAAATAATTGAAGCAATAAAAAATAATTAGTTAAATTTTACTGAAGTATGTTATAATATTTATAGTGATTGATTCAAAATCAGTCGCCTTTGTGCAAAAGTTGTAGATAACTACGGCAACGGCACCACTGAAGATTTGTTCGAATATTCGAACTTTGAAATATAAAAATCAAATAAAATTAGAGCAAATATTTTTCCATTGAATCAGTTGGATGGTTCTATAATAAAATCTATCATACGACATACAATCTACTTCTATTATATATAAATGCCCCATAGAGAGGTTATAAAGTACAATATTTTTAATGTTAAATATTGGTAAAAATATGGATTAAAAAATCCCAAAAAAACTCCCAAAAAACTCCCAAAAAAATAAAAAAATGCATTTTTATCAAAAAATGTTATATTAAATTTAAAATTATGATAAGGCTATCTCGATCTAGGAATTATAGAGTACGTATCTAGTATTAATTTAGAATAATATAAAAATAAGATTACTCTAAATTATAAGAATATCTTACCACAAAATTAATATACTGTATTTTGTTTAAAAAATAGATTGAATGTTAATAAAAATTTTGATAAGATAGATATGTAATAAAGAATAGTAATATAGTTTGTAGATAGTGAATTTTTTGAGTTTGCTATATGCAAACGGGGGGGGGCATTTTTAAATACCTCTTCTTTTTTATTGCTATAAAAAGGAAGGAAGATTATATGAAAGAAAAAGGATTTACATTAATAGAATTATTAGCTGTGATTGTTATATTATCCTTGATTACATTAATTACAATACCCATGATAACAAATGTAATCGAAGAAAGTAAAAAGAAAGCACTTGCGTCTAGTATACAAGGATTAGTAGAATCCGCCAATTTGTATGCGATAGAAAATGATGGAGTCTATGAATTCTTGTTTGACAAGGAACACAAAGGAATTACAAAAAAAGGAGAAAGTCTAGATTATAGAGGAACCATAGATGGGGAAGGAAAACTCTATTTAGATAAGGAAGGAAATGTCAGTGTTTGTATCTCAAATGATACTTATTATGCATATAAAAACTATAATAGTGAAATTATTGTAGGAAAAAGAAAAACTGGAAATTGTATCATAGGATTTGATGCTTTAACAAATAAATATGTAGCAATGTTAGATAATGGAACAGGGAATGTTAGTAATGTTTATTCCAAAGATGAAGTAAATAACCTAGTAGACAGCTTAGATAACAAAATAACAAATAATACAAATGAAATAACAAATATGAAAAGTAATATAGAAGAATTACAAAGTAATTTAAATAACTATGCTTTACAAAGTGAATTAGACAAAACAAATACCAATATAGAAAGCTTATCTAGTTTGGTAAGTAATAATCAAACTAATATTGATAATATGATTTTAAAGGATGGAAATTATACCTCAGATTGTGTAATGTCTTCTAGCGGTCATTATGACTATTTAATTTCTTCAATGATTCCTTTTTATCATGCAGATCAGTATGATATTGAAATTGTATCAGCAATATATTCTGATGTAGCAAGTGGAGACTGGAAAAGTGTAAGTGGTCTTAATATTGAAACTAAAAATCAACTTGGATTTTCAACTGTAGTTCGAAATAAAGAATATGCTGGAAAAACTGTACGCGTCTCATTTACAGCTAAAAGAAAATAAGAAAAATTTAAGTATAATAATTTTCTGTTTTGAATGAAAAATTCAATATACTGGAAATAAAATGAATAAAGTTTCAGAAAGCTATTATAATAGTTTTCCTTTTTTTATTTATGAAAACATAGTATAATGTACATATGGTGATTTTATGTTTAAAATTGGAAATATTGAATTAAAAAACAATGTAGTATTGGCACCAATGGCCGGAATTTCAAATAGTGCTTATCGAACTATTATTAAAGAGATGGGAGCTGGTTTGATTTATGCTGAAATGGTAAGCGATAAGGCTTTATCTTATGGTTCTCAAAAAACAATAGATATGCTATATATGACGGATATGGAAAGACCTATTGCTCAACAAATTTTTGGAAGTGATAAAGAATCTTTTGTAAAAGCAGCACAATATATTGAAAAAACAATGAAACCGGATATTATTGATATCAATATGGGATGCCCTGTACCAAAAGTAGCTATTAAAAATCAAGCGGGGAGTGCTTTATTAAAAAATCCAGAAAAAGTATATGAAATTGTATCTAGTGTAGTAACTGCTGTAAAGGTGCCAGTAACGGTAAAAATAAGAAGTGGTTGGGATAGTAATAGTATTAATGCAGTAGAGATAGCCAAAATGGTGGAACGTGCAGGAGCAAGTGCTATAACAGTACACCCTAGGACGAGGTCACAAGGCTATACAGGAAAAGCAGATTGGAACATTATTAGAGATGTGAAACAAAACGTATCCATTCCTGTAATCGGTAATGGGGACATTAGAACATGTTATGATGCTAAAAAAATGTTAGATGAAACTGGTTGTGATGCTATCATGATCGGAAGAGGTGTTCTTGGAAATCCATGGTTAATAAAAGAGTGTGTGGATTACTTGGAAAAAGGAATCGAACCAGAAGAAGTTCCAATGAAAGAAAAAATAAAAATGATAAAGAGACATTATGAATTGTTAGAACAAACCAAATGTGAGAAATTAGCCCTTTTAGAAATGCGTACACATACAGCATGGTATTTAAAAGGAATTAAAAATAGTACCAAATTAAAAGAAGCTATTTTTAAAACAAAAACAAAAGAAGAATTTATGAATTTGTTAAATACATTTTTAGAAGAAAATAAGTAGGTGTAAAATGAAAATAGTAGTAAAAAGGGGTATTGCTTATATAATTGATATAATAATCATTTTCTTTTTTCTTTTTTGCATCTATAAATTCATTCCGAAAAATGAAGAATTATTATTCAAACAATCAGAAATGAATGAAGTTTCAGAACAATATTTAAATAAAGAAATAAACTTTTCCACATATTTTGATGAATATAGTACATTAATATATGAAATGGATCATTGTAAAATGGGAGATTATATGATTATTTTAATTGTTATCCACATTTATTTTATAGGAATTCCTTACTTTACAAGTCAAACAATTGGAATGAAGTTACTACATTTAAGTTATGCACAAAAAAATAAAGAAAAATTATCCATTCTTTCCTTATGGATAAGAAATATCATTTTTAATGGATTATTTTATTATATTGGTTTAATACTTAGTCAAATTGTATTAAAAAATCAAATATACTTTATAAATGTAATAATTTTGGGAATTATCCAAATTTTACTAGTCATTATTAGTCAATTTATGATAATATATAGAAAAGATTGCCGTGGTTTGCACGATATATTAAGCAATACAAAAATAAAAGAAGAGGTGTAACATGAGAGAATTTACAGATCAAGAATTAGCAAGAAGAGAAAAATTAAATAAAATAAGAGAATTAGGAATGGATCCTTTTGGACATAAATTTGAAAGAACGGATTTTTCCACAGATGTAAAAGAAAAAGTTGCTGGTTTAGATCACGATGAAGTAATAGAAAAAAATATTCACGTAACAGTAGCAGGAAGAATTATGTTTATTCGAAAAATGGGAAAAGCTAGTTTCTTTTCTATTAAAGATAAAAAAGGACCTATCCAAGTTTATATTTCTATCAATGATGTAGGGGAAGATGTATACTCTTTATTCAAATCAGCTGACATTGGTGATATCGTTGGAGTAGAAGGAATGGTTATGTTAACAGGTACAGGGGAAGTAACTATTAAATGTTTTCACTATACTCATTTGGTAAAATCATTAAAACCACTACCAGAAAAGTTTCATGGATTACAGGATATTGAAACAAGATATAGAAAACGTTATTTAGATTTAATTATGAATGATGAATCAAAAAGAATTGCTTTCTTAAGACCAAGAATTATAAGATGCATTCAAAATTATATGGATGGACATGGATTTACAGAAGTTGAAACACCTGTTTTAAGTACTTTACTTACTGGCGCTTCTGCTAGACCATTCGTTACACATCATAATGCTCAGGATTTAGATATGTATTTGAGAATTGCTTTAGAATTACCACTTAAAAGATTATTGGTTGGTGGTATGGAAGCAGTTTACGAAATTGGTAGAACATTTAGAAATGAAGGAATGGATCCAAGACATAATCCAGAATTTACGTTAATGGAAGCTTATCTAGCATATTCTGATTTAGAGGGAATGATGAATTTAACAGAAGGAATGTATACAAAGATCGCAAAAGAAGTTATTGGAAAGATGACATACAATTGGGGAGGACATGAAATTAGTTTAGAGGGGCCTTGGAAAAGAATTAGTATGGTAGATGCCATTAAAGAGGTAACAGGAATTGATTTTAAAAAAGAAATGACACTAGAGGAAGCTTTAGAACTAGCGGCTTCTCATCACATCACAGTAGAAGAACATCAAAAGTCAATTGGTCATATTATTAATTTATTCTTTGAAGAATATGTAGAAGAAACTTTAATTCAACCAACTTTCTTATATGGACATCCAGTAGAAATTTCACCATTAACAAAGAAAAATCCAGAAGATCCTAGATTTGTTGATCGATTTGAGTTATTTATTGGTGGAAAGGAATTCGCAAATGCCTATACAGAATTAAATGATCCAATTGATCAATTAGAACGTTTTGAAGAACAATTAAAAGAAAGAAATTTAGGAAATGATGAAGCAAATGATATTGATTATGACTTTATTGAAGCATTAGAATATGGTATGCCACCTGCTGGTGGAATTGGTTATGGAATTGACCGTTTAGTTATGTTATTTACAGAACAAGAATCTATTCGCGATGTTATCTTATTTCCAACTATGAAACCAGAGGATAAATAATGGATTTGTATGTGTTAAGACATGGCGAAACAGAGGAAAATAAAACAGGTATTATGCAAGGAAATATGGAGACCAAATTGAATGAAAAAGGTAGAAATCAGGCTTTATCCGCAAGGGAAAAAGTTAAGAATGCCCATATTGATTTGGTAATCTGTTCTCCCAAACTTAGAACAAAAGAAACGGCTCTTTTAGCCGCTCCTGGTATTCCTATTATTTATGACGAACGATTGCTTAGTAGGAACCATGGTGAATTTGAAGGAATATCCCGTGATAAAGTAAATTTAAAAGAATATTGGAATATTAAAAAAAATATTCAGTATCAAGAGGCAGAAAGTGTTGGAACACTATTTAATAGAATAGCATCTTTATTAAATGATATATCTATCAATTATTCAGATAAAATGGTATTACTAGTAACACATAGTGGAATAGCTCGAGTTTTATATTATTATTTTCATGGATTTCCAGAAGATGGAGATTTAATGGAATATGAATCTACAAATGCCTCATTTGAACATTATGTATTAAAATAAAAATGACAGTAATAAAAATATTCAATATAAAAAATATATTTAAAAAAGTATAAAATAAAAATGTAGACATATATAAATAACATACCTAAAAAGAAAGAGGGAAAATATGAAATTATTATCAGTAAATGCTGGAAGTTCTACTTTAAAATTTCGTTTATATGAGATGCCAGAGGAAAAAGTATTAATGAAGGGTACATTTGATAGAATTGGTTTAGAAGGAAGCAATTATAGCATTCGTATTGGTGATGAAAAAATAGGAAAAGATGTCGAAATAAAAAATCATGGAGAAGCAGTTCAATTACTGTTAAAAGAATTAATCGCACAAAAAATGATTCAAAATTTAAGTGAAATTAAAGCAGTTGGACATAGAATTGTACATGGTGGAAATAAATATTCAAAAAGTGTTATCATTGATGATCGTGTTTTACAGGAAATTGAATCTATATCTGATTTAGCTCCACTTCACAATCCAGCTAATTTAATAGGTGTAAAAGCTTTTCAAAAAGCAATTCCAACAGCTGTAGAAGTAGCCTGTTTTGATACAGCATTTCATCAAACTATGAAGGAAAAAACTTATTTATATCCAGTACCATATGAATGGTATGTAAAATATCATGTTCGTAAGTATGGCTTTCATGGGTTAAGCCATCGCTTTATAACTGAAAAAATGAAGATGATTTTAAAAAATGAAAAACCAAATTTAATTATTTGTCATATTGGTAATGGGGCTAGTGTATCAGCAATTGAAGGAGGAAAATGTATAGATACTTCTATGGGATTTACTCCAAATGCCGGAATTATGATGGGAACACGTAGTGGAGATATTGATTATACAATGTTGAATTATGTTATGAAAAAAACAGGATTTAATTTAGAAAAAATAGACAGCATGTTAAATAAAGAAAGTGGTTTAGAGGGAATTGCTGGTATGAGTGATTTAAGAGATCTAGACAGAGCTTTCTATGCGAATGAAGAAAAAGTAATCTTAGCCTTTGATATGTATACAGATAAAATAGTCGATTATATTGCCAAATACTATGTAAAATTAGATGGTAAAGTAGATGCAATTTGTTTTACAGCTGGTGGTGGAGAAAACGATTCTATTATTAGAGGGGAAGTACTTAAAAAATTAACTTCTTTGGGAATTTTATTAGATGAAGAAAAAAATAATGCAACAATTGTAAGAAAAGGCGTAGAAGGTATTATTACGAAAGAAGAATCAAAAATTCCAGTTTATGTAGAAGCAACTGATGAAGAATTGATGATTGCAAGAGATACATATGCCTTATCAAATTAAAAGTACCATTGGTACTTTTTTTGGAGGAAAAATGAATCAAATAGAAAATATATTAAATCAATTAGCAAAGTCTAAATTTAGAAATAGTTTTCATCTAAAAGAAAAGGATAAAGAATATATAAGAGAAAAAGGAATGGGTGTAATAGAAAGACATGCTTATGACTTTATTAATCAAAGACTTAAAATTCACTTATCAAATGATGGTAAACAGACACCGATGAAAGGGCATCCTGTTTTTATAGCAGAACATGCTACTGCTACTTGTTGTAGAGGATGTTTATTCAAATGGCATCATATTGAGCCAAGTCATGAACTTACAAAAGAGGAGATAGATTATATTGTAAATATTATTCTAACGTGGATTGAGAGAGAAATATCATGATATTAAATGTTAGTGGTAGAACCGATATCGTTGCTTTTTATTCTAAATGGTTTATGAATCGCTATAGAGAAGGTTTTTTAGATGTTAGAAATCCTTTTCAACCAAAATTTGTTAGTCGCATTTATTTTGAGGATGTAGATGCTATCTTATTTTGTACAAAAAATCCGATTCCTATTTTAAAAGATATTTCTGAGATTCAAAAGCCAATTTTATTTCATATTACTCTAACACCTTATCAAAAAGATATTGAACCAAATGTTCCTCCAAAGGGACAAATCATAGAAGCAATCAAAAAAATCTCTTCTATGATTGGAAAAAAATATGTATATGTAAGGTATGATCCTATCTTTTTAAGTGAAAAATATGACATCAATTATCATATTAAATCGTTTGAACATTTATGTACTTTATTAGATGGTTTTGTAGAACATATTATTATTTCTTTTTTGGATGACTATAAAAATGTTCAGAAAAATAAACCCATTTTAAAAAATAACCCATTTTTAGAATCTGATTATGAAGCGATAGGAAAAAATTTTAGCGCTATTGCACATGTTCATAATATGACTATTCAAACTTGTTGTGAAAAGAAAAACTTAGTGGAATATGGATTTGACAAGAAAGAGTGTTTATCTCATACTTTGGCTTTTCAATTGACAGGGAAAACCAACTTTAAAACGTGGAAAGTTAGAGGAAACAATTGTAAGTGTGTTGAAATGGTGGATGTTGGAGTATACAATACATGTAGTCATTTTTGTAAATATTGTTACGCCAATTATGATGAAAAGCAAGTAGAAGAAAATAGAAAAAATCATATAGATACCTCCTCTTTACTTATTGGAAAGTTAAAAGATGATGATGTTATTAAAATTAGAAAGTAAAAAATAATTTCTTAAAATAGGTTGGAATCTCATATGGATTTTGTTATATTAAACATGATAATAAAATTAGTAATATAGTTTGTAAGGTCTATAAAGACAAGTATAGGTAATGAAAAATTTAGTGTTTGTTATTTGTAAATGAGAGAGTGAGTATTTTATCAATCTCTTTTTTTATTTAAATACAATGCTTTGATTTACAATTAAAAATTACTATGGTAAAATGTGTAAAGAATAGAAAAATACAAATAATAAAAAGTGAGGGGTATCATATGAATAAAAAAGGATTTACATTAATTGAATTATTAGCAGTAATTGTGATATTGGCAATAGTATCATTCATTACTATTTCACTAATTGGAAATGTCATTAAATCTTCTAAAATGGGAGCTTTAACAGCAAGTGTAAATGGTTTAATAGAGTCAGCAGATTTATACTATTCGACAAAAATGATAGATAATCCAGAAACAAAAACATTTATATGCTCAAAGGATGGATGTTTTAGTGAGAATGAAAAATTAGAATACAAAGGATTTATTCAAGAAGGAAGATTAATTTTATATTCAGACGGTAAGGTGTCTGCTTGTATAGAAGATGGAACACATGCAGCTTTAAAACTAGCAAATCAAACAACAATTACAACCAAAGAAGGAAGCTGTAATTATGATGATGAAAATTATCAAATAGATGAAACTATATCGAAAAGTAAATACAATAAATTATTAGATGAATTGAATGATGGTAAAAAGAAAATAGCTGATTCAATTACAAATAAGGGAATTGAAACAAGCAGTAGTGCTTCATTTGATGATATGGCAAATAATATAGATAAAATTTCTACAGGAATAGAAGAACAAGAAGTAGTAAATCAGCTATCAGATGCCCTTCAATATAGCGGATTGGGAGTTACACAAGAAACTTCACTTAGTGATATTTATAGCATTTTAAAAGAAAAATTTCCGGCACACATGTCCTTGGGGGCTCCATTCAACACATCGGAATGGATTGGCTCAACTGGACATGAAGTGAATAATAACACGGGTGGATATTCTTATTCTATTCAATCTGGGAAATTGGCATTTTATGCAACTAAGTCTAATGCGGACACTTATGCTTCTTCTTCAGCAACTATAACATTAAAAGATAGAATTGATTTGAGACCTTATAAAACTTTAAATTTTGTAGCAAGTGGTAGTTCTACTATTAACACCAATACAGAAACTTCATTAAAAGTGTATATTAATAACAAAGAGGTTTATTCTGCATATAATAATTTCAATGTAAATGCAATGATTGATATATCAGCGTATGGTGAAAATAGCATTATTTCTTTCACTGCTAATGCTTACCAAACTTATCAAACTGCTAATACATGTAGTATTAGTGCATCTATTACAAAATTATATTTTTCAGCTTAAATAATTTGAAAGAAGTAGCTTTACTTCTTTTTTTATAGTATAATGAAAACGGTAGAAAGAAGGTAGCGTATGAAAATAATGTCAATTAATGCGGGAAGTAGCTCTTTAAAATTTAGCCTATTTGATATGAAAAATCAAACATGTATTGCAAGCGGATATTTTGAAAGAGTAACTTTGCCAAATAGTTTTTATACAATTAAATATAATGGTGAAAAAATAAGAGAAGAAGTAGAAATGCCAAATCATACTGTAGCAGTAGAGGTGTTATTAGATCGTTTGGTATCTCTACATATTATTTCATCTTTAGATGAAATTGATGGAATTGGTCATAGACTAGTACATGGTGCAGATAAATATGATCATTCTGTTATTATTACTGATGAAGTAGTAGAAGATTTAAAAAAATATATTCCTTTAGCACCACTTCATAATCCAGCTAATATTTTAGGAATTGAGGCAGTAAAAAAAGCATTACCAAATGTACCAATGGTTGGTGTATTTGATACAGCTTTCCACCAAACAATGGATGAAATTAATTATATTTATCCAGTACCATATGAATGGTATACAAAATATGGCGTTCGTAAATATGGTTTTCATGGAACAAGCCATTGTTATATCAGTAAACAAATTCCAAGATTATTAGGAAAAGATGAATATAAAGCAATTATTTGTCACTTAGGTAGTGGTGGCTCTTTATCTCTTGTAAAAAATGGAAAATGTTTAGATACTACAATGGGATTCACACCACTTGCTGGAATCATGATGGGAACACGTAGTGGAGATATAGACGCTTCTATTATTCCTTATATTATGGAACAAACTGGTAAAACTTTAGATGAAGTTATGAACGATTTAAATAAGAAATCTGGATTCTTAGGGTTGAGTGAAAAGTCAAGTGATTTTAGAGACATTTATGCTGGTGTAAAAGAAAATGATAAAAAATGTGTACTAGCTTTTGAAAAATATGTTAGTACAGTTGTTAAATACATTGCAGAATATTATGTGGAAGCAGATGGGGTAGATGCAATCATCTTTACAGCTGGTTTAGGCGAAAATGCAGCAGAAGCGAGAGAAGCTATTGTAAAGAAACTTTCTTGCTTAGGCATCACTTTAAATGAAGAAGCAAATCAAATTAGAGGTGAAGAAGTTTGTATTAGTGCTCCAGAATCAAAAGTATCTCTTTATGTAGTTCCAACAAATGAAGAGCTTATGATAGCACAAGATACAGTAGAATTAATTGGAGAATAAAGATGTTAAATAGCATTTATAAAAAAATATATCATCAAATTCAAAAATATGATACCATCGTAATTGCAAGACATGTTGGACCTGATCCCGATGCATTAGGAAGTAGTATTGGATTAAAAGAAATTATTCAAGCTACTTTCCCTGATAAAAAAGTTTTTTGTGTAGGATATCCAACTAGTAAATTTCGTTATTTAGGGCACATTGATAAATTTGATGAATCTATGTATCAAAATTCATTATTAATTGTAACGGATACACCAAATAAGCAAAGGGTAGATGGTGTAGATCCAACAAGGTTTTCTTCTAGTATCAAGATAGATCACCATCCTTTTATTGAAAAATTTTGTGACATAGAGTGGATTGATGATTCTGCTTCCAGCGCTTCTCAATTAATTATGGAATTAACTTTTAATACTAAATTAAAAATGACAAAAGATGCAGCAGAAAAATTATTTTTAGGGTTGGTAGCAGATACAGATCGCTTCTTATTTTACTATACAACACCTAAGACATTTGATTTGGTGTCAAAACTAATTAAAGAAACAGAAATTGATTTTTCAAAATTATATGATCATTTATATTTAAGACCATTTAAAGAAATTCGTTTTGAAGGATATTTATTTCATGAATTAAAAATTACGGAACATGGTTTTGGATATGTTAAAATAACGGAAGAAGAATTATTAAAATATGGAGTAGATGCAGCTACTGCTGGAAACATGGTAAATGATTTTAATTATATAGAAGAAGTTTATGCATGGGGTGTATTTACACAAGATAAAAATAATAACAATATTAGAGGTTCTATCCGTTCTCGTGGACCGATTATAAATGAAACTGCCAGTAAATATAATGGTGGTGGTCATATTTATTCCAGTGGTGTTAGAGTATCTGATTTTAATGAAGTAGATGCTTTAATAAAGGATTTAGATAAAGTGTGTGAAGAATATGAAAAGACTATAAATTAGGGTTTTCAATTCCTGAAACAATTGAATATTGTTCACCAGAAGTTTTAATGACAACATATAAAACAATGATAGCAGCTATTGTGGATAGTTCACTTGAAAAGAGTTGTAATTCAAAAGGCCAAGTTTTTTGGTTTTTTTGTTTATTTAATTTTACATTTTGATAACTAACGTAAAGAAAAGACAAAGTTAAGAATAATACGAGCCATCTATTAAAAATTGACATTGTTTGGTTTTGAGTTTCTGAAAAAATGCCACTTTTATTTTTTAATTTTTCCCTTTCATCATAAGTTAAAGAAATCGATATAAAAAGACTTCCAACATAAAAAATAGTGGCCCACAATTGAATAGTAAGTAAATCAATTTCTTTTGTATTATTCTTCATAGTAAATTATATTAAAAATAATTACAGATATTATACTAATTTATCCCTTGAATTATCTATTAAAATTCGGTATAATTAAACTATAGTTAGGGGAATTTTTATGAAAAAAATATGGCAAAGTATTGTTATTTTAATGATTATGTTATTTGGAATAAATTATGTAAAGGCAGAGGAAATAGGAGTTTCTTATTCAACAGTTTCTTGTGGTATTGTGGATGATATTCCAGCTGCTTTACCTATTTTATTTAAAAATGTAATTAATATTGTTAAAATTGCTGTTCCTATTATTTTAATTATTATGGGAATGCTAGACTTTGGAAAAGCAGTAACTAGTCAAGATGAAAAAGGAATGAAAGAGTCACAAACAAGATTTGTTAAAAGAATTATTGGAGCGATTTGTGTGTTCTTAGTAATTACAATTGTTCAGTTTGTATTTAGATTGATTAATGTAGATGATTCTAATAATATTTTGGCCTGTATCGATTGCTTTGTAAATAATGATTGTCACAAATATACTGTTGTTGAAGCTGCCTGTTATCAGTGTAGTAGTGATACCGACAAATATATATGGTCAACAAATCCCGGAACTACTTCTGCGTGTTCAGGCGGCTATGTGAAAGTAGACTTATCAGAAAAAGAATGCAAGGAAAAATACATAGAAAAAAAATGTTATCAATGTAATAGTAACGAAAATGTATATAAATGGGGTATGGATAATGTTGCCGATAGTGCGTGCCCAAGTGGTTATCATGAAAGAAATGATATTACAGAAGCTGGCTCTTGTCGCTATGTAGAAAATAAATGTTATCAATGTAATGGTAGCGGAAATGTGTATAAATGGGATACAAGTAATGTTGCCGACAGTGCATGTCCAAGTGGTTACCATGAAAGAAGTGACATTAGCGCACAAAGTGCATGTCATTCATAAAGAGTTAAAAACTCTTTTTTTTTTTAAATAGTATATACTAGTAATAGAATCAATTTTGACAAGTGTATAAAAACATGTTATAATCTACTCTGTCTTGAAAAAAAGGTGATAAAATGAAAATACATAAGGTAGAATTAGTGATTAGTGCTGTTCGAAGAAGTCAATATCCTACCGATAATAAACCAGAATTCTTATTAGTTGGAAGATCTAATGTAGGAAAAAGCAGCTTTATTAATACACTTATTAATCGTAAAAATTTAGCTAGAACTTCTTCTAATCCAGGCAAAACGCAAACTATTAATTTTTATTTGGTAAATGATGAATTTTATTTAGTAGATGCTCCAGGTTATGGTTTTGCTAATATTAGTCAGACGAGAAGAAAAAAATTTGGATTAATGATGGAAGATTATCTTACAAACAGAGATGCTTTAAAACAAGTATTTATGTTAATAGATTTTAGACACAAACCTAGTAAAGATGATAAATTAATGTATGAATTTTTGAAACATTATCAAATACCAGTTACCATAGTTGCTACTAAGGCTGATAAAGTAGGAATTACAAGGCAACAAACACAAAGAAATTTAATTTTAAATGAACTGGATTTAGTGGTTGGAGATGATTTTGTAATATTTTCCAATGTTACAAAAGATGGAAAACACGATATTCAAGAAAAAATTGAAAGAATTATTTAGACAAAAACCATATTCTTACATATGATAGTATAGGTGAGGATATGAAATGTATTCTAGAAGGTTGTAATGTCACTATCTACATTCCTAAAAAGGAAGAAATAGCAGATTTTGAAAATCGAAGTGAAATAGAAAATTATTTTAAAAAATTATTTTTAAAAATAAAAGATAATTATCAAATTTGTATGAATGGATTTTATAATGTAGATATATATCTAGACTCCATTTATGGAATTATATTGGAATTGAAAGAAGAAAAACTAGAATTTATGGAATACTATGAAGATGAAATTGATATGAGAATTTCAATTCATGAAGATGAATTTTTATATCAAATTGATGATATTTTAAAAATTAATAGAGATAACTATGATATTTATAATTATCAAAATAAATGGTATATTAAATTAAAAAATGAAAATAAGAAAAATTTATATTCTATGTTAGAACATGTAAATGTTATATATAAAGGAATAAAACCCATTTTAAAATATGGAAAAAAATTATAGGAGGTATCTATGAAGAAACCTGTAGTAGCGCTTGTAGGAACACCAAATGTCGGAAAATCAACACTATTTAATCGTTTAGTTGGAAAGAAAGTTTCCATTATTGAAGATACCCCTGGTGTAACAAGGGATAGAATCTATGGAAATGTAAAGTATAATGATTACCAATTTCACTTAATTGATACAGGTGGAATTGATATGGAAAATCAAACATTTAATAGTGAAATTAAATATCAAGTAGAACTTGCTATTGATGAAGCAGATGTTATTGTTTTTATTGTAGATGGCAAAAATGGATTAACAAGTAATGATTATGTAGTAAGGGATATGTTAAGAAAATCTAATAAAAAGGTAATTGTTGCTATTAATAAAGTAGATCACAAAAATGCAAAAGAAAATATCTATGATTTTTATGTGCTTGGTTTTGATGAATATATTGAGATTAGTGGGGAACAAAATATTGGTATTGCTACTTTATTAGATAAAATCACAGAAGATTTTAATGAAATCACGGAAGAAGAATATGAAGATAATGTCATTAAATTCAGCATCATAGGTAGACCTAATGTAGGAAAGAGTAGCTTAGCGAATGCTATTTTAAATGAAGATAAATTAATTGTATCGAATGTAGCTGGAACAACTAGAGATTCTGTTGATACAGCATTTACTTATCATGGACAACCTTTTGTCGTTATTGATACAGCAGGTATGAGAAAAAAAGGAAAAGTCTATGAACGTATTGAAAAATATAGTTTGCTTCGTTCTATGAAAGCAATTGATAGATCAGATGTTTGTTTGGTAGTTATTAATGCGGAAGAAGGCATTATTGAACATGATAAGCATATTGCTGGATATGCATTAGAAGCGGGTAAACCCGTTGTTATTGTAGTAAATAAATGGGATACAATTGAAAATAAAGATGAAGAAATGAAAAGGTTTACAAAATTAATTAGAAGTGATTTAGCTTTTATTAGTTATGCTCCAATTGTTTATTTGTCTGCTTTAACAAAAAAAAGAATTCATACACTATTACCAGAAATTATAAAAGTATATGAAAATTCAAAATTAGAAATTAAAACAAGTCTTTTAAATGATGTTATTATGGATGCTTACAATTTAAATTTACCTCCATCTTATAAAGGAAAAAGATTAAAGATTTATTTTGCAAGTCAAGAAGGTACACAACCTCCAAAATTTGTATTAAGGGTAAATTCAAAAGGGTTAATTCATTTTTCATATGAAAGATATTTAGAAAATAAACTAAGAGAATCTTTCCATTTAGAAGGGACACCAATTATTTTACAATTTAAGAACAAAGGAGAAGAATAGCCTTTGTTTTTCATTAATTTGACTTTTTTTAAAATAAAGTATAATATTTGTCAATAAAAGGGGGAAGATTATATGTTTGGTGAAAATGAAATATATGGTCAAAAGATCATGAATATAGATGCAAAAAATAGAATTGTATTGCCATCTTTTACAGGAAGCACATCTGGTGAAAAAATGGTGATACAAAGAGAAGAAGAAACATTTAATTTAATGTCACAAAGATATATCAATTTATTAACAGAACGTTATGAAAGAATCATTACTTTATCCAATAATAAGGATGAAATTTTTAAAGCAAGACAAGAGTTGGAAAATCTATATAATACCATTTTGACAATGGTAGAAACAGATTATCAAAAAAGAATTGTTCTACCATTAGAAGAAATGAATATGAAAGAAGAAAAACAATTAAAATTGGTAGGTTTCAAAAAATATGTGAAATTATATAAAGTTATCGAAAGATAATTTTTTTTATAAAAAAAGCAATTGTTAAAGTACAATTGCAAATAAATTTCCACTACCTTTATTAACTAATTTTGTAAGAGTCTGTGATAATTTGAAACGAACGTTGTCAGGCATTAAAGATAATTTTGCTTGAATACCTTCTTTTACAATAACGTCTAAACTTCTACCAAAAATTTCACTTTTCCAAATATTATCTGGACAAGTATCATTATCTTTCATTAAATAATCAATTAATTCTTTACTTTGAAGTTCAGATCCAATAATTGGTTCAAAAGTAGATTCCACATCTACACGTATCATGTGAATAGAAGGAGCAACTGCTTTTAATTTGATTCCATAACGACTTCCTTGCTTGATAATTTCAGGTTTATCTAACTTCATATCCATTAGGCTAGGGGAAGCAACCCCATAACCAGTTTGTTTTACCATTTTTAAAGCAGTTTTAATTTGATCATATTCTGCTTTAGCTTCACTATAATCTTGGAATAATTGAAGAAGAGAAGCCTTACTAGTAATATCAACACCAATAATTTCTTTTAGTACAGCATTATACAGATTATCTTCAGCTTCAAGATTTACCGTTACGATACCAGTAGAAGCATCTACCTCTGATAAATATGCTTTTTTTATGTATTCACAATTACTAAAGTGATTTGTAATAAAATCGATATCTTTCAATTTATCAATTTCTACAACACTTTCTTTAATTTTATCGATAAATATTTTTTTTAACCAATTATTTGGTGATAATAGAGCAATCCATTCAGGCATATTAACTTTTACTTCTAGTACTGGAAATTCGTATAATGCTTCTTTTAATACTGTATAAATATCTCTATCAGACATATTTTCTACATTCATAGGTAAAACAGGAACACCATAGTCTTCTGATAATTTAGAAGCTAGTCTTTCTGTTTCTGGTAACATTGGGTGAGAAGAATTTAATACAACGATAAATGGTTTTCCAATTTCTTTTAATTCATTTACAACCCTTTCTTCTGCTTCTACGTAATTATTTCTTTCAATTTCTGTAAAAGATCCATCTGTAGTAATTACAATACCAATAGAAGAGTGGTCACGAATTACTTTTTCTGTTCCAATTTCCGCTGCTTCTACAAAGGGTATTTCTTCATCATACCATGGACACTTTACCATTCTAGGACCATTTTCGTCTTCATATCCTTTACACCCATCAATGACATATCCAACACAATCTACTAAACGAATGCTGGATTCAAATTCATCAATTTTAATTTTAGCTGCATTACTAGGTACAAATTTTGGCTCAGTTGTCATAATTGTTTTTCCTTGTGCACTTTGTGGTATTTCATCTAATGCTCTTTTTTTCTCATATTCATCTTCAATGTTAGGAACGACTAGGGTTTCAATTACTTTTTTGATAAAAGTTGATTTACCAGTTCTAACAGCACCAACTACTCCTAAATAAATATCTCCTCCTGTTCTTTCGGTAATGCTTTTAATAATATCTATTTTTTCCATCTAATCCCTACTTTCATTTCAATTAACTATATGTGTTTAAATAATGTGTATACCAAAAAATCTACTGTTTTAGTAGATTTTATACCATTTTGTCTAAATTCTTAGGTACTTTATCATTTTTTACTGCTTCAATAATTTTTTCCTCTTTTTCTTTTGATACTTCTTTACCAGTTAATTTTCCAAGTTCTTGGATTACCTCTCTTAGTGTTCCTTCATTTTTTAAATCATTTTGTTGTAATTTAGTAGCAAGTGCTAAAATAGTTTCTTTATTTACATTTGTCTTTTTTTCAATTTTTTTAAAAAAACTATCAGAAAAGTTCATACCACAACCTCCTAACATAATATATGTGTTTATTTAAAATAGGTTAATATAATTGTTTTAGGTTATATTCTTTCGTGTGATATAAATGATTGAATCCTAAATAACTTGATATTTTATAAGGTATATTTATGAAATATCAATAGCGTTTTTGTCTAAACAAATGAATTTTCCATTATTTTTATTTTCTATAAAGTTTTTTTTTGCTATAATATCACTAGGTGATTTTATGGATCAAAAACATATACGAAACTTTTCTATTATAGCACATATTGATCATGGTAAAAGTACACTAGCTGATCGTATCTTAGAAATTACAGGCGCAGTTAGTAAAAGAGAAATTCAAGACCAAATGTTGGATAACATGGATATAGAAAGAGAACGTGGCATTACCATTAAATTAAATGCTGTTAGCTTAAATTATCAATATAAAGGGGAAGAATATTTACTGAATTTAATTGATACACCGGGACATGTTGATTTTTCTTATGAAGTATCTAGAAGTTTGGCAGCTTGTGAGGGCGCAATTTTGGTAGTAGATGCGGCACAAGGAATAGAAGCACAAACGTTAGCTAATCTTTATCTAGCTCTAGACAATAATTTAACCATTATTCCTGTTATTAACAAAATTGATTTACCAAATGCTGATATTGACAAAGTAAAAAAAGAATTAATGGATACTTTAGGATTTGAAGAAAATGAAATCGTTTTAACAAGTGCCAAAAATGGTATTGGAATTCAAGACTTAGTAGATGCAGTAATTGAAAGGGTTCCTGCACCATCAGGTGATGAAAAAGAACCATTAAAAGCTTTGATTTTTGATAGCTATTTTGATTCTTATAGAGGAATTATTACTTCTATTAGAGTTGTAAACGGTAGTGTTAAGGTAAAAGATAAAATTAAAATGTTAGCAACCAATTCTATTTATGAAGTTGTAGAACTAGGTGTTCATAATCCAAAAGAGATTGATAAAAAAATATTAAATACTGGAGAAGTTGGATATTTATGTGCCAGTATTAAAAATATAGAAGATGTAAAAGTAGGAGATACCATTTGTTTAGAAAGTGATGAAAATGCAACTCATTTACCAGGATACAAGCCTATGAAACCTATGGTATTTTGTGGATTATATCCAACTTCCTCTAGTGAATTCGATGATTTAAAAGAAGCTTTGGAAAAATTAAAACTAAATGATGCTTCTTTGGAGTTTTCACCAGAAACAAGTGAAGCTTTAGGATTTGGTTTTCGATGTGGCTTTTTAGGACTTTTACATATGGAAATCATTGAAGAAAGAATAGAAAGAGAGTTTAATATCGAGTTGATAGCTACTTCTCCTTCCGTTGTTTATGATGTAGAGTTGACAGATCATACTCATGTTATGATTGATAGTCCTGTTAAATTGCCAGATCGCGCTAAAATAGCAGACATTAAAGAACCTTATATTAGAACAAATATTTTTGTTCCTAGTACGTATATTGGTCCAATTATGGAACTTTGTCAGAATAAAAGGGGAAATTATGTTTCTTTAGAATACTTAGACGCAACTAGAGTAAATATTCATTATGAAATTCCTTTATCTGAAATTGTATATGATTTTTTTGATAAATTAAAATCTTATACAAAGGGATATGCTTCTTTTGATTATGAATTGATTGGTTACAAAAGTAGCAATTTAGTAAAAATGGATATTTTATTAAATGGAAAATCAGTCGATGCTTTAAGCACTATTGTTCATAAGGATTTTGCTTATGCAAGAGGAAAAATTGTAGTTGAAAATTTAAAAAAATTAATTCCAAGACAACAATTTGAAGTACCAATTCAGGCATCGATTGGTTCCAAAGTAATTGCTAGAGAAACCATTAAAGCAGTAAGAAAAAATGTTCTTGCTAAATGTTATGGTGGAGACGTAAGTCGAAAAAGAAAATTGCTAGAAAAACAAAAAGAAGGTAAGAAAAGAATGAAAATGGTAGGAAATGTAGAAATACCACAAGAAGCCTTTTTATCTGTACTTAGCATGGATGATCAAAGTTAAAAATGGAATGATGTAGTAAAGCAATCATATAATATATTAAGGAGGAAATATGAAAAACTTATATATATATGAGAGAGCTTTATGTATTGGAAATTATGTTGTAAAAAATAATGCAACTGTAAGAGAAACAGCTAAAATATTTGGTGTTAGTAAATCTACAGTTCATAAAGATTTAACAGAACGATTAGCAGGTGAATCTCCTATTGTTTATGAGCAAGCTCAAAAGGTATTAACTAAAAATAAACAAGAAAGACATTTACGTGGAGGAGAGGCTACCAGAAGAAAATATGCATCTAAGTAATATTTGTTATAGAAAATTTTGAATAATAATTTCAAAACAATTGCACAAAATATATAAATTATATATAATAAAAGTGAACATACCTAATGAGTTTGTGTTAGGTATAT
>URZL01000007.1 GCA_900552335.1 uncultured Mycoplasmatota bacterium | reverse complement strand
CATTAAGTTCTGTATAAATAACATTACTATTATCATTTTCATTATCATATTCTTTTGTTTGTAAGAAATGTAATTTATTCTTATCTATATTTAATTCCTTGATGCATGAATAATACTTTATTTTCTTTTTATCTAAAACTTTAATCAGTTCTTTTTCTAAGTCGTTATATGATCCACAATTAAATATTACATTATCTACCTTAAAGTTATCAACTAAATTAATAGCATTTCCCATATGATCATAATCCCCATGCGTTAAAATTAAATAATTTATTTTTTTAACACCTATACTTTTAAAGTATGGTATCAGTATATTATTTACTTGATCTTTATAAAAGATACCACCTGTATCTATTAAAATGCTGCCTTTACCATGCTCTAATTCCATTAAAATAGAATCTCCTTGTCCAACATCTAACATGGTTACCTTTGCATTTCCATCAAAAAAATTATAATGATAATGAATAATTAGTATCACTACAAAAAGGAAAATATATTGATACTTTTTATTGAGTATTTTATTTAAAACAAAATAAATGACAATATAATATAAAATAAGAAAGAAGAAAGATACTTTTTTAAAACTAAATATAAACAAATGAATTTTACTTAAATGTAAAGATAAATATTCCAATATATAAACAAATTTATCTAATACCCCTATCAAGTTTGGAAATAAAAAGGTTATTAATGTAAAAGGAAAAATAATAAAAGTAATGAGTGGGATAAATAAAAGATTTAAAATTGGACTTAAAAAGTTAACAGAATAAAAATTATTGATCAAAATTGGAATACTCACTAAAAAAGAAATAAAGGAAGTAACAAACATTTTAAAAAAATAATTTTTAGGTATTTTTTTATGAAATAATAATAAAGTAAAAGTAATTAAAAAAGTAAACAAAAAACCTACTTGATAAACATAATATGGATTGTAACAGATACAAATTAAAAAGATAAAGAAAAATAATTCTAACGTACTACAATTTAATTTATATAATTTGCTTATATGCGTAAATATGACAAACAAGGATGCCCTTACTACAGATACTGCATAATTCGTTATAAACATATAAAATAGCAAAAATAACATGATAAAAAAGAATACGATTTTTTTATTTTTCGTTACTTTTTCTAATACGAAAAATAATAGACTAACAAATAAGGTTATATGCATACCTGATATGGCAAATAGATGACTAATTCCATTTATTTTAAAACTATCTTTGACTTCCGTTTCTAAATTATTTTCGCCTATTATAAATACTTCAAAATACTTGTGTTTCATTACTCTTTCTTTTATTTTATTTTTTATTTGATATAACACACTTTTATTTTCTTTGATTAAAGTAATTTTTTTAGCTTCTATTTTATGAACAATCCTCTTACTTAACATGTATTTTTGATAATTAAATAAATTAAAATTCGTATTGGGTTCTATTTCTTTTATGGTTCCGTCTACCCTAATCATATCTCCTATTTTATAATCAAATTCCCCATAATAATATACTATGATTTCTTTTAAATCAATAACTGTATAATTTTCTTTTATTTTATAATCTACTATAGTTCCTACAACATAATCATCTAAAGGATTATAATGGTACCTTATCTGTAATCGATAAAAAAAGAGAAAACTAAATAGTAATAGAATCTTTAATTTTTTCATATAAAGAAGTACCAATTCCAGAAACATTTTGAATATCTTCTATTTTCTCAAATGGTTTTTCTTTTCGATATTCTATAATTTTTTCTGCTGTTTTTTCTCCGATTCCTTTTAATGTCATTAATTCCGTTAAAGACGCCGAATTAATAGAAATTTTATCTTGCTTAGAATCGTCTGATTCATCCGTTATACAAGCATCATTTTTTACTTCTGGACATTCGCATTCTAAATAAACATATTCTGTTTTTACTTCTTTTACAAGATCATTTTGGTTATAAATTACAATTACCATTTCATCTACTAATTTTTTAGCTTGGTTAATATTCGCTAGTACAGCTTGCTCTGTTAAGCCGCCCGCCAAAGTTATTAAATCTACTACTCTTGATCCTAATTCAATTTCATAAACTCCAGGATTTACTACTTCTCCCTTGATCTCCACCTGTATTGTTTCTTTTTTATCCATGATTTCTACTACAGGTTCTAAAACAGATTCTTCTATTTCCGTTTCTATCTTCGTCTCCTTTTTATTTAAAAACAAAACTACTACAATAATTCCTATCATAATTGGAATAAATTTTATATATTTTTTCATTTTTTGCCTTTCTAGCCCTTCCAATAATAATATTGTATCTTTTTTGTGAAATACCTAAAAAAACTGTACTTTTTTCGTACAGTTTTTATCTTTTTTAGGAGTTTGTATATTTTTGATTTACATTAATTGTCTTATTTTATAAAATCCGTTTTTATATTCAGGAGTTTGTTTTCATTATATATGTTTTGTTGTTTTTAATTTACCTTCATTTATCACCTCCACTATACACAGTATAGTATAAGTATGTGAAAAATATTTGAAGATTATGTGAAATTTTTATTCATCTTTTTGTTCTAATTTAACAAGTACCTCTCTTGGTTTAGAACCATTACTAGGTCCAATGATACCTCTTTCTTCCAATAAATCAATTGCTCTTGCGGCTCTATTATATCCCAAACGGAATCTTCTTTGTAATAAAGAAGCACTTGCTTTTCCACTTGTAACAACAAATTCTACAATTTCGTTGTACAAAGGTTCTTCTGTAGCATCTTTTTCTTTTGGATCCACCATAGAAGTAGCATGCATTTCCTCATCATCCATAAGCAATGTTTCATCATAACGGGCAATTTGTTGCTTGATGGTGTAATCCACTACCCTCTTAATTTCATCATCATCAATAAAAGTTCCTTGAATACGAATTGGTGTATTTTCCCCTTGTGGTAAAAATAACATATCTCCTTTTCCCAATAATTTTTCAGCACCTGTCATGTCTAATATTGTTCTCGAATCAATAGAAGATGATACAGCAAACGAAATACGAGATGGAATATTCGCCTTTACAACACCTGTAATAACGTCTGTAGATGGTCTTTGTGTAGCTACAATTAAATGAATACCGGCTGCTCTTGCCATCTGTGTAATTCGCATAATAGAATCTTCCACTTCTTTTGCTGCAACCAACATCAAATCAGCAAGTTCATCGATAATAACAACAATATAAGGTAATTTACGAATTTTTTCCTCTTCTGGTAAAGTTTCATTTTTCTTATCAATATAAGCATTATATCCAGCAATATTTTTAGTAGATGTATTACTAAACATATCATATCTATGTTCCATTTCTACAACTATTTTTTTAAGAGCAATATTTGCTTTTTTTGGATCTGTTACAACTGGTGCCAGTAAATGTGGAACTCCATTATACATAGAAAGCTCTACTTTTTTAGGATCTACTAGTACAAGTTTTACTTCATCTGGTTTTGCCCTCATTAAAATAGAAACAATGATACTATTAATACAAACAGATTTACCACTTCCTGTAGAACCCGCTACTAAAAGGTGAGGTGTTTTATTAATTTCACAGTATTGGGGTCTACCCATAATATCTCTTCCTAATGTTACCATTAGTTTAGAGTCTGCCTTGCTTTTTGGAATTTGTTCCAATATTTCACGAACTGTAACCATAGAAGTTACCTTATTCGGAATTTCAATACCGATTGTTGATTTTCCAGGTATTGGAGCTTGAATACGAACATCCTTTGCTGCTAAAGCTAACGCTATTTCGCTATGAATAGAGGATATTTTACTTAGTCTTGTTCCCGACTTAATTTCCATTTCATATTGTGTAACAGCTGGTCCTGGATTAATTGCTACTACCCTACCTTCTAATCCAAAATCTTTAAACACTTGATGCAAAACATCAACATTATGATTGATTGTTTCTTTACTTTCTGAATTTTTATTTTTAGATGGTTTATTTAAAAGGTTAATGGATGGATAAACATACCCTTTTGTATCCATTTCTTCGACTTCTTTAACTTCTTCTTTTATCTCTACCACTGGAGTTTCTTCTGGTGCTTTTTGGATTAAATCATCTACAGAAGATATTACTTTTTTATTATCATTTTCATAATGTTCTTCAATTGCTTTGATTTCTTTTTTATCTTTCTTTTCTTTTTCTTTTGTACGTTGTATTTTTATTTTAGAAGTAATTGCCTTCACAGCATCTACAATAGACATTCCTGTAAACATAATGATGCCACAAACAATTAATCCCCATGTTACAATACGTGTTCCCTTAATAGAAAATAACCATGTAAATAGTGCTGAAAAGATGGCACCAATCATTCCCCCACCAATATTAACACGATTTGTCGTTGACATAAAATTATTGACTGTCTCTTCAATAATTTGAAAGCCAATTAAATCCGGATTTTCAATATATTTTATATGAGATAAAACCAAAATTCCTATAAATATAATATATAAACCAATTAATTTTGATGTAAAAAATTCTGGTTTTTCTCTTTTTATAATCATATAAATTCCAGTGACAATTAAACCAATTAAAATAATCAAATACCAGCATCCAACTAAGAACATGGCAAAGCTTCCAATGACACTGCCTGCTATTCCTGTATTTGGAACACAACCGATTAAAGCAATTAAGATTAACAATACTCCAATTAGTTCATACGAGTAATTATTTTTTTCTTTTTTTGTTTCTTTTCTTTTCTTTTTTTTACTCATGGTAAAGCCTCCATATCATATGCTCATTATAGCATATTTTTTGTCAAAAAAAAAGCTAAATAGCTCCTTAACGATAAAACCTGATCTCCCAGGGGGATGTTACATCTAAAATTTTAGGATTCTCTTTAGAGCATTCAACACCATTTTAGAATTAAACTTCCAATCGTTAACTTGTAGGTTTTTCTTAAACTAGAGCTATCTAGCAAACTCATTATAACATGAAATATACTTTTTGACAATTGTTTTTCCAGATCAATAAGGAAATTCTTATTAGAAATTTTTATCACAGAATGATTTTCAAAATTGGTCTTTCCTTTACAAATTAAGCTAATTATGATGTTAAACCAAACATATTTAATGATACATTTGATCCGCTTCTAATATATAATTTTGTGTTTGCCTTAACATATAACGATACAGATATTACGGCATTGCTATACTGAGAATTGTAAATAGTAGTACCGTCACTTCCACCATACCTGATATAAGTAGGTTCTGAAGAGTTTGCACCAACTGTACCTATTAACCAGCAATCATATTGTATAGTTATATTACCATCACTTGTAATTTTCCCCAATAGATTATTATAATCAATTGTTTTAGGTATCGTATTTAAATCATTTTGTAACTCTTCAATACTACTTTTCATATTTGTTATTTCTGTATTTAAATTACCTACTAAATTATCAACTTCATCTTTGGAATAAACATTGCTAACAGTTCCTGTTCCATTGTCTAACATTGCTACATATTTATTTGTTAAAGCATCAAATCCTATGATACAATTTCCAGTTTTTTTATCTCCTACGATAATTCCACTATTATAGTTTTTATATGCATAATATTTGTCATTTGAAATACATATACTTGTATTTCCTTCTTTATCTAAATAAAGTTTTCCTTCTCCATCTATATTTCCTTTATATTCTAGTTTTTCTCCCTTTATGGTACTTCCTTGATGTTCTTCATCAAACAAAAATTCATAGACTCCTGTATCATGACTCATTGTAAAATATTCTGTTGAATCTAATACAGCTTCTACACTAGATACTAATGCTTTCTTTTTACTTTCTTCTATGACATTTGTTATCATGGGTATTGTGATTAATGTAATCACTGATAATATCACAATTACAGCTAATAATTCTATTAATGTAAATCCTTTTTTCTTCATATTATACTCCTCACTTCTTTTATTATTTGTATTTTTCTATTCTTCATACAGTTTATCATAGTTAAATTTAAACGTAAACTACAACATTACAATCAAATTTTAAAAAAGAGGTATTTAAAATACCCCCCCCCCGTTTGCATATAGCAAACACTAAAAATTTGCTATCCACAAACTATATTACTATTTTTATTTACATATCTATCTTACCAAAATTGTAATTTATTTGCAAGTATCTTTTTAACAAATCAAGCTATCAAAAAAACTTTGAAACAATTGAATACTATTGTCATCCATAATAGATTCAGGATGCCACTGAACTCCTATAAAAAATTTCTTATTTTTATCTTCTACTGCTTCTATTATAGAATCACTACTTCTGGCACTTACACTTAAAAACGTATTTGTAATATGTTCTATATGCCTACTATTTACCATAATTTTTTCTTTTTTTAAGATAGAATATAATTTACTATTTGGAACAATCAAAATTTCATGAACATATGAATCATTTTTTTGATGATTAAAATTATTTAATAATTCCAATTTTCCATTTATTACACTCATCATTTGCATTCCTAAGCAAATACCTAAAGTTGGAATATTTTTTTCATACAAATATCGGACAAATTCTATTTCTAAATCTGTATAATCATTTCCTCCTTGTAAAATAAAGCCATCACATAATTTCGTTATTTCTATAAATTCTTCTAAACTATTAGGATAAACTCCAATACATATTTTATGATAATGATCTATTACTGATTTTATTTCCTTATTCAAAGTATATTTATCATTATCTCTTAATAAAACTCCTATCATATTATCACCTATTAAAGTATATGAAAAAAAGAAATAAATTGATTATTTCTTTAACATTTCACTGATAGTTGATGTAATACTAGCAACATCTTGAAGATTAGATGGAATAATTAATTTCGTAGATTGACCATTTGCTACTTCTTTTAAAGCTTCAAAACTTTTCATAGCAAGAACAGCTTGATCTGCTTTTGCTTCTTTTAATAATTTAATACCATCTGCTTCTGCCTGTTTCATTTTAAGTAAAGCTTCTGCCTCACCTTCCGCAATTTTAATTTGAGATTCTTTCTTTGCTTCCGCTCTTAAAATGGCACTTTCTTTTTCACCTTCCGCAATTAAAATGCTAGATTTCTTTTCCCCTTCAGCTTGTAGGATTTTTTCTCTTCTTTCTCTTTCAGCACGCATTTGTTTTTCCATTGCTTCTTGAATATCTCTTGGCGGAATAATATTTTTAACTTCTACTCTGTTTACTTTAATACCCCAAGGATCTGTTGCTTCATCTAAGATTGCTCTCATTTTAGAATTAATAATATCTCTTGATGTTAAAGTCTGATCTAATTCTAATTCACCAATTAAGTTACGAAGAGTGGTAGCTGTTAAATTTTCAATAGCAGAAACAGGATGTTCTACTCCATAAGTATATAATTTGGCATCTGTAATTTGATAATAAACAACTGTATCAATTTGCATAGTAACGTTATCTTTCGTAATAACTGGTTGTGGTGCGAAATCTTTTACAATTTCTTTTTGTGTTACAATATTTGCAATTCTATCAATAAATGGGATTTTAACATGTAATCCATTTTTCCAAGTTTCATTATAAGAACCTAATCTTTCAATAACATATGCTTTTGCTTGTGGAACAATCTTAATATTTGGAATAATAAGAACCACAACTAAAACTAATAAAATAATAAATATCTCCATAAATACCTCCTAATTTTCAACTTTTTTTACCTTTAATTTCACTCCATCAATAGAGAGAATGATAACTGGTGTACCTTTTTTTAATTCTTCTTCGCTAATAGCACTCCATCTTTTACCATCCACTTTTACTTCACCAATAGATGTCAAAGAAATGTCTTCTGTTACAATACCTTCCATACCAATTACGCGATCAAAATTAGTCTTAATATTTTTACTTTTTAATGTTTTTTTTACAAGTGGTCTTGTTGTAAATAGTAAAATTGTTCCAAGAATTGTAAAAAGAGCAAATTGTAAAATAAAATTATCAACAAAGAAAGATAACACAATGGTTGCTACACCACTAACAACATACCAAATGGTTACTACATCTACAGTAGCTGCTTCTATCATGGATAAAAAAATTACAACGCCTAACCAAAAATATCCCATCTTTACCACCTACATTCAGTATACGCTATAATAGACCTTTTTGCAATTTAAAACTTAATATTTCCACTAATTATATCATTTAGATAACGTCCATATAATTCTAAAATATTTGCTTTTTCCACATTTTCTTTGACAGTAAGTTCTAGTTCGTCTATTACTTCATTATTACTTTTTAGCATTAATTTTCCAACCACATCTCCGACATTTACTGGTGATTGAATTGGATTTAATTCAACATCATAAGAAATTTCACCAATTTTATTTGTTTTTTCGGTAACAATAACAGAACTATCTTTCGGAACAATTTCTACATATTTTTGTCTTCCTAGTTCAATTTCTTCTTTTGATATAACCGTATTAGGATTCATTACTTCAATCATTTTATATTTTGCATATCCATAATCCAATAAAGCCGATATCTCAGTATTTCTTATAGTACTAGATTCTTCTCCCATAACAGTTGAAATTAAACGCATATTATCTTTTTTCATGGTAGCAGTAAGACAATAGCCTGCTTCACTAGTATAACCTGTTTTAAGACCATCTACTCCTGCTTTAAAACGTGTTAATTTATTGGTATTGGTTAACCAAAATTCTCTATCAGTACCTTTTCGTAAATAATCTTCATAAATGCCAGTAAATTCTAAAACCTTTTCATGTTTTACTAATTCTCTCGCTATAAATGCCATATCGTACGCAGTAGAATAATGATTGGCATCATCTAATCCATGAGGATTTTTAAAGTTTGTATCTGTAAGTCCTAATTCTTTTACTTTATTATTCATCATGGCAACGAAATCTTCTACTGTGCCTGCTACTGCTTCTGCTAAAGCAACAACCGCATCATTTCCACTCGCAACCGCAACTCCTTTAAACAAATCAGATACACTCATTTGTTCTCCTACTTCTAGTAAAATTTGACTTCCTCCCATAGAAGCTGCTCTTTCAGAAACAGTAATCATTTCGTTCCATGACAAATGTCCATCTTCAATGGCTTCTATTATTAATAGCATACTCATTATTTTAGTCATAGAAGCTGGCGCTAGTTTTTCATGAGAATTTTTTTCATAAAGAATTTTGCCTGTTTTAGCTTCTAGTAAAATAGCGCTTTTAGCATGATTCGCTAATGTACTTTCTATTGCTTCTCCATCTACTCTTAATGTTTCACTTGCCATTACATTTGGTATCAATATTAAAAATAAACATAATAAGATCCATCCCTTTTTCATAATTCACCTCTAGTTAAAAATATGAAAAAAAAAGAAGAATATGCTTTCTTCTAAATAAAATAAATTCTTTAATTTTTCTTTATTATGATGTAACGCGAAAGCCAATTTTCAAAAGCTTCTTCCTCTTCGTAATAAATGATATCTTCTGTTTTATCCGCTTTTAAATAATCTACAACTTTACCATTTTTTATAACAACGAAAGAAGGATAATAGGATATTACTTTTTCTAACGGTGTTTTTTTTAAAGAAGAAAAGGTTATTTTATAAATATATAGAGAATTATTTTCTTCAAAATTTTGAATTACCTTTTCTAAATTAGAGGAAGTAATACACATCGGTTGATAAACCTGTAACACAAAGGATTCCTTATTCTCTAGTAATGTATTCAAAGTATCTGTTTGAATTTCTTCTATTTTATTTTGATAATACTTTTCCTCTAAAGCAAATGGCTCGTTTTTTTGATTGAAGTAAAATAAAAGGCAAAGAATACTAACAAAAGAAATTAAAATTACAAATTTTTTCATTTAACCTCATGTAACTGTTCAAAATTAATATCATGATATGGTACTTTCCAAAAATCATAAGTTGTTGCTGAAAAATGGTCATTTTTTACTAAAACATTATGGTTTCCATGATAATACCAATAACCACCTATGTTATAAATTTTATTTTCATTCCATCCTAACGACACTAACATGTTTTTCATCATACCAGCATATCCACCGCCTCCGCACATCAAGAAAATATTTTTATCTTTTGGAAATAAATATTCTAAAATTGACATGGACTCTTCATAGTTAGCTTTATAAGTTCCATTTTCTTCTGTAAATAAAGTTTTTCCTGTATAACTATCACCTACTTCTGATGGCAAGTTGCTTACATTCACTATGTAAGGGTATGGAACTACTTCAAATCCTTCAACAAAACCCGAAAGATAGGAATCTCCACCTATTGCTTCATAATTACCAGGATCTTTTAACATTCGCATATCTCGATAGACGGTATCCTTACGATTTAAATAATGATCAATCGTTTCTTCGTTAATATTTTTATCAATTCCAAAAGTACCTCTAATTCCTTCTGAAACTGTTGGTAATGGAAGACGGGAAGAAAAATAAAAAAATAATAAAAGAAATAGAACAATAATCGCAGTCAATACCATCACTATCATTTTTTTCATAAAACTCTCTCCTTTCATGTCATGGTTAGTTTATCGATTTGTTGAAAATAAATCAATAACGAATTGGTTGAAAAAAGCTCAACTTGAAGTTGAGCTAATTACAATGTTCTTCTAATGTTAAGGGAATTTGATAAGTAGATATATGATCTTCTTTATCGGTAGCATATATCATTAAATATAATTTATTTTTTTCATATATTTTACAATCATTTTCATAATTATCTACTACAAATGTTACTTTTTTTAAAAAAGAACTTAAATGGATTGTTTTATCATCTTGATAAGAATATGTACTAATTCTTTTTTCTATATTATCTTCTTTTTCATATAAAGTACATTCTATTTTTTTATATTCTGTTTTATCTTCTTGACAATATTCAATATTAGCAATATAAATAGCCGACTTTTTAGCATTATAAGCAATATTACCTGATATATTAAAATTGTCACATGTTGTAGTTAATGTTTTAAATTCAAAATCGTTTTGTTTCTTTAAAAAGAATAAGATTCCAATCCCTAAAATTAATAAAATAAAAAGGAGTGGAATATATTTTTTTATTGGCTTTTTTCTTACTTTTCCATCATATAAATCTTCTAAGCTAATATGAAAATCATTACTAATTTGTCTAATTAAAGAACTATCTGGTAAATTTAATCCGCGTTCCCACTTACTAACTGCTTGATAAGTTACATGATATTTTTCTGCCAAATCCTTTTGTGTTAAATGATTTTTTCTTCTAATTTCTTTTAATAATTTTCCAAAATTTTGTTCTTCCATACTCTCACATCCTTTTCTATTATAACATAGTTTGTTCTAATTTTTTTTAAAAATCATATAGTAAATTGGTGATATTATGTTTAAAATTGGGGATTTAGTAACTAGAAATTCTTATCAAAACGATATTGTATTTAAAATTATTAGAATTGAAGATAATATTTATTATTTAAAAGGAACAAGTGTTAGATTATTTGCTGATTGTAATGAGATAGATTTAAAAAAATATGATGGTGTCATAGATAAAGAAGAACAAGAATTTTTAGATAGAATTAAACCAGATGTTTTAGAAAGAAATGATTATTTTTATCTTCCTGGTAAAATTCTACATATTGATAGTGACCAAGAATATTTAAATCGATGCCTAAAATATTATGAAAATATCAATATTTGGGCAGTTGGTATTTTAGAAAAAGAAGAAAATATAGCATCTAAAATTCAGGATTTACTAGAAGAATATAATCCTAATATCGTGGTAATTACAGGACACGATGCTTATTACAGAAAAAAAGGAGATATTTCTAATTTAGATAATTATAAATATAGTAAATACTATGTAGATGCTATTAAAGAAGCTAGAAAATTTGAAAACTCTCATCAAAAATTAATCATTATAGCAGGAGGGTGTCAATCTAATTATGAAGAATTAATTAAAGCAGGCGCTAATTTTGCTTCTAGTCCGAAACGAGTAAATATTCATGCTTTAGATCCTGCTATTATTGCTACTAAAATGAGTTTATCGGATATTACAGAAGATATTAATTTAAAAGAGATTTTAGAAAATACAAAATATGGATGTAATGGAATGGGTGGTATTAAAACAAAAGGGACCATGTATGTTGGATATCCTAGATAGGGGGAAAAATGAATACTGATCTTGTTAAAAAAAAATTAAATGAACACCTTGGAGAAGAAGCAATTATTCAATATAGTTTAGGAAGAAATAAATATGAAACTTATGATGTTATTATCAAAGAATTATATAATAAAGTTTTTATTGTAGAAAATCATACCAATCGACTATCCTTCTCTTATAGTGATATTATTACCAAAACGATAAAAATCAATTTTAAATAAAGATTCTAGAAAACCTAGAATTTTTTTGACCTTTACTTCATCATTTGACTATGTTATAATTTGGATAGAAAGATAGGAGAATGATGATGAAAAAACAAAATATAATAATTGGAATCATGATTTTAGTTGTGATTGTTGCAATTGGAATATTAATTGGAATAAATAAAAAAGGAGAAAAAAATACTTATAATACGAATGATATGATTAAAATGGTTAATACTATCTATAAAGATTTAGAAGAAGAATTACCAAGTCTTGAAACAGTTGCCATTGATGTTCGAAATATGGATGAAGTAACTAGTTATACAGGCTTACAATCTAATGAGAATATCGAATCACTTGTTGTTTCTCTTCCAATGATGAATGCACAAGCTTATTCTGTTGCTGTAGTAAAAGTAAAAGAAACATCTGATGTTGAAAAATTAAAACAAGAAATGTTAGATAACATTGATATGCGTCGTTGGATTTGTGTAAGTGCAGAAAAATTATATATTACAAATAGTGGTAACATTATCTTTCTAGTAATGTCTAGCGAAGATATTGCAAAACCAGTATATGAAGGTTTCAAAAAATATGTAAATAATCAAATTGGAAAAGAATTAGAAAAATCAAATGAAGAAGTTATAGAACTTCCGCCTGAAATGATCGTTGAATAAAAAGCACCTTAAATGGTGCCTTTTTGAAAGGAGAAAAAAATGTTATTTACTAGTATTAGTTTTTTATATTACTTTTTACCAATCGTACTAATTGTATATTTCCTATCCCCTAAAAAATTGAAAAACTTTGTTCTGTTTATTTTCTCTCTTTTCTTTTATTTTTATGGAGAACCTAACTATTTACTTTTAATGCTTTTTGAAATAATAGTGGCTTATATTGGGGGAATTTTCATTGAAAAATACAGGTCTAAAACCACTTTACAAATTACCCTATTTATTCCCATTTTATTGCTTATTTTATTTAAATATACTGACTTTTTAATTTCTAATCTAAATGGATTATTTCACCTCAATTTATCCCTTCTTCATCTAGCATTACCGATAGGAATATCCTTTTACACCTTTCAAATAATTAGTTATATGGTTGATGTCTATAGAGGTAACGTAAAAGCCCAAAGAAATTTTTTAACATTAGCAACTTACATCTCTTTATTTCCCCAATTAATAGCAGGTCCTATTGTAAGATATGAAACTATTGAAAAAGAATTAAAAGATAGAACACACAGTTTTGAAAATTTTTCTTATGGCGTAAAAAGATTTACCATTGGCTTAGCTAAAAAAGTATTGATTGCTAATATGTTAGGAGAATTATGTACAAAATTTCATTTAGTTGATGAAAGGAGTATCCTCCTTTATTGGTTATTTGGTATTAGTTATATGTTACAAATTTATTTTGATTTTTCAGCTTACTCTGATATGGCAATTGGTCTTGGTAGGATGTTTGGATTTCACTTTTTGGAAAACTTTAACTATCCCTACATTTCTAAAAGCATTACCGAATTTTGGCATAGATGGCATATATCATTAAGTTCTTGGTTTAAAGATTATGTCTATATACCGTTAGGAGGAAATAGAGTTGGAACATATAAATTATTAAGAAATATTTTAATTGTTTGGTTATTAACTGGTATATGGCATGGTGCTAGTTGGAATTTTATTCTATGGGGACTTTTTTTTGGAATTTTATTAATCATAGAAAAAGTATATTTAAACAAATATTTAGAAAAATTACCTAGTCTTATTAGGAGAGTCTATGTTTTATTTCTAGTAATGATTAGTTTTCTTATTTTTCAGGCCTCTACCTTAAAAGAAGCATGGCAAAGTATTACAGGACTATTTGGTTTTCAAACGAGTGTTTTGATCAATAACTTCACTATTTACTATTTCAAAAGTTATTTCTTTGTTTTTATCATTGCTCTTATTACTTCTACCCCTATTTTAAAAAATTTGGTGGAAAAATTAAGAGCAAACAAATTCTGGAATTATTTATGTAATTTATTAGAACCCATCTTTATTGTGATACTACTATTTCTTGTTACTGCTTACTTAATTGATAATTCATATAATCCATTTTTATATTTTAGATTTTAGGAGGTAAATATGAGTGATAAAATAAAAAATGTTGTTGTAACACTTTTATTTTCATCTTTGTTAGTTTTCTTTTTCATCATAAATATACTAAAAAAAGATGAAGAAATTTCCATCTCTGAACGTAGAAAATTAGAGCAATTTCCCACTCTTTCTACTCAAACTATAATAGACGGAACTTTTTTTAAAAAATTTGATACTTATACTACTGATCAATTTATAAAAAGAGATGAATTTAGAAAATTAAAAGTAGAATTAGAACTAAATTTGAAAAAAAATTATAACAATTTATATCTTTACAAGGATTATATAATAGAGCAAACTTTTCCTTTCAATGAAAACTCTGTTTCTAATTTAACAGACAAAATGAATTCTATCAAAAATAATTATTTAAAAAATAACTCTATTTATTTTACAATTATTCCAGACAAAAATTATTTTGTTGATAATGGAAATTTAAAATTGGATTATATTAAAATGGAAAATAAAATGAAACAAGAATTACCTTCTTTTCAATATATTGATATTTTTCCTTTACTAAATTTGGATGATTATTATAAAACAGATACTCATTGGAAACAGGAAAATTTAAAAAAAGTAGCTAATGAAATAGCAAGTCAAATGCATTTTTCAATCTCTAACTACTATGAGCAAAAAGAAATTACTTCTTTTAAAGGGGCCTATGCTTTTCAATTACCAGTAACTAAACAAAATGATACAATTCAAATTTTAACAAATGAAACCATTCAAAATAGTAAAGTTTACAATTATGAAACAAAAAAAGAAACAGAAGTTTATGATTTAACTAAAATCAATTCTTATGATAAATATGATATTTATTTGTCAGGAGCGGTTGCTATCATAGATATCATAAATGATAATATGAGCGATAAAGAGTTAATTGTATTTAGAGATTCTTATGGAAGTAGTTTGGTTCCATTATTGATAGAAGAATATCATAAAATCACTGTTATTGACACTAGATATATTTCTCCTAAAATACTAAATGAATATGTTGATTTTAACAATAAGGATGTTCTTTTTATGTATAGTATTCTATCTATTAATAACAGTTCTTCCATTCGATAAATTTTTAAACCCAAAAAAAGAGAAAAATTCTCTTTTTTTTACATCTTAAATTTTTTAACCACTAAGTTTACACAAGTAAATTTGATACCAGAAATACTTTGATCCCCCGTAATTCCACATCTTACAGATAACGTGGTAGAGGCTTTTAAATCGGTAATAATGACTTCTGAAAAATTAACTACTGAGGTATTCCCAGCTGGTAAATTAAAGGATAAGTCTTGAACGACTTTTCCGGTTTCATCATTCAATAAAAAAATACCACCATTAGATGTTGTGACACCAGATATAATTCCACACAAAGTAATTTCATATGTTCCTTCTTGTATGATAGTTATATCTGTATTATTTGGAATATAAAAAATATTATTATCTGCTGGTATCATTTTGCTTTCTTGAATTGGCATAGTTCTAGAATAATTTGTTTCAGCATAACTAACAAATAATACTGCGGGATGAGAAGTCGGTCCTTCTTCACCGCTTGGCCCTTGTGGTCCAATCTCCCCTTGTGGACCAGTGGGGCCTATTAAACCTTGCTCTCCTTGTATCCCTTTTTTACCTCTTGGAATAATAAAATCTAAATAATGTTCATCTTCTACTTGTGTATCTATTACTTGTGCTTCTTCATCTTCTTCTCCTGTAGTTGTAGTGCGAACAATAATTTTTTCTGATTTACCAGTTGGTCCTTGAATATTTCCTACATTTGACCAATCTTTTTTATCTTCATTCCATACATAAAGATTTCCATCCACCATATAACAGTCACCCATATTTCCTATTGGATGATAATTTTTCAAGTCTTCTAGAGTGTCATAACTTCCTAAAATATTAAGACCTTTTCCAGCTGGGCCAGTAGGACCTATTAAAGGAATTGTGTTATAGATGCCAATTTCTTTTAATCTATTTTGCAACTTTTGATTTACTTCTAAGCGTTTGATTTTTTCATTAAATTCCATTTTATTCACCTCATATCTACCTCTATTATATGAAGACAAATAAGGAATGCCTGTGAATCTGTTTATTCAAGATAACAAAAAAAGAATATTAAATTTTTTTTCTTTTACTACTATCTAAAGTATTTTTTAAAGAATCAAAATAATATTCTATTTCTTCTTTTTTTCCATTTAATTTTAAAGTACCATTTAAATAATTATGATAGTCTTCTTCTACTTCTTCTAATGTTTTTCTTCTAATATAACCATTTTCAATTACATATTCTAATTGTAATTGAGGATATTCTTTAAGCATTTCTGGAGATAAAATTTTTTGAATCAAATCATCTATTGAAACATAATTTCCTTGATATTTTCTATTTAAGTTGGTAATAATTTTCTTTAAATTTTCAATTTTATAAGATTCCTCTTTTTTTATTTCATCGGAAATTGTTAATCCTAGAAAGTCAGCATAACTTAAGGCAGTCTGATAACCTTCAATATGTGCTTCTATTTCTTCAGAAGATAAATAATAATTATTATCGTAATAGTCATTTAAGTAATTTCTTAAAATATAATCCTTTGTCAAAATTAAATCATAAAATGATATGTTGTTGTTGATTCGTCGAAAATATTGACTGACATGTGTCGCTTCATGAAATATTGCATTAAATACTTTGAACATATTGTCACCATTAAAGTTTTGATACAGCTTATTAACTAAATCTTTATCAATATGCATTTTGTTTTTTCGGGCTTTACCATGTTGCTCCTTTTTAGGAAAGTTTTCAATTATACATTTTGCATTATCTATTTGGTATTTTTCGTTCAACAACTCCTCAGAATACATAATAAGTAATTTTTCTAAATCTTCATATTCTATATGAAATTTTTTGTTTGCTAGAGCTTTTATTAAAAAATTACACCAATTAACTTTATAATTTTTTAAATTGCCATTTAATAAAAGGAAATCAACTAACTCATATTCTGATACACTAATATTTTGAGAACTATTTTCTTTAGCAACTATTTTTTCTAATTCATGTTCTAATTTGCTACCATAATTTGCTTTTCCTAATATTTCATCTACTTCAGGAATATGGAATTCTTTAATATTATATAAATAATTAAACAATTGACATACCGGAACATAATTTAAGTCATCATCTTTTTTTAAGATATCTAATTTCTCACTTAATTTTGAAACCAGTTGTTCTAATTCTTCACTTTTTTTACCACAATAGGAACAACTACAATTTTTTATGGTTCCACCACAAGATTTACATTTTGTACCACAATATTTTATTTCTTTACATAAATCAATGATTTCTTCCATCTATCTCATCCTTTTTTTACTAAAATAAATACCCTTTACTTATTTAGAACATCTGAAATTTTTTCCTTCTTCTCCTAAAGTACTTTTTAAATAATTAAAATACTGTATTATTTCTTCTTTTTTTCCATTTAATTTTAAAGTACCATTTAAATACCCTTGGTACTCTTCTTCTATTTCCTCTAATGTCCTTTTTCTAATGGAAGTAGTATCAAAACAACATTTGTATCCATCCACTGTTAATGTGACAGGAGTAGTTTCAGCAATGTATTCCAAATTTAACTGAGGATACTCTTTAAAATAGTCTATATTAAAGTTATTTAAATCAAACATGTCAAATAATTCATTTATATTAACGAGTTTTTCCTTATCTGCTCTAAATAAATTGCGAAGAAGACGATCGCTAACAACTATTTCACCGGTTATTCCATTATCTAATTCATTTGAAATTTGTAAATCTAAAAATTTCAAATATTTCAGTGCCAGTTCGTCTCCCATCATAAGTGCTTCATTTTCTATTGACAAAAGCATATAATTTTTACCATAATAATCCACATCATCTAGTATTTGGCATAAAAGAATATCCTTGATTAAAATTGAATTGAATTTTGATATTTCTCCATTCTTAACCCTAAAAGATTGATGGACATGCGTCGCCTCATGAAAAACAACTCTCATAAGCTCAAATAAATTGTCAGCACTAAAATTTTCACATAAAACCTTTATTAATCTATCATTAATGAAAATTTTATTAAAATAAGCTTTACCATCTTTGTTATCTTCTTCAAAAGGACAGATGAAAATTTCTACATCTTGTAGAGAATACTCCTTTTTAATTAAATCTTTAAAATATAAAATAATTAAATCTTCTAGATCAGCATACTCTATATGAAACTTACCATCTACTAAAGCTTTTAATAGTAAATTACACCAATACACTTTACATTCGTTGATAAAACCATGAATTAATAAAAATTGAGCATAACTATATTCCTGAGCAGTCATATTATCTTGCCTATTGATTTTATCCATTATTTTTTTTGTCTCAGTCTCTAATTTTTTACTATAATTGGCTTTCAATAATATTTCATTTACTTCCGGAATATTAAAACTAGATATACTGTATAAATAATTGAACAAGTTACAAACCGTGACAGATTCTAAATCTTTATGTTCAAAGTAAACAGTTATTGTATTTTTCAATTCTGCAACTAGTGAATACCATCTCTCATCTTTATAATCACCATAGCCTTGCCTTCTAATTCTTACATGATTATCTATTTTTTTACATAAATCAATGATTTCTTCCATCTAAATACTCTTCCATTTCTTTCAATTTTTCACCTTTTAAAGGTTTACATTTTTTATAATTTTCAATACTTTTGCACATAGCTTCTGCCATTCCTTCACAGCTTCCATATCCACATCCACCACAATTAAAACCTGGTAATCTTTTTAAATATTCTTCTTTTCTAGATGGCTCTTTTTGATCTAAAACAGTAAGTATGATTCCTATCAAAAGTGCGAATATAGTAATTAGTAATATTCCTATCATTTTATCCTCCTACAATTTTTACAATCATGAGAACAACTACCATTCTTTTTATACAAATAAATCGTTAAAACAATGAGTACAAATAATAATATATAACTAAACATATCTTGAAAAAATCAAAGTCATAATGGCAGCTGTAATAAGAGCGATTGGTACTCCCTTAAAAGCACCCAATTCTTTTTTATCCAAATATTCTCTCATGGTTGAAAAAAGGTAAATAACAAATGTAAAACCAAGACTACTACCAATACTATAAACTATCATTTCTAAAAAAGAATATTCATTATTGATGTTTAAAAGTGCAATACCTAAAACAGCGCAATTTGTAGTAATTAAAGGAAGATAAATTCCCAAACTAGAATATATTTTTGGTTGTTTTTTTTTCATGATAATCATAATCATTTGAACAAAAGAAGCAATGATCAAAATAAAAAATAAGGTTTGTAAATATGTTGTATCCGTTGGTACTAAAATCCAATGATAAAGTAAATAAGTTAAAATAGAAGAACAAGTTACCACAAAAGTAACGCAAATTCCCATACTGATGGCATTTTTACTTTTAGAAGAAGTTCCAATAAACGGACAAATACCTAAAAATTTTGTTAAAATGATATTTTCTGTTAAAAAAGAAGTGAAAAATAAGTTAAATAGATTCATGTTTTTCTCCTTTCTTTTGGAACAAAGCAATTAAAAAAGCAATTACTAGAAAAGCACCAGATGGTTCTACTAAAATAGATAATGGCAAAAGATTTAAATTTTTATATAACACAATAATCAATTTTTTATGAGTTATTACACTACTAGCGTCCATTAAAGTAATCGTTCCACTACCTAGTGTTTCTCTTATCAAAGCAATCATTAAAAGAGCAAATAAGTATCCAAATCCAGTTAGCAAAGCATCTTTCATACTATCTATAACACTGCTTTTACTAGCAACACTCATACATTTTCCAAGAACAATACAATTTACCACAATTAAAGGTAAATAAATACCTAACACTTTATCAATAGCAGGCGCAAAATGAGAAAGCAAAATTTCTAAAATGGTCACAATCGTTGCAATGATTAAAATATAAACAGGAATTTGAACATTATTTGGTATCCATCTTTTGAATATAGAAATAATCGTAGAGGAAAGAAACATTACAATAATAAAACAACATCCCATCAAAATAGCGTTTTCTACCTTTGTTGTAACTGCCAAAGCAGAACAAAGCCCTAAAAGTAAAACAAAGATAGGATTTTCATGAATTATTTTTTTCATAAGCACCTCCTAAAAATAAATATGCAACAGATATAAAATAAGAGAACAAACAAAAGCTGTGATTGTTAAAGATAAGATACTTTTTATTTTTTCTTTCATAAAACACCTTCTAATTCTAATACATTTTCAAGGGCTTTTTTTAGTGCTTTGGAAGAAATAGTCGCACCACTTACAGTATCAATATCTTCTAAATGATTGCTTTCTTTTATTAATGTTTGAATATAATTTTGTGATTCTACTTTGCTATAATAAGCTTTTGTTTCATTATGAGATAACACTTCATAATCAATTACTTGATGATCTTTTAGTGTAATTTGAATACGAATATTACCACCATTTCCTTTTTGATTTACAACATAAATAGTTTGATTTTCTTTTGTTTCCTTGGAAACTACTTCAAAAGAATGATCAACATTTTTAGTATTTAATGTATTTACAAGACATAAAGATAACGTAAAAATGAATCCAACCATAACTAAAATCATAATAATCCAATCATTTTTGCTTTTCAATGTAGAACCAATTTTATCTAGGATAAAAACAAACATATTCATGGTTAAAATACTAGTCATTACTCCTTCTGGTGCTGAAGTACATGACCTTATCATAACGGTTAAAATACCTAACAAAACGCCATATAAAATTTGTCCTATTTTTGTAACAGGACTAGTAACTGGATCTGTTGCCATAAAAACAGCGCCAAATAATAATCCACCTGATAAAATTTCAAATAATGGATACCAAATAGATAATCCATTCATTCTTCCAATGAAAAAGGTTAAAATAAATACTGTTCCAACATAAAAAATAGGAATACGTATTTTAATCGTTTTTGTAAAAGCTAAATATAAGAATGAAATTAAAATAAGTAAACTACATGTTTCCCCTACACTACCTGGAATCATTCCCAAAAAGAAAGTCCATAAATTTCCATAAGGCTTCACTACATTACGATAATTTACTTTATCTACTAGTGACATATTCGTAAGAGGGGTTGCACTTGAAATGGTATCAATTTCAAAAGAATTGGCATAACTTCCTATTTGAGTGGAATAAAGTGTCATTACAAATAAACATCCTATTAAAGCTGGATTAAAAATATTATTGCCAAAACCACCATATAACATTTTTCCAAAAATAATAGCAAATAATGTTCCCATTATCAAAATAGAAATTGGTGTGCTAAGAGGCAATACCAGACTCATAAAAAGACCTGGCATATATGCATAGTTTCCTATAATAGATTCTTTTAAATTTTGATGTAAAAAAATTTTATGATAAAGTGTTTCAAAGAAAAAACTTGAAAAACTTCCAATCAAAATAAAAAACAAAGGGTAAAACATTCCAAATAAATTTACTTCTTGTTTTAGATATAAATAAATACCATTTTTATAAAACGTAAAAAGAATAATCGGAATTAATGAAATAAGAAGATGAAACATCATTTTGTCACTATTTTGATTACTTTTTAAAAATGGACCATTTTTTAAATGAATTTTCTTCATTATTTACACCCTCCCTTTTTTGCTTCTTTTACTTTTTCTCTAAGTGGAATATGAGCAGGACAAATATATGAACAAATTCCACATTCAATACATTTTTCAGGATGATATTTTTTAACTTCTTCCACTTTTGCATCTTTAATCAAAACAGGTTCTAAAAAAGCAGGACAATATTGAACACATTTAGAGCATCGAAGACATTTTTTTTCTTGTTCTTCTTTATAAGCATCTATCATAACAGCATTGGTACTACCTGTTATAATGGAATATAAAGTAGCAGGTTGTCCCATCATTGGTCCTCCTAAATAAATAGAAATTTCTTCATTTCTTTTTAAACTGACTTGACTTAAAATTTCTTCTACTCTTGTTCCTACTTTTACTAACATATTACATGGATTTTTGACCATATTACCAGTAACTGTAATTACTCTTTCTATTAAAGGTTTTTCAAATTTTAAAGCTTGATAAATAGCATAAATGGTAGATACATTATTTACAACAATTCCCTTTTCACTTGGTAATTTTTGATAAGTCATTTTCTTAATATAACGAACTAAATTTTTTTCCCAACCCATTGGATATAAATTAGGAACACAGACTAATTTAATTTTAACATAAGTACCTAAGTAAGTTTGAATCCATTTTTTTAGTTCTTTGTTATTACTTTTAATAGCTATATAAGCCTCTTCTAATTGATTAATTTCCATAATGGCATCAATACAAAGTAAAATTTCTTCTGTTTTTTCTTTTAATAAACAATAGTCACTTGTAATGAATGGCTCACATTCTACAGCATTGACAATCAGTGTTTTTAAATTTTCTGTTTCATATTTTACATAAGTTGGAAATCCAGCTCCACCCATACCAATGATGCCAGTATTTTTTAAAGTTGTAATAAATTCCTCTTTTGTAAGTTTTTGAATTTCTTTTTTAGGATTGATTTTTTTTTCTATTTTTTCTTTCAAGTCATTATTGATGACAATATATTTAGTGTTATCTTTCAAAACAATATCTTCTACAAAACCAGATACACTACTAAATAATTTTTTTACTATTTTTCCTTTGGTTTTCGCTAATAAAGTTCCTTTATAGACATAATCATTCTTTTTAACATATACAATATAGTCTAATTCACTTAAAAGAGGAATATAAATTTTATTTGGATTTAAATAATTTTTAAAAATTGGTAACTTTTTTTTACAACCTTGTAAATGAACGCCTCGCATATTATCACCTATTATCATTATAATAGAAAAAGTTAAAAAAATATAGTTAAAAAATAAATAATTTTTCTTTTTTTTAGAATACTAAATCTAGAAGGTGAACGTATGAAAAAGTGGATGCAATTTATAACAGGATGTATTATTCTTTTTTGTTTGTTTTATATTGGATTGCTATTATATGCCTACTTTTCTCCAAAGCTATCCATTAGTGGTGCGAATACATTTTATTTATACGATGAAAATAATACTTTGTTTTCTGGAAATAACGATGATCTTACTTTAAATGATATTTCACCTGACTTAATTCATGCCACTTTATCAATTGAAGATAAAAATTTCTATCAGCATACTGGTTTTGATATTATGAGAATTATCAAAGCTTTATTTATCAATTTTACCAATGGTAAAACCTTACAGGGTGCGAGTACCATTACCCAACAATACGCAAAAAATTTATTTCTAGATTTTGATAAAAAATGGGCAAGAAAAATGGAAGAAGCATTGCTTACATTAAGGTTAGAAGCTCATTACTCAAAGGATGAAATTCTATCTGGTTATTTAAACACTATTAATTATGGTGGTGTTTTTGGTATTGAAAATGCCAGCACTTATTATTTTGGAAAACATGCAAAAGATTTATCCTTAGCGGAAGCTTCTATTCTAGCTGGTATTCCAAAATCCCCTAGTAATTATTCCCCTATTGCCAATTATGAAGCTGCTAAAAAAAGACAATTATTAATTCTAAACGCAATGGTAGAAAATGGATACATTACAGAAGGAGAAAAACAAAATGCTTATCAAACAGAACTTACTTTTGTTGGCTCTAACAGTGAAGAAAATATTTCTAGTTTAATGTATTATGAAGATGCTGTTTTAAAAGAATTAAAAACGCTAAAAAGTATTCCCAATTCTTTTATGGAAACAGGTGGTCTTAGAATTTATACCAATTTAAATATGGATGCTCAAAAATTAATGGATACAACAATTAAAAAATATTTATCCAATAGTGATCTTCAAATTGCATCTGTTTTAATGGATCCAAGTACAGGTAAGATTGTTGCCATTGCAGGTGGGAAAGATTACAGCTTAAGTGAATTTAATCGAGTTACTTCTTCTTCTAGACAAGTTGGATCTACTATAAAACCTATTTTGTACTATGCGGCTTTAGAAAATGGATTTACCGCTTCTACAGCCTTTACTAGTGAAAAAACAACATTTAGTTTTTCTAATAATAAAATTTATACACCTACTAACTATGGCGATAATTACGCAAATAAACCAATTAGTATGGGAGCTGCAATTGCTTATTCAGATAATATTTATGCTGTTAAAACACATCTTTTTTTAGGAGAAAACAATTTAGTAGAAATGGCAAAAAGATTAGGGATCAAATCTAATTTAGAGGAAAATCCTTCTTTGGCTCTTGGTACAAATGAAATTAACATTTTAGAGATGATGAAAGCTTATGCTACTTTTGCTAATGAAGGATATCAAATTGAGCCCTATTTTATAACCAAAGTAGAAGATATTGATGGTAATGTCTTATATGAAAGAAAAGAAACCAAAAATTTAATTTTAAATCAAAGTCTTGTTTATATTTTAAATAATTTACTAAAAAACTCTTATAATAAAGATTTTATTGATTATGCTTATCCAACTTGTATTAATATTGCCGCTAAATTAACAAAAGATTATGCAATTAAAACCGGAACGACGAATACGGATCATTTAATTTTTGGTTACAATAAAGACGCTATTTTAGGAATTTGGATGGGATATGATGATAACAGTGATACTCTTGTAAAAGATGGTAATGTAATGAAAAATATTTGGGCTGATATTATAGAAGAGTATTTAAGAGATAAAGAAAATAATTGGTATGAAAAACCAGACAATGTCGTTGGAGTTGTTGTAAACCCTATTTCAGGAGAAATTGCTGATGATTATGAAAAAAGCACAACATTTTATTATATTAAAGGGACACAACCTTTGTTTGATAAAAATTTAGAAGATATTTTACCAAAGGTAAAAGAAACATCCACATAAGTAAAATTTCAAAGTTTATAATTAAATATGATTTACACCAAAAAAGTACTTTTTTCAAGTACTTTTAATTCATATTTATTTCTATAATATTGTATTTATAATAGTATCTATATTCTCTGTAATTAAATCTATACTTTTCATTTCATTATTTTCATCACACTTTACCTTTTCCCAATTTAAATAATCAGCAACAAACATAGCATTATCGTAAACTTTTTTCATAAATTCCAAGTTTCTCTCATGAATATCATCTATACTATTTTTATTACGTTTCTCTCTAATTTTAGTAACTAAATCAAAAGAAGCATATAAAAATATTACGACATCTGGTTTTACTATACCTAACTTATTATATTCAAAATCACATACATAATCTATAAATTTCTTTTTTTCTTCTATATTATCTATTAAAGCGGATTGGTAAATTAAACTAGAAGTAGTATAGCGATCTAACAATATAATATCTCCTTGATTATAGACTTTACTTAATTTTGTATTCCACGTAATTGCTCTATCACAGGCATATAAACTATTTACGAAATATGGAGATAGATCATTTATATTTCCAAACTCACCATTTAAATATTTCTCTACAAAAAGACCTTGATATGAATCATAAGTAGGAAAATGATGATTAACAACATGATATCCATTTTCTATTAATCTTTCTTTTAACAAATTATATTGCGTTGTTTTACCAACTCCATCACAAGAACCTTCTATTACAATGATTTTGCCACTATCCATAACATCACCCTAATCATATAACTCATTTTATCACAGAAAAAAGAAAAAGCATAGTTTTATGCTTTCACTTCTACATCAATCCATACTTTATTTCCATTTAAATCTACGTCATTACTTAGATTATCTTTTTCTTCAATAGCAACTGCTAGAACTTCATTTTTAATCATCTCTTGATATTCATTCACAATATCCATAATTTCTTTGCTACCACTGATATATAAACAAATTCTATCTGTTATTTCAAAATTCTTTTCTTTTCTTAAATTTTGAACTTTACTAATTAATTCACGTACAATACCTTCCTTAATTAACTCTTCTGTTAAAGTTGTATTCAAAATAATAAAATTATTATTTTCATAAGCAGCATTAAAACCTTCTTTGGAAGAAACGCGAATTTCAACCATTTCAGGCGTTATTTCATGTTCTATCGTTGCTACATTCATAAATATAGATTCATTATTTTGTAATTTATTGGTTTCTTCTTCAGTTAAATGTGTTAATTTTTCTTGGAATTCTTTCATGTTAGCTCCAAATAATTTTCCACAAACCTTAAAGTTAGGTTTTACTTCTACATTCATGTATTCATTTAAATTTTTAGTAAAATGAATATTTTTAACGTTCAATTCTTCTTTAATCAAAGGAATTAAATCACCAATCATTGTTTCATTTTTACCATCTATAATTACTTCACTAATAGGTTGTCTAACTTTAATTTTAACTTCTTCCCTAACATTTCTACCTAAAGAAATTAGATTTCTTACTAAATCCATCTTTACTTCGATTTGCTCATTCACTTTTGATTCATCATAAACAGGGAAATCAGCTAAATGAACGGACTCTAATCCTGTTAAATCTTTATATATTTCTTCTGTAGTAAATGGAATGATTGGAGCACATAATTCACATAATCCAACTAGTACTTCATAAGTAGTTTGATATACAGCTTTTTTAGAATCATCTAATACAGAAGACCAAAATCTATTACGATTACGTCTAATGTACCAATTTGATAAATCATCAGATACAAAATTTGTAATGAGTTTGACAACTTCATTTAAATCAAATTTATCATAAGCTTCTGTACATTTTTTAAGTAACTTGTTATATTTGCTAATTAACCATTTATCAATTTCTTCTCTATTTTCATAAGCAACATTACATTCTTCCATATTGATATGATCGGCATTGGCATACATTTGAAAGAAGGAATAAGTGTTTCTAAATGGATTAAAGAATTTAGAATGTACTTCTTTTACACCTGCTTCCGAAAATTTAAGCGGTGTCCATACAGGAGATGCATATAACATATACCATCTTATATTATCTGCCCCATACTTTGTCATAATTTGTACTGGATCAATAATATTACCTGTTGATTTTGACATTTTTTTACCAAATTCATCTAACATCATATCATTAACGACAACATTTTTGAATGATGATTGACCAGAAATAATAGTAGATATTACAAGTAATACATAGAACCAACCACGTGTTTGATCCAAGCCCTCTGCTATAAAATCAGCTGGAAATTGAGATTCAAATAATTCTTTGTTTTCAAATGGGTAATGAAATTGCGCATATGGCATAGATCCTGAATCAAACCATACATCCATTACATCCGTTACCCTATTCATTACTTTACCACACTCTGAACACTTGATATGTAACTCATCTACATAAGGTCGATGTAATTCCATCTCACGTACATTTCTGTCTTCCATTATTTTTTCTTGCAACTCATCTAAGGAGCCAATTACTTCTCTATGACCACATTCGCAAGTCCAAACAGGAAGTGGACATCCCCAATAACGATTTCTTGAAATACCCCAGTCAATCATATTTTCTAACCAATTACCGAAACGTTTTTCACCAACATAAGCAGGATACCAATTGATTTTATTATTTTCTTCTATAATTTTATCTTTATATGCAGTTGTTTTAATATACCATGCAGGTTTTGGATAGCTGATAAGAGCAGATTTACATCTCCAACAATGTGGATAATCATGTGTTATTTTGATTTTTTTAAATAGTTTATCATTTTCTTTTAACCATTTAATAATTTCAATTTCTAAATCTTTATCAGTAACTAATCTACCTTTCCATGGCCCTTCTGTATAACATCCATCTTCTCCGACTGGATTTACGAATCCAATACCATTTTTTTGACATACTCTATTATCATCATCACCATAAGCAGGCGCTATATGGACAATACCTGTACCATCTACAGCTGTTACATAGTTATCTGCTATTACTTCATGACATTTTCCTTCTACTTTTACAAAAGGCATTAATTGTTCATATTGAATACCAACTAAATCAGAACCTTTATAAGTTTCTAAAACTTTAAAGTCTTCTCCTAAAACTTTTTCTGCCAAACTTTCTGCTACAATGAATTTATATCCCATTGATTCTGCTTTTATATAAGTTAAATCAGGGTTTACACAAATTGCAACATTGGCTATTAATGTCCATGGTGTTGTTGTCCAAGCTAAGAAATATTCATCTTTATCTTTTCTTTTTAATGGAACGATAACCGTATTAACAGAGTCTTCTTGATATCCTTGTGATACTTCATTTGCTGATAATTCTGTACCACATCTTGGACAATACCATAAAACTTTATTTCCATGATATAAAAGACCTTTTTTATCCATTTCTTTAATGATCCACCATTCTGATTCAATATACTCATTGGAACATGTTACATATGGATGCTTACAATCAATAAATTGACCCATCATATCGGTTACTGCATTTACTTCATCTATGTTGGTTGCTGTTGTTTTATTACATTCTTTACAAAAATTTTCTACACCAAATGCTTCAATATCTTCTTTACCTTTAAATCCTAGTTTTTTTTCAACATTTACTTCAATAGGTAAACCATGTGTATCTAGTCCTATTTTTCTAAGAACTTTATACCCACTCATTGTCTTATATTTACAGAATGCATCTTTAATTGTTTTAGCAAATACATGATGAATACCGGGTTTTGCATTCGCATAGATTGGTCCATCATAAAATACCCAATTTTCTTTTCCTTCTCTATTTTGGATTGTTTTATTTAAAATATCTTCCTTTTTCCAATTTTCTAAAATCTCATGTTCTACTTCATAAGAATCTCTTTTGTCTAATTCTTTAAACATATTTTTTCCTCCTTAAAATAAAAAATCACATCCTAAATAAGGACGTGATTGACGTGGTACCACCTTAATTTGAAGTATAAAACTTCCTTGAAACTATAACGCGTTACCGTTTTTATCTTATCCATAAAACACAACTTGAAAGTGATCTTAATAATTATTCCTATATTCTCTTTCACCAAATGAGAACTCTCTACTATATTCCTAATTATTACGTCTTTCGCACTTGCTTTAACTGTTTATAACTATAGCACAATTTCTTTTTGTTTTCAATATATTTTATTATTTGAGTTTAGGTTTTTTACAATTTTTTTATATTTTTAACTTTCTATCAAAAAAACACATCAATTTTTAAGTTGATATGTTTTTTAACATTTTTTCCAATTTATATATTATTTGGAGACAGTAATATTTCCATCACTATGTTTTAGTATACCCGTTTCAAAAACGTCACTATTTTCTGAGCCTGCTTCTGTTATTGCTGACCAATTATAAGAATTACCAGTATCATTAATGATAGAAGTTAAATTAGGATTTGATTCATATTGCTTATTTTTAATAAATGCATTTCTTTCAATTTTTAAATTTTTTGATGTTCCTAAATTAATAGTAATTAAATCATTAAAGGTAAAAGCGCTACTTTGAATCATTTTTAAATCTGTATTACCACTTAAATCTAAATTTTTAAGTTTATTATGGGCAAATGCCTCACTAGAAATAACCTCTAATTTAGAATTGGACAAATTGATTTCTGAAATGTTATTCATTCCGAAAGATGTACTTCCTATTTTTTTTATATTTGAATTCCATGTCACATGTTCTAATTTATTTTTAAAAAAACTTAGTTCCCCTATTTCTTCTAATTGATTAGCTTGTGACAAATCTAAAGATACTATATTCCCTGTCCCTATATTTGCCGAAAATCCACATCCATAATATCCATCATTGATACTTTTTATTTCATCATTTCCAGTTACTACATAATTGCCATCTAAAGAATAGCAAATTCTTTTCGTGTCGTTAGTAAAGGTATATCTAATGTATTGATCAAATTTAATGTTGTTAGCAACAGCGTATTCATATGTATAATCATAAAAACAATAGTCACCTGACTCAGCTAATTTAGAACAATTACCTGTTGTTCTATCAATAACCCTTACAACTTCTGTGTTATAGTCACTTATAAAAGCTGAATCCCCTATTTTTTTTACAGGAACGCCATCTATTGAATAGGGAATCACAACATCTAACCCATAATTTTCATCATATCCGGTAATTGTACCTGTCTTTGAATCAAAAGTGAAAGCTTTTTCTTTATTCATATATTCTTCACATTTACTTGATGAAATTTCAGATATAGATAACTTTGTATCATCAAAGCTTTTAGTTACACAATAATGGTCATTATAAACTAGTACTAAAGAGTTTCCATTTTTAATACTAATATAACCACCTTTTAAATCTTCACCCTTAAAACTTAACCCACTCTCTGGAAAATAATAAACATTACCTTTATTCAGAGAATCATATTCTGCTGCCTGTAATACTCCATTTACTGAAACCAAAAAAGATGATTTTTTAGTATCCTCAATCACATTTGAAATAAGTGGTATTGAGATTAATGCTAATATTGCTAAAATTACAATAACTGCTAACAATTCTATTAATGTAAAACCTTTTTTCATATATCCTCCATCATTCAAGCAAAGTATATCAAATTATCCATATAAATTCAACTCAATTTGTACACTTTATATAAATTATGCGTTTATTTTATATCATATTTTTACATGGAATATTTACTATTATTTTTTATTTAACTAGCAATGATGGATTAATTTTATATAACTTAGTGTTTTATTATTTTGATTTTATCGTTCAAAATTTGAAAAAATTTTTCTAATATATAAAAAAAGATAGTCAGACTACCTAATTTTAATATGTACTTCTCTTAATTGTTCTTCCGTTACAAAGCTTGGACTTCCCATCATATTATCTTGACCACTAACACTCATTGGAAATGCCTGAACTTCTCTTAAATTTGGTTCATCCTTTAGTAACATAATAATTCTATCGATTCCTGGAGCCATACCCGCATGAGGTGGAGCGCCATATTGAAATGCTGTATAAAGAGATTTGAATCTTGTTTTTACTTCTTCTTCTGGATAACCTGCTATTTCAAAAGCCTTTTTCATTACTTCAATATCATGATTGCGAACTGCTCCACTAGCCATTTCATAACCATTACATACAAAATCATATTGATAAGCTAAAATATCTTCTGTGTTTTGATGTAATAAACTATCCATTCCACCTTGTGGCATACTAAATGGATTATGTCCAAAATCAAATTTTCTCGCTTCTTCATTCCACTCATACATTGGAAAGTTATTAATAATGCAAAGTTCAAATTTATTTGGATCAATTAGATTCAATTTTTGACCTAAAAAAGTACGAATTTGTCCTGCAAATTTAGAAGCTACTGTCTCTTCCTTATTTGCAATAAAGAACAAAACATCTCCATTTTTCATATTGCAAGAATGAATTAAATTTGTTCTTGTTTCTTCACTTAAAAACTTATCAATTGGTCCTTTAAAGGTATCTTCTATTAAACTAATATAACCAATTCCCGGCATTCCAATAGAAGAAGCATAATCCACAATTTCATTAAACCAACTGTTGGATTTATCAGCAATATTTTCTACTTTAATTCCTCTTACAGTAGCTGCTCTAAAAGGTCTAAAATCTGATTCCACAAATAAAGAACTTAAATCCATAATTTCAAGTGGATTTCTCAAATCTGGTTTATCCGTTCCATATTTCAACATAGCATCTTTGTAATTGATTCTTCTAAATGGTCTAGGACTTACTACTTTATCACTAAAATGAGAAAAAGTATCATAGAAAATCTCTTCTCCAACTTTGTAAACATCTTCTTCTGTTGCAAAACTCATTTCAAAATCTAATTGATAAAATTCTAACGTTCTATCACTTCTACAATCCTCATCTCTAAAACATGGCGCAATTTGGTAATATTTATCAAAACCAGAGACCATCAACAATTGTTTATAAATTTGAGGTGCTTGAGGTAAGGCATAAAATTGACCTTTAAACTTACGAGATGGAACAATAAAATCTCTTGCTCCCTCTGGTGAAGAAGCAGAAATAATTGGAGTTTGTACTTCTGTAAAATCTAATGAATCCATCTTATTTCTTAAAAATTTTAATACTTTACTTCTAAGTACAATATTATCATGTACTTTTTTATTTCTAAGATCTAAATAACGATATTTCAATCTTACTTCATCATTTACTTCATGAGAAGTTTTAATATCAAATGGCAAATTATTTAAAGCATGACCTAATACTTCTAACTCATCCACCAAAACTTCTAAAGTACCAGTCTCAATATGAGGATTATAGTCTTCTTCATCTCTTTTTCTTACCTTACCACTAACTGTTATAGCTGATTCTTTTGTTAACTTCAAAAATTTAGAATCATCGTTGCTAACTAATTGAACAGTACCTGTCTCATCTCTTAAGTCAACAAAAATAACACCACCATGATCTCTAATATTCTCAACCCATCCAGCTAAACGAATAGTAGAGCCAATATGAGAATCTGTTACTTTTCCAGCATAACAAGTTCTATATTTATTTTCCATAAAAATTCTCCTTAAAAATCACATGAATTTGGTGTTCTTGGAAATGGAATTACATCTCTAATATTTTCTACACCTGTTAAGTAAATTAATAATCTTTCAAATCCCATACCAAATCCAGAATGGACACATCCACCAAATCTTCTTAAATTAATAAACCAATCTACTGGTTCTTTATCTACACCTAATTCATCACATCTTTGAATTAATTTTTCATAATTTTCTTCTCTTTGTGAACCACCCATTAATTCTCCAGCACCAGGTACTTCTAAGTCAACTGCTGCTACTGTTTTATCATCGCTGTTTACTTTCATATACCATGCCTTAATATCTTTTGGCCAATTGGTGATAAAAACTGGTCCATTGAAATATTCCGTAATGTATTTTTCATGTTCTTTGGCAATATCTTCTCCATAATTTGGTTCGAATTCCCAATTCATTTTTGCTTCTTTTAAAATGGTAATGGCTTCTTCATGAGTAATTCTTTTAAAATTAGAATGTACTAATTTTGTTAATTTATCTAATAAACCTTTTTCTACAAAGTTATCTAAAAATTGTAATTCATCTGGACATTTTTCTAAAACATAGTTGACCACAAACTTTAACATTTCCTCTTCAACATCCATTAATCCTTCTAAATCACAGAAAGCAATTTCTGGTTCAATCATCCAAAACTCATTTGCATGTGTTTTTGTATTCGAATTTTCTGTTCTGAAAGTTGGGCCAAATGTATAAATGTTATTAAAAGCCATTGCGAATGCTTCTCCATGTAACTGACCCGTTCCCGTTACATAAGCTTTTTTACCAAATAGGTCTTGTTTATAATCCACTTTTCCATCTACCTTTGGTATGTTGTTTAAGTCAAATGTTGTAATTTTAAACATTTGATCAGATCCTTCACAGTCTGTTGTAGTAATTAAAGGGGTGTGAACATACAAATAATTTCTTTCTTGAAAGTAAGTATGAATAGCCATAGCAGCTACACTACGAATTCTAAAAACAGCTTGAAATAAATTCGTACGAGGACGTAAATAAGCGATTTCCCTTAAATATTCTCTAGTTGGTCTACCTTTTGCTTGTAGTGGATAATCTTCACTACAATCTCCTAGTAATGTGATACTTTTTACATTTACTTCATATTCTTGTCCAGCTCCCACTGATTTTACCAAAGTACCAACTACTTTTATAGCAGAACCAATATGTAATTTGGAATTTTCTTCAAAACTGCTTAATTCATTTGTATAAACTAATTGCAAATGTTTAAATGTTGTTCCATCTGAAAAATCAATGAATCCAAAATAAGCTTGTTTTCTATGATTTCTAATCCATCCAGATAATTCTATTTCTTGATCTATATAATTTTCGATCTTTTTAAATAATGTAACAAGTCTCATAAGTTACCTCTTTTCAATCTCTTCTATCATCATACTTCTTGCCATAGCTGGATTTGCTTGACCTCTTGTTTTTTTCATAACTTGACCTACTAAGAAATCAACAATATTGGTTCTACCATTTTTATATTGTTCAATTCCTTGTGGTTGTTCATCTAGAACTTCTGTTACCACTTTCAAAATTTCATCTGTTCCACCAATTTGTTTCATACCTTCCTCTTCTACAATTTTAGTAGGTTCTTTCTTTTCATCTAAGGAACGATATAATACTTCTTTTCCTTGTTTAGAAGAAATTTTGGCTTCACTAACTAATTCTATTAGATTTTTTAACATATTTGGTCTTAAATATAATTCATGAATAGTTAAATCATTTTTGTTAATATATCCCAAAATAATACTTGTAATCCAGTTTGATGCCATTTTAGGATCTGCTCCTAAATTAACCGTTTCATCAAAATAATCAGAAACTGCTTTTTCTTTTACTAAGATAGTAGCATCATAATCAGATAAATGATATTCATTTTTATATCTATCACGACGAGAATTTGCTAGTTCAGGAATGGAATCGCTAATTTCTTTTATCCATTCTTGAGACAATTTAAATTTTGGTATATTTGGTTCTACAAAATATTTATAATCAATTGCATCCACTTTGCTACGCATGTAAATAGTAGTAGCTGATTCTTCATCCCAACGTCTTGTTTGTTGTTCCATTTGATCATAAGTTCCATCTTCTTTTGCTTCGATTTGTCTTTCTATTTCGTAGTTAATAGCATCTCTTACACCACCAAAGGAATTCACATTTTTTATTTCAATTTTTGTTCCCCAGTTTTTTGGATCCTTTTCGTCTTTATCTGCATTCATGATAGAAACGTTAACATCACATCTAATTTGTCCTTTTTTACTATCTGCTTCACTAATTCCAGCGTATTGATAAATTGTTCTCATAGTTTCTAGAAAAGCTACTGCTTCTTCTGCAGAATGTAAATCTGGCTCTGTTACAAGTTCTAGCAAAGGAACTCCTGCTCTATTATAATCAATTGTTGAGTATCTTGAAAAATGATTAGAGGAAGCAGCATCTTCTTCTAAGTGGATATTATTAATGCGAACTGTTTTTTCCACACCATTTACATCATAAGTTAAGTTTCCATAAATACCAACTGGCGCTGGTTTGGTTTCTTGAGTAATTTGAAATCCTTTTGGTAGATCAGGATAATAATAATTTTTTCTTTCAAAATAAATATATTCTGGTTGTTTACAATTTAAAATAATGCTTGCCATCAATGCTTTTTTTACAGCCTCTTTATTCACAACTGGTAAAGTACCTGGAAATGCCATATCGACTGGTCTAATATTAGAGTTTGGAATTTCACTATAAGAGTTTCTAGCACTTGAGAATACTTTTGATTTTGTTTCACTGATTTCACAGTGCATTTCAAGTCCAATTAATACTTTATATTTTTCCATTATTTCATCTCCTTTGCGATTTGGTTTTTATATTCCATGGCATTTTCAAAAGCATAGGCAATATTTAAAACATTTTCATCATCGTAACATTTACCTGTAATATTAAAAGCTACTGGCATATGATCTATAAATCCATTTGGAATCGTTATAGATGGATAACCGCCAAAATTTCCAATTTGTAAATGTTCTTCCAACGCTACTGTATTTTTATCCAAAATATCTAATGAACCATCTAAATGTTTAGCAGGTCCACTTCCTACTGGTAAAATTACAGCATCATATTTTTCAAATAATTTATTCCATGTATCTACTAGTAATCTTCTTACTCTTTGTGCATTATGAAAATATCTATCTTTATTTTCAGCTTGTAGTACATAAGAACCTATTACAAATCTTCTTTTGATTAATGGAGAAAAACCTTTGGTACGATAATCTTTCATTTGTTCAATATAAGTTTTTCCTTCCCCTCTAGGTCCAAAAATAAATCCTGTTAGGTTAGACATATTAGAAGTTGCTTCAGCGCAAGAAATAACAACATAAGTAGAGGCTACGGCATTTAGTAAAGTTTGATCTACAGATACCTCTTCTACTTCCATTCCAAGTGATATAGCTAAATCTACTGTTTTTTTGAAATTTTCTAAATGTTCTTTTAATTCTTCACTAGCATCTGGATAATTTGAAATGTCGCAAATTTCCTTAATATAACATAATTTTTTACCTTTTACATTTCCCGTTAGAGATGCTAATAAATGAACATTTTTAGAATCCCAACTGGTCATATCATTTTTGTCAATTCCTTTCATAGCATCTACTACGATGGCAGCATCTTCTACGTTACGAGTTAATACACCACAATGGTCTAAGCTAGAAGCAAAAGGAAATAGTCCATATCTGGAAATCATTCCATATGTTGGTTTATATCCTACAATACCACAATAAGCGGCAGGCTTTCGAATGGAATCTCCAGTATCACTTCCTGTTGCATAAGGATAAACACCAGCAGCTACAGCGCAAGCAGATCCAGCACTAGATCCAGCACACATTCTAGTTTTATCCCAAGGGTTTCTTACAACACCAGTGTGTCCTGTTGTTCCTGTTCCACCCATACCAAATTCATCCATTACTGTTTTATTGACAGCTACTGCTCCATGACTTTCTAGATTGGAAATAGCAGTTGCTGTAAAAAATGGAATATAATCTTTTAGTGTATTACTAGAACCGGTACTTAGAATTCCTTTGGTACTATAATTATCCTTAATACCATATGGAATACCTGATAGTAAATCCTCTGTTACTTCTATTTCTTTTGCTTCATCCAATATTGTGACAAAAGCATTGCATTTTTCTTGTAATTCATGTGATTTTTGTAAAGATTCTTTTATTAATTCTTCACTAGTAATTTCTTTTTTTTGTAATGCTTCATGTATTTCTTTTATACTTTTATTCATATACATATTATTCCACCACCTTTGGTACTTGTACTTCTCTATCCATTGTGTCATCACAGTTTTGTAACAATTCTTCAATTGGAACCGATTCTTCTATTACATCTTCTCTTAATTCATATTCAAAATTGTCTAAACAATGTGTCATTGGTTCTACTTCACTGATATTTGGAATTTGATTGATAATATCAATATTTTGATCAATAATTTCAAATTCATCTAATACCATTTTGTTTTCTTCCTTTGTTAGTCCTATTAATAATTTTTCTGCATAGTCATCTACCATTTCACTTGTAAATTTCTTCATAATTTCCTCCTTTAGGCAATAAAAAACAGTAATACATCCACAAGGGACGAATTACTGTTGTATCCGCGGTACCACCCTAATTATCACTTTCGTGATCTCTCAATTCTATTAAACCTAGTAATGTGATAACGGATTACTTTCCGGCTTAAACTACTTTGTTCATCTAAGCAACTCTAGAGTGTTTTTCTTATATACTTTTATTGTTAGCTTTCACCGTCTCTAACTCGCTTTTATAAAGAGGTATATAATACTTTTCTCTTTCAAAGTTATTGAATTTCAATAAGTTGATTATATGATAAAATAGCTCTATTGTCAACTCATTTTGTTAGAAGTTTTGACTTTTTATACAGCATAAACTAATCTAACAGTTACTTCATTTGTTTGACTTGTAGCATTTACCCATTTAGCATACACTTTAATATCACGATTTCCATAAAAATCCATGTATACAGCAGTTGGATAAGTGCTATTATCCATATAGGCAAGAGAAAGACCATTTGCATCTGCAATTTTAACATAAGAAACCGTTGAATAATTAAACACTGCTCGAGCTGATAGGATATACCATTTACACTGTGGTATATGATAAGTCAAAATTTCTTGTTCTTTGCCAGTTGAAACTAAATTGACAACTTTATAATCAGTTTTAATACTTTCTTTCATGTTGGTTACATCTGCTTGTAAATTTGTTATATTAGATTGATTACTACTTACTAAACTAGATAAATTTTCCACGTTTGTATTTGTTTTATCTAATTCGCTTTGTAAAGCATAGTTATTTAAATTACTT
>URZL01000006.1 GCA_900552335.1 uncultured Mycoplasmatota bacterium | reverse complement strand
AAGCACTACTAATATATCAAATTGATTTGATTAAGTCAATAGTTATTTGAAGTTTTTTTAACTTTTTTTAACTTTCGACATTTTTTGATACATAACGCAACGTTTCCGTGAAAAGCACTACTAATATATCAAATTGATTTGATTAAGTCAATAGTTATTTGAAGTTTTTTTAACTTTTTTTATTGGCTTAATTGATTCAATTTTTATTATTTTTATGCCCTTTCGTTGAAAGCACAACTAATATATCAAATTGGATATATTAAGTCAAGCTTTTTTTGATAAAAATTTATTTTTTTCTTATCTAATTTATTTTATTCTTTTTTTCATTATTTATTACTATCTTTTTTCACTTTTAAATATTCTTCATAATATTTTAAATTAGGTTCTGTTGCGAACAAAGATGAACCATTTTCATATAATTCAATTAATTCAGCTAAACCATTTTTAATTGCTTTATCTAAATCATCAGAATATCCCATCAATTTTTTATGATATTTATATTCCATTTTATCTAATATTTTATATTCACCTGTATTATAGATTCTCAAATCTAAATCATAATCAATATATTTGACTGTTCCTTCTTCTATAATAAATGGTGTTGCTATATTACAATAATAAGATATGCCATCTTTTTTTAATTGTGCTATTATATTGAACCATTTATTTTTGAAAAAATACATTACAGCTGGTTCACCTGTTCTTCTAGTTCTACCATCTGACTCTATGACTAGCGCTTTATTATTTCCAAATACGATATAATCTTTTTTTACATCTAACACCACAGCCTCACTCCAAGAACGATGTATTTTTCCATTATGTTTATAACATTGAATTTGGTAGTGATCTCCTATACATATTTTATTCATAAACATCCCTCAGTTGTCATTATAACGCATTTTCATAATAACGTCAAAAGAAACTGAATTAATCAGTTTCTTTTAAATATTGAACAGCTCTCTGTAATTGATTATCATTTTCTTCTGTTGGATTATTCTCATACTCTTTTGATAAAGCTTCTTCTATATCTACAGATACACCAACGCCATTAATCCAGTTGCCTTTTGGAGTTAACCATTTTTTGGTTGTAAACTTATACTGAGTTCCATCTGTTAAAGTTACCAATTCTTGAACAGTGCCTTTACCATAACTAACTTCTCCTATTATCGTTGCACCATATTCTTCTTTTAAGGCTGCACTTAAAAGTTCAGAAGCTGAAGCACTGTTTTTATTTTGTAATACTACGATTGGATATGTTTTGGTTTCAGATCCCTTTGAATAATATTTCGTTGTAATACCTTTACTTTCTATTTGATAAATTACTTTGTCGGAACTTAATAAATAAGATAAAATCTCAACAGCACTCGTTAAGTGACCCCCTGTATTATAGCGTACATCAATTATTAAAGAATCCATTCCCTGTTTTTCTAATGATTCTACAGCAGCTTTAAATTGATCGGCAGTATTACTAGCAAACACAGATATATAGATATACCCTATTTTATGATCATCTATTTCTTTTAGCTCTGAATAAATAGATTTAATTTGAATAAGTTGTCTTTCGATTTCAAAACTAAGTTCTTCTGTTCCTCTTTTGACTTTGATTATATATTTTTCTTTATTACTTTCTTTTATATAGTCGGTTAATTCACTTGTCTTTTTATTGGAAAAATCAACATCATCTATAGATAAAATAACATCCATCACCTTTAATCCTGCTTTTGCAGCCGGTGTATCCTCAAAAACATCACTAATAATAATATTGTAATTATTATCATTAACTATTTCAATTCCAATTCCACTATAACTTCCTGTTAATCTTGTATTGAAATTATTGCTGCTCTCATCGTTAATAGCTACCGAATAGTCATCACCAAGGGCATTTACCATTCCACTGATAGCACCTTTTATAATTGCTTCTTTATTTACTTCGTCGTAATAATTATCTAATATATATTGGTAGTTTTCTTCAAATTCTTTTAAATAATCATCTGATTCTGTTTTAGGCTCTATTTTGTTTAGCTTAATTGCATTTCCCATCCAAAGACTAACTACACAAGTTAATATGACTAAAAAAATTACTTCTTTATAATTAAAATTTTTTTTCATTTTATCACCTATTCTGCTAATTTTTTCTGAATATCACTAGTTCCTTCTATATGTTCTACTATCTCACCATTCGCAATTTTTAATAGAGTAGATTTTGAAAAAGTTGGATATTGATTTTCAAAGTTGCTTGTTTCACCTTTATATTTTTTATTCATAGCATCATCTAAATTACTAATATATAGTTTAATTGCTTCTGCTTTTTTATGATAAGTATTTACAATACTACTTAGTGTTAAATAATCACTTTCTGTTTCCACTAACACATAATATTCATTTTCTTTTTGATTGTATAAAGACCCAAGTAAAATTTCAGTATATTGAATATCTGTATTTGTTGTATTGTCTGTGCTACTAGATGTATTTTTTTTGTTTTTAGTAATCAATATTGTTAATCCATAAAATATACCAGCTATTAAAAGAACAATAATGATGATTTTAATTAAATTTTCTATTTTATATTCACTTTCCATGTATAAATCCTCCTCTGTTATCAAACAATAATATTATAACATTGTTTCAAGAAAAAAAATAGATTTTTCATCTATTTTCCAACTGGAAGTACACTAATAGATTTTGCTACTTCTAATAATTGATTCTGATCTAATACTTCTGAAACAGCGTAGTATTCTATCCCATTACTAATAAAACTTACCGAATTTGTAGTAACACTTCCTATAGTATCTACTAATAATTCTGGATCACCATATACAGTAGTCATTTCATAGTCATCTGTTACGGTTACTGTTTGTTCTATGATGGTAAATGGACTTTCGCCAGCAAATGTTAAAATAATTCTTTCGCCATCATCTAAATTTATAGTATCTTGACTTTTTAAATAAGTATTAGCTGGAACATGCATAGGATAAATAACATCTTCTATTTCTTTGGATGTTGTGGCTGTTTCTGCGTTCTTCATATTAGCATTTAAATCAAAATAATCATTTTTGTAAGTAGCTGATAAATCAATTTTTTCAAAATTCATTTTCATTTTAACAATATCATTACTATCTACTATTTCTACTTTCGTGATATTAGCTTTATCATCTACATAGATGTGTTGTTTTACTAAATTGTGGTTATTAGAATAATTAACACTGGTTGTTATTTTATAACCACCATCTACTTGTTCTACTAATTTTTCTTCATCATTTTTGATATCTTTTAAAAGAGTCTGTAGTAAATAAATTTGAGAATTATTGTATGGCCAATCACTTTGAAATTTAAAACTTTTATTCAAAGATGGTGTTAGCAAATAAACGCCTTCACTATTTTTCAAAATAATTTGTTCATGATTGTTGGTTTTATTAACTAGATCTACTTTAAATTTATCTTCTTTTTGATAAGCTACTTCTACATTATAGAGATAACTATCTTCATTATTAATGATTTCTAATTCTCCCTTAATATAATAAGTTTCTATTCCATCAATTTTTTTGTTTAAACTGTTGATGATATCTTCATTGCCTTTTTTAAAACAACCAGTTGCTAAAAAAATTAATAAGGCAAGAGATATAATTTTCTTTTTCATTTTTTTCACCCCATCATTAACTTCACTTAATTATACGGTTTTTGATAGGCAATATGAATATTTTTTTACTTTTTGTTCATCTTATGTAATATAGAAAGGAGTTTTTATGGAAGCATTACAAAAAATAGCGCTTATTTTTACTATTATTGGCGGAATATTATGGGGAATTATTGGTTTGTTTAACTATAATCCATTAGAATCATTATTTAGCAATATGCTTATTATACCTAGAATTATTTATATTATTGTAGGTATATGTGCATTAGTTAATATTGGACTTTTATTTGATCATATAGAAAAATAACTTTAGTTTTTAAAGTTATTTTTTTGATATTATAATTTTTACTTTCTTTGTTTTAGAAGTATACGTTACCCTAGAATCATTTCCTTCTACTAATACATCTGCCTCGTGTTCACCTTCTGTTAATCCAGATAAATCTACATAAGCTTTGATATCTGAAGAAGATATGTTATCGATAACATTACGAACACCCTTCACATTTACGGTTACGGTTGCAGCTGCTTCACTAACTGATTGAGCTTTATAATTATCTCCTAAATTCATCGGTGTAATACCAACTCCTGAAATGTCTTTAGAAGATATTTCGCCAAGTCCAACTGTAACTGTCACATTATTAACAGATAAAGAATTAATGCCAACTGGTTTTGATAGTTCTACTTTGTATTCTTTATTTTCTTGCAAACCATTTACATCAATTTCTACTGGAATAGATGTTAAAGAAGCTAATGTTTCTTCATCACCATAAACGGTTACTTTTGTTTCACTAACATTCATAGAGCTAATAGCAAGACCGAAGGATACTTCACCTTTTGGAATTACTTTAATTGGAACTTCCTTGCTAGGTGAGGCAATTTCTAACTCTACATCTATTTTTTGTGGAACAATTTCTACGTCCACCACATTTCCATTTTCATCATACGCAATAAGTGGAACATCTTTAACGGTTGTTATTCCAACTTGTTGAGATACAATATCATTTACATTTACTAATGCTTTTACAGTTGCTACTTTTTTCAATGTTTTTTCAGAACCTTTTATAACAATTTTATCCGTATCATAGTTAATATTTTTAATTGTTAAAGTAGAGTCTAATTTATCTTTATTTATAATGTCTACAGATAAAGTTCTTGTTTCAGATACTTTTTGTGAAATAATAACAGTTGCTACACTAGGATTTACCATATATTCAATATTCCCTGCATTTTGTGAATAAGTAATATTAACTTTATGAGTACCTGGTTTTAATCCACTTAGATCTACTGTTACTTTTTGAGAAGAAGATTGTTTTGCAATATATAAATCGGTTTTACTACCGATTAAAGTAATATCTACTGTTTCAGGTAATCCTTCTACTACATAGGCTTCTTCATTATAAATGATATCTACTGGTTGATTTTTTAAAACCTCTGCTGTGTTATCTGTAAATACTAAGATTTTTTGGTCAATTACAATAAATAAAGTAATGGCTAAAAATAAAGAAATAAATAATAGTGTATTCTTTTTGGTTAACCAATTTTCAATAAAACGACTGGAACTACTAAATTTCGATGTGATTAAAACAATTAATTTAGTAATCGGTACTACTATTTTTTGATCAATTAATCTAATCACATTTTTGCAAAAAATACTAATTGCCTTTATTATTTTCTTCATCTGTTTCTTCCTCCTCATCTATTAGAATAGATTTTTTAGGACGTAGTTCTTCTAGAAGAATCATTTTTACTTCATCCAAAGTTAAGTTATAGTTTAATTCTCCATTCATCGCAATCGATAATCTTCCTGTTTCTTCTGAAACAACTAGAGCAATACAATCGCCGGTTTCTGATATACCAAGAGCTGCTCTATGTCTAGTTCCTAAACGCTTGCTAATTTTCAAACTATCGCTTGTTGGGAAAACAGCACCAGCACTGGTAATTTTATCTCCTTGAATAATAACACCACCATCATGTAATGGATTGTTTGGAAAGAAAATAGCTACTAACAAATCAGAAGAAATATCTGCATATATTTTCTTTGATCTTTCAATATAGTCACTTAAAGAATTATCTCTTTCAATAACCATTAAAGCCCCAATTCTTTCTTTTTTTAACACTTCCATAGCATTTACAATTTCATAAACTACTTTTTCACGTTCATCTACTGTTAACACTTTATGACGACCTAATAATTGACTTCTACCTAAATACTCTAATACATTTCTAATTTCAGGTTGAAAAATAACAATTAAAGCAAGTGGTCCCCAAGTAATTACATAGTCTAGTAAATACCCAATGGTTACTAAATCAAAGATGTCACTAATTAACTTTAATACGATTAAAATTAATATTCCTTTAAATATTAGAACCATTTTTACATTTTTTCTTAAATTTTTTAAAATATAGTATAGTACTAGCCACACTAATAATACATCCAATAATTTGGTTAATAAACTAATTATACTATCAAATGTCATAATAACCTCCTCATTCTACGAATTGATTATATCATAGATGCTATTTTTTTGAAATAGTTAAAAAGTGAAAATTTTTTAGTAAACAAAAAAGCGTTACATTTTAACGCCTTAATGAATTCCTATTTTATTTCCTTCTAGTTTTAATTTATCTGCAATTGTTACCATAAACTCTGAATTGGTTGGTTTTGCTTTATCAATATCTACACTATGTCCAAATATCTCTTCCATCAAGTAATAATTTCCTCTATTCCAACTAACTTCTATCGCATGACGGATTGCTCTTTCTACTCTAGAAACGGTTGTATCAAATTTATTGGCTAATTCTGGATATAATTCTTTTGTAATTCCTCCTATAATTTCTGGTCTATTATAAATAATACCAATTGCTTCTCGAATGTATTGATATCCCTTTATATGAGATGGTATACCAAGTTCATGTAAAACTTTTGTGATGGATAATTGCAAGTTACTTGTTGTAAAGTCAATATTTTTATTTTTGGTATTTTTATGAACCACTTCATACATTCTTTTTTCTAAATCTTCTAAATCGAAAGGTTTTAATATAAAATAACTAACACCAAATTCAGAAACTTGTCTAATTACGTCACTTGCGTTGTAACTAGTTTCTACTATAACATTTTTGGTAATGTTTTTCTTTTTCATTTCTTCTAAGACATAAATTCCGTCTTTTTTTGGCATAATTAAATCTAATAAAACAATATCAATATCGTTTAGGTTATTTTCTAATATATTCATTCCATCAAGCCCATTATAAGCTTCATATTTTATACAAATACTACTACCAGCAAAATACTCTTTTACCATTTCAATTAATGATGTATTATCATCAATGATTAGTACTTTGATATCTTCCATGCTTTCTTCCTTTCCGTAGTACTACCATGCTGTTATTATAGCGCAATTCATTTTAAAATACTAGAGTACATTTTGTAAACTTTTGTCGAATGATTGTTTTAAATAAATTAAAAATGTAAGGATCACTTACATTTTTTCATAATGGTTAATAATTGTTCCGCATTTAAAGCACTATTTCCAAGTAGAATTCCATCTATATTGGAAATCTTAGTGATAAGCTCAATATTTTCCTCATCAATACTACCACCGTATAATACTTTGACATTTTCATATTGATTTAATTCCATCACAAGTTCTTTAATATAATTCACCGTGTCTTTTATATCTTGATTACTTGGTACTTTTTTACTCCCAATTGCCCATACTGGTTCATAAGCAATATAAACATTAGATAAATCTTGAATGCCTCTTAAATCCATCATTATTTGCTTTTTTAATACATTAGACGTTTTCATCATATTTTTTTCTTCTAATGTTTCTCCTATACAAACAACTACCTTTAATTTATTTTCTAAACATTTCATGATTTTTTTATGGATTTCTAAATCCGTTTCATGAAAAAGAGTTCTACGATTACTATGTCCTACAATAGCATACTCAATACCAATAGAAGATGCTTGAAAAGGAGATATCTCTCCTGTATAAGATCCCTCATTCTCATAAAAAATATTTTGAATACCAACCTTATAAGAATGTTTTAAAAAATATGGAATATAAATACTGGTTGGGCAAATAACTAAATTGTTTTTTGAATAAGAATTTATCTTATTTAAATATGGTATTAGTTGTTTTGCTGACAAATTCATTTTTAAATTTGCCACTATTAGAAATGACTTCACATTATCCCCTCTTTATTTTGTTTGCTATTTTTTTTAAAAAGCTTTCTTTTTTCTTTTTTGCTATAGCAATACGATATACATCTAATAGCTTTTCAGCATAATACTTTAAAGAATGTTCTAATGATGTAATTTTAGCTTGTTTACACATCTGTATATAAGATGTTTTATCTTCTATTAACAAAGAAATATCCTTTATATAATCACTTTTTTTCTGAAATAGATAACCATTTAAACCAGATACTACAATGTTAGAAAAACTTTCATCATCAATTGCCACCACAGGTAAATTAGAAGCCATTGCTTCAATAATTGTTAATCCTTGTGTTTCTGATTGACTTGCGGTTACGAAAACATTTCCTAATGCATAATAATAAGGCATTTCATCTCGTGGAACAGCTCCTGTAAAAATAATTTTTTCTACTAGTTTATTTTTCTTTACTATTTTTTCATATTTTTCATGATCTGGTCCATCACCGACAATTAGTAGCTTCAATTCTGGATATTTTTTTTGTAATGAGACTTGTGCATTTAATAAAAACTCAATATTTTTTTCTTGTGCCAATCTGCCTACAAACAAAATAACAAAATCAGATTCTGCAATATTGTATTGTTTTTTTATCAATTGAATTTTTTTTATATCTAAAATATCCCTATTAAAATTTTCTACATCCATTCCAGTAGGAACAATATAAATATTTTTATCACATTTATATTTGTCTTTAAACAAATTGTAAGTTTTTTTACTAGGTACAATTAATTCACTGGCTGTTTTGTCGCAATAAAATTTGGTAAAATATTCCACTAATTTTTTACTAGATTTATCAAAATAACCATGTGTAATATAATGTACATAATCTTCATACATAGTATGATAAGTGTGGACAAGGGGAATATGAAATTGTTTTGCTATAATTCTAGCAAATGTTCCAACCCCAAATTCAGTATGAGAATGAATAACATCTAAATTCCATTTTTTAATTTTATTAATGACGCGAATAGGATAAATTCCAGTTAATCGATAATCATATATACCAATAGGAATGCCCGGAATACGAATAATTTTACCATCATTTTCATACTTATATTTCATATTTTCTGTATTCACTGTAACAATATAAACTTGATGACCTTTTTGTCGTAAAGCTTTTTCTAACATACAAATACTTGTCGATACACCATTAATATAGGGTGGATAAGTGTCAGTAAAAATGCCAATTCGCATATTATTCCTTCTTTCTAAGTCCTAATATAACTGCCCCAAGTATCATACCAAAATAATAGGTAACAAAACGCCATAATAACATAAGTGCATTTAAAATTGGTCCACTTATGAAGTTACCAAAAAAAGCAATAAATCCATATTCTAAACCACCTGTACCACCTGGTATTGGCACAAAAGAACCAATTAACATAACATAAGCACTAGTAACAATTACTGTTATAATAGAAATATTTTCTTGGATTCCTACTCCTTTTATTAAAATATAAGGGATAAAATATAATAAAAGCAATGCTAATAATTCTAAAAAAACTAAATAAATGAAACGTTTTTTATTTTGTAATAAAACACGAGCTCCTTCATCAAAATCAGATAAATATTTTTCTACTTTTTTTTGTGTTTTTTCTTTGTTTTTAATCATCTTAATTTTACTTAGAATAGAAATAAAAAAATTGATAATGATTTTATTCATTTTTTTAAACAAACAGATAGCAAATAAAATAACAATAACAAAAAAGTTAATTGTAAAACCGATTGCTACTAAATTTTTTAATAAAGCTATATCTTCAAACAAATTCATAAAATGATTATATATCAAAGCAAATATACCAAGTAGAACCAAAGCTGTTTGATAAATAATAAAGTTTTGAACAGATATATTAGCGGAATGAATGACACTAACACCATCTTTTGCTAAACGATATACTTCGTATGGTTGTCCACCTGTGGAAAAAGGTGTAATAGCATGAAAGAAATTTGTTTCAAGTCCCATTCTAAAAGCTTGTGTTCCTTTATAATCTTCCTTAAAATTTCGGACAATCCATTTCATTACAACACTTTTTAAAAAAATGTAACCAACAAAAATAAAAATAGATAAAATGAATAACAAAAAATTCATATTTTTAATGGTTTCCATAATTTCTAAAAAATGTCCTTTTAATGAAAAATATAATACAATAATAGTAATAATAGACAAAATACATATATTAATGATGTTTTTTTTCATAAATAACTTCAACTCCTGGCAACTTTTTACCTTCTAATAACTCTAATGATGCTCCGCCACCAGTAGATATATGATCAAAAATATTTTGATATCCTAATTGAATAACAGCACTTGCAGTATCCCCACCACCTACGATTTTTTTTGCTGGTATATTTTTTAATACTTCACAAATTGCTTTTGTACCTTGATCAAAAGGTTTTACCTCAAACATTCCTACAGGACCATTCCAAATAATAGTTTTACTTTTTTCCAAATAAGAGCGAAATAGTTTTACTGTATTATATCCAATATCTAAGCCTATTTCATTTGGCTTAATTTCATTAATAAAGCATTCCCTATATTCTGTATTTTCCTTGATTTCTACTGCATTGACACTGTCAATAGGTAAAATAATCTTATCAGAATATTGTTGTAGCATTTTTTGACAAAAAGGAATACTGTCTTCATCTAGCAAAGAAGATCCTATTTCAATACCACTTGCTTTCAAAAAAGTATAAGCCATTCCACCACCAATTAAAATATAATCTGCTATTTGAGCCAAATTTTCAATTAAAGAAATTTTATCACTCACTTTAGAACCACCTAATATAATAGAAAGAGGTTTTTCTGCATTTTTCATATCTAATGCCTTTAGTTCTTTTTCCACTAAAAAACCAATTCCAGATGGTAAAAGACTTGCAATTCCAACATTTGAAGCATGACTTCTATGACATGTTCCAAAAGCATCATTAATAAAAATATCTCCCAAACTAGCCCAATATTTACTAAGTTCTAAATCATTAGAACTTTCTTTTTTGCCATCTAAGTCTTCATATCTAGTATTTTGAACTAGTAAAGCTTGTCCTGGTTTTAATTGGTTTACTTTTTCTTCTAATTCTTGACCTCTTGTCACAGACGAAAAAAGTACTTTTTGATTTAATAATTGTTCTAATCTTGGTAATACGATTTCTAAATTATTTTCTATTTTATCTTCTTCTGATTTAACTCTTCCTAAATGGGACATCAAAATCACTTTAGCGCCTTTTGATAAAGCGTATTGTATGGTTTCCAAACTCATTTTAATGCGATTATCATCTGTAATTTGATCGCCTTTATGTGGAACATTGAAATCTACACGAATAATTACTTTTTTATTATTTAAATCAAAATCTTGAATTGTTTTCATATCATTCTCCTATTTTATTCTGTAATGCTTCTTTAATAGAGCCATTTGGTAGAGCATCTATTTTAGCTTGTACACTAGCTTTTTCTGAAGCTGTTGGATTGCTTGTTAATGCTTCATATGATTTAATTGCTGCTGTTTCTTCATCTTTTACATTACTAATTAATTCGTAAACATATAATCCTTTTTGATCCATATAAACAATAATAACATTTCTTGTTTCTTCACTTGTTTTCTTTTTTGTTGCTGGGTTCATTAAAGTACTGTTTAAATAATTTGCATTTAATAGTGTTTCTATTGTTACATATGTTTTTTTATTAGTCTCTCTTAATTCCGGATAACTATCTTTATTATTTGATATATATGCTTCTGCTGATAAAAAGACATTTTCTTCAAAAGTATAAAATTCATTTTCCGTTGCTTTTTTTAATAAATTTGTAATGGCTGGAACAGCTAATATGAATATAGCTGCCATAATAGAAAATATTCCTAATAATTCCACTAAAGTAAAACCTTTTTTCATAGCATCACCTACTGTAACTATTATATATTATATTTTAAAATAAGTAAATAAATTAAATCATACAAAAAATCTAAGTTTTTCTTAGATTTTTTTATCTCCTTAAAATCCATTCTTCATATCCACCTTCAATATTTACTACTTTATAACCCAAATTTGTTAAAATCTGGCAGGCTTTCTTGCTGGTTAATCCACATCTGCAGTAAAGGAAATATTTTTTTAATGGATTTAAATATGTATGAGGAGATACAATTAGTTTTTCAAAAGGAATATTAATTGCATCCCCAATATGATTATTATTGTAACTTTGAACGCTTCTTATATCTATAATATTAACTTTATCGATCATTGGTATCAACTCATCAATGGTAATGCTTGACACTTTAATCACCTAGTATAGTATATGTAAAAAAGACTCTATTGTTACAAACTATTTTTAATAAAGTTAATATAATATCATTTTAACATTTTTCACCTTTCAAAAGTATGATTACTACTTTTGAAAAAAATATCTAAAAAAACTGATGATTATTCATCATCAGCAAAGAAATCATCGAAAAATTGATCATCTGTTACTTCTTCTTGTTTAAATGTAATGGGTTCTTCTTTTTCTGGTTCTATTACTTTTTCTACTTTCTTTTCTTGTTTCTTTTGTTCTTCTTTTAATTTTTCTTGTTTTTCTTCTTCTTCTAACTCTGCTATTTTAGCATCTATTTTCTTTACAATTTCATCAAAATTAGGCGCTGATTTTTTATTATTTTCAAATGGGTTGAAAGGTGGCATGTTAGGAATACCAGGCATACCAGGCATATTCGGCATTTTTGGTAAATCAGATCCTAACATTTCATCTATTTTCTTTTGTCTTTTTTCCTCCACTACTTTTTTGATATCAAATAATTGTATTTTTCCTTTTTCCCTTTGTGGATAAGTAGCTTTTGGATAATTTTTTCCCCACATACCTTCTTTATCCATTTTCCAAGCCGGTACCATTTTGGTTTTAAATGGCATTTCCCTAGTTCTTAAAATAACCATAGTATACATTGGTAAACGTTGTAAATCAGAAACAGTAATTAGTGGTGTAGAAGCTGTTTTATCATCTTTTTTAGATTTTACTTCTCCACACATCTTACTAATTTCTTCTAGAGCGCTTAATTCAGAACTGATTAAATAAATCCAGTTACCACAGTTTCCTTTAATAGTATCTCCTTTTTCCTTACCATATACTTCTGTCAATTGAGCAAAGTTTTGGATAATAAAGGTAAAACGAATTAATCTCGAACGAGCCGCTGTTACCATAGCATCTGCATCTTTAAGTGGAGGCATATTAGCAAACTCATCCAAAATAAAGTTTGTTTTAAAAGGTAATTTTCCACCATTTTCAAATGCTACATCTACTAATGTTTCATAACATTGTTTTACAAAAATAGTAGCAAGTGGATGGTAAGTCTTTTTTTCATCATGGATAATAATGAATACAGCTGTCTTTTTTCTACCGATATCAGCCATTTCAAAATCACTATGTGATAACATTTCTGATAAGTTTTGTTTAGAGGAAAATATTTTTATTTTCTGTTTAAATACTGATAAGATACTTCCTTTTGTATCAGCTGGCGCCATTAAGGTACTAGCAACGTTAATATAAGCTGGTGAAGATTGGTCTTTATCACTGAAATATTCTTTCATAATAGTGGTTCCACCAATTTTTTCTTCTCCAACTGTTGTCATTAAGTTAATTGTATTTAAGTTAATTTGTTCCTCTTTAGCGTCTTCAAAAAGCGCTAGTGAAAGACCTGTAAAATAATCAGCAGATGTATTTTCCCAGAATGGATCTTGACCTTTACTTGATTCATCATAAAGGATATTTTTAGCTAAATCGTCCAATAATTCTGTTGCTTTATCAATGTTACCTGCCTTATATAAACTATATGGTAAAGTTAATGGATTCCAACAATTACCATTTTGTGGATTACGGAAATTCAAAAGTACAATATTGTATCCTTTTTCTCTTAATTCATTCGCATTTCTTTCATAAATTTCACCTTTTGGGTCCGTAATAATCATAGATTCTCCAGCCTTTGCTAGAGTCTTTACCATTGGTTGAACAATACTTTCTGTTTTACCAGATGCAGTAGAACCAATAACTAAGTTATGCCATTCTCCAGCATCTACCCATATTTCTTTTCCATTATTAATTAAAGGAATTCCAGCCACATCACTTGTTTCTAGTTTAGGATCTACTTTTTTTAAATGTTGTTTCATTTCCTTATCTGTAGCCCATCTAGAATAACCTTTTTCCTTTTTTGGTGATGTCGAAATACCTAGTCCCTTTTCTCTATCAAAAAAGTAAGAAGAAACACTTGTAAAAACTATAATTAATACAATGAGATAAATAATCATGGTTACAGGAAATAAATCACCTTCAAACGCAGGAATCGGATTCATACCAGGAAGTTCTATTCCTCTTACTAGGAAAATAACATTTCCTACTGATATAGCAATAAAATATAGTAAAAATATAGCAAATAAACAAAAAATCAACCAATCTTTAGGATCTGCTCTAAACTTTAATTTCATTTATTTCCCTCCTCAACTAATTTATCTTCAAATAGAATTTTGTGTGATAAATCATCTTTGAAACTTATTAATTTAACATCTTGTCCAATAAGACTTGAATAAACATTTTTAATAATCATATCTGCTAAATGATCTTTATATAAATCCACAAAGTAAATACATGGTACATAAGATTTATATTCAGACTCAAATTCATTAAACTCAATCCATTCATTTGTATTCTTTAAAAGAATACCTGAAAATAATTTTCCTAAATCTGTATTATAATTGTTGGACACAACATAAATTGTTTCATCTACCCTATCATTATTCAAATCAATATTATATTTTTTTGTTATAATTTGTTTTACATCGATAGATATATTTTTTTTATATAAAGAGTTAGACAAATATTGATAATCTGTTTCTGTTAATTCGTCATCATGTTGATATACAATATTTGTTATTTTGCTACCTCTATAGGCTATTATATCATCCTCTAAAGAGGTATCAGAAGCATAAACGGTATCATCTTTTTTTGATAGTTTTGATTTTTTTATCAGATCTCCACTGTCCACTATTTGGTAAAGATTATTTAATGTTTTTTCATCTTGAAATATTTTCCACTTTCCCTCGTACTTTATATTAATGTTATCAGGAAAAACAATATACATTTTATTGATATTAATTAAAAAACTAATAAAAAAGCTTATTCCAAGGTACACAACTACTATAATACCGACAAATATTAAATTATTTTTTTTCATTTTATCACCTAGCTAACTATATAAATAGATATACGATCCACATAATGAATGCCATAAGAATCTTCCAATGAATTACCATTGCGACCTGGGTCAATAATATAAATATCATTTGACGTTACTCCTGTAACTGCTACCCAGTGATTATTGGTATTATTTTTTTTAGAGCCTCTTAAATGCGCTATTAAATAATAATTACCTGAATTTAAATATCTTGATATTGTTTGTAACACATTGCTATCATTTACAGCAACTTGATCAACATATCGGAAATTTGGAGCGACACTGGAAGCACTTGCCCAATGAATCGCACCTGTTGAAGTAAATCCTCCTCTAGCATTTAGATAAGAAACAAAACTACCAGGATTCAAAATACTTGTAAATTCACTAGCTAAACTTACTCCCGAACGAGAAATTTGAATAGCTACAGAAGTAGCTGCACAACCTGCTTTTTTTATATTTGTAGAAGAAGAACCAAGAGGAATACTTCCCCATCTAGAATCATACTGTTTCCATTCACTATAAATACCAGGATCTATTCCTCCAACAGCATCAATATTGGAATCATAGAAACCACTACTACTATATCCTGCGTTTTCCATTACTCGGCTATATATTTCTGAAATCGCTTCATCATCATAACCATTTTTTAAATCATTTAATAGGAAATTATTCGTTGAGCCAGGTATTTTCAATAGCTGAAACAAATACCCATTTTCATAATTTCCTGTATAGGTTGTACCTGGATTATAATTTAAAAGAGCATTATAGCTAGTGGTGTTGCTACTAATAGAGGCGCAATTTTCGATTCTAAAATTATCAATATGTTCTCCAACAATTGTAATTCCTCTACCACTATAAGTAATTCCCACATCATATTTGGTTAAATCATAACGGGCTATAATATTCGCTAAAGAACACAAATAGTTAGGGTCAGTCGCATATTGGGCTGTAGGATTACTTTTTAATGATTTTAATTGTCCTTCCAATGTAGTTGCACTAGCAAACTCTCTTCTATTTGCAAAACGATTAATTAACCAGTCACCATGATCAGTGAATGATCCTTCTACACTATCATATACACGGAAAACCCCAGTTGTATCATAACAATCAATTGAATTACACTCTTCTGTTTTTAAAGCAGCTGTTTTACCAGTCCAACTAGAATCTGCTTTAATACCAAATAAATTATTCGTCGCAGGGACTTTAAGACCTTGCTCTTGTGCTGCCTGTGCTAAAGTTAAAGAAGCATAAACTCCATTCGTTCTCATTGTTTCTTGTGCATAGGAAGCATATTTTTCAAAGTCACTGGCACCATATAAAGTTACTACGTTTTCTGACACTAAAGTGTGATTAGTAAATTCATATACAACGCCAATAACAAACAAAAAAGTAAAATATTTAATTAATTTTTTCCACTTTTTTAAATCAACATGTAGTGATAGTATAACAAAAGATAAAATGATTATTAATATTATTTTAGTCATACTATCACCTCAATTCTTAATTCATTAACTTGGTATTAAATGAATAACACCCACATATCCATTAAAAGCTGGATTGAATACTTGTTCTTTTAATCCTGAACTTGAAATAGTTCCACCCCAATCACCATGCATATGCCCAGCTAACACATATTTTACTTTGGAACCATTGTAAATATTATCATTTAAATATTGATTCATTTGTATATTAGAGCCTGATGAGAAATAATAAGCTGCACTAGAATCCTCACTTTGCCAATAATATAATCTACCTCTAAGAGAAGTTGATTTTTCTTTCAATCCAGTTGATGTTTTTGATTCATAAGGAACATGTGTAGCAATAATAACATTACTAGCACCATTTATCTTATTTGTTAAATCATTATACGTACTTTCACTTAAATCCTTGTTAGAATAATCTATTCCTACAAATAAAACGTTATCTAATGAAAAACTATATAAATCACTAGTAGACGTAATGATATTTTGATCACCAGATTCCCCATATAAATTGCTTAAATAATCATGGTCTGCACGAATGTACATTTTATTAGGAACCGTAATTTTATCATAATATTCTTTCAATAATTTGATATTTTCAACAGTTCCCTGATCAACTATATCTCCACCAAAGATAACCGCATCAAAATTTCCTTCGTTTAAATAAGTTACAATTTGTGGCAACCATTCATCTGAATGAGTACCAGATGTATAAAAATCATTATTATATCGATTTTTTGCAGTGTCAGAACTATTTCTATCGGCTGATGATATTAAATGTAAGTCACTTACCCATGCAACCTTGTAGGTTTTGGATAACCCTGGTATTGGAATGGTAATTTCTTGTGGTTTCACATTTGTATTATTTGGTGTTGTATTATTGTTGTCAGGTGTATTATCTGTTAAATCAAAAGATGATGTGCCGGATGACGTGTTAGATGCCATACCTGAATATCTTACAACGTCAGATGATTTATACATTCTCCCACTTGGAATACAAGAACTATCGGAAGATGGATGAATATCTGTATCATACACCTTAACCTTTCCAGAAAAATTTTCATGAACTTTTCCATATTTTAAATAAGAAACATACTTATCATCACTAATTCGATAATAAACTGTTGTTCCATTTGTAGCTTTTACTACCACATTATTTTGTACAGTCGCACAACGTTTTTTTAGTACCGCTTTACCACTCGACCAATCAGTGTACGATTCTATTGAGTATAAATCTCCTCTTTCTTGATATTTTTCTACCATGGACTCTGCTAAAGTATCCATTTCTTCTAAAATTTCATCAAAGGTATTCTGGTCAAAGAGCTCGCTATCTGTTCTATTATAGGAAATTGTTTCTAAAATTAATTGAACATCAAGCTTAATTTCTTCTCCATTAATATCTTTATAATTTTTATAATTATTATATAGTTCTTTTAAATGCGTTACAAATTTTCCTGGATTTGAATTCATACATTCTTCTGTTTGAACTTCTTCATCTGTGTAACGAGAGCAAATGCTTAATTCTACTAGTTTTTCAGATAAATCTTTATCTGATATGTCATCTGTTGTAATATATCCTTTTACTTCCTTGGTACTATTAAAGTTACTAATATCCCCCTCATTAACTAAACCTACTATAGCTAAAACACATATGATTACAATTAATCCAGTCAGTAAAATCCCACCTATAACAGGAAAACTAGATTTAATGGCCGCTGAAGTTATATTTGGTTTAGCGCCATCCGATTCTCCTATTTTTTCTCCTAGTAAATTAGCTAGAGAAGACGGAACTCCCAAAGCACGTAACCCTTTTTTGGCTGCTGACTGCTTAATTTCGTCTTTTGCTGTTTTTTGTTGTCCTTGATTTGTATTAACAGTATTTTGAAAAATTTTTCTACTTTTTTCTGATTTTTGTCTTAATTTTTCATCTGTTTTTGTTGAATTTTTGTACTGATTAATATTCTGTTTCGGTTGAATATTATGTTTATTTTTCTGAATATTTTTTTGTTGATTTAAATTTTTTTGTTGATTTAAATTTTTTTGTTGATTTAAATTTTCTTGTTGACTTAAATCCTTTTTATTTAAATCATCATGATATATATTATCTAATTTGTTAGATATGCTTTCAGGACTAGAATTATAAGGTAATCCAACATGGTTAGCAATATTTTGTAATTTTTCCTCTGCAGAATCACCCTCTACGGGAATTCCAAGAAATCTTGCTTTTTCAAATATTTTTTCATTTTCTTCCAAGTTGAATCACCACCTTACTCTATTATAATCCTCCCCCGCTACCAAAGGAATCTAACTCTTGTTCTGTAGCAATAACATTAATTTGCATTCTTCTGCTTCCACAGACAAACAAAGCTTCTCCTTGACTGTAACGTTTAATATTTTCTTTTTCATTATCATTTAAATCGATTAATTTAGATAAATCCTCTACTGCTTGTTTTCTAAGTCCCATTACTAAATAATAAGATGCATTATCAAAAATAGCTTTTCCTTGAGTTATAACTGCTGGATCACTAAAATCGGTTGGTTGTTGAGTAATGATAATCGTTCCCGTATTGTATTTTCTACTACGTCTTTGAATTTGCGCTAAGAAATCAGCTCCCAAAGTATTATTACCAGCAAGTAATACATGTGCTTCATCTACCATTAAAGCAGTATTTACATTTCTGTTTAAAGTTAATCCCCATGCATATTTTAAAATGTTAAAGAATAAAGCATTTTTAATATTACTATCGGCATTCATAAGTTCACGGATATTGAATACAATTACATCGCTATCAGGTTTAATTGTAGTATGTCCGTCAAAGTAATATTTTAATTCTCTAATGAGTGGTCGAATTTTTAATTCTAGTTTTTCCATTACTTCTTTTTCTTTTGTTACTTCTGTCATAGAAGTAAGTCTACCTCTTATTGTAGCATAAACATCTTGAAATGTTGGATAATCATTACTTGTAAATTTAGTAAAGTCGGTATTAAAATCCATACCAAATCTTCTATAGGTTTCAATTAAAATTTCACTAAACATATTAAGAACATCTTCTTCTATAGAAGGATCATAATATTTAAGAAAAGCTTTAACCGTTTGAATAGTACGTGTTAAAACAGTATAGCCTAATCCACCTTGAATTTCTTCTTCATCTGCATCAATGATAACCTCAAGTGGATTTACCATTCCGAATTCTCCACCTTTTCCTAAATCAATAAAATCTCCTCCAAAATATTTTGTCATTTCTTCCAATTCCCCTTCAGGGTCAATTACGACAACTTGACAATTATTTCGAATATGTGTTCTAAGCAATAATTTAGCAGCTGTTGATTTACCACTACCAGATGTACCTAATATAATAATATTTGCATTATTTCTGTTGTGCTCTTTTTTTATTTGATATAAAAATTGATTGAATAGAATAACACCACCAGAAAAATCAACGCCTAATAAGCAAGATAAACCTGGATCTTTAATACTATCAAAGATAAAAGGATACATAGCGGCAATAGTTGGAGCTGGAATTGGTGTACCAATTCTATCTTCTATATCCTGCTTTGGAAAAATTGGAATAATAGATTTAAAGATGCTTTCTTGCTCAAAGCGAAGTGGAAAAGCACTCATTTCCATTGCAGATAAATAATTTTTTACTTGAAATTTTTTTTGATTTAGTTCTTCTTCACTATTAGCAGTAATCATGATATGCATTTGAAAATCATAAATCTTTTGCTGAGAAGTAGCTAATTGTGTAATAAATTGTTCCAAAGATTCATAGTCTTGACTAATTCTTTCTTGCGATGTTTTATCATTTGTTTCTTGATATCTTTGCTTTAAATCTGCAATTTCTTTATTTAGCATTTTTCTAAGGACTGTAAAAGGTAGTGGAATATGTTTAATAACTACCTTAATACCAGATAAACTAGTTAAAGAAGCTAAATATCCAGGTTGGATATACTTAGGGTAAGAAACTACTGTCATAATAGTACAACATTTATCACTTGTATTGAAACTATTAGATTTAAATTCAAGGCCTTTTGGCGCTATTTGACTCTTAATATTCACTTGGCATCACCGTCCCAAAATTTGTAGTTTGACCCCCATTTAAGAAATTATCTAAGATAACTCTTAAATCATCATTTGTTACTTGTGTAGAATTTAATCCTGCACTAGCAAAATTTGTGATTAAATTTCTAATTTTTTTGTTCGCTAAATCTTGATTTTTTTCTTTAAATAATAAGTAATATTCCGTGTCTACAATATTGTTCATTGTAAACATATTTGCTTTATTAATGTCATCAATAATTACTTTTCTCTTAGCTTGATCTATAGTTGAATTATATAGAAGTTGTAATTGTGATAAATAAATATTGATATCAACTGGACGATCTGCAACGATAATCCAAAATTCATAATCTATCATGTTATATACATTTCTTAAATTAGCTATAATAGCATTTTGCGTATCATAATCTAGTATAAAGATATTTCTTGGCATTATTTTAACACCCGTTACTTTTTCATTGTTGTCTAATACAATCATACCATTAACAATACTTTTTACAGGTACGAAATCTTCTGTATATTTACTTCTTATCTGTTTTTTCTTCATCTAATACACACCAACCTCTCCATATAAATGTCCTTCTTGTTGTAAGATATGTCCAAAAAGACAGAATAAATACTCTTACATTATGATAGTTTGGTACTGGAAATACAAGAAATCCAGCAACAGATACAGGAAGTATTGCAAGAATTGCTAGTACAATATTTCCTACATCTAGTAACATTACCAAAATAAATGTTATAAAAATTCCTACCCCTAGTATTACAATGTCAATTGGATCAAATAATCCAAATATTTTCATTGATTTTTTACTATTAGCAGGGATTAAGAAGGTATTATTCATAGTTTCATCCCCTTTTTATAAATAATAGAGTTCATCTTCTATTTCTTTTATTTTATTTTCTATTTCCTGATATCTCTTGTTTCCTCTATAACGAGATACATCACGATTATAATATTTTCTTATTTCATCTAATTCCTCAAGATATTTTCTTTTTTCATCTTCTAAGTATTCTTTACGATTTGATTTTTCATTATTCTTATCAGCATTTGATGAAGCATCTTCTGAATTGAATAATGGTTCAATATCGTCCTGAGAGGATGTATTACTATCGCTTTCAAATAATTCTTCCGTATTTTCTTGAGAATTATCTTCTACGATGTTTTGACTTTCTCTACTACGTGCTATTTCTCTAAGTTGATTTGCTTTTGCTCTGATTGCTCTTTGCTCACTCTCAAGATCTTTAATAGCTTGTTCTTTTAAATCAGCTAATGCTTTGGCTTTTTGATATTCTTCATTTGTAGCATAATCTTGGCCATAATTATCAATAGATGCCTGTGGATCTTTAAATGTATTATATAAAGCTTCTCTTTCTTTTTCTAGAGTTTCTTTTTGTGATTTTTTTTCATCAAGGACTACATTTTCAAGATAGTCTGCAGCATCCTCTGGATATTCGTCATTTAGATGTTCTCTGGATTCTTTTAATTGCGATAATTCAGCTGTTAAATGAGAAAGGTCACTTCCCAATTTATTTCTTCTTTCATCATCAGTGGTTTCATTTCTTTCCATCTGTTTTTCACGAATTTCAGCTGTTTTGTTTGCTATTTTCTGTTCAATTTCACTATATTGACTAGTATATTGTTGGTCAATAGAAGATTGGTTTTGATTGATATTAGCATTATTAGAATTAATATTTTGAGATGATTGATTAGGCATAGTTATATTTGCATTACTTACGCTAACATTTGCATCGCCCAAAACATTACTACTAGATGTTGGATCTAGAGCACTAGAATTTCTGTCAAGATATTCTTTCATAGCTTTTTCTTTTATAGCATCATCATCAGCATATTTAGCCTGTATAATCTTATGTCTTTCTTTTGCACCATCCAATACACCTTGAGCTTTATCAACAGCGCCATCTGCTTTAGAAGCAGCTGCAATTGCTTTTTCCTTTAGAGCATTATAAGTTGTTGCGCCAGATTGGATAGCAGATCTTTCTTCATCAGTAAGATTGCCACTAATAATCCTTTGTAATTCTGAATTGGCTGCTTTAGAATTTTCTTTTGCAGCTTTTAATTTACTTTTTGCATTACTTACATTATTATATGAATCAATATATTCTGAATGTTTAAATTGTTTAGCTTGATTAACTTTTAATTTTCCATTTTCATCTGTCTTATAGGTTCCATCTGGATTTTTTTCTAAAGAAGATGCAACTAATTTTTTACCCAAGTGATTAAAATCATCGAATTCTTTTAATTGTTGATTAGCTTCTTTTGTTTTTTTCTTAATTTCTTTATATGGTTGCATACCAGTTCCAAGTCCTTTTAATGTATTAGGATTTTTAAAACCACCTGTTAATCCAGCTGTTAATCCTTTTCCAGCATTTTTAAATCTATCTTTAAAGCCATTTCCTCTAAAACTTGTTGCTGCACCAATAGCACCAGCTGCTGCACCAGTTGCAGCTCCAGCTATTAATTTTCCACCTAATGCTTCTTTTTCAATTTTTTTAAAAGGATTTAAACTAAAGTCACCTTTTAAGTCAATGTTAAACATTTTCTTTAAAATATCAGGTAATTTTTTAGCAAACATCAAAGCACCTAAAATAAGAAGAACTGTTACTTTCATATCACCTACAGAGTCAAGGTTTATTGTTGATATCAAGAATACTGCAAAGTAAATAGCTGATAATCTTAAAAATAAATCTGCCCAAGTAATTCCAACTTCTTTTAACCATTTATTAAATAAACCTTTTTTACTAGATGTAGGATCAATATTAGACATGATAGGAATTGGCGCAATTATCTGCAAGAATGTCAATTTGATGGTACGAACAGCCGCATCTAGACAAAAACCAGCAAAAATTAAAACAATAATTACACCTATGATGGTTGATATAAAGAAATTATAATCTATATAATAGTAATCTTTTTTTGCTTCTTTTATCATCGAAGCATTTAACATTTCCTTTATATTTGTAGACTTACAATAGTTTTTAGATGTAAATGTGGAAACATCTGATGGATAATTATTTTTGACAATGTCACTAAGTTGCACAAATGGTCGCAATGTCATCATGGCAATATATTCACCAGAACTAGGAATTTTTTCTAATGTTACAGGATTAACACCAATTATTGCTTCTGTAGAAGTACTACAATCTGGACTGATATATAATTCATTAGAATTAGGCATTTTGCCACTTTCAAAAAAAATGCGTCCTAGTAAATTTTCATCTAAAATAATTCTTTGAGCTTCCCAAACTTTATTAAATCCCCACGGGCACAAAATTACTAAAGCAAAAGTTATTACAATATTTGTAATTAATTTACTTCCACCTTTTTCCTTATCTGTAACAGAATCAGGATTAATAATATATGTTATCAAAGAAAATGTTATACGAAATAACATAAAAATTCCAATGAATGAATATAATTTATTTGATATATCTGATATAGATTGTTCTTTTACAATTGAAGTATTAGCTAAATCGACAATAATATTATATAAAGTTCCTATTAAAGAATAGATTCCACTATCTACAATTGAAAAAAATTCTCTAATTCCGTCAATAAAAGTACCTTTCACATTTTCACCGCCTTTTTGTCTTATCCTAAAATACAAAGCATAGCTTTAATTCCATCATTTATTCCAGAATATTCACCTTTTAATCCACTAATGTTGATTAAAATTTGAATAATTACAGGAACCAAAACAAAAACTACTGCTACTACAATTCTTGTTGTTAATCTTTTCACAGCTTTTTTCATATCATCATCTTTACCAGTAACTACTACTTTTACAAAATCGACAATACCCAAAGTAATAATTAAAATTGGAAGTAATACTTTTAAATATCGGTAAGCTTTTTTTAAAAATATTACTGTGCCTGATGTTTCGTTTCCTAACAACCCACAAGCAGCATCATAATCTGGTGTAACATCTGAGGTATCTTTTTTTTGCGCTGTAAAAGCTATATTATTTATCACTGTAGAAGTGGTAATTCCAGATGATGATGTGACACTTCTAAAATCCACATTATCTTTTGGAGTAACTTTTGGACAAGCAAAATTATCATTATTATCATAGAAATCACTTAGTGATGGATTTTGAGCAATAGTTGTACTTGTATTCGATGTAAGGCATGATATGAATCCAAAAAATCCTGTTCCCTCGCATCCAAAATATTTATCTCCTTTAACTGTAGAATTTGTTATTTCACCAGATAATTCGCTACCTTTAAAAAATGCACGGTAATCAAATGTTAAAGAGTCTGAATCTTTTTCAAATTTGCAAGAATAAGTACACTCTCCAGTGGATTCTTTTTGCAATTCACAAGTTCCTTCATATTCTTCTGCCTTAACCCCATTTATTCCAAAAAACAAAATTGAAAATGTAATCAATATTTGTACTAATTTTTTCATTTTATCACTCCATCTAATTTTATAGATTTTTCTACACATACATTATAGCATAACAAAAAAAAATATGGAATAAAAAATTCCATACTTTTATATTTATATTATTTACAAGATTCAGCGCCATTAACAAAGCAAGAAATACATCCTGATATTGAAGCACCGCTATTACCACTGTTAACACCTTCAGCTCCCAAAGCTCCAAAGACCAATTGAACGATTGAAACTACTAAGAAAACTAAAACAGCATAGATAACCCTTTTGATTAATTTTGTTTGAGCCCCTTTCATTTCTTTTTCATCATTACTCATAACAGCCTTAGATAAATCTAGCATTCCCATAATAATTAATATAATAGGAATCGCTACTTTTATTAAAGTAACAACAAGAGATGTGATATTGGGAATCATAGCCATTTGAGAATCAGACCAATTAACTCCACCAATGGTACATGATAAAATATTTAACATTTCAAAAACCTCCTCTATTGCTTATTATACAAGCAATTTATACACATATAATACTTTATTTTTCTTTGTTTGTCAACTTATTTTCCAAATATGCCAAGGATACTCTTCTTTTTTTCTTGTTCTTCACTTTTTTGTTTAGAAAAGCCTAATCGAACTAAGAAAGTATTTAAAGCGTAAATGCTTTTTTCTCTTTCATCTAAAGGTGGCATATTATAATAAATTTTCAAACCAGATTCATATTCAAAATCTAAAACATCTTTTGAACTTAATAAACTTTGATTCAAAATTACTTTTTTATCTTTTAATGTTTTAAATATATTGCTATTAACTAGCATTAATTTATTTAATTTAATAATAGATGGCTCTATTAAATAAATAACATCCTGGCATAATTCTTCTGCTTGTTTAGAATCATTAATATCTAATAAAATAACATCATGATCCGAATATTTAGTAATAGTATTTCCTACTTCAAAATTAGTTGTAGAAACTAAATCTTTGTCATTAAAATATCTGAAATCACTTTTATTTACTTCAATAGCTACCACAGAATAATTTTCTTTCAATTGATTTTTAATCATATAAGTCAATGTAGTAGCGCCAGATTGTTTTGTTATATTTTTAATACCGATAATTCTAGGACCAGTAGGAACTGTATTTTCATATTTTTCTACAACAACTTCTTCATGTGTAACTGGTTCCATATCTAGTTGTTGAATATGCGCTACATCACGATAAGAATTAGGATTATTATATAAATATAAAATTCCTTCTGCATTCTTTGTAAAATTGTAAATTCCCATAGATATTAATTTAGACAGATAAGTTCCAGATCCATCATCAGTTGTATCATCTATTAATAAAATTAATTTATCCATATCAAGAGAAATTGACAATTTTTGAAGAGTCCTAATATCTCGATAATTTTTAAGTGCAGTAATATCCAATATCATTCTTTGATAGAAAAAATTTTGGAATTGATTAATAATCTCTTCTACTTCAAATTCACCATTTAATGATTTAATAACATCCAAATTTAAAGATTCAATCATCGATTGATATTTATTAGAAATAACTACATTCATTTTGTCCCTCCTTATCCTAAAATACCATTAATTTTGGTTTCACCATATACAGGAAAACGAAGTTTAGCGCCTATTACAGGGATTTCGTAATACATATAGGCTGTTACACCATAATATGGACCTTTAGTAGTAGAATAAGCATAAATACAATATTCGTAATTAGCAGTCATTGATTTTGTAACTGCTTCTACACCATTTCTAGTAGGACAAGAATTTGGCGTTGGACTAATGCGATAACCAATATCACTCAATACTGCATTAATTTCTTCTTCTACATCGCTTCTTAATCTTCCTGAAGTAGATGACGATTCATTTAAAATATCATCATGTTTTTCCAGTATTTCAACTATTTTATTTTTTACCTTAAAAGCTTTTGTATAACTAGTAGATGTTGCAAAAAAAAGCATAAAAATAATAATAAAAGTAATAACCAGCCCCATAATAAAGGCATTTCCAAACGCTTCTTTCATAATTCACCTACTCTGTAAATTCAAAGATTTTCTCTGTTTCAGAATAAACTGGAAGTTTAAAATCAAATCCTAATGGTAAATCAACAAATATGTAAGTTAATACACCATAATTAAAATACTTTGTTTTAACACTACTGCTATTATAATTATGGTATTCATAAATACAATAATAATGATTTTTTTTATCCAAAGCTGCTACTGCACTTTGTCCATTTTTAATAGGGCATTCAAAACTACCAGGTTCTGCTATACGATAACCAATAGAAGATAATGTATTTGTAATTTCTTCATCAGATAAAGAATTATAACCTTCATAATTTTCTAATGCTTTCGCAATTCTTCCATTTACTCTAAAAGCTTTCATATAACTTAAAGTTGCTGATAAAAAGGCAAAAGTTATTACAATAAAAACAATAATGATATTATACATTGGAATACTACCAATTGCTTGTTTCATATCAACACCTACTCACTATGCTGCATAACCAGCATCTTTGCATGAATTAGAACTGCTGTCCCAAACTCCACCATTATTCATACAATCAGTTCTATTTTTTGTATTAGTCATCATACTATTAACAATTGGTGTAGCAATTGCTACAATAACACCAATCAAAATAATAGTAACAACTGTCATGTTTGCTTCTCCAGCTGCTTCTTTCATTTAATTCACCACCCAACATTATCTATTTATACAATATTAGTATAACACCTTTTTTTTATTTTATCAAACATAATATATTTATAGCCATAAAATATGTAAAATCGTTGTAAATAATTAAAAATACCTTTTTAAACAATAAAACTTATTCACAAAAAAAGAGCAAAGCTCTTAAAAGTTCATCATAGACATCATAGCATATAGTAGTAATAACAAAATACCACCACCAGTAACCATTAACATCTGCATTGTTTTATTTTCCATTTTATCTAAACGTTCTTTATATTTTTGTTCACGTGCTTTATTTTGAAGAGTTGAAACGGTTCTTGAAAATAATAGTAATTGTTCTTGTTTATTTTCTTGGGAACCTAATCCTAAACGATATAAAAGTCTCATCATACGCATAGAGTCCCTTACTGGATATTCTTTAGCAAAATCCATATAGGGATCAACAGTTGAAACACCAGCTTCAATTTTTTCTACTAAAGTAGTAAGTCCACTTTTAAAAATTTCAGGTGCTGTATCTATTGATTTACGAAGCGCTACTGGCACAGTATAATGTTGAACTAATATTTCCAAACTTTTCAAATAATATGGTAACATTTGATCAATTTTTGACAAATTATTTTTATAATATTTTTGTAATTTCATATATGGCTGTTTAAAAATTAAATATCCAGCAATAAATGAAAGTAATAAATTTATAAATGAAAAATTAGAAAGTAAAAATACAAATACTAATACAACAATCGTAACAACACCATTGCGTACACGAATGCTGAATAATTGATTGACGTCTACATCATCACCATATCTTACACTAAGTAAAAATTTATAATCATCTTCCATTAGAAATCTAAAATATGGTTCTGCCTCACCAATGAATTTTTTAGTATCAATTTTTTTAGTATATTCCAAAACAAATAGAATAATAATTGCAATTAATATAAATTCCATTATTCAGCCCCCACATTCTCATTATAATATTTTTCACCACTTAACAAGAAGTATGTGTTAACAATAATAATTAAATGTAGTAAAACCTGTACAACCCAGTTTCCTAACATATTAATATATTGTTCTGGTCCTAGTAAAAATTGAACTAACATAACCATTAAATACAAAACAATACCAAACTGTAAAAATTTCTTATGAAAAGCTGCTCTATCCATTCTATCACGGTAAACATTTTCAACTAGCATATCAATATCTAGCGACATATTCTCAAGTGCTTCAGAAGAATTTTTGGAACCTTCATTGGTAATTTGTAAGAAAATTTGATGCATATTACGAACAATGTAGTAATCGTATCTAGCGTTCATGTAGTTAATAGATTCTTCAATCGTACCATTTTCATAAGCTAAATCAATCATCATTTTAACATCGCTAGCTACTGGATCTTCTAAAACACCAGACTGATAAACACCCTCTAATGCTTTAACAAAAGATTGTGTGGTAGCAAATTCCATAATGGTGTTAGTTGTATATACTTGAATTTGCTCAAAAATAAACTCACTATAAATTCTTTTACATCTTAAATATGTTAAATAAGGAATAATTGTAATTGAAATTGCTACATATACGATAGAAACAATTAAATTGTAAAAATACAAATAGGAAATTACAGCAGAAGCAATGGCAAATACAGAAATTTGAATAGTATACTGTTTTTTTGTATATTCTTGCCCTAGAGCTTTTACTTTTTCTCTTACTTCTTTATAAGAATATGGTGCATATTTATCATACAAAACACCTGCTTGTTTTGTAATATATTTATAAACATTTCCGCCATTGTTGTTTCGATAGGCAAGAACAAAAATAGCAATGAACGCGATTATAGCAAATATAATAAATTCCATATAATCCTCCTTTAAAACAATTCTTCTACTTTGTCATTAACTTCAGGAACATAAATTTCATCTGGTTTTAATGAAATACCTTGTGCATCTAAATAATCAATTAAATAGCTGGATGGATGTCTTCTTTCCACTTTTCCACTGGTACTCTTTTTATAAATCACGTTGTATTTTGGTTGATTATCTTCTGTTACATAAAATTCTGTTACTTCAGCAATTTCACGAACAAATCTTTTTGTTACTTTATCTTGATAACCTCTTATACAAACGCCTAACTGAATATAACGATAGATTGATTTTAAAAATTGATCCAAATCTTGATTTGTTTCAAGCAAACTATACATACGATTTGGGATAGAACTTGCTTTATCAGCATGAATTGTTGATAAAATATAGTGTCCTGATGAAATAGAGTTACGAACCGCAAGCACTGCTTCCGCACTTCTGACTTCGGATAATAAAATCCATTTAGGGTTTTGTCTCATACAAGTAACTAACACATCTGAATAGGAAGCAATGTTATTTGTTTTCATAGCAACAATATCTCTATGTGGAAAAATACGATCCAAATGAAGTTCCAATGTATCCTCTATTGTAATAATTTTTTCATCTTCTTTTGTGTGAGCTGCTAAATATTTAACAAATTCTGTTTTACCACTACCCGTTTCTCCACAAACAATGGTATTACAATGTCCAATAACACATTTAATTAAAAAGTCATGGATATCTAAATCAACATATTTTTGTTCGATTAATTTATCTTTTTCTAGTCTGATTTTAGCTGGTGTCTTACGAACAACACAAGCAATTCCATTTTTAGCAATCGAATCATGGACAAAATTAAGACGCAACTCAGCACTTTCTGCATCAAGGAAAGGATGCGCCATATTAAATGTTGTACCCATTACATTGGCGCATTGAAACGCTAATTTTTCCATAAATGCATTATTTAAATTAGGATTTTCTACCCTATAAATACCTCTAGATAATGTTTTTAACCATATCTGTCCACCGTTACTGTAAGAAATATCTGTAATGTCATCTGTTTTTAAATACTCATCTAATGGCCCAAAGTCAATAGATGAAAACATATCATTCAAGCTTATTCTCCTTCTGGTGTTACTAATTCATCATTTGGTACAGTATTGGCATTTATAAAGTCTTTTAATGTTTGTGAACTTACAGCAGTAGCTCCAGTTACTTCAGCTGCTCCATTTACACCATGTGGAACTGGGAATAATACTACTGAGAAAGAACTCATATAACTTGCTTTTCTAAGTAAAATATTTAATTCGTCACTAACACCAAAAATTAAAACGGCTGGTGTTCTTGTTTCTTCTGAATTTTCAAATACATGTCTTCCTTGTGAATCTTTTACAGCTAAAACTTTAACATTTTCAATTAATTTTCCAACCATTAATGTTCCATTTTCGTTAACTGCCTTCATATAAATATCAATATAGTTATCTGGATAAATAGAATTATAATATGTCATTGCCATATTAACAGGGAAGTTGTAAGGAACTTGTCCACTTTCTAACTTAATTAAAGCAGCATCTGGAAGTTCGCTTTCTGATATTAAAGTATCTTTGTAAAACATACTTCCTTGTGGAATAACAGTATTTACATTTGAATATTTATCAATAACTTGTGCTTTTGTACGATAAACATTTGATTGAAGTAAGATAGGCGCTACTGAAACAGTATCTACCATATCTGTTGTTATTTTTGTTCTTGGTTGAATTGTTACTGCTGCAACAGGGATACCTGTTACTGGACTTGTAGCTTTATTAATTTGGTAACGATATCCAAAATATAATATCATTAAAACAGCTACTACTCCTATAATTGTTACGGTATTTTTATTCTTTATAAATCTTTTAAAACTAATTACAAAATTATTCATATTTTTTTCCTTTCTAATATGGGGTTTCTAATATTGCATCTAAACGATTTACAATATCAAATTCCATAATTTCATTTGTTACATTCGATTTTAATTTTGTTGAAACTTGCAAGCTTACTTTAGGAGGTGTCTCATTTACATCATATATTTTAATAACATATGTATTACCTAAAGTTACACTTTCTGCAAATCTTCTTAAGAAATTTTCTACGAATTTTTCTCTATCTATTCGAACAGTTCCAGTTGCTCTATATGTAGTTAAATCCACAGCATCATACATAGCAGCCTCTGTAATTTCTTTTAACAAAATATAATTTTGTTCATCGGTATTCGTATATGTTTGAAAGAAGTAAATGAAAGCTATGGAAATTACTCCTAACATAATAATGAATATCCCCCAAAATGACTCTTTCATAGTACTCCTTTCTAATCACCTGAACAAGTATAGAAATTACTTCTACTTGTTGCATTTGCACATAAACCACTTGTCAATCCTGATAAATCTGTATTGTGAATAAATTCACTAACACATGCTTTAGAATTACTTATTCTACAATCTAAATCATAATCTGCATATCCACCATTTGAAATTTGGCTTTGGTTATATTTTCTAATGGTACTAATGTTACTTGGTGTTAATACAAAGGTATAAAGTGGTTCATTTTGATAAATGTTACTTCCATCTATTGTAACACCACCTCTGGTAACATTTAAGATATGATTTTTTACTAATTTTTGATCATTCCAGTTTGTACCTGGATATCTACCTTTTACATTATCATTAAACATTCCAACACTTAATCCCGTTTGAGTAATTTTAGCATCCGCTAATTTACTAGGAAATGGATTTTCTAGTGAAATAGTACGATATATAATTCTTAAGCCAGATAATGGGCAAACCAACGCATCACAGGTATCGACAGCTTCTGCTTCACTTAATCCTTGCGACATTTTTGTCATAACGCAAGAAGTAATATCCATTGGGCCATCTACTCCTAAAGAGTTTTTACATTTATAACCACCTGGATTAATACCTCCAGTACAGAACAAATTATAACAAGTATCATAACTATGATTATTTAAACAAGCAGATAAATCGATACTAGAATCTTCTGGACAATATTTTCTTTTAGTGTCATCGCTTCTACAATATTTATCATAGCAAGCAAAGTAATCACTATCTTTTAAACATGAACTCAAGTCAATAGAAGCATCATCTGGACAAGTAGTTGGCTCAGTATCACAGAATGTTTTTTGAGCTTCACTACATGTAAAACCTTTATCAATAATGATATTGCTTAAATCTTTACCCTCATTCATTGTACCAGTCGGACATACACAGCTAGATGGAGTGGCTTTCGTTGCTTCATAATTACATGTATAATCATTAGGACTATATTGACCTCCATTATCACCAAATCGAATATTCGATAAAGTTAAATTGTAAGGGGTAGAAGATTTTGCATCAAATGATACTGGTAAATTACTAAAACCAATTGTAGCATAATTGCTATCACCTGATGGTTTTGATGTCTGTGATATTACTCGATTATCTCTTTTTACAACATAATTATATAATAAATTATCACCTGTAGGCAAAGAATATGTAACATTAACACTCATAACAACTTTTCTGTTATTTGTAATTCCTTGTACTTCTGTAATTAATCTTGATGTATTACTTCTAATTGTACTAAATCCTTGAGAAGAACTTACACTAGTTGTTACAGAAACATTATTTTCTACAGTTGAACTATAATTTTTAGTTTTTTCCAATTCTGCATCAGTAATGGTTTTTCCATACTCTGGATCTCCCCAAGACAAATCTATATTTGTTGCATAATTGTAAAGTTCACAACTAGATCCAGAACACGATAAATTATAAGTAGCACAAGCTTTTACTTCATTAGCAAAACTAACTACTTTATTAACTGCATTAGTATAATCATTACAAGCATTTTTTTCAGTTTGACAACTATTATATACCTTTTCGGCCTCTTCGTATGCTTTTAATAAATCATTACGTTTAGCGATAATTCTTTCCTCTGCAGCAGTACTTTCACTGCTTCCACAATTAGCATCACTAGCTTTTGGGCACTTATTTTTGCAAGCCTTCGTCTTGCATGCATTTTTACATGAATTTTCTTTGTTTGATGCATCCGTTTCACATTGTGATACTTCTGCATTATGTTTATCTTTTTTTTCTTTACTACTTACTGCATTCTTATATTCAGAACCATTATTATAATCTTCATATGATTTCTTTTTGGATAAATAATCATCATAAGAAGACTTACAAACACCAGATGTATTACTATAAGTACTTTCACATCCACTACCCAATCTTGTTGCCTCATAAGTTCTTCTGGCAAATGATCCATATTTATTTTTGCTATTGGCGTCTTTTGTTAAAGTATTATAGACCGTAGTAATATTTGTTTTGTTTACGGTATTTTCAGAGCCTGCCATTACAACATAGCATGTCTTTTCTCCATAGAATTTTAATGGATATTGGTTTTTGTAAATAGAGGATATAGTAGCATCACTTGTAGGCCAAATAAGGTAAGTACCAGCTGATACAGAAGGTCTTACATTACCTGGAAAAATTTGTTGAGCTGTTGTCTCCAAACAATATAAATTACAATAAGAACTTACTACCTTTTCTGGTTCTCCTTTGCCAGGAATAGCAAGACCATCACTGCTTTCTTCTACATACTCATGGTAAGAACCAACGTTAGAAGAGCTATTTGTGCATACTGCATCACTACCAGTTGTTTTTACTGTATATTTCTTACCGCTTGGGCAATATTTGTTGTCTAGTTCTGACTTACATACTGCTCCTGTTTTTCCTGTTAAAACACAAGCATTATACTCATCTGTATAATCGTGTGTTCTACCACTATTATCTGTACAAACTCGTCTTTCTGGAGTTACTTCTTCTCCACCACAGGTAAGAGGGGCTAACATAGCTTGATAATCTCCACTTGTCGAAACCCAGTAAAATAAACGCCCCGAATATTGTTTAGAATAATTATTGAAATGATTAACAGCATTATTGATTCCAGAAGCAATAAATTTTGCGCTGCTGCAATTTCCTTTTGCTGTACATAATCTAAAAACTTGACTATAAATAAAATTGGTACTGTCATCCTTGGTAGATGCCGTAGAGCATGTATTTTGAGCTTGTGTTTCAGACAAACCATAAGATCTTAAAATGGTTTCACAATGTCTGTTTACGTAGATATCTTCTGCTACACTTTGTAAATATAAACTCCACGATTTTTGTTCACGTAATAACCACAAAGCTGCTTGTGCAACAATGTACTTTTGATCATCATTTTTATATTCCATTCCATATTGGTATAATTTTTTCCATTTATCACTAGTTACTTCATGATCAATTTTGTAAGTAATACCTGTTCTAGCAGACTTTCCACTATCCAAACAAAAAGCATTACTAGTAGAGCCATTACTGTTATTTGTCATTGTCATTTTATAAATATTAGCTTTGCCAGAAGAAGCAGTACGTCCTAGTGATGGAATAGAAACTCCTTCGGCAAACACTGATACATTTAAGGTAACTCTTGCATCTTTTATCTGTGTATCTGTACAAGCTTCTAATGCCTTTACATTTTCAAAATAAAAGAAACTAAATATACTTACAAAAATCAATACTATTTTTTTCATACTTCACCCCCTAGAATAAACTATCTTTTTTTCTAGCAACTACAATATAAATAATTATGGATAAAATGATAATTGGTAAAACTATATAGTAATAAGAAACATAAAAGTCTATTAAATAATCAAAGATTCCTTTTATATTTTCAGGATTATCAGGTTTGACTATTATTTCTTTTTTGTAATTTTGAACATTTTCTATGAATTCATCATAAGATAGATCATTTTTTTGCCACTTGTTGCAATATTTATAAGAAACTCCTTCACAAATCGGATCATTATAATATGGATTAAAGTAAGGAGTTGTGACATAAATGTAATATAAAACACTCCCACTGCAAAATGGATCAGTACTTCTAACTTCAAATTTATAATTTTTACCACTTTCAAACCCGTTCAAAGTTAAACTTGTATCACTATAATAAATATCTTTCTCGTTTACTGTATCCACCAAATAAAGTTCACTATTTAAATTTAAAAAAGTAATATTAAAAGTCACTGTTCCATTTTGTTCAACATAATCATAACTAGTTGTAATATTTTGAGCCAATTTTTGAAGTCTTACTTTTGTTGTATTATCACAAACTAAGCCCTTCACACAAAGTGGGGATAGTATAATCAAATAAATAAAAATTTTTAAATAACGCATTATACCATCCTTTCTAATTTATTATAACACAATCATTTTTGAAAGAAAACAATAATTATTTCAAAATGTAAACATAAACTGAATTACGTACCTTAATTTTTAATTTAACACTAGTAGCATCCAAAATATTTTTTGGCACTTCTACATAAATGGTATCAACAGAACTTACCCTACTAGAAACCACTTGCGTCAAATTAGATACCCTATATTCATGATCACCTACAGTATAAACAATACTGCCATATTTTTCAATCCAATCAAACAAATTTGTTGGCTTTTGATTCACTAAATTGTCATCTAATGTAAAGGATCCTACTATTTTGATTAATGCTTTATCGCTATTTGTGTTTAAGTTTGGCTTCAAAATTTCACTAGATAAAAGGCATTCATTAGAACTAACACAGTAGTTATATTGAAGAGTAAACTGACTTTCTATAGCCGTAGAGTTGATAATTAAATTAGAATTATAGAATATACTATCGTTAAAATCAATTGTATCACCTATTGATAAAGTAATCTCTTTTTTATCTTGATTTAAATTTTCTGGTGTTAAATGAATCTTTATTGTCTTAAAATTATTATCATGATAATAAATAAACATATCATCATTAATATAACTATTTGGAATTTTATAAACTAATAAATAAGTGGAAAACTCATTGGTAATTTCTTTGCTATCATAGTAAAAACCTAAATCGGAAAATTCCGTTTTATATTGAGTAGTATGATAAATATTATGATCATTTACATGAAGTGCTATTCGTCCAACTGGTAAAATCTTGCTTTTAAAAAATGATTTAACTTTAACTTTAACTATTAAAAAAGAATAATCTTTATCTATTATATTATCATGATAATCTTTTGATGTAATATAAGAATCTTCCACATTAAAATAAAACTCCTGTGTTTTTAAAGTTTCATTTTCTTTATAAACTTTATTATAAATAGATTGATTTAAATAAACAATAAGACAAATAATAGCAAATAAAACAGAGCCTATAATTGTAAACAAATACTTATTTTCAATATAGATGTACTTAATATACCTCATTATTTTTCTAAATCTACGATAATAACGATCTGTTTCTAAATCAAAATTTACTTCAAACTCTTCATTATCTTTTACATCAATATCCAGTTCTTTTAAATCCTTTTCAAAATCAAACTGTTTAATATTAAAACCTGTTGCTCGAATACAAGTCATAATACATGGGATAATTTGTAATAAAATAGAAATTAAAACAAAATCTTGTACTAATTTTAAAATTCTAACCTCTATTAAAGACAATTCTAGATTACTAATTGTATTTCTAGAAATTAACAAAATGACAAGAGTTACTACCATTATCAAAATATTTACAATATAAAATTTAAATGGTTTATGTTTAAACGCCATCAATACTAAAATTACAATACTAATAATGATAACAACCATAATGGAAAAAAATAAAAAGGTAGGATATAAAGTTAATACTACATCATGATTAATTAACGTCATCGTACTATTTAAATATTCTCTAAAATACGACAATATTGAATTAGAGCTATATAATATATATCCCATAAAAACAAGCATTATAAAATGAAATAAACGAAAATGTTTAATCAAAAAAGCAAATGGTCTTCTTAGTATCATCACGCTTCACCCTATCTTACACTATTTATAGTATATATCAAAAAATAATTTTTGAAAAGTTTTTCTTGTAATATTAATTGAAAAAAAATACAATCTATACTATAATAAAAAGCATTCGGTGGTGGTTATATGGAAATAAAAATAGAACATTTAAAAATAGATAATTTATTTATAGATTTCAATTTAAAAATAAAAGAAAAAAGTTTCACTACAATCATAGGAAGTAGCTCATGTGGAAAAACAACGTTAGCAAAACTACTATGTGGATATATTCAAAATGAGTGCGTAACAACAGAAAAGAAAGAAAACATTTCCATTCTATTTGATCAAATAGAAGACAATTTTATTTATAATACTGTGATAGAAAACTTAGTTTTCCCACTAGAAAATAGAAATATTGATAAATTTGAAATGAAAAAAAGAGTTGCTCAAATAGCTGACTATTTAAATATAAATGCCTTATTAGAATGCAATGTTCATACCTTAAGTGGCGGTGAAAAAGAATTAGTTGCATTGGCAGAGGCTCTCATTACCAATCCAAAACTATTAGTATTAGATGAAGCTTTTGGTATGTTAGATGAAATGCAAAAACAAAAATGCTTTAAATTGTTAAAAAAAATTAATCGTGAGAAAAAAACAACAATCATTTATCTAACAAGTGATGTAGAAAATGTTGTATATGGAAAAGAAATAGCGATTCTAGCAAATAAAAAAATAATAAAACAAGGTCCTATAAAAGAAATCTTAACAGATGAAAAAAGTTTTAAAATAGCAAACCAAAAATTGCCATTTATGGCAGACCTATCTTTAAAATTAAAATATTATAATTTAATAGATGGACTAATATTAGAAGAAAGTAAAATGGTGGATACTTTATGGAAATAAAATTTGAAAATGTTAATTTTTCTTATCAAAAAATCAATTATGAAATAAAATCAATTTTAAATAACTGCAATTTTAAAATCAAAAGCAATACAATCACTGGTATTGTGGGATCATCTGGTTCTGGTAAAACCACAATGTTAGAACTAATGTGTGGATTATTATTACCACAATCTGGCACCATCCAAATTGGAGACTATAAAATAACATCTGCTACTACACAAAAAGATTTAGAAAATATTTCTTTTCAAGTAGGACTTGTTTTCCAAAATGCACAAGATCAATTTTGTTCTACCACAGTAAGAGATGAATTATCTCTTGGACTAATATTAAAAGAGTACCGTTTAAATGAAATAGAAAAAAGATTACAAGATGCCTTAAAAATGATGAATCTTCCAAATGAATATTTAGAAAAAAAGATTACTGATTTATCTAGTAGTGAAAAGAAAAAAATTGCCATCGCTTCCATTTTGATTTATAACCCAAAAATTGTTTTATTAGATGAACCGACTATTGGACTAGATGAAAAAGATAAGACAGAATTAGTAAAACTCCTTCGTATGTTAAAAAAGAAATATCAAAAAACAATTATCATTGTATCTCACGATACTGATTTCTTACATAAATTTGTGGATAATGTGATTGTATTAAATGAAGGCAAAATTGTTTTAGAAGGAGATAAATATACTGTTTTTACAAATGATAAATTAAAAAAATACAGTGTAAAAATACCTTCTGTTATTTCTTTTTCTAAATTAGTTAAAAAGAAAAAAAATATTAAAATTGGATACAGAGATGAAATCAATGATTTAATTAAGGATATATATCGCTATGTTAAATAATTTATCTCTTCACTCCTATATAACAGGAAATAGTTTTTTTCACAAGTTAAATCCTTTTATCAAAATTTTATCCATGATCTTTTTTTTAATACTAACCATATTATGTAATCATTTAATATCCCATTTCTTTATTTTCTTATTTTTATTTTTTTTATTAAATTTATCTAAAATACCATTTATTTATTATAAAAAAAGTATTTCTAATCTTTCTTTATTCTTTTTGTTCCTTTTTATTTTTAATTTATTTTTTACTAGTATATCTTACAATATTGTTTGTTTACTACGTTTAATAGAAATTATTTTATACAGCAAACTAATTTTATTTACAACCAAAATAAGTGAATTAAACTATGGTTTTACAACGTTATGTTATCCTCTAAAATGGTTCAAAATCAATCCACTCTTTTTATCCATGAGTATTACCTTAACCATTTATTTTATTCCCATTGTAGCAAACAAAATCAATGATAGTATAAAAAGTTTGAAAAGTAGAGGAATACACTTTTCAAAAAATATAAAACAAAATATCATACTGATAGAAAAATTATTTTTACCTATTTTTACTTCTTCTATAGAAAAGGCAAACCATATAGCAGAAATAATGGAAATGAAAGGTTTTTCTTTTGAAAATAAAAGAAGCAACTACATTGATTATAAAATGAAACAAAAAGACATTTTATTTTTAATGTCATTTATTATCTTTTTCTTTGTAATATTAAGGGGTGAATTATTATGAAATATTTAATAACATTTGCTTACGATGGAACATTCTATGAAGGATATCAAGTCCAAGGAAATAAAAAAACGATTCAAAAAACGATAGAAGATTGTCTTTACAAAATGAATTCCAATGAACCTGTTAAAATAAGCGCGAGCGGTAGAACGGATAAAGGTGTACATGCCAATAATCAAAAAGCACATTTTACTTTAAAAAAAGAAGTAGATGAAAACAAACTAAAAAATTCCCTTAATAAATTATTACCAAATGACATTTATATTAAAAATGTGGAAAAAGTAAGTTGTGATTTTCATGCCAGATTTGATGTAAAAAAAAAAGAGTACATCTACAAAATCAATTTAGGAGAATACAATCCGACTCAAGTAAATTACGTATTCCAATATAATAGGCCATTAAATATAAAAGAAATTAAAAAAGCAACTCTTTATTTGATTGGAGAACATAATTTTAAAGCATTTACAAAAGTAGATGAAGAAAAAGAAAGTTATATCCGTACTATTTATGATATTCAGACAAACTGTGAAAAAAATATTTTAACCTTTACATTTATTGGCAATGGTTTTTTACGTTATATGGTTAGAAACATAGTTGGTACTTTGGTTAATGTCGGTGAAGGAAAAATAAACGCAAATGATATAAAGGATATTTTAAAAAAGCAAGATAGAAAAAAAGCAGGTTTGAAAGCTCCTGCCTGTGGATTATACCTAAATAATGTATATTATAGTAAGCACAATTAATTTGTGTTTTTATTTTAAACTATATAATTTTTTTACTTCTTTTACAGATAATGGCCTATACTCTCCAGATTTCAAACCATCTAAAGTTAAAAAAGCATATCTTTCTCTTTTTAGTTTTTCCACATGATAACCAATTGCTTCAAACATTTTTTTTACCTGATGATTCTTTCCTTCATGAATGATTAGTTCTACAAAAGAAGAATCTGTCTTTTTGTCATATTTCAAAATACGTGTTTTTGCTTTACTAGTTAAATTACCATCTATCATGACACCATTGGCTAAAGTAGTAAGTTGTTGTTTTCCAATTAAGCCTTTTACTTTAGCCACATATACCTTATCAATGTTATTAGATGGATGTGTTAAGATATTTGTAAGTTCCCCATCATTTGTAAGAAGCAAAATTCCTGTTGTATCATAATCTAATCTTCCAACAGGATAAATCCTTTTTCCAGTATTAATTAAATCTACAACCGTTTTTCTGCCTTTTTCATCGCTAGTAGTAGTAACCACTCCTCTTGGCTTATATAATAAATAATATTCTTTTAATTCTTTTTTTAAAGCTTTACCATTTACTTCTATTAAATCACTAGAATTTACTTTTACACCTTGTTCATGAATTACTTTTCCATTTACTTTGACAAGTCCCTTATCAATTAATTCTTCAGCTTTTCGTCTAGAAGCCATACCAGATGCCGCAATTACTTTGCTAAGTCTTTCCATTCTATCACCTTTTTCTGTATAACTAAACTCTAGACATTATATCATAAGATAAAAGATAACCGCAACTTAAAAAAATTTTAATCTTCCAATTGGTTTAATTCTGTTTCTGTTAAACCTGTGATTTCTTTGACTTGTTCTAAAGAATAATCTTTTTGTAACATCTTTTTGGCTATTTCTAAATTATTCTGCTCAATACCTTTATGAAACCCTCTTTCTTCCGCTTCATAAATAATCGTATTTTTCTCCATTT
>URZL01000005.1 GCA_900552335.1 uncultured Mycoplasmatota bacterium | reverse complement strand
GAACAGGAAATGTTAGTAATGTATATTCCAAAGATGAAGTAAATAACTTAGTAGACAGCTTAGATACAAAAATAACAAATAATACAAATGAAATCACAAACATGAAAAGAAATATTGAAGAATTACAAAGTAATTTAAATAACTATGCTTTACAAAACGAATTAGAACAAACAAATATCAATGTAGAAAACTTATCTAGTTTAGTAAGCAGTAATACTGAAAGTATTAATAATCTAAATAACAGGTTAGAAAAAAATATAGGGTATCCAGACCTTACAAAAAATCAGAAAATAATTATTGGAAATGGAACATATACCATAAAAGAAAATGGATATATAAGAGTATATTTTTCTAGAACGAGTGGCAATGTCAAAGTAAATGGTGTTGCATATATATATAGCGGTCTTGACATAGAAATGACATTTCCACCGATGCTTGTAAAAGCTGGAGATATCATAACTGCAGTTGGTTTTAAAGATAATAATAGTTCGGTTTCCTTTGTTCCGTTTTGTTAGAATTTAGTAATTTTTATTATCTGCTACAGAAATAACTGTTTCAAATTATCAGTATATGAAAATTGAACAATTGATTTTCATCCCTTTTAAATAGTATTTAAATGGATAATTATTGTATGTTTGAAAAATTTTAAATAGCATATTAATATAAAAAGGTATCAAATAATAATTGTAGTTAAAAAATACTTGAAAAAACACACTGCTTTTGATAAGATGAGTGTGTAATAAAGAATAGTAATATAGTTTGTAGATAGTGACGTTAAGTTTAGAGATAACATCCCGTAAGAGGTTATTATCTCTTTTTTTAAATTCAAATGTAATGCTATAATTTACATTTAAAAATAACTATGATAAACTGTATGAAGAATAGGAAAATACAAATAATAAAAGAAGTGAGGAGTATAATATGAAGAACAAAGGATTTACATTAATAGAATTATTAGCTGTAATAGTTATATTATCAGTGATTACATTAATCACAATACCAATGATAACAAATGTAATAGAGGAAAGTAAAAAGAAAGCACTTATGTCTAGTGTACAAGGAATATTAGATTCGACTAATTATTTTACAATGAGTCATGCGGCAGGAGTCTATGAATTTTTATTTGATAAGGAACATAAAGGAAGTACAAAAAAAGGAGAAAGTCTAGATTATAGAGGAACCATAGATGGAGAAGGAAAACTCTATTTAGACAAAGAAGGAAATACAAGTATATGTATCTCCAATGATGAATATTATGCGTATAAAAATTATAATAGCGGAATTATCGTAGGAGAAAGAAAAACTGGAAATTGTATCATAGGATTTGATGCCTTAACAAATAAATATGTAGCAATGTTAGATAATGGAACAGGAAATGTTAGTAATGTATATTCCAAAGATGAAGTTGATAATTTAGTCAATAATTTAACTGCAGAAATAACAAATATGAAAAGCAATATAGAAAAATTACAAAATAATTTATATCAGTTAGACTGGGATAATAAAATTGATATAAGCTCGAAAATTACGTCAACAACATCAACATACACTCCACCAAGTGCAGGAATTATTATTGCTAGAATCCAAGCAACTGCAAATAATGGAGCTTTGGCACTTGATCAACATGGTGTAAATCTTTTTATCATTAATGTTGGTACCCAATATTTACGAGGTTCTGCACAATCTTTGGTTGATGCTACAGAAATAACTGTTTCAAATTATCAGTATATGAAAATTGAACAATTAATTTTCATTCCTTTTAAATAGTATTTAAATGGATAATATTGTATGTTTGAAAAAATTTAAATAGCATGTTAACATAAAAAGGTTGACAGTACCATACAATTATGTTAGAATGTTAAAGAACGGAGGAACATATTATGGCAGTAAAATTAAGATTAAAAAGAATGGGAGCTAAAAAAAGACCATTTTATCGTATTGTAGCAGCTGATTCAAGAAGCCCAAGAGATGGAAGATTTATTGAAACTGTTGGAACATATAATCCAATTATGGAACCAGCAGAAGTAAAAATTAATGAAGAAGTAGCACTTAAATGGTTAAATGATGGAGCTATTCCTACTGATACAGTAAGAGATTTATTAAGCAAACAAGGAATTATGAAGAAATTCCATGAATCAAAAATGACTAAAGAAGGTAAATAATTATGGATTTAGTAGCGCTAACAGAATACTTAGTAAAAAGTATTGTGAAACAAAAAGATATGGTATCTGTAAAACAATTCGAAGATGATGAAGAATACATTACCATACAAGTGCTAGTAGATTCTAGTGATATGGGAGCGGTAATTGGAAAAAATGGTATAAATGCTAATGCACTTAGAACATTAGTTCAAGCCTCTAGCTATATCAATGGTTTAAAAAAAGTCAAAATCAATATTGATTCATTTTAAGAAGTTTCGACTTCTTTTTTGTTCCCCCAAAATTAGAAAAGGTGATCATATGAATATAGAAAAAATAATAAGAAGAAAAAGAGGTTTGGAGTACGCTATAAATAAAAATAATGATGAAGAAGCAAAAAAGTTATTAAAACAATTATTAGAAGAATATTATAATAATCTTGAAGTATGTCATCATCATCTTTACTTAGATTATGGATATTATAAATATCACAACGGTGAAGTATGCATGGTAGAAAAGGAAGAAGCAGAATTTAGAGTAATTATGTTTCCTTATTGTGAAAAAACCATATCTTTATTAAGAACAAATTATCCTGATTGGGACACTAAAATAAATGGTAAAAAAATAAATATAGTGAATCCATTTGAATTGGATTTAGAAAAATTACCTATAACTATTTTGAAACCAGCAATTCAATCTTTATTATCTTCGTTTTTTCATTTGGAACAAAATTATTGTGGACATGTAGAATTTAGTAACAATGGATATTATAAAATAATCAACGATCAAGTAGAAAAAAGTGATAAAGAAAATGCCGATTTTAGAGTAGTAAAATGTAATTATTGTGGTAAAAATTATTTGCTTCCAAGAAGAGATAATCTATATTGGGATGCTGTAATTGAAAATCATGCTATTACTGTTTTACCTAAAGCAAAGCAAAAAGCAAAAAATCAGTATATAACTCGTCAACAAATGTACAAGCAATAGAAATGTTGCTTTTTTTTTGTAAAAACTTTTTTCATATTGTAAAAATATGATATAATGTCTATGGTGAAGATTATGGTAATCAACAACGTGGAAGTTTATTATGAACGATATAACCAAGGTGGGAAAAAGCCACTTGTCTTTTTGCATGGATGGGGACAAAATACAGAAATGATGTTACCTGTAGCAAAACCTTTTATAGAAAACCACGAAGTAATCTTGATTGATTTACCAGGATTTGGTAAAAGTGGACAACTAGATCGTCCTTATGAAGTAAGCGATTATGTAGAACTTCTTCATGAATTGCTGCAAAAATTAGATATAAAAAAACCAACTTTAATAGGGCATTCTTATGGTGGGAAAATTAGTTTATTATATGCTAGTAAATATGAAGTCGAAAAACTTGTCCTTTTTGGAAGCCCATTTCAAAAAGAAATTGAAAAAGAAAGTTTGAAATTAAAAACGTTAAGAACTTTAAAAAAAATACCAGGCATTAATAAACTAGAAGGATTTGCTAAAAAACATATTGGATCGACCGATTATAAGAATGCATCACCTGTTATGAGAGAAACATTAGTAAAAACAGTGAATTTGGATATAACAGAAGAAGTAAAAAAAATAAAAGCACCAACTTTATTAATTTGGGGGACAGCCGATGAAGCCGTTTCCATTGATAGGGCTTATGAACTAGAAAAATTAATTCCAGATGCTGGTTTAGTTGTATATGAAAATGCAACACACTATGCATATTTGGAAAATTTAGGACAAACTATAAGTGTAATGAAAAGTTTTTTAAATTAGGAGGAAGTCATGTTAGTAAAATTTATTGTATCGGTACTACCTATTTTGGTATATACGTATTTAAAAACAAAAAAATCATTCCATATGTTGCAACAAAATTGGTACAATGATGGAAACCGTTATCTAAAATGGATATCAAAGAATATCAAAAAAATATTTTTAAATGTAGAATTGATTTTTATTTTATTTTTTATTTTCAAATGGTGTAATCCAATTGTTAGTATGGTTTTAATAGTAATCATTTATACCATTTTATCTTTAATTCAATTAAGTAAAGCAAAAAAAGAACAAACAAAAAAGCCATTGGTATTTACAAAAAGAGTAAAAAGATTACTTGTAACAACAACTATTTTATACTTGATACCAATTATGATCTTTAGCGTTTCATTTAATGAAAATAATTTATATATATACTATCTTATAATCGGTGCTATCGTATATTTTAATTATTATATAGTTTGGCTTGCTAATGTTATTAATAAACCAATTGAAAAAATGATTAATAACAATTTTAAAAGAAAAGCAATTCGTAAATTAAAAGAAATGACAAATTTAAAAGTAGTTGGAATTACAGGGAGTTATGGAAAAACAAGTAGTAAAAATATTTTAAATGATATATTAAATGTTAAATACAATAGTTTTCCAACTCCTAAAAATTTTAATACACCAGTTGGCTTAATCATTACCATTAATAATTATTTAGATAAATTCAATGACATATTTATAGCAGAAATGGGAGCTTTCAAAAGAGGCGAAATAAAAGAATTATGTGATTTAGTTCATCCAACATATGGTATTTTAACCACTATTGGAACAGCTCATTTAGATAGTTTTGGAAGCAGAGAAAATATTCAAAAAGGGAAATTTGAACTTATTGAATCATTACCACCAGATGGAATTGGTATTTTAAATGCGGATGATCCATACCAAGTATCTTACCCATTAAAAAACAAAGTTAAAATTGTTTGGATAGGTATTGATAAAGATGCTGATGTAAAAGCAAGTAACATCAAATTATCTAGTGATGGTACTACTTTTGATGTTACTTTTAACGGAAGTACCAAAAAATATCAATTTGAAACAAAGTTATTAGGAAAAGCCAATGTTTATAATATTTTGGCAGGAATTGCTTTAGGATATCATTTAGGAATTAGTATTCCAAAATTAATCATGGGAGTTAAAAAAGTAAAACCAGTTGAACACCGTTTAGAACTAAAAAAAATGGGTAGTATAAATATTATAGACGATGCATATAATTCCAATCCTGTTGGATCTAAAATGGCTTTAGATGTACTAAAATTAATGCCTGGTAAAAAAATAATTGTAACACCAGGAATGATTGAAATGGGTAGTGAAGAATATGAAATCAACAAAACATTTGGAAAACAAATAGCAGATGCTTGTGATGAAGTTATTTTGATTGGTGAAAAACAAACAAAACCAATCTATGATGGATTAATAGAAAAGAAATATCCAAAAAATAAAATTCATATATTGGATGATGTAAAATTAGCTTTTCCTTTATTCAATCGTTTAGCAGAAAAAGAAACTTATGTATTATTAGAAAATGATCTTCCTGATATATTCAATGAAGATATGAAGTAGAGGTGCAAAATGAAAATAAAATTAGGTGTTATCTTTGGTGGAAGTACAGTAGAACATGAAGTAAGTATTATTACAGCATGTCAAGCAATGTCTTTTATCAATCAAGAAAAATATGATATTATACCAATCTATATTAGTAAAGATAGAATTTGGTATACAGGAAAAATGTTAATGGATATTGAAGTCTTTAGAGATTTTGATAATCTTAAAAAATATGCCAAAAAAGTTGTTTTAACAAAAACAAAAGATGGGTTTGTATTACAAAAAACAACAGGATTATTTAGAAAAACAGTAGCAGAATTAGATATTGTTTTACCACTTGTTCATGGTAAAGGAGTAGAAGATGGTAGTGTAGCTGGCTATTTGGATTTAGTAGGAATTCCTTATGCAGAGTCTAGCATTATTGGTTCTAGTATTGGACAAGATAAAGTTTTACAAAAACAGATTATGACTTCTTCTAATATTCCAACTCCAGATTATTGTTGGTTCTATGATAGTGAATATTTAGAAGATAGTAAAAAGATTTTAAAAAATATTGAAGAATTAGGATATCCTGTTATTGTAAAACCAGCTAATTTAGGAAGTAGTGTTGGTATTAGTGTAGCTCATAATGAAAAAGATGTAATAAAAAGTATTGAAGATGCTATTCAATATGATAATAAGATATTAGTAGAAAAAATGATTGATCATTTATTAGAAGTGAATATCAGTGTATTAGGAAATTATGAATATGCAGAGACTTCAGCTATCGCAGAAATGGCTACAAAAAATGACTTTTTAACTTATAGTGATAAATATTTATCAGATGGTGGTAAAAAAGGGTGTAAATCACCTAAGTCTACTGGTAAAATAGCGACTTCTTCTATGAAAATTCCAGCTAACTTAAAAGAAAGTGTAAAAAAACAAGTAGAAGAATTAGCGTTAAAAACATTTAAGGTATTAAACTTAAGTGGAGATGTTAGAATTGACTTTTTAATCGATACAAAAAATGAAAAAGTTTATGTAAATGAACCTAATATTATTCCAGGAAGTTTAGCATTCTATTTATGGAAACCAGTGGGAAAAGATTATGCAACTTTGTTAGATGATATTATTACCATTGGAATTAAAGAATATAAAGCAAAAAATAATAAAGTAACTTCCTTTGAAAGTAATATATTAAGTACTTATCAAGGTGGTTCGAAAGGCATGAAAAACAAAATGGGACAATAGTCCCTTCTTTTTTTGAAGTACTAGTCAAATAGAAGAAAATTTGTTATAATGAGTATGGTGATGTTATGCAAGATAAAATTAATCAAACTTTGTTTATTATAATTCCAGTATTGGTAACAGCTTTTTTAATAATGGTGTTAATAGAAAGTTTGAAAGTAAAAGAATATTCGGAAAATATTTATTACATGGATACTTATATTTATGTAAAAGTATATGCAGGTAATCAGTTACAGGCTTCTGAAGTACTTAGTGGTGTAGAAAAAATATATAAAGAATATGACGAGTTAACAAATAAATACAAAGAATATAAAGGATTAAAAAATCTATATTATATTGCTTATAATACTTCAAAAGATGAAACTATAACAATTGATAAAAGGCTATATCAATTATTAGAGTATGGTAAAGAAGTATACACTGCCACTAATGGTTTGGTAGACATTAGCATGGGAAATGTATTAGATATTTGGAAAAGTTATCGTGATAGTGAATATGGAGTACCAACAATAGAAGAATTAAAAGCAGCTAAAACAGACAGCATTGAAGATATTGTTTTATTAGATAAAAATAAAATAGCAAATAATCATGTTAACATTGATTTAGGAGCTATAGCAAAGGGTTACGTTACTGAGTTAGCAGCTGATTATTTAGAAAAAGAAGGAATTTCAAGATATATTATTAATGCAGGTGGCAATGTAGTTGTTGGTGGAAATGAAGAAGGAAAAAAATACTCTATTGGTATTGAAGATCCAGAAGATCCAACAGGCATTTTCAAAGTTATTTATGGTAATAATATGGCCGTTGTAACGAGTGGTGGTTATAACCGATACTATGAATGGGAAGGAAAAAGATATAGTCATATCATTAATCCAAACACCTTATTCCCAGATAATTATGTCAAAAGTGTAACGGTTGTTTGTTCTTCTAGCAAATTTGCCGATGTCTTATCTACTATGTTATACATGATGAGTGTAGAAGATGGAAAAAAATATATTAATTCATTAGAAGGTGTAGAAGCTATATGGTACACAATAGATAATCAAATTATTACATCTGATGGGTTAAGTCGTTATGAAGCAAAATGATCTTATTTTAATAATAATGTTTTTAATGATTGCTGCTATTTTCTTTTGCTTTCGTCCAAAAGAAGAAGGCGCAATAGCGAATGTTTATTATGAAAATAATTTAATCTTGAAAATTGATTTAAAAGAAAATAAAGAATACGATGTTACAGGTTATAATGGTAATGTACATCTTGTTGTTGAAAATAGAAAAATTAAAGTAGAAGAAGAAAATAGTCCAAAACATCTATGTTCTAAACAAGGATTTATTTCTTCCTCATCTGAAACAATTGTATGTTTACCAAATAAAATCGTAATTAGAATAGAATCAAATGATTCAATTGATACAGTGATTGGGTGATAAAATGGATATTAAAAAATGTGCAAGACTTTCAATGCTTACAGCAATTGCCATTCTTTTCAATATTATAGAAAGTTTTATCCCCTTTTTTTATATACCAGGAATTAAGATTGGTTTAGCGAATATCATCATTGTTGCTGTGTTATATTTATATGGGATAAAGGAAGCTTTCTATGTTTCAATCTTGCGTATTATAGTGGTGGGATTATTAAGAACTGGATTATTTAGTACTACTTTTTTATTTAGTTTAGCTGGAGCAATTTTAAGTTTAACGGCAATGTCAATTTTAAAAAAAATAAATTTATTTTCCATTGTTGGTATTAGTGTTATAGGAGCAATTTTTCATTCTATAGGTCAATTATTGATGGCATATGTTTTCTTAAAAAATAATTCTGTTTATCTTTATTTTCCTTTTTTAATAATTCTTTCTATCATAACAGGCTGTTTCACCGGCATAATAAGTAAACAAATTGTCAAATTACTTCAAAAAGAAATAGTTTTATGATATGATAGTTCTAGGTGATAATATGAAAAAAATTGTAGTATTAATCAGTTTATTATTTTTAACATTTGGAACTGGTTGTGAAGTAATGACAGGTGATTATAAAAAAGGTACTTACTTTGGTTATGCTTATGATGAAACTTATGATTCTTATGCAACTGCTGTTATATATGTAGACGAAAGTGGTATGATTCAATCTGCTTTTATTGATAGTACTTATATTAATAAAGAAAAATCGGATACAACAGCTTCTACAAAAAGGATAGAAGGAAATGATTATAATATGAAAAAATATTATCCATCCGCTGCTGGCGAATGGTATGAACAAGCAGAAGCTTTAGAAAAATATATTGTGGAACATCAAGGCTTAGATGTTACTTTGAATGAAGAAGGAAAAACAGATGCAATTAGTGGTGCTACTATCAATTTGACTGCTATTCAAGAAGCTGTTAATAATGCATTAAAACAAGCAAAATAGGCTTGAAAAAATAAGTAATGTTTGATATAGTAAATATGGAAGTAAAAATAGTAATATAGTTTGTAGATAGCAAATTTTTTTATGTTTGCTATATGCAAACGGGGGGGGGGTATTTTAAATACCTCTTTTTAAAAATTTAAATGCAATGCAATAGTTTACATTTAAATTTTAATGTGATAAACTGTATGAAGAATAGAAAAATACAAATAATAAAAGAAGTGAGGAGTATGAATATGAAGAACAAAGGATTTACATTAATAGAATTATTAGCTGTAATAGTTATATTATCAGTGATTACATTAATCACAATACCAATGATAACAAATGTGATAGAAGAAAGTAAAAAGAAAGCATTAGTATCTAGTGTAGAAGCTGTATTAGATTCAACAGAATATTTTACAATGAGTCATGATACAGGAGTCTATGAATTTTTGTTTGATGAAGAACATCAAGGAAGTACCATAAAGGGAGAAAAACTAGAATATAAAGGAAATATAGATGGAGAAGGGAAACTTTATTTAGATAAAGAAGGAAATACAAGTATATGTATTTCAAATAATAATTATTATGTATATAAAAACTATAATAGTGGAATTATCGTAGGAAATAAAAAAACTGGAAATTGTATCATAGGCTTTGATGCCTTAACAAATAAATATGTAGCAATGTTAGATAATGGAACCGGACAAGTTAGTAATGTATATTCAAAAGATGAAATCAACAATTTAATAGACAATTTAGCGAATACATATGCAACAAAAGAAGAATTAAAGAACCTAGATACACATCTAGAGAATTTGTCAACTACTGTAAGCAATAATGAAAAAAATATTGAACAGTTAACAAATAAGGTAATACTTATGCGTTCGCATGTTGGTATGATTATTCAATCGACTACGTTAGATACAGAAGAAAAGGTAATTGAAATTTATGGTGGAACATCATGGAGTAAAATAGAAGGGAAGTTTTTACTAGGCGAATCTGATAGCTATGCAATTAATTCAGAAGGTGGTGAGGCTACTCATACCTTGACAGTGAATGAAATGCCAAAACATACACATACTTATACAGGAACAAATGCATATCCAGGTGCACCTTCTGGAGGATCATTACCATATGTCTCTGGAAATAGTACTTGGACTTCATCTAGTGCAGGTGGATCACAACCACATAATAACATGCCACCATATAAAGTTGTTTATATATGGGAACGTACAGCATAAAATTCAAAATTTTGAACAAAGAAAAATAGAAAATTTCTTTGTTTTTTGATATAATAAGTAGGGTGATAATATGGGAAAAATAAAAGAGATACATGCAAGAGAAATATTAGATTCAAGAGGTAATCCTACTGTTGAAGTGGATGTTTTATTAGAAAATGGAGTGTTAGGAAGAGCTAGTGTTCCAAGTGGAGCATCTACAGGTAGTAGAGAAGCCTTAGAATTAAGAGATAATGATAAAAAACGTTTCATGGGAAAAGGCGTATTAAAAGCTGTCGATAATGTCAATAATATAATAGCTCCAGTTATTATTGGCATGGAATCAACCAATCAACATGATATTGATTATAAAATGATTGATTTAGATGGAACTAAAAATAAAGAAATATTAGGCGCTAATGCGATACTAGGCGTATCCCTTGCTGTGTTAAAAGCATCTGCTAATGAAAAGCAAGAACCACTAAGCAAATATATCGGAAATGGTAATTCATTACCAAGACCAATGATGAACATTTTAAATGGTGGAGCACATGCTGATAACAAACTAGATTTTCAAGAGTTTATGATTATACCGCAAGCTGATACAATTAAGGAAAGAATTCGTATCGGTAGTGAAGTATTTCATTCTCTAAAAAAAGTTTTAAATGAAAAAGGTTTGTCTACTGGTGTAGGAGATGAAGGAGGATTTGCTCCTAACTTGGAAAGTAATCAAGAAGGATTTGAATTAATCATTGATGCCATTTCTAAAGCTGGATATACTCCAGGAAAAGATGTATTTTTAGGAATAGATGTAGCTGCATCAGAGTTTTATCATGATGAAAAATATGAATTAGTTGGCGAAAATAAAATATTAAATAGGGATGAATTATTTAATTATTACAAAGAACTAATAGAAAAATATCCAATTATAACAATCGAAGACCCTGTAGATGAAAATGATTTTGAAGGATTTGCTTTGATGACCAAACTTTTTGGTGATAAGGTTCAATTAGTTGGAGATGACTTATTTGTTACAAATAAAGAATATCTTCAAAAAGGAATTGATATGAAAGCAGGAAATGCTATTTTAATTAAAATTAATCAAATTGGTACAATCACAGAAACAATCGAGACAATTGAGTTAGCGAAACAAAATGGTTATGCAACAGTTATTTCACATAGAAGTGGTGAAACAGAAGATACAAGCATTGCTGATTTAGCTGTAGGGCTTGATTTAGGTCAAATTAAAACAGGATCTATGTCAAGAACAGATAGAATTTGTAAATACAACCAATTAATCAGACTAGAAGAATATTATAATAAATAAGTCTTGAATATCTAAAATAAATTTGATATAGTAAATATGTAAATAAAAATAGTAATATAGTTTGTAGATAGTGATTTTTTAGTGTTTACTATATGCAAACGGGGGGGGGGTATTTTACATACCTCTTCTTTTTTGTTGCTATAAAAAGGAAGGAAGATTATATGAAAGAAAAAGGATTTACATTAATAGAATTATTAGCTGTGATTGTTATATTATCCGTGATTACATTAATCACCATACCCATGATAACAAATGTAATAGAAGAAAGTAAAAAGAAAGCACTTGCGTCTAGTATACCAGGACTAGTAGAATCTGCCAATTTATATGCGATAGAAAATGATGGAGTCTATGAATTCTTGTTTGATCAAGAACACAAAGGAAGTACAAAAAAAGGAGAAAGCCTAGATTATAGAGGAACCATAGATGGAGAAGGAAAACTCTATTTAGATAGAGAAGGAAATGTCAGCATATGTATTTCAAATGATACCTATTATGCATATAAAAATTATAATAGTGGAGTTATTGTAGGAGAAAGAAAAGCTGGAAATTGTATCATAGGATTTGATGCTTTAACAAATAAATATGTAGCAATGTTAGATAATGGAACAGGGAATGTTAGTAATGTTTATTCCAAAGATGAAGTAAATAACCTAGTAGACAGTCTAGATACAAAAATAACAAACAATACAAATGAAATAACAAGTATCAAAAGTAATATTGAAGAATTACAAAATAATTTAAATAACTATGCATTACAAAGTGAGTTAGATAAAACAAATACAAACGTTGAAAATTTATCTAGTTTAGTAAATAGTAATCAAAAATCAATACAAGAACTAAACACAACAATAAATCAAATGGGATCTTACACTGCTATTAATAGTGTAACAATTCCTGGAAATACTGCAAAAAATGGCGCAAATATTTCTTTAATAGCTTCTGGTACACACGATTTAACACCTTATAAATTTATAGATATTTATACTTTTGTATACGGAGATGGATGGAATGGTACACATCATATTATTCCAACTGCTTTTATTTTAAGTGTAAATAATAGTGGTACTGGTTTCAATGTTGATGGCGGTGTAGTAACAGGCTTACATTCTTATAATCCTTACTATGCTTATACATTAGGAATTGTCACTTATAATGGGGAGATAAAAATTCAAAGAGCCTATACAGCTAGTCAGCCAGTACTTGTATATGCACTAGGTATTAAGTAAAGTCTAAAATACAAAAGAACTTTACAAAAGTAAAATTTATGATATAATTATTTATAGATTTTAAATGCAGGGAAGAGAAGTAGTAATAAAGATATTTCATTGTAGAGAGTTTGTGATTGGTGAAAACAAATATGAAAACTTTATGAATTCGTCTTGGAGCTTTATAAACAAAATTTATGACGGTAGCGCGTTATAGCTTCAAGAGAGCATATGCTCTAAATTAAGGTGGTACCACGTCAATCACGTCCTTATCTAGGATGTGATTTTTTTATTTAGTGAGGGAAGTTTTATGAAAAAAGTATTGTTTATTCATGGTTTTTCAGCAAAAAAAGAGGATAATGAATATTTTATTCAATATTTAAAAAAACATCATAATATAGATCTGCACACATTCACATTGCCAGGACATGAGGAGGATAAAGTAACCTATGTTTCTTATCAAAAATGGTTAGATAAGGCAGAAAAAGAATTTCTCAGTCTAAAATCAAAAAAGGTGATTCTAATTGGTCATAGTATGGGAGCTATTATTGCTGCCCATTTGTCTAGTATGCACTCTGTAAAAAAACTTATCTTGCTTTCGCCTGCTTACTATTTCGGTTCATTAAAGCAAAATGAAGAGGACTTAAAAAATATTTTTAAAAGCAAAAAAGGCGATACCGGATTTGAAGGCTGTTTTTCCAAAATGAGACATGTTTCTCTACGTAGTTTTATGGAATATATTAAACTGTCTCATATAGGACGTCATGATATCAGTAATATCACTTGTCCTGTTCTTATTATGCATGGAGATAGAGACCCTGTTATTCGTTTAAAATCAAGTGAATATGTATTAAAAAAATTAAAATCAAAAAAAGAATTTGTATTGATAAAAGATGTAAGACATCAATTATTTAAAAGCGCTAAAAAAGAAACGATTTCCAAATACATATATGATTATATATGTGGTGGAATTCGTTACTTTGTTCATAAAAGAAAGGAAATATAAAATGAAAGAAGCATTAGAAAAAATCAAAAATATCAAAGAATTTATATCAACTGAATTAAACAATATTCATAATTTAAATGATTGCAATGAATTAAGAATTAAATATTTAAGTAAAAAAGGTATGATAGGAGAATTATCTACTATTATGTCTTCTTTAGATATAGAAGGAAAAAAAGAATTTGGTAAAGAATTAAATGAACTAAAAAATCATGTTAATGAATTATTAGAAAATAAGAAAAAGGAACTAGAATTAGAACAATTAAATCAAAAATTAGAACAGGAAAAAATTGATATCACTTTACCTAGTAAAAAAATAAAAAAAGGTAGTAAACATCCAATGACTAGAGTAACAGAAGATTTCGAAGATTTATTTGTTTCAATGGGATATACTGTATATGAAGGTCCAGAAATAGAAAGCGACGAAAATTGTTTTCAAAAGTTAAATTTACCCATTGGACACCCAGCTAGAGATGCTCAAGATACTTTTTATTTAAAAGATGAATACGATAATTATTTACTTAGAAGCCAAACTTCTACAGCGCAAGTACACGCTATGGAAGAAAACACAGAAAAGGGTCCAATTAGAATTGTTTGCCCAGGAAAAGTATATAGAAGAGATGAAGACGCTACCCATTCCCATCAATTTATGCAAATAGAAGGATTAGTAATTGATGAAAATGTTTCTATGGCAGATTTAAAAGGAACTCTTGAATTATTTTGTAAAAAAATACTAGGAGAAAAAACCAATGTTAGATTTCGTCCAAGTTATTTTCCATTTACAGAACCTTCTGTAGAAGTAGATGTTACTTGTTTTAAATGTGGAGGTAAAGGCTGCAATTTATGTAAAGAAACAGGATGGATTGAAGTACTAGGAGCTGGTATGGTACATCCAAATGTCTTAGAAATGAGTGGTTATGACTCTAAAAAATATCAAGGATTTGCTTTTGGAACAGGAATCGATAGATTTGCTATGTTTAAATATGGTATTCCAGATATTCGAACCATCTATGGAAATGATCTAAGATTTTTAGAAGAATTTAATAGAAAGGATGAAGATTAATGAAACTAAGTAGAAAATTTGTAAGTGATTATATTGAAATAGACAAATCTTTATCTATCAAAGAAATAGCAGAATCTATGACTGGTGTAGGAAATGAATATGATACAGCAGAACCATTAATCAATTGTACAAACCTAGTAGTAGGAGAAGTAATAGAATGTGAAAATCATCCTGATAGTGATCATCTACATGTTTGTAAGGTAGATGTTGGAACAGAAATATTAGATATTGTGTGTGGAGCTCCTAATTGTCGTAAAGGACTTAAAGTGATTGTTGCTTTAGCGGGCGCTAAGTTACCTGGCGGTGAAATCAAAAAAGGAATGATTCGAGGACAAGTTTCTAACGGAATGTTATGTTCTGTTGCAGAATTAGGACTAGATCATAAATTTTTATCCGAAAAAGATGTCAATGGAATTTGTGAATTACCTGAGGACAGCATCGTAGGTAGTGATCCAATTAAGATATTAGGATTAGATGATGAAGTAATTGACTTTGAATTAACATCCAATCGAGGTGATTTGTTAAGTATTCTCGGTATGGCTTATGAACTAGGTGCTATTTATAAAAAGAAAGTAAAAGATATGGACTTAAGTTATCATAGTAATGCAGATGATATTAACCAAGAATTTCAAGTAAAAGTAGAAACAGAATCTTGTCCACTTTTCTTAGCAAAAAAAGCAATCAATGTTACGATTAAAGAAAGTCCAGAGTTTATTAAAAGCAGATTAATTGCTTCAGGAATTAGACCAATTAATAATGTGGTAGATATTTCTAACTATGTTATGTTAGAGACAGGCCAACCTTTACATTATTATGATGCAGACCGTTTAGGAGATACATTAATTGTAAGAGATGCAAGGGACAATGAAGAATTAACAACCCTAGATAATATAAAAAGAAATTTGTCAAAAGAAGATATTGTAATTGCCAATAAAAATGGGGCAGTAGGACTTGCTGGTGTAATGGGAGGCTTATCTACAGAAGTAGAAAGTGATACTAAAAATATTGTGATTGAATCTGCTATATTTGATAATATTAGAGTAAGAAAAACTTCTAAAAAAATAGTAAGAAGTGAAGCTTCTAATCGTTTTGAAAAAGGGTTAGATCCCAAAAGAACTTATATGGCTATAGAAAGAAGCTGTCATTTACTTGAAAAATATGCCGATGCAACAATAGTTGGTGGCATTGTAAAATATGACAAAACGGATTCAAGTGATAAAATAATCAATATCTCTATTGATAAAATTAATAAAGTATTAGGAATTGAATTAAGTTCTAACACTGTTAAAGAAATTTATGAATCATTAGGTTTCCAAGTAGAGGGAGAAGATGTTCTAACCGTAACTGTTCCATCAAGAAGATTAGATGTTAACATACCAGAAGACTTAATAGAAGAAGCAGGTAGAATCTATGGAATGGATCATATCCAAGGTAAATTACCAGTTTTAGATGTCATAACAGGAACTTATAATAAAACAAAAAGACAGATTAAAAACAAATTAGTTGATTTAGGACTAAATGAAACGTTAAGTTATACTTTAATCCCTTATAATAATGTAAAAGAATTTGCTATTCATGACTTTGAACCAATTGTTTTAGCAGACCCTATGAGTGAAGATAGAAGTACTTTAAGATATAGTTTACTTTATTCATTAAAAGAAATATATCAATATAATAAAGATCGTAACTTAGAAAATATCAGTATCTTTGAAATGGGAAAAGGTTTTTACAAAGAAAATGGTGTTTATAAGGAAAATAACAAATTAGCTATATTAATGTCAGGTGATTATTACTTAGATATTAAAAATACCAAAGTAGACTTTTATATTATAAAAGGGATATTAGAGGAATTAATGGATTATTTAGGGTTTAATAATCGATATCGTTTAGTAGTTTCTAATTTACCAAAAGAATTTCATCCAGGTCAAAGTGCAATGATAGAATTACAAGGAAAAGAGGTTGGTGTGATTGGTAAATTACATCCAAATACAGTAAAGGGAGATGTTTATGCTCTTGAATTAGATTTAGACAAAGTCCTAGCTAATAGAAGTAGCAAAATGGTTTATAAAGAAATTAGTAAATTTCCATCTTCTACAAAAGATTTAGCTTTCATTGTTGATAAAAATGTCACTTGTGAAGAAGTTGAAAAAGTAATCAAAAAAGCAGGTGGAAAAATTCTAAAAAAATGTGAATTATTTGACTTATATGTAGGAGAAAATGTGGATGAAAACTCAAAATCATTAGCGTTTAAATTAGTATTTAGTGATCCAACTCATACTTTATCAGAAGAAGAAATTATGGACGCTTTTCATAAAATTATTGTAGATGTAGAATCCAATATCAAAGCAAAATTAAGAAATAAATAGTATAAAAAGAAATAATCTAATCATACTATCTTTAGGTGATGATATGAAAAAATTATTTCTTTTTTGTATATTTTTATTAATAGGATGTAGTGGAAAATCAAATTTAAGTATTAGTGAACTAAGTAAACAATTAGATCAATTAGAATTAAATAAAATTGATATAGAAAAAGCATTGGTTGGAATTACACAAGACTTTGAGGAAAAAGAATTAATAGATATTAGTGATGAAATGAGTAAATATGTTGATTTCTCTAAAATAAAACAATCGGTTTTTTATAAAAATGATGAATTATTTTTATTTATTTATGAATCAACAGATGAAAGTATAAAAAAGGGAATTAGTCAGTATTTTGATGATATTTTATCTAATCCAGTAGAACCATCTTTAAGAGAAAGTATTGTAAATAGGATAGAATATCAATATGAAGATTTTTATATTTATGTAGTAGGTCCCAAACAAAAAAGAATATTAGAAAAAATTCTAGAAACAAAAGTTTTATTGTTTCATCATACTACTAAACTTTCAGATGATATATCCTCTGTAAAATTTGGCGTAGAATTAAAAAATGATATTATAGCTTGGTCAACGAAATTAGATGAAGAGTTTGGTTATATTGTACTTAGTAACGCTAATGAAGAAGTTCAAAAAAGTTTAGATGAATATTTTGAAAAAAATAAAGATAAACTAGCAGGTAGTTTATTGAAAACAACAAAAGATGATATTGTTATATATGTTGTATCAGAGGATAACAATAAAGCCTTAAAAATAATAGATAAAGTTCAATAAAGATTTGTATTAAAATTAAAAACATGGTACAATAGTGATTCTAAAAAAAGGGGGAATCGCTATGGATTATGCGAAAATCAAGAAATTATTTCAAAATGAATTAGAACAAAATCAATTTTTTAGCCCATACAATAGTAGTTACTTGTTTACAACAGAAAATATTAGTGGATATATGCCTGATTTATCGGGTAAGCGAATTCTTACTGTTTGTTCTTCTGGTGATCACTATTTGAATGCTCTATTAAATGGAGCACAGCAAATAGACTTATTTGATATTAATTGCTTGTCTTTCATGGTTTTGAAATTAAAAAGAGTAGCGCTTGCTAATTTGGATAGAGATAAATTCTTATCTTATTTTGGTATTTTGAATAAAGAGCACATATTAGATTACAATATTTATATTAAATTTTCTAAGTATTTAGATGAAGAAACGTATATCTATTTTAACCAATTATATGATTGGAGCTGTAAGAGTGGTAAATTTTTGTATTCTGCAACAAGTGTTTTTTTTGAAGACAGAAGTGAGCCAATCACTTATTTTAGATGTAATGATTATTTAAAAGAAGAAAATTATGATATTATAAAAAGAAAACTTAGTAAATTAAATGATATTTCTTTTTTATGGACGGATGTAATGAACTTGGAATCTAAATTGTCTGATTTATATGATGCTATCTTTTTATCTAATATCCAAGATTATCAGAAAATGGATGTATATATTTTGATGGCCTTAGGTTTAAAAAAATATTTAAATCCAGATGGTAAAATTTATATGAGTTATTTGTATAATAATACAATTAATTATTGTAAAGCAAAAGATTTAACAAATAAAATTGGTTGTGATGTATTAGAAGTGGAAAGTGTTTACTCAAACTCTTCTTTTAATAGAATAACAGATAAAGTGCTGGTTCTTAATAAATAGGAAAGGTGTTTCCTATTTTATTTTTCTAGAAAATATGTTAAACTAAAGTAGTAATAGATGGGGAGGAAAGATATGTGGATTTCAGTGATTATTATATCTGTAGTAGGAACATTTTTACATTTTTTCTATGAAATGAGTGGTCATAATAAATATGTAGCTTTGTTTGCTGCTGTTAATGAATCAACTTGGGAGCATATTAAAATAGCTTTAACTCCAACTTTATTGTGGGGATTATATGATGGTTTTGTTTATGGATTAAATCCTAACTATTTTATTGCGAAAACACTTAGTTTATTGGTGATTATTCTTGTGATTCCTATTATTTTTTATAGCTATACACATTTTATAAAAAAGGCTTTATTACCAATTGATATTATTATTTTTTATATTGCTATTGTATTAGGACAGTTAACATTTTATTTTTTTGTTTCATTAGAAAGATTTCCTTTTCTTTATAATTATTTAGGCGTAGTAGGGTTATTTATTATTTTTGGATGTTATATGATTTTAACATTACAACCACTTCAACATTTTATTTTTAAGGATCCTATTTCCAATAAATATGGAAAAGAAGGACATACTGAGTTAGAACATAATCATAAGTAATATGAAGCAAATCATTCATTGTAAAAATTGCAATTTGTATCAGAATCAATTACCTTTACTAGATTGTTTAAAAAAATGTGACATTATGTGGGTTGGATTATCTGCTAAAAAGGTTACGGATGTAACAAAATGCATTCCGCTTGAAAACAATACAAATAGTGGCAAAATTATTGAAATCATCGAAAAAAGAATGCCTGAATTAATATTTTATAAAACCAATTTAGTAAAGTGCTTACCTTTAGATAAAAATAAGAAGTTGAGATATCCAACAAAGGAAGAAATGGATAAATGTGTTTTTAATTTAATAAAAGAAATAGAAATAGGAAAACCAAAGATTATTTTTGTACTTGGAAAAAAAGCTTATGATTTTATTCAAAATTATATGGAAAAGAATCATATCTATATAGCAAATGTAATTTATGTAGAGCATCCATCTTATATTTATGTTTATAGGAGAAAGAATGTAGACGATTATGTAAATAAAATCATTTCTATTTGTAATCAATATCTAACAATTAAAAATTAGAGAAGGAGTAATCAATATGAATTCAACAATATATGACAAAATCATACATAGTTCTATACCACATCAAGTAATATGCAACAAAATCAAAATAGAAAATAATGGAAAAATACTGTATTTGGAGAAACGCTCATCTAGTGATGCTTTGTTTTATGAATTATTTTTAGAGCGTGGAAGGGAACAGGGAATGATAGATTGTTTAGAAGATCTTGAAACGCTATTAGAAGAAGAATTAAATATTGTGTTTTTCAATAAAGTGAAGTCAAAATACTAAAAATGACTTCTCTTTTTTTTGAAAAAAACTTACACAAAAATTTTTTTTGTGCTATAATGAACAAGCTGAAAAAATAAATTTTTATTTTGTAGGAAAAAGGAGGAGTTGTATGAAAGAATTAAATTTAGGAAAAGATAATATTAATAAGTTATTATTAGCGTTCTCTGTACCATGTGTGATTAGTATGTTAATTAATTCCATTTATAATATTGTCGATCAAATTTTTATTGGTAAAGGAGTAGGAACACTAGGAAATGCAGCAACCAATGTTATATTTCCCTTAGTCATTATTTTTAATGCTATAGCTGGGTTAATAGGAAATGGTTCAGCAGCAAATCTATCCTTAAAGTTAGGTGAAAATGATGAAAAAGCAGCTGCAAAAAGTATTGGTCAAGCAGTTAGTTTAACAATTTTTATTTCCTTGGTTGTGAGCTTAATTGCCTATTTATTTTTACCACGATTAGTATATCTTTTTGGATGTACTGAAAATGTATATTCTTATGCTATTGAATATGGAAAAATTATCATTATTGGAGCGCCATTCATGTTAATTTATTCCTCTTTATCTAATATTATTAGATCAGATGGGTCACCAAAATATTCCATGATAATGTTAGTAATTGGTGCTATCATCAATATTATTTTAGATCCGATTTTTATTTTTGGATTCCATATGGGTGTAAAAGGTGGGGCTATTGCTACAGTAATTGGTCAAATTGTCTCATTTGTTATTGCCATTTGTTATTTAAAAAAAATCAAATCAGTAACATTAAAAAAAGAAGATTTTAAATTAGATAAAAATGTTTTTCGTATTTTATCTTTAGGATTATCTTCTTTTATTACCCAAGCAACTATTTTAATATTATTTATATTTATGAATAATGTAATGACAAAATTGGGAGCGAATACGAAATTTGGAGCAGATATACCATTATCTGTATATGGTGTTATATCGAAAATTAACAGTTTATATATTTCAACTGTTCTGGGAATTTCGATTGGTTCTCAACCAATTATAGGTTTTAATTATGGAGCTGGCAATGAATTAAGAGTAAAAGAAACAATCAAAAAAGTATTAATTATTAATTTTGCGATTGGTATTATTTTTAATTTTATTTTCTTATTGTTTCCAAGACAATTAGCTGGTATTTTTATATCAAGTAGTGACGTTTCTTATGATTTATTTATGGAATTTGCTACCTTAATGTGTCATAGTTTTTTATTAGTAATTGCTTTGAATGCTTTAGAAATGACTACTAGTATTGTTATTCAATCTTTGGGACATGTTGTTAAATCAACGGCAGTCACTTTTATCAGACAAATTATTTTATTAATACCTATTTCTTTAATATTAGCTTTTGTATTTAAACAGGGTATTTATGGCGTTTTATATGCTGGATGTATTGCAGATGTGTTATGTTTTATAATTACTATTTTTATTCTAAAATCAGAATACAATAAATTGGGAATCAAAGAAAAGAAAGAAACTTATATAGAAGAAAAAGGGGAAAATAATTCTTATCAAGGGAAACATATTGTTGTTACCATTTCAAGAGAATATGGCTCTGGTGGTCGTTTTGTAGGAAAACTGGTTGCTGAAAAATTAGGAATTCCTTTCTATGATAAAGAGTTAATTTCTTTATCTGCTAAAAAATCAGGATTATCAGAAGAGTATATAAAAATGACAGATGAAACAAAATCATCAAATTATGAAAATAACAATGATGATAGACTGTTTATTGCCGAACAAAAAGTGATAGAATCTCTAGCTCACAAATCATCTTGTGTGATTGTTGGTAGATGTGCTGATTATATTTTAAGAGATAAAAAGAATGTATTAAAAGTGTTTTTATATAGTGATTTAGATTCTATGAAAAAAAGAGCAATAAAGTATTATGGATTAGATGAAAAAAAAGCAATCAAAGAGATTGACAAAACGAATAAAGAAAGGGCAAAACATTATAAATTTTACACGAATAGAAATTGGAAAGATTTTACCAATTACGATGTTGCTTTTCATGTTGACAAATATGGTGTAGAAGCAACAGCAGAACATATTATAGAAATGATTCAAAAGGGATAATTATGATTCCTTTTTTTGTTGGGAAGAAACATTTTTCTTTTCTTTTATCAAAAATTGTAATATAATATAGGGCAATTTCAATAATTTTGATTGAATGAAATAATTTTAAAATGATATGGTGAATTTATATGGATGATATTTTTGAAAAAAGAAAGAATGAATTAATTAGATTTATCAAATTTAAAGAAGAAAACGATTTTAGATATGATGTTGTGAAAGCTTTTTTGATTGAAATGTTACCTTTTAGAGAATCTTTAAAATTAGATATAGAAATGATGATGTTTAGTCAAAGATATGACAAAACCATTACAGAATACAGTGATTTATTAATATGTATGTGTAAAGAATTTTTTCCTCAATATGATAGCAGTTGGATAAAAAATTTTTTAGATACTTATCGAATTGATAGTTATTCTTTTGCCACAAACGGAAGTTGGCTTTTAGGACATAATATTAAATATAAAGAAGAAAATATTCCTTTATATGAAGAACAACTAAAGAAGGGGTTTTTTACTTCATTAAGTGATAATATAGATCTTTTAGGCTTTTATGCAGAATACCTTGTAAAAGTATATTTGGCGAGTCATCCAGAAAAATATTCCTATTATAAATGGGTATCACAGGATATAGGGGATGGATTGGGTTATGATTTTGTTGCTTACAATATGCTAACAAAAAAATGGGATTATATTGAAGTAAAATCCAAAGTCAGTAGATTTGATACTTCCTTATCCTATAATGAAACAGAAAAGTTATCCTCTATCAATAGTAATAATTTAGATGAGGAATATCTGATTTTTTTAGTTCCCTTGAATTTAATTAATAACCAGTTTGAGCACGACATTCTAGAGTGTTATATTGATGATGAAAATAAAGTTACTAGGTGGGAATCTTTAATTGAAAAAAGAAGTGATCGATATATCAAAATTGATTCATTAGAAGCACAAGAAGAAGAGAAAAAGAGAATAAAGGGCGAACCATACCAAAAGAAAATTAATTTTGTTAAATAGTTTATAAGTTTTTAAAAGAAAATGATGATTATTTCTTGATAGTTCGAAAAATATTAAAAAAGAGCAGGTTATGATATTTATAAAAGATGATAAATATGCTTACTGATGAACCACAGTCATATCATTTTTAATAGTTAGAGTTGTATATAAGAAAGAGGTGCATCCAATGAAAGAATATTTGAGTATTTTTATTGATGAAGAATATCCAACATTCATAGATAAATATTTAAATACAAAAACATTAAATAGAATAAAATATAGAACCCAATTTTGTGGGTGTGATTATACTAATTTGTATTCTCCTAGATTTTTGTATACAAGATTTGACCATTCTTTGGTTGTTGCTCATATGACTTGGCATTTCACTCACAAAAAACAAGAAACGATTGCAGCTTTGCTTCATGATATAGGAACTCCTTGCTTTGCTCACTGTGTAGATTATGTACTTGGAGATTATATGAATCAAGAAAGTTCAGAAAAAAATATAGTTGATGTGATAAAAGAAGATAATGAATTACTTTCCTATTTAAAAGAAGATGGAATAAAACTTACTGATTTAGAGAAACTAAGTAATTATCCTATTTTGGAAAACAAATCTCCTAGGCTTTGCACAGATAGATTAGATGGTGTTCTTCATACCTGTTATATTTGGCTGCATACACATACATTGAATGAAATAAAAGAAGTGTTTGATGATATAATCGTTTTAAAAAATGAAGATGGAATACCTGAAATAGGTTTTAAAAATATACAAACTTCTGAAAAGTTTGTAAAAATGGTTTTTAATTACGCAAAAGAATTGCAAGAAAATACGGATAAATATGTTATGAAATATATATCTGAAATAATTAAGTTATCTATTCATTCAAAATTTCTTTCTTTAGAAGATTTTTATACAATGAAAGAAGAAGAGATTTGTCGAGTTATTAAAAATCATTTTTCATCATGGAGTATTTTTGAAAAAGCTAAAGATTTAATAAGTACTGAAGAATTACCTAACGATAACTTTTATGTATCCCTAGAAACAAAAAAGAGAAATACAATTCCTCTTGTAAAAACGGAACACGGAACATTTCGAATAAATGAGGTTTCCAGATATGCTGATAATTTTTATCAAGAATTGTTGCTATTTAAGCCTAAAAAGTATGTATATATTAAAGAATTAAAAAATTTAAAATAGTGACTTTTGTAGGTATATAAAATTGATAACTACATAAATAGAACAATAAAATGAAATTTAATGATGTAATAAGAAAAAGAACAGCAATAAGAAAGTTTAGTGATAAAAAAATATCATAGAAGAATATTGAAAAAATATTAACGAAATCGTTAAATATATTTAATTATAGATTACATTTATCAAGCAGAACTAATCTGCTTTTTTGTGGATAAAAGTGTAAATTACTACGTAAAATAAACATTATCAGTAGGAAACAAATAAATTAACGTGATAAAATTTAAATAGGTGATAATAGATGACTTGGATTGAATACTTTTATAAAAAGTTAGAAGAATACAATATAAGAAATAAAGAAGGAAATGAACAATTAATAGTAGAATATTTACAGAATAATCTTGAAGTATCGATAAAGAACTCAAAATATGGTATCAATGATATAACGGCATTTAAAGAAAATCAAATGAACTTTTTTGAAAATAATCCACCGTTTAAAATTAATCAAAAGGCTCTTGAACTTCGAAAGCTTAGTTTATCACAAATTAGACTAATTACGGACAATTTAAATCCTAATATTGAGTGCTTAAATTGCTCTTTTGACGTATTAAAACATATTAAATTAAATCATTATCCAAACTTAAAAAAACTTTCTATAGATCATGTGACATCTGAAGAACTAATGAATATAATAAAAAATACAAATATTGAAGAAATAGAAATTGAAGAATCCTTTCCAGATGAAATACTGAACAATTCAACCTTTTTAAATTATAAAGGTAAGTTAGTAGGAATTTATAATGGTAGAAAAATAATTGCTAAAAATAATACTACTTATAGTACTTTTGGGAGGGCAAGACTATGCAGCAACAATTTAAATAAAAATATGGATGTATTATTAGATTTATTAAATAAGAGTGATAAAAAGGACTTAAAAAATATCAGTTTTTTTGATAAGTATGAAGCGTATAATGACAAAATTAGTATTAATCCTAAATTTAAATACAACATTGAATACAAAGAAACGGAATCTTCAAATAAAATAGGAATTTTAACTGTAAATTCTCTAGAGGATGTAAAAGAGGTAAAAACATTTATTGAAAAAGTTGAAAGTTCTGGTTTCACTATCAATAAAGTTGTATTAAACTTAGAAAATAAAAATTATGAGAATCTGGAATTACTTTATAGCATAGCTAAAAAATATGAAACTATTGTAAAAATAAGGAACAGCTTCCAAGACATCAGTGCTGTTGATTTTATTTCTATGAGAGAGACATTAAATTATTATAAAACTTTAATTTTACAACAAAATTTAAGTCCACTAGAAAAAGCTGCATATGGATATGATATTATAAAATCATTTGTATATAAAGAAACGGCAAATGTTAATAAATCAGAATCAAGGGAAATAGCTACAATTATTAAAACGGGTAATATAGTATGCGTGGGATTTGCAAATTTCTATGCCCAGCTTATGAAAGAGGTGGGTGTTGATGGTTGTGCTTTTGGAACAGAAGTATCAATAAATGGAAAAGCATTTGGACATGAAAGATGCTCTTTAACTATTGACGATAACAAGTATGACGTACATGGCTCCTTTGCTTTTGATCCAACATGGGATTGTGCAAAAGGCGTGGCATTGGTTATAAATTCTGCTGGTGACAAAAGATTAATATCTATGTATAGTAATGACATGAAAGAGGATGAACACATAATCAAGATATATGATGATATTTCACGATATAGATATTTCATGATTGGAAAAGATGATTATCAAAAAAAATTTATTGGTGAGAAAATGCCAAACTATACCCATGCTAAGAATTATAGTAATACAAGTTTAGAAAAAAATGAAATCCAAGAAAAATTTGATTTATCTAATAGCAATTTATCTTTAGAACAATTTAAAAAACTTCTTACTAGAGTTAAAATATTAGAAGGATATCCAATTGATACTATAGAACAAACGGTAGATGATACTTTAGAAGTTAGTGGTTTAAAGAAAATAGAAATTAAAGAAGAGTATAATCATAAACTATGATAGTTAGATTAAAAGAAACATAAACAGGTTAAGAGATTTTTATATAGAAAGATGGTTCTTATTTATAGTGAAAATTTAAGAATAGAAATTAATATTCCAATAATCTCTAATTTTAACACATTTAATATGTGTTTTTTCATGTAAAAAAGAGTAAGATCTGATATTTAAGTGTATAATGGATAGAAAGAAGATTATAATGAAAATCTTAAAATGTATTGAAAACATTAGTCTCTCATGTGTGATAATAGATATTGTAAAAAAGAGGATGATAATATGGAACCAATGAAAGATGGATTTATAGAAGATATAAATTTAGGAGATTTAGAATTATTAAGTGAACAGGGTTCAGAATTTATGGTTTATAATGATGACAATAAAGTATATAAAATATTTAAACCTAATTATAAATTAGAGCACAAAAGTATAGAAGAATTAACTTATTTAGCAGCTATTAAAACATCAAGAATATTAATGCCTGCTTCACTTATAACCAAAAATGGAGAATTAGTTGGATATTCAATGCAATATATAAAAAATTCTAGTAATATATTAGATGTTAAAATGAAAAAATTCATTAATGAATTAACTGTTATCACAAGTGATGTAGAATTATTAAGTGACTTAAACGTTAGACTTATAGATATCAATCGAAAAAATGTAGTTTTTAATGGTAAACTATATCTAATTGATCCAGGAAATTATTATATAAATTATATAAAGGATTTATTAGTTTATCTAGATTATAAAGAGCTGAATGAATTAGAAAAGAAAAATATTATAAAATTATGGAATTATAATAAATTTAATAGATTAATAGAAGAATTATTATTTATAGCAAATGAAAAAATTGATTTTTATTTGTTAAGAAAAGTAATTGAATTTTTTGAACAAAAAAAACAAGATAATAATTGGCTTTTAGATATTACGATTTTACAAAAGTATTTTGATTCAGAACTTTCAATAAAAGAGTCTGTAAATAAATTTATTAAGGAATATATTAAGATTGATGAAGAGGAAAAACGATTCATTATGTCTTTATATGCAAAATGATAAAAGTGCAATATACATTATTAGTGGTAATTTTGGTAACTGTCATCTTTATCAAAAATTAAAAGTTATCATGAATCAATAACCAGATAGATACAAAATCGATTTTTTCATGATATAATTAAAAAAATTTATGACTTTGAGAAATTGATTATAATGAATGGAAATAAAACCGATATCAACTGGTAAGTGGGAAGTTATGAAAAAACACTATTAAGCTATTGAAAATAAAAGAAAAAAATAAAAATTCTTTTTACATTTTAAACATATTTTTACTTGAAAAGTGTTAAAAAAATAAATGTGTAGGAGTTATGAAAAACTTTTACTAAATTGCACAATTAACTTATTAACCATATTCCTATATAATATAGATCAGAAACAGAGGGAGTGTGGTTATAATGAAAAAAATAAAACTACCTATTAAGAATATAGAAACTAACATAATTTTAAATGCCTTAATACAATTTAAAAATGATAAATTAAAACAGGGTATATATACAGAACCTATTGATGAACTAATTTTAAAATTAAATAAAATTTATTAAACATATTTGAACTGATTAAAAATGGTCAGTTCTTTTTTTATGCCAGAAATGTAATACATAGCCATCTTATTAAATTAAGGTGCCTAAATTAAAAGAAAGGAGGAATTGGTAAAACAACAACAACCTTTAATCTTGGTGTAGCATTGGCTAAACAAGGAAAAAGAGTGTTAGTTGTAGATGTTGATCCTCAGAGTAATTTAACTATTTTAAGGCTGAGTAAGTATGCTAATTGCAATTTTAAAATTAAGTATAGAAATACTAATTCTATATACTAAAATAAAAAAGGTTATTTCTAAAATAAAGAAATAGCCTTGATACATAATTAAATTATATTACAAAATTGTAATATTGAGTAATATTAGAATGACGACTTATATGATAAAAAATGATAATATTATTGCAATAAATTACTTTTTAGTAAAGAAGGGATTAGCATTATATGAAATTAGTTAAAAAGATTATAATAACAGTTTTATTAATATTTATTTGTATAGGAAGTTATTTTATTTGTAGTGGTTATCAAATGTATAAGAATGCCATAAATAAAATGCCATTAAAGGATAAAATTACAACAATTAGGCAAAAAGAAGATTATACAAAAATTGATGATATGCCTCAAATATATTTAAAAGCAGTTGTATCAGTTGAAGATCATAGATTTTACAAACATTTTGGGATAGATGTCATTTCTATTGGAAGAGCATTTGTAAATGATATAAAAAAAATGAAATTTGTAGAGGGAGGAAGCACAATTACCCAACAACTAGCCAAGAATATCTATTTTACACAAGATAAGAAAATAGTAAGGAAAGTTGCAGAAATTTTTATGGCATTTAGCATAGAAAGTAACTATAATAAGGATGAAATATTAGAATTATATTTGAATACTTCATATTTTGGCAATGGATTTTATTCTGTTAAGTCAGCAAGTTTATGTTATTTTAATAAATTACCAAAAAATATGAACGATAGTGAATCAATTATGCTAGCAGGAATCCCAAATGCTCCGTCTTTATATAATCCAATTCAAAATAAAAATTTAGCAATTGAAAGGCAGAGGCAAGTTATAAACAAAATGATTAAATATGGTAACCTAGATAAAGTTGAAGCAGAAAAAATTATAAAATAATTATATTTAATTTTCTGAATTATTATAAGTTATAAAATTAAAGTGATATAATATGAATGATTAAAAAGCAAATTATGAAAGGAGACAAACTATGAAAAAAATATTAATTATAGAAGATGAAAAAATCATCAGAAATGAGTTAAAATCTTTGTTAGAAAATTCAGGGTATGAAGTATTAATTATAGAAAAGTTTGATAATGTTAAAGAAAATATAAAAAATATGAAATTTGATTTAATTTTAATGGATATTAATTTACCTAATAAAAATGGCGAAATTTTATTAAAAGAAATTAGAAAAGAATCTAGTGTTCCTATTATTATGGTTACGAGCAGAGTAGGAGAAGTAGATGAAGTTTTATCTATATCTTATGGTGCAGACGATTATATTACTAAGCCATATAATCCAACAATCTTATTATTGAGAATACAAAATATATTTAAACGAATGGATAATAATATGGACGACTTATTTTATGATAATGTTAGTGTTAATCCACAAAAAGGAATATTGAAACAAGGTGAAAATGTATTAGAACTAACTAAAAATGAAATGATTATCTTTACATATCTTTTAAGTAATCGTGGTAGAATAGTAACTCGTGATGATTTAATGACAGATTTATGGAATAATAATGAATTTATAAATGACAACGCTCTAACAGTAAATATAAGTAGATTAAGAGCAAAATTAAAAAGTTTTGGCTATGAAGATGTAATAGATACTAGAAAAGGAATGGGTTATATTTTATTATGAAATTTAGTAGATATTTAAAAGATAAACTTTATGCACTTCTTCTATCACTAATTAGTATTGGTATCGTATTGCTTATATTCTTTGCTTTCAAAATTGATAATGGTGTAATAATTGCCACAACATTTGTATTAATCATTTGGAGTTTATCGCTTTTATTAATTGATTATTTAAGAAAGAAAAAATTTTATACAGAATTAATTTCTAATATTGAGGCATTAGATAAAGGTTATTTAGTATTAGAAACTCTTGATAAACCAGTATTTTATGAAGGCAAATTATTACATCAAGCACTCTATGAAATTAATAAATCAATGAGTGAAAATGTTAAGAGAATAGAAGAACAATGGGATGACTTTAAAAACTATATAGAAATGTGGATCCACGAAGTAAAAATTCCATTAGCAACTTTAATATTGATTAGTAATAATCATAAAGATAAATTTGATAAAAAGACAAAATCACAACTAAAACGATTAGAGGATTATGTAGATCAAGTATTATATTATGCAAGAAGTGAGAATGCAGAAAAAGATTACTTGATAAAAGATACAGAATTATCAAAAGTAATAAAAAATGTAGGTCTTAAAAACATGGTTGACCTACTAGAAAATAAAGTTGATTATAATGTTGAAAACGTTAATGTTAAAGTCTTAACCGATTCTAAATGGTTAGAATTTATATTAGGTCAAATTATTAATAATTGTATTAAATATAAAAGAGATATTAATAATTCTTACATCAAAATATCTGTAAGAGATGAAAAATATAAAACTACACTTATAATTGAAGATAATGGTATAGGAATAAAAGATTCTGATTTAAAACAAGTATTTGATAAGTCCTTTACAGGAGAAAATGGAAGAAATACAAGTAAATCAACTGGTATGGGATTATTTATTGCTAAAAATATGTGTAGTAAACTAGGGCATAAAATAAATATTGAATCAAAAGAAAATGAATATACACGAGTATATATAACATTTGCAAAAGACAAATATTACGAAGTTTTAAAGTAATATTACAAAATTGTAATGTTTTGTAATATTGAACGAACGACAAAATAATATTTTTAATTTATTATTATTTATGGAAGGAGAAATTATATGGAAAATATTTTAAAAGTTGACAAAATTGAAAAATACTATGGTAGTCGTTCATCTTTAACAAAGGCGATTGATAATTTATCATTTGAAGTTGATAAAGGCGAATTTGTTGCTATCATGGGAGCCTCTGGATCAGGTAAAACTACTCTTTTAAATGTTATTTCTACTATTGATAGAGTAACATCTGGGCATATTTATGTTGGTGGTGAAGATATAACAAAATTAAAAGGAAACCAACTTAATAAATTTAGAAGAGAAGAATTGGGATTTATCTTTCAGGATTTTAACTTGTTAGATACTTTAACTGCCTACGAAAATATTGCACTTGCTCTATCTATTCAAAATGCTAATGTATCAGAAATTGAAGAAAAGATAAAGAAAGTTGCTGATGAATTAGATATTAAAGATATCTTAAAGAAATATCCCTATCAAATGAGTGGAGGACAAAAACAAAGAGTTGCATCTGCTAGAGCAATTATTACAGATCCAAAGTTAATACTTGCAGATGAGCCAACAGGAGCATTAGATTCTAAATCTGCTAAAATGTTACTTGAAAAATTTAATCATTTAAACGAAGAACTTTCAGCAACAATTCTTATGGTAACTCATGATGCTTTTACTGCCTCTTATGCACAAAGAGTGGTCTTTATCAAAGATGGTAAAATTTTTAAAGAGATTCATAAAGGTAATGATTCTAGGAAAGAATTTTTTGATAAGATTATTGATGTAGTAACATTACTTGGTGGCGATTTAAATGATGCTTTGTAAATTATCAATAAAAAACATTAAGAAAAGTATGAAAGACTATGCCATCTACTTTTTTACTTTAATTCTTGGTGTAGCAATATTTTATGTATTTAATGCACTTGGCTCACAAACAGTAATGTTAGATGTATCATCATCTGCTGAAGAATTAATTGAACTTATGATGACAATGTTATCTGGAGTTAGTGTATTTGTGTCATTTATACTAGGATTTTTGATTATATATGCTTCAAGATTTTTAATAAAAAGAAGAAATAAAGAATTTGGTATTTATTTAACTCTTGGTATGAGTAAAAGAAAAATATCTATGATTCTATTCTTTGAAACACTATTTATTGGAATTATCTCATTAGCAGTAGGTCTTGGAATAGGTATTATTCTATCCCAATTAATGAGTTTAGTAGTTGCTAATATGTTTGAAGCAAATCTTACAAAATTCGCATTTGTATTTTCTAAAGCATCTTGTATTAAAACTATAATTTACTTTGGAATTATGTATTTACTTGTAATGATTTTTAATACTTATAGTGTAAGCAAATGTAAGTTAATAGATTTATTAAATGGTGCAAAAAAAAGTGAAAAAATTAAACTTAAAAATCCAATTTTATGTATAATTATTTTTATTATTTCATGCTTAGTTTTGGGTAAAGCATATCACATGGTAACAGTTGAGTTTCTTACTTTACACGATGTTAAAGATATATTAAAACCAATTGTAATGGGAGCAGTATCAACATTCTTTATTTTTTGGTCTTTATCAGGACTTATTTTAAGAATTGCTATGAGTATAAAGAAATTTTATTATAAAGGATTAAATAGTTTTACTTTAAGACAGTTCAGTAGCAAGATCAATACAACAGTTTTTTCAACAACAATTATTTGTTTAATGTTATTTATTACAATATGTTTATTATCTGCTTGTCTAACAATGAAAAATTCAATGAATGCTAACATAAGAGAACTAGCACCTGCCGACTTTGAATTTACAATTAATATGAACATGGATAAATACTATGATAGTTTTAGAAATTATGGTTATAATGATAATCAAATTAAAAATTCTCATTATACTGCATTAGAAATGTTTGATGTATTCAATTATGATATTACTAAAGATATAAAGGACTATATTGAAATTAATACTTATGCAACACCAGACTTAACTATGAATCAAACTCTAGGATCGAAACTAGTTGAAGTAAGAACAAGTTTTCCTTTTTTGCAATATGATACAAAAGAATCAATAATGAAAATAAGCGATTATAATAAAGTGGCTAGGTTTTATGGAAATGAAGAATATTCTCTTAAAGATGATGAATATATGATAGTTGCAGATTTTAAATCAATGGTTGAAATTAGGAATATTGCTTTAAAAAATGGAGAACAAATCAATTTGTTTGGTCATACATTAAAACCAAAATATGATTCTTGCCGAGATGGTTTTCTAGAAATGTCTAGTAATCATATTAATACAGGAATTATATTAGTTTCTGATAATGTCATAGATGAAAATTATTTAATTCAAAATCATCTTATAGGTAATTATATTGCTACTGATAAAGAAGAAATCATAAAAATAGAAGATAATATTAATAAACTAGCAAAAAATCCAAAAGCAAACGATTATTTACTTCCTAGTGGTTCTACTAAGTTAGCTATCAAAGAGGCAACAACTGGATTATCAGCAATGGTAACATTTATTGGGTTATATTTGGGAGTTATCTTTCTAATTAGTAGTGCAGCAATACTTGGATTAAAAGAATTATCTGAAAGTAGTGATAATAAACAAAGATTTAGAATGTTAAGAAAAATTGGTACAGATGAAAAGATGATTAATAAAGCATTATTTAGACAAATTGCAGTATTCTTTATGCTACCATTAATATTGGCTCTAATCCATTCTGTATTTGGAATAATGTTTGCTATGAAAATTTTAGAGGTATTTGGTAATGAACAATTATTACCATCAATTATAATGACTGCTATATTTATAGTCGTTATATATGGAGGATATTTCTTAATTACTTATTATTGCAGTAAAAATATAATTAAGGAAAAATAATATATCTGATAAAACGATAAAAGAGGCTATTACAAGCCTCTTATTTTAATACTCCAATTTCTCCATATCAAATAATGGAGAGTCATAAAAATCTTTAAGTTCTATTTTTAAAGTTTTACATATTTTAAAGATAATTGTAGAACTTGGATTATCTACATTGTTTGCCAGTAATGCTCTTAATGTTGATGGCGCAATAGCAGATAATTCAGCAAGTTTATTTGGAGTGTAATTATATTTGTTACATAATTCAAGTATTCTTAAAGTAATTGCCTCTTTAAATAATATTTTAAAAATCTCCTTAACACTGCAAAAATCCTAGCAGAAATCGGTTGAAATTATACGCCGATATCGGTTGGCTTTTGGAGGCTATAATGCTATAATGTCAATGTAGTTAAATAAAAATATGAAATTTATAATTGATTAAGCAGTACGAAAGGATTATAAAAGTTTTTTTGTATTGCTTTTTTTATCAAAAAATGATGGAAATAAATGGATTTGGAGGAGTAGTAAGAAATGTTTGAAGAATTATTAATATCAGTACTATTTATTATTGTTTTAATTATTTTGTGCATAATTTCTAATTTGTATTCAAAAAAGGAAGAAAAAAAAAGAAAAATATATAATGTTAAGGAATTCAATTAAAGAAGATTTAAAAGAGAACTTTATATCGGAAGAAGAATACTGACAATATAATAAAGAGTATAGTGATAAAACTAAAAAAATAAAAGAAGATATACAATTATATGAGGAGGAAAAAGAAACAATAAAAAATAACGATACTGATTGGATGAATATATTTAAAAAGAAAGAAAAAATAAATGAACTAAATAGATTATTGATAGATGAGTTAATTGAAGATATTGTTGTTAATGAAGATGGTAATATAAAAGTAATATTCAAATATGAAGATAAATATTTTGAGGCTCTTGACTTTATAAATAAACAAAAATATGATATAATACTTTCAAGTTAAAAACGAAAAACAAATACTTTTAAGTATTTTTTTAAATGATAGAATAGAAAGAAGTGATTAAAATGGATATGCATCAAAAAAGAGAAATGAGAAAGAATAAAAAAATGAACGAAGATACAAAAAGTTTACCATCAACGAATATCAACTGGTATCCGGGACATATGGCAAAAACAAAAAGATTAATGAAAGAAAATCTAAATAAGATAGATGTGGTATATGAAGTGATTGATGCTCGTATCCCATATTCATCCAAAATTCAGGACATAGATACCATTATTCAAAATAAACCAAGAATTATTATTATGACTAAAACGGATTTATGTGATAAAAATGAAACAAAAAAATGGATTGAATATTATCAAAATAAAGGTTATAAAGTAATAGGTGTCGATTTATTTCATGATAACATTGTAAACAAAATAACAGCAGCTACCAAAGAAATCATGAATGATGTAAACGAAAAAAGATCACAACTTGGATTAAAAGAAAAAAGAACAAGAATTTTAATCGTTGGAATTCCAAATGTTGGAAAATCTACTTTAATTAATCGTTTGGTAGGAAAAAAAGCAGTAAATGTTGGAAATAAACCAGGAGTAACTAAAAACTTAGATTGGATAAGAATCAATAATGAACTAGAATTATTAGATACACCAGGTATTTTATGGCCAAAATTTGAAGGAAATGTTGCTCTTAATTTAGCAAGCCTAACAGCTATAAAAGAAGAAGTGTTACCATTAGATGAAGTAGTAATTTATATTCTTCAAATGTTAGAAAAATATTATCCGAATATTTTAAAAGAAAGGTATCAAATAGAATCCTTAGATGAAGACATTGTAGATACCTTAGATAAGATAGGAAAAAAAAGAGGCTGTCTAATGCGTGGCGGTGAAATTGATTATGATAAGGTATACACCATTATTTTAAATGATGTCAAGAATGGAATATTAAAAGGAATTACTTTTGATCGCTATGAAGAAGTACAAAAATAAGTACTTCTTTTTTGATAAAATAAAATTAGGTTGTGCAAATAAAAAATATGTAGTACAATGAAAAAGATAAATAAAAAATTTGATGTTGGGGTGAAAGTATGAATGCATTAGTACTTGCTTATTTGGGAGATAGTGTATATGAACTTTATATAAGAGAATACTTAATCCAAAAAGGAATTGTTAAAGTAAAAGAATTACAAAAAGAATGCATTCAGTATGTTAGTGCAAAAAATCAAACAAAAATATTAGAAAAAATTCAACCTATGTTAACAGAAGAGGAAGAACAAATCGTGAAACATGGAAGAAATGCAAAAAGTCATAAAGCACCTAAAAATACAGATATTTTAACTTATAAGTATGCAACAGGATTTGAAACATTAATAGGTTATCTATATATGAATAATCAAAAAAGATTAGAAGAAATTATAAACAAAATATTGGAGGATTAATATGTATATATTTGGCAAAAATGTAGCAGAAGAATATTTAAAAAAACAAAAAAAAGTAAAAAAAATTTACTTATCTAAAAATTTTAAAGAAAATTTACCATTTCAAAATATTCCAATTACTTATCTAGAAAAATATGAAATGGATAGGATGGTAAATGGATTACATCAAGGAATTATTCTGGAAGTGGAGGATTATCAATATGCTTCACTATCAGAAATAATAGAAAAAGAAAATGCACTGATTGTGATTTTAGATCATTTAGAAGATCCACATAACTTTGGCGCTATTACACGTACCTGTGAAGCAGCTGGAGTAAATGGAATTATTATTCCAAAAGACCGTTCTGTTGAAGTAAATGCAACGGTGATTAAGGTTTCAACAGGGGCAACAGAAAACATTCCAATTGCTCGAGTAACTAATATTGTTCAAACAATTAAAGAATTAAAGGAAAAAGGGTTCTGGATTGTAGGAAGTGATATGCAAGGAACAGACTATGATAAAATTGACTACCGTGGCAAGACCGCTATCATAATAGGAAATGAAGGAAGCGGTATGAGTCGCTTGGTAAAAGAAAACTGCGATTTTATTGCGACGATACCAATGAAAGGAAAAACAGAAAGTTTAAATGCAAGCGTATCTGCTGGCATCTTAATTTATGAAGCAATCAAGTCTAGAAATTTATAATGATAATGAATTAATCTATCTAGCAAGAGAGCAAAATGAAATTGCTTATGAAATTTTACAGAAAAAATATACACCAATTATTTTAAAAGAAGCAAAAAATTTTAAAAATGTTTATCCAAATATTGGATTAGAATTGAATGATTATATTTTAGAGGGTAGATTTGCCCTTGATAAAGCAATTTACTATTTCAATGAAAAGTATGATAATCTTTTTTTTACTTATGCAGTTAATTGCATCCATTTAGGGCTTCTGACATTTATTCGTAAAAATAAAAAAGATTATTGCTTAAATAGCGCATTAGAATTGTCAGAAGAGATCATTTATAAAAAAGAGGAACACTATTTCCATCATTTACAAGCAAAAAATGAAATAGAAAAGTTAATCTCAAAACTAAAACAAATAGAAATCAAAATTTTATTTTTAAAGTTAAAAGGTTATTCTTATCAAATGATATCATCAAAATTAGACATACCCGTTAAAAAAGTAGATAATACGTTATCTAAAATTAGAAATATTGTACAAAAGAATAGAAAAGAGTGAAGCTATGAATTTATCTATTATGATTATCTTATTTATTATTTATTCTGCAATAGGGTGGATACTAGAAGAAATAAATTTTTTGATCGTACAAAAAAAACTGGTAAATAGAGGATTCTTAATAGGCCCTTATTGTCCTATTTATGGATGTGGCAGTTTACTAATTATTATATTTTTAAATAAGTACTTAGATGATCCTATTACTTTGTTTTTTATGACCGTTATTACTTGTGGCATTTTAGAATACTTAACTAGCTTTCTAATGGAAAAGCTTTTTAAAACAAGATGGTGGGATTATAGTAAAGAAAAATTTAATATAAATGGGCGTATTTGTTTAGAAACACTTGTTTTATTTGGAATAGGGGGACTTGTTATTTCTTATCTAGCGCAACCATTTATTATGAGTATTCTTACCTTAATTCCTAGTCATATTTTAAATGTTTTGGCTATTATTTTGTCCATTATTTTTATATTAGATAATATGATCTCTTTTAAAATAATTTTAAATTTTAAACAAGTTGCAGCCAATTTAAAAAAGGATTGTACAGAAGAAATTACCTCAAGAGTAAGGGAAGTTCTCAAGAAAAAGTCTATTTTTTCAAATCGTTTAGTAAAAGCTTTTCCAAATTTTAAAACCATGCTAAGAAAAAAGAGTGATCCAAGTGAAGAATTATAGTATAGAATTAGAAAAAATGATTCAAAATTTAAAGAGTACACCAACTTTATTATTACATAGTTGCTGTGCACCTTGCAGTAGTTATGTATTAAATTATTTATCCAAACACTTTAAAATTACCGTTCTTTATTACAATCCAAATATTTCGCCAAAAGAAGAATATGAAAAAAGAAAGCAAGAACAAATTCGTTTAATTCAAGAAATGCCATTTGAAAATAAAGTAGATATTATGGACTGCGATTATGATAATGACCAGTTTGAAACACTAGTAAAAGGCCTAGAAGAAGAACGAGAGGGCGGCAGTAGATGTTTTAGATGTTATCGACTTCGATTAGAAAAAACAGCTTTATTAGCTAGCCAAAATCATTATGATTATTTTGGAACCACTTTAACAGTAAGTCCTTATAAAAATAGTCAAAAATTAAATGAAATAGGTTATGATTTAGAACAAATCTATCATATTCCTTATTTATATTCTGATTTTAAGAAAAAAGAGGGTTATAAAAAATCCATTGAATTTTCAAAAATATATCATTTGTACCGACAAAACTATTGTGGATGCGTTTATTCTAAAAAGCAAAGCGAAAACAAACAAAAAGCATGAAATTTCATGCTTTTTATATTTTTCTATATAATCCAATTGCTTTTCCTAAGATAGTAACATTATTTAAAATAATAGGTTCCATCGTATCATTTTCTGGTTGTAATCTAAAATATCCATTCTCTTTATAAAATGTTTTTAAAGTTACCTCATTTTCATCTGTCATAGCAACCACAATTTCACCATTGCGAGCAGTGTTTGCTTTTTCAACAATCACAATATCACCATCTAAAATTCCAGCATTAATCATACTGCATCCACTAACATTTAAGGCAAAAACTTGTTTATTTTTTGGAATTAAATAAGATGGTAAAGAAAAAAATTCATTGGGCCTTTCGATTGCTTCAATTGGACTTCCAGCAGTTATTTTTCCAAGTAAAGGTACATCTGTAATATTTTCTTCTTTGATAGCATACTCATTTTCTACTAACAATTCAATCGCTCTATTTTTTGTTTCTTCCTTTTTAATAAATCCTTTTTTCGCTAAATTATTTAAGTGTGTATGAATTGTGGCAGGGCTAGATAATCCTAAGTCTTTTCCAATCTCTCTTACCGTTGGTGGATAGCCATGACTAACCATAAAAGACTTAATATAATTTAAAATTTCTTCTTGTCTTTTTGTTAAAACTTCCAAAAATTCTACCTCCCTTTCATTACATTTTCAGTTTAACATATCTTTTACATTTTGTCAAACACATGTTCGAATTTTTGTTCTAAAACCATTGACACGAATAAATGTTCGTGTTAGAATGGATTTAGTGAAGGAGAGAGTTGTATGAAAGAAATGTTAAAAAGCAAAATGATGATTTTATTTATGGTGTTTGTAGTAGGTGTGAATTTTATTCAAGTAGAACAAATTAAGATGGATAGTTCTAATGAAAATAATAGTGTAATGATTAATGTTTAATTGAAAATAAATGGTAGTTATGCTATAATGTTTCAAGGTGAATTTATATGACAGAAAATTTAGTAAATTGGTTTTTAGGAATTTTTTCAGGTATTACAGGGATGGCTTTTGGAAAAGAAATCATAGTGTTTATCATATCACTTATGCCAGTGTTAGAATTAAGAGGCGGACTAATTGCTGCGTCTCTAATTGGATTAAATCCTGTTTCTAGTTATCTTATCTCTATTATTGGAAATTTGCTTCCTATACCATTTGTTTTATTATTTATGGGAAACGTTTTGAATTGGATGAGAAACCGTAAACATTTAAAAAAAGTAGCAAATTGGTTAGATAAAAAAGTAGAAAAAAACAAAGAGAAAATAGAAACACTAGGATTTTGGGGACTTGTTTTATTTGTAGGTATTCCTTTACCAGGAACTGGCGCATGGACTGGTTCTTTAGTAGCTTCTGTGTTACAAATGGATCGTAAAAAATCCTTTTTAGCAATTTTTATTGGAATTGTAATGGCTAGTATTATTATGATGTTTCTATCATTTGGCCTTTTAAAAGGGATTATTCAGTAAGCAGAAATGCTTTTTTTTCTAGAAAGGAAAGGGTTATATGGATAAAATAGTAATTAAGGGAGCAAGAGAAAATAATTTAAAAAATATATCACTAGAACTTCCTAAAAATAAATTAATTGTTATGACTGGTGTTAGTGGAAGCGGTAAATCTAGTTTAGCTTTTGATACGATTTATGCGGAAGGACAAAGAAGATACATTGAAAGTTTATCTGCTTATGCTAGACAGTTTTTAGGTGGTTCAGAAAAACCAGATGTGGATAGTATAGAAGGACTTTCTCCTTCTATTAGTATTGATCAAAAAAGCACAAACAAGAATCCAAGAAGTACAGTAGGAACAGTTACAGAAATCTATGATTATTTGCGCCTTTTATTTGCAAGAATTGGTATTCCATATTGTCCTATTCATCAAAAACCAATTACTAGCCAAAGTATCGAAGAAATGACCAATCAAATTTTAAACTTAGAAGAGGGAACTAAAATCAGAGTATTAAGCCCTATCGCACATGGCGAAAAAGGTACTTTTAAAGATGTTTTAGAAGATTTAAAAAAAGAAGGATATGTTCGTATTCGTATTGATGGAAATGAATATGACTTATCAGAAAATATTGAATTAGAAAAAAATAAAAAACACAATATAGAAGTAATTATTGACCGATTAATCATGAAAGATGGTATTCGAAGCCGTTTATATGAATCAATTGAAATTGCATCAAAATTAGCGCACGGAAAAGTAGTTATTGACGTGATTGGCGACAAAGAAATTCTGATGAGCGAATCTTATGCCTGTCCAGATTGCGATTTTTCACTTCCTGAATTAGAACCTAGATTATTTTCTTTTAATGCTCCTTACGGAGCTTGTCCAGATTGTAAAGGACTTGGAATTAAGTATAAGTTAGATGAAGATTTATTAATTCGAAATAAAGAACTAAGTATTAATGAAGGGGCTATTGTAGCAATTAATATTGAAGATGCTAACAATATCACTTATACGGAATTAAAAGCAACTTGTGATTTTTATGGAATTGATATGAACCAGCCAATTAATAAGTTAAAAAGGGAAGAATTAGATATTATTTTGTATGGTTCAAAAGATATGATTGAATTTAATTATACTTCTAAAACAGGAAATACAAGAAAAGCTAGAAATTACTATGAGGGTATAATTACGAATTTAGAACGTAGATACATGGAAACAAAAAGTACATGGATTCGTGAATGGATCGAAGGATTTATGACAGAATCTGTTTGCCCAACTTGTAATGGAGCTCGTTTAAGCGAAGGTGTATTAGCAGTAAAAATAAATCATAAAAATATTTATGAAGTAACAAAACTAAGTATTGATGAACTACTTAAATTTTTACAAAATTTAAAATTAAATAAAGAACAATCTGAAATAGCAAGTACGATTATTAAAGAAATTTCATCAAGATTAGAGTTTTTAATTAATGTAGGACTAGAGTATTTAACTTTAAACAGAAGTGCAGGAACTTTAAGTGGTGGGGAAGCACAAAGAATTCGACTTGCTACCCAAATCGGGTCTAGATTAACAGGCGTTTTGTATGTTTTAGACGAACCAAGTATTGGGTTACATCAAAGAGATAATCAAAGATTAATTAATTCCATGTTGGAAATGAGAGATTTAGGGAACACTTTGATTGTGGTAGAACATGACACAGATACCATGTTACAAGCTGATTATTTAGTTGATATTGGACCTGGTGCTGGTCTTCATGGTGGAAATGTTGTAGCATCCGGTACACCGGAAGAAGTGATGAAAAATGAAAATAGCTTGACAGGAAGATATTTAACAGGAAAAGAAAAAGTTGAAGTACCAAAACATAGAAGAAAAGGTAACAAGAGATTTTTGGAATTAAAAGGTGCTTCTCAAAATAACCTAAAAAATATTAATGTAAAAATTCCACTTGGAACATTTACTTGTGTAACAGGTGTTAGTGGAAGTGGTAAATCTACCTTAGTAAATGAAATTTTATATAAAATTATTTCTAATCATTTATATACAGTAAAAGAAAGACCAGGTAAATATAAATCGATTAAAGGATTAGAAAATATTGATAAAATAATTGATATTTCACAAACTCCAATAGGTAGAACGCCGAGAAGTAATCCTGCTACATATACCGGTGTATTTGATGATATTAGAGATGTCTTTACAGAAACCAAAGAAGCTAAATTAAGAGGATATGAAAAGGGAAGATTTTCTTTTAATGTCAAAGGTGGAAGATGTGAAGCTTGTTCCGGTGATGGAGTAAAAAAAATCGAAATGCATTTTTTACCAGATGTTTATGTACCTTGTGAGGTATGTGGGGGAACACGTTATAATAGGGAAACTTTGGATATCAAATTTAAAGAAAAAAATATATATGAAGTTTTAGAAATGAGAGTGGAAGAAGCATTAGAATTTTTTGAAAATTTTCCGAAAATAAAAAATAAATTACAAATGCTTTCTGATGTTGGTTTATCTTATGTAAAACTAGGACAACCAGCTCCGACTTTAAGTGGTGGAGAAGCGGCTCGTGTGAAACTAGCAAAAGAACTTCAAAAAAAGCCAACAGGTAAAAGTTTATTTATTTTGGATGAACCAACTACAGGATTACATTCAGATGATATTAAGAAATTGTTAGTGATATTAAATCGAATTGTAGATAATGGGGATACTGTTTTAGTAATTGAACATAATTTGGATGTTATTAAGGTTGCTGACTATATCATTGACTTAGGACCAGAAGGCGGGGATAAAGGTGGAACTGTTGTAGCCACAGGTACACCGGAAGAAGTAGCAATGGTAAATGAAAGTTATACCGGTCAGTATTTAAAAAAATATTTAAATGAATGAAAAAACGACAAAAAATGAAGTCGTTTTTTTTTAAAATAAATAGGGTGATATGAATGCGAAAATATTATTTATTCATCATAAAGGAAAATTATTATAATAAATATCAATATAGCCCTTATTTATTATATAAGGCTCTTTATTACTTATATAAAATGAACAGATATGATTTAGAAAATGGATTATATTTATATCATAAAATGTGTAATATTGTTGGAAAACATGTTGTTTTAAATTATATTAAAAATAAATTTAATTATACAAACTATTCAGAAAAGATTATTAATCTTGAATCCATTTTAGAAAAAACATACATTCAAATTAATTATTCTTGTATTATCGTATTGAGTAGTGTAAATAATCCTTATATTTTCAAAATTTTAAATATTTATAATAAGAAAATATTTGCTTGTGATTTCAAAAATCGTGATTTTTTCTTTCTAAAAGATGTTGTCAATAGTGAATTTTACAAAGAAAATACATATAATAAGTTAGGTGGTTGAAATGGGTAAGTTAGAATTTAAAGAATTTGTAAAAAATAATCCTTCTTTATACCAATATATCAAAAAAAACGAAATGACTTGGCAACGCTTCTATGAAATGTTTGATTTATATGGTGAAGATAATGAAATATGGAAAGATTATTTAAATAAGACAGAAACAGTCAAAGAAACTGCTTCTGCTATCGGATTTGCGGATTTAATTAATTGGTTCAAACATATGAATTTGGATGAGATACAAGATGGCTTAAATAGTATTGGAAGAGTAGTTAGTGTTTTACAAGATTTAGGGACAACTAAGGATACAAAAACAGAACCATCTTATAAACCACGACCAATTTATAAACACTTTGAAGATTAAAAATGACTTTAGAAATTCAATTTAAAATTAAAAATAATCCTTATTATCTTTCTTATTTAAGAAAAAATTCTAACTGGTATAAAATTTTAAATCGAAATCCAGAGATGTTTGGGCAATTTGAAGAAGAAGTAAAAGAAAAATATAAATTAAGACCAAGTGATCGAATCAGCCAAGCACTTGATACCATTACGATGATACAAAATGTTATGTCTTCCCTTAAATAAGTGTTATAATGTTATTGGTGAAGAATATGAGAGTGATTAGCGGAAAATATAAAGGAAAAAATTTACAAGGATTTGATATAGATGGTACAAGACCTACAATGGATCGAGTAAAAGAATCTTTATTTGGTATGATTCAAGGAAAATTAAAAGATAGTACTTGTTTAGATTTGTTTGCTGGAAGTGGTAGCTTGGGAATAGAAGCTTTAAGTAACGGGGCTAGCAGGTGTTACTTTGTAGATAGTCATAAAGAAATTAGCAGAATATTAAAACAAAATTTACAAACAATAAAAAATAGTGTTATTTTAGAAAAAGACTATAAGATGGTCCTAAAAGAGTTACAAGGGATTTCATTTGATATTATATTTTTGGATCCTCCTTATAAAGACAACTTGATTACGCCAGCTCTTCAGCTTATTGATCAATATCACTTGTTAAAAGAAGATGGAATTATTGTCTGTGAATATGAAACAGAAGAAATTGAAACAGATTTAACTTGTATAAAAGAAAAGAAATATGGAAGTAAAAAAATAAAAATATATAAAAAGAAAAAATAATTTCTTTTTTTTTAGGTATTTTTCTCTAAACCCGCTATATTGATAGGTGAGGAGGAAAGAAATGAAGAAATATCCATATGTAAGACAGATTGGTATAAAAGACTGTGGTGTAGCTTGTTTGAAAATGATATTACAATTTTATGGGGGTAATGAATCTTTAGAAAGATTAAGAAATCTTACAAATACAACAAAAGAGGGTACAAGTGCTTTTGATTTGATAAAAGGAGCAAAAAAATTAGGATTTGACGCAACTGGATATCAAGCGACCATTGATCAAATTCAGTCAAATCAACTACCCGTTATTGCTTATACTATTATAAATCAAACCTATCAGCATTATATGGTAATCTATGAAATAACAAAAAAATGGGTATTAGTAGGAGATCCATCTACTAAATTAAAAAGGATGAAACATTCAGAATTTGAATCCATTTTTCAAAATGTGATATTAGTATTTGAACCATTAATGTTATTACCCAATCATAAAGATTTTTCTTTCTTAAAGAGAAAAACTACAGAAATCATGAAAAGTCAAAAAAAATACTTTCTATTGTTAGCTGTTTTAACAATTGCAATAACTTTGTGTTCTATTATATTGACCCTTCCTATTCGGTTAGCGGTAGATTTTACTTTTGAGACAATTCCTGTAGGGTTGTACATGTTTTTCGCTTTTTTGTTATTTTTTCAATTTCTTTTTCAACATTTTCAAGCAAAGATATCCATTCAAATAAATAAAATAACAAATACTCAGTTATGGTCTTATCTAATGGAAAAAATTTTCTTTCTTCCTTATCAATATTATCGCAATCATACAACTGGAGAAATGATCTCCAAAATACAAGATTTTGAAAAAATCAACGAATGGATTACTGTTACTTTTTCAAATACTTTAATTGATGCATTGATGATTTTCTTTTTATCTATTTTTATGTGTAATATTCATGTATCTTTATTTATTATTACATTATTAGTGGTAATCATTTTCACTTTCTTTCATTATTTTTTTCAAAAGAAACGAATGAATATGGAAAGACAAATAATTGAAAATAGAGCCATCTTACATTCTCAGTTAGTAGAATCTATTAGTGGATTTGAAACAATTAAAGGATTAAATTTAGAATCTAATTTTTGTAATCGATTAAATGAGAACTATCAAAACATTTTAATAAAACAGGTAAAAATGTTGAATCAACAATTTTTAGAAAGTCATATTCAAAGTTTTTTCCTTTATCTAGGCAGCTTTGCAATTTTAGTTGTTGGATTATCCATTAAAGAGTTATCTTTAGGAAGTGTGGTCTTATTTAGTTCTTTTTATACGATGTTTTTAGATTCAATTTTCCATATTATAAATTGGATTTATAAATGGAAAGAAATTAAGATTTCTATTCAAAATATGGATGATTTAATAATAGAAGGAGAAAAGAAAAATAATTTAATATCTCAGAATCTTCAAATTTCTTATCAGAATTTAGATATTACAGTTATACAAGGAGAAAAGATTTTATTACTTGGAAAAAGTGGAATTGGAAAATCAGCTTTATTAAAAATGATAAAAAAATATTATAATAATAGTTTTGTTTATCCAGAATTAAAAGAGGAAGACATTGTTTATATTTCACAAAATGAAATTTTATTTACAGATACGATTTATAATAATATAACAATTGGAAATAAAAATAAATCAGAATTAAACAGAGTAATAAAATTATGTGAAATGGATTCTATTATTTCAAGAAGTAAATTAGGACTAAATGCTTTAATAGAGGAAAATGGTTATAATTTATCCGGCGGTGAAAAAGAACGTATTTTTTTAGCAAGAGCTCTTTTAAGCCAACCTAAAATTTTATTAGTAGATGAAACTTTTAGTCAAATGGATGTTTCACTTGAAAGAAGAATTTTAAGAAATTTGATTGATCATTACGAAAATATGACGGTAATTGTAGTAAGCCATCGAACAGATAATAAGAATTTATTTCATCATGTATATACATTAGAAGGAGGAAACAAATGAGAATATGGATTTTAATGTTAGCTAAATTTTTAAGATTATTCTTTTAAAAAACATAAATTGCGATAATGAAAAGGAGGCAAATATGAAACAATTAACACAAAAAGAATTAAAAGAGATCAAAGGTGGTTGGTCTATTGCTGGTATTTTTGGCTTAGGCACTCTTTTTACCTTTATTATAGGAGTAGTGGATGGTTATTTACGTCCATTAAATTGTCGATAGGAGGAACTAAATGAAAAAAATAAATGATGAAAATTTAAAAGAAATTAAAGGTGGTTTTACCTTAACTGCTTCTTTTATTTCTAGTATTGCTAGAGGAATTAATAGTATGCTGGATTTAGGAAGAAGCCTTGGATCTGCCATTAGAAGAATTCAGTTTGGTAGAATGTGTTCTTTATAAAAAGAAGAAAATAGTCAAAAAAGACTATTTTTTCGTGTTTAATTGTCAAAAAATGTTGAAAAGGTAAAATTAATTTGATATAATATCGATAGTTTGAGAAGGGAGGGATTATCGATGGCTACAGTAATGGTTAAAAACGGAAATGTAGATGGTGCCTTAAGAACATTGAAACAAAAAAATGCGAAAGATGGTTTCTCCAAAAAAGTACGTGAAAGACAAGAAGGTTATTTAAAACCAGGAGTTAAAAGAAGATTAGCAAAAAAAGAAGCTATAAAAAATAGCAGAAAAAATAATCGTAATAATTACTAAGAGCAGTTTGCTCTTTTTGTATATTAAGGAGGACTAAAATGAGAGAGAAAATATTAAATGACTTAAAAGAAGCAATGAAACAACAAGAAAAAACAAAATTATCTGTTATTCGTATGGTAAAAGGCGCTATTCAAATGGAAGAATTAAATTTAAAAAGACCTTTAACAGATGAAGAAGTAATTTCAGTAATTGCAAAGCAAATTAAAACAAGAAAAGAATCCATTGTAGAATTTGAAAAAGGAAACCGAAAAGATTTAATAGATAAAACACAAGAAGAAATTGATATTTTAAATACTTATATGCCAGAACAATTAAGTGAAGAAGAGGTATTTAAAGTAATTGAAGAAGCTTTTGAAGCAACAAAACCATCTGCTCCTTCAGATATGGGAAAACTAATGGGATATGTTACGCCAAAATTAAAAGGTAGAGCGGATATGTCTTTTGTAAGCAAAACAATCAAGGAAAAATTAACAAATTTATAAAAAGCACATTTTGTGCTTTTTTTGACATTTTATGTAAGATTTTTTTTATATACTGTAATGGGTGATAAAAATGAAAAAATTTAAAGCAAAGAAGAAAAGAAAAATTAGTTTGTTTAAAATATCCTTTTTCTTCATTTTAACATTTTTTTTCTATTATTTTTTTACAAATATTTTATATCATTTTAAGTTAGCAAATTCCAATCAAGAATTTTTAAATTATATGTTACAAGATACGAATTATCATTTAAAATATCAGAATCAATTTTCTATTTCTAATCTTTTTAAGCAAGTGTTTCATGTAGATATTTCTTCCCCAACTAGTATGCTAGAAACGGCTTTCGGATATAATTTAGTAATGAATGATCCTGGAACATTTGAGGATGAACAAATTGGTAATGAATCAGAATATGTATATGATCCTAATCCAACAAACATCAATAATCCAAAAGTATACATTTACAATACACACCAATTAGAAAGTTATGATAACAGTAATTATCAAGAACATAATATTACTCCTAATGTACTAATGGCTTCTTACTTACTAAAAGAAAAACTAAACAAAATTGGTATTTCAACTATGATTGAGACAGCCAATATCACAGAATTTTTAAATTTAAATGGTTGGAATTATTACGAAAGTTATAAAGCCAGTCGATTTTATGCAGAAGAAACCATTAAAAAGTATCCTGATTTGTCACTTATAATCGATTTACATAGAGATGCGATTCCTTCCTCGGCCTCTACTACGGTTTTAAATAATAAAAACTACGCAAAAATCCTTTTTGTTGTTGGTATGGAACATGAAAATTATGAAAAAAATTTAGAACTTGCCAGCACATTAAATCAAATGATTCAAAAAAAATATCCTAGTTTGACAAGAGGAATTATTACGAAAAGCGGCGCAAATGTAAATGGAATCTATAACCAAGATTTAAGTGAAAAGGCTATTTTAATTGAATGTGGTGGTTATCAAAATACGATGGAAGAGGTAATAAATACCTTAGATATTTTGTCAGAAATCATTAAGGAGTACATCGGATAATATGGAAGAGAAAAAAAAGAAAAGTATTTGGTCTAAAATTTTTTCTAAAATTTTTTTAGCATTCTTTTTTACTTTTTTAACATTACATATTGCAGGGATGAGTGGTTACTACGAATATGAGCTTCATAAAAGGGTAGTTTTAACAGAAGATAAAATAGCACAATTTGAACAAGATGTAGCAAACGGTAATATGGTCGATTTAAAAGATTATCTATCAGAGGAAGAAATCAATTATTCTACTAATCTTTCAAAAGCAGGACTTTATTTATCCGACAATTTTAGTATAATTTTAAAAAATACAGTAGAAGCAACTTTTTCTTTTATCAATCGCTTAGTAGAAGGATAAAATGTAAAAAATACATAAAAATAGTAGAAATTTAAAAAAAATATGATATAATGGTTATGATATTGGAATGCTATATCATAAAAGAATAAAGAGGAGTGTTAATATGGAAAGAGAAAATAATGTAAATGGAAACGTTTTTAACGACGAAATAGCAGCACAAATAAAAGAAATTGAAGATAAATTAGCAGCTGAAACTCCAGTTGTAGAAACAAAATCAATGGTAGATTCAGAACCAGCTGTAAAAGAAAAAGAGGAAAAAACGACACATATTATGCCAGAGATGACATCTATGGAAGAACCAACAACAGAGAGTAATTCTTCATCTGGATTTGATAGTATGTTCTCTAGTCTTTATAATGATGTTGCAGGAGCAAATAATTTTATTTCAACTTTAATTGAACAAAAGAAAAAAGTAAATTTAAATGAAGCTTCTTTAAATGAAGAAAAACAAAAATTAGAAAAAGATAAATCTGAATTTGAAAAATATTGTGATACACAAAAAGAAATGCTTCGTCAAGAAAAAGAACGCCTAGATGAGTACGAAAGAACACAAAAAATTCGCCTTCAAAATGAAGAAAAAGAATTTAATGCAGAAGTAGAAGCAACCAAATCAGAAATGGCTTTAGCTGATCAAGGAATTCAATTAGCACGTACAACTTTAGAAGAAGAAAAACAACAATTTGAAAAATATAAAGAGTTAGAAGAACAGAAAATAAGTACTGAAAAACAAAGAATAGAAGATAAAAAAGAAGAATTCAAAAAAGAAAAAGAAGCTGAATATAGCAAAATTAAAGTAGAGAATGATCAAATTGCGTCTGAAAGAAAAGCTTTTGAAGATGAAAAACAAATAGAATATAAATCAATTGCTCATCAAAAAGATACTTTAGAAAAAGAAAAAGAAAAATTTGAAAAATATAAAGACAATGAACAAAAGAAATTAGAACAAGAAAGCAAGAATTTATCTCAAAGTTGTGCTCGTTTCAAAGAATTAGTAACGCAATTTAATTCTGGTTTTGGACAATTACCTGGTAAAGAATAATGAACGACTTGCTAGAAAATAATTTGGATGATTTAGATTTGGAAGAAAAGCCTCATTTTGATATTGATGAATCTTTCAATGATTTAGTTGAAGGAGAAGATCAAGAGGTAAAAAACGAATCTAGCATAAAAAATTTTTTCGAGATTGCCAATGAAAATGTAAAAGCAGCAACTGAAATATTTAATAAAAGTGTTGCTATGAAAGATAAATTATTACAACAAGCAGAAGCGTTAAAAAAGCAACGAAAAGATCATGAAGAAAAAACAAAATTAGAAGTTGAAAGAATAACTGCTTATCGTGATGAATTAAAAGAAAAATATGGCAAAAAGAAACAAGAATTAGAAGAATTCCAAAAAGAATTAAAAGAACAACAACAATCTTTTGAGGAAGATAAATTAACTTTTGAAAAAGAAAAAAAGAAATTTATGGACCAAAAAAAAGAAGAAAAAAGACAACAAGAAGAATTTATTGCTAATAAAGAAGCAAAAATTAAAATAGAAAAAGAAAAACTAGAAATGGAAAAAAATAATTTACAACAAGATCGTATCAAATATGAACAAGATCAAAAGGAATTAGAACAAAATTTAAAAAGATTTAATGAATTGGTTTCCAATTTTACTAGTGGAATGGAAAAATTCAATGAAGAATAATCAACTACTGTTGATTATTTTTGTTAGGAGGCTATATGGTACAAGAACATTTTCACAATAGAAGTAGTAACTATAATAAGACAATTGCAATATTTGCAGATATCCATTATTCTAAAAATTATCCTTTACAAATATTGGATGATATTATTCAAAACATTCAAAAAAATAAACCAGATTATATATGTATTCCTGGTGATATTATAGATGACGCTAGTGTTTTAAAAACAGAAGAAATAAGTAAATTAATAGATTTTTTCAAGGAATTATCTTTCATTGCACCATTGATTCTATCTTATGGTAATCATGATGAAGTAACCATTCGTTTTCACAAAAGTAAATATGCAGATACTTCAAAATTCTTTCATTCTTTAAACAAAATGAATCAAATTTATTTTTTAGATAATAAAAATTTATTGTTCGATTCTTTAAACTTCATTGGTTATCATCCAAATTATACTTACTTTGAATCAAAAGAAAAAACAAAATTAGAAAATATAGATCAAATAGAAAAATTAATCATTCCTAATAAGTGTAATATTTTATTATGTCACTCACCAATTCAAATTTTAAACTATCCTTTAAAAGTAAATTATATTTTGTCAGGTCATATGCATAATGGATTAGTTTTAGCAAAAGAAAATAAGAAAAATAGAGGATTAGTTGGACCATATTCTACACCTTTTCCAAAATTGAGTAGAGGAACTATTCAAAAAGAAGATGTAACTCTAATTATAACTGGTGGTGCCAAAAAAATATCCAATAGTTCTTCCATTTTATTACGACCACTTAACAAAATATACCCAATTGAAATCGATTATCTAATAATTTAAAATTTTATTTATTTTTCACAATAATTTCAAAAATTATTCTTATAATAAAACAGGAAGGAGGATTTTATGATATGCAATAAATGTAAGAAAAAACAAGGATTTTTTGATCGCTATTGCTCAGAATGTGGAACAAAATTAGAACATAAAAAATTAACGAAAGAGGAAACAAAAAAGTTAAAAAAATATAGTTTAATCCTTATTATCATAATATGCTTATTGTTTTTTGGATGTCGAACTGTTCAATATCTCCGTAGTCCAGAGTATCAGGCTTTAAATTATTTTAAAGCAATTGCAAATAATGATGTAGATAAAATATATACTTATTTAAATCAAAAAGAAGGAGACTTCGTCAGTGCATCTATATTGAGTGAAAAAATGGAGGTAATAGGTGACATAAAAGATTACCAAGTTACAAGCATAAAACAATATCAAAATTATGTCATCGTATCTATTCGTTATACAACAAGTAGTGGAACTAATTCGGTTAATATTAAGATGATAAAAACAAATAATTTTTTTCAACCTTATGATGTAATAAGTGGCAAAATAGTAGAAAATATTGAGTTTAAACTTCCTACTGGAGCAACACTTGAAATAGATGGAATAGATATGTCAAGTTATAAAAAAACAGAAGATAGTTATGATAGTTACATTATTTCTAGTATGATAAAAGGAACTTATCATGTTAAAATTGTAATAAATGACATTACAGTAGAAGACGATGTAGATGTTGAAAACAATGGGGTATATACGATTTCTAATGTGAAATTAGAAGAAGAATTAAGTGAAACTCTTGCTTTAAAGACAAAAGAAGAATTAAATTATTGGTATACATCCATATTGTCTAAAAGAACTTTTGATGAGATAAAAGATCATTATAATACAGCTTCCAAAAGCGTTTTAAAAAGTAGTTATAATAGTTTTAAAAGAAATATTAATGAAAATATTACTTCTATTTCTGTTATAGATTTAGAAGAAAGACAAGTTACTTATTCCTCTAATGGTAAATTATGTATTACTTATTTAGTTGATCAAGAAATTCAAACAGATGAAAAAACATATGATTATTCTAATTATATAAAAGTAGAATATGATTACGTAAATGAAACCTATGAAATTTATAATATAAGTAAAAAATAAAAAGTAGACTAATTGATTATTTTTTGGTATAATTAATTAGTCTTTTTACATGAAAAGAAAGGAGAAATTATGAGTAAAATAAAAATATTTAGTTTAGGTGGACTAAATGAAAACGGAAAAAATATGTATGTTGTAAACATCGATGAGAATATTTTTGTACTGGATGCTGGGTTAAAATATGCGGATGATAGAATGTTAGGAATTGACTATATTATTCCAAATTTTGACTATTTGAAAGAAAATAAGAAAAAGATAAAAGGCCTTTTTATTACACATGGTCATGATAGTCAAATGGGAGCTATTGCAGATATTGTAAGAGAAATTCCTAATATTAAGGTGTATGGTACAGAATTTACATGTGCTTTGTTAAAAACGGAATTAGAAGAAGAAAAGTTAGATACAAAGTGCTTAACCATTATTAAACCTCATCAAAAAATTAACTTTGGTCCTTTATCTGTCTTTCCTATTTCTTTAACCCATTCTGTTCCGGGAAATGTAGGGTATGTTATTAATACACCAGATGGTGCTATTGTATATACTGGTAATTTTTTATTTGATCAAACAGTACCAGAACCATATAAGATGGACATTGGAAAATTAGCTTATGTTGGTAAGCAAGGTGTTCTTTGTTTAATGAGTGAGTCATTATATTCTGAAAAAAAGGGTTTTACAACACCAAATAATCGTATTGATCATATTATTTTAGAAACATTGACAAAAAATGAAGGAAGAATCCTTTTTAACTTATTTCAAGCACAAATTTACCGTATGCAAGAAATTTTTAATCAAATTATGCATACTGATAGAAATGTTGTTATTATCGGTAAAAAAATTGAAAATATTATTAATACATCTATTGATAATGGATACATTGATTTTGATAAATCCAGAATTTTAAACATTCATCATGTCAGCGATGAAGGAATTATTGTTTTAATCTTTGATGAAAGAGAAAAACCATTTTCTAACATGAATCGTATTATTAAAGGATTTGATAAATTTATAAAACTATCAGAGGAAGATACAGTTGTGTTTGCTTCACCAATTTATGATGGTATGGAAAAAAGTGCTACTAAGGTATTTGATGATATTTCTAAAATCGGTACCAACATGGTAATTTTGTCTAGTAAAAAATATCTTGGTAGTCATGCTTCTAGTGAAGATTTGATGATGATGATTAACTTGATGAATCCAAAATATTATTTTCCTGTTATTGGTGAATATCGTCATCAAGTAGAAAATGCTAAGTTGGCAGAAAAAATGGGAATGAAAAAAGATCATATTATTTTGAGATTAAATGGAGAAGTTACTACTTTTGAAAATGGTAAGTTGGTTAAAAGTGATGACAAAATTAAAATTGATGAAATTTTGATTGATGGAAAAGCTAGTGGAGATGTTGGAGAACTTGTCTTAAAGGATAGAGAATTGCTTGGGGATAATGGAATTGTAATTGTGAGTGTATCGATTGATAAACAAACTAAAAAAGTAATTGCTGGCCCTGAAATATTAACAAGAGGTTTTATTTATGTAAAAGACAATTTAGAGGTAATTAAAGAGGCAAGTAGAATATCTCTTGAAGTAATTGAAGAAAATACAAATACAAAATACGTTGATTTTAACAAGGTTAAATTAGGTATTCGTGATCGATTGGGAAAATATTTATATAAAGAGACAGAATGCAAGCCGATGATTTTGATTGTAATGCAAGAAGTTTAATGAAAGTACTTGAAAAAAGTACTTTTTTTGTGTAGAATGAGTAATAGATAAAGAATAGTAATATAGTTTGTAAGTTGGAGGTACACATAAAAATAATGTACACTATTTGTAAACGGGGGGGGGATATATCCCTTTTTATAAAAAATAAAATGTAATATTCTAGTTTACAGTGAAAACAAACTATAATAAAGTATAGAGTATTTAAAAAAGGAAATACTAAAAGAAGTGAGGAGTATAAATATGAAAAATAAAGGATTTACATTAATTGAATTATTAGCTGTAATAGTAATATTGTCAGTGATTACATTAATAACAGTACCAATGATATTAGGAGTAATAGAAGATAGTAGGAAAAGTAGTTTTAAAGTAACCTGTAATGAAATATATGACTCCTATGAACAATATGAAGTAAATGAAGAGTTACAAGGAAGTAAAGCAGAAAATGTCATCTTTGAATTTGGAAGTAACAGAACAGAAAGAGAAGAAGTAGATGGAACTGTCTATGAACCAATTAGTAAATTAAACCTAAAAGGTGAGTTACCAAAAATGGGAACATATAAGATATTGAAGGATACAAGAGAGTTAGTAGTATCAGATGACAAGTATACCTGTATCAGAGATGAAAAAAGAAACGAAGTATTAGATGGAAGTATAGCAGATAATGATATCACAAATCCCATCTTAAAAGGAATCAGTTTAAGTAGTACGACAAATAGTATTAAAGTAATAGTAGATGCAGAAGAACCAGATGGAATGATTGTAAAATACTACTATAAAATAAATGGAAAAGAAACAATAAGTGAAAGTAATAATCAAGTTTATACAGGATTAGAGAAAAATAAAGAATATGAAATCGAAGTAATAGTAGAAAATAAAAGTGGATTAAAAAGTGAAACAATCAAAGAAAAGATAACAACCAAAGAAATGAATAATCCCGAAATAAAGCAAATAAGTGAAACACCAGGAGAATATGAATACGCAACAAGTAGAGTAATTCAAATAGGGTATGATAAACAAGAAGGATTCCAATATTATTTGAAATCAAGTGTAGAAGCAGAAGTAGTAGGAAATACCATTGTTTCAACATGTGGAACAGAAACAATACCAAAAAGTTGTACAGAAAGTAATGTAACAACAATAGAAGCAAATACATGGTATGAAACAAGTAGTACAACACCAAGTGTAGTATATAAACAAAATGGAACTTTATATGCTTTAACTGGTGATGGAACAAATGTATCAGGAACAAG
>URZL01000004.1 GCA_900552335.1 uncultured Mycoplasmatota bacterium | reverse complement strand
AAAGTAATATCGAAGAATTACAAAATAATTTAAATAACTATGCTTTACAAAGTGAGTTAGATAAAACAAATACCAATGTAGAAAACTTATCTAGTTTGGTAAACACCAATCAAAAAAATATTGATGCCATCAACAATAAATTATTATCCAAAAAAATAGTTGTTTTAAAAAATATTAGTAAATTACCGGCTGACAAGGAATCTTGGAATTTGTCTGATAGCTATGCTAATTATGATCAAATTATAGTTTCTTACAAAAATAGTGAAACAGGTGTTATGTCAAATGCATTATTGTTTCCAAATCTAACAGAAAATTATACTTTATGGTTATCTTCTATACCAAATGGTTATGATCAATGTGGATATTTAATTTTTAATGGGAAGATAGTAACTTATTACAAGTCTTGTAATAATAATCCATATATTAAAGCCATATATGGTCAAAAATTTTAATTAAACATAATAAAAAAATCACTTTAATGATCTGGCGCAAATTAGATTAAAGAAACAAAACAAAATAATAGAAAAATAAAGAACACTTTTAAAACACTTTTATTGACAAATCAAATAATAACTGCTATTATTTATTTAGACACGCAAAAAGGTGTTTTTATTTTGAAAAAAATCATATAATGAAAAAGGAGCTGTTACATGAAAAAATTAGCAAGATTTTTGGTAAGTGTAAAAAAAGAAATGGCTAAAGTTAGATGGCCAGAAAAAAAAGAATTGATAAAATATTCAATCGCAACTGTTTGTGTTGTAGTAGTCTTCAGCGCATTTTTTGGACTATTAGATGTTGTTTTATCAACAATTAAGACGGTGATTCATTAATGGAAAAAGAATGGTATGTAGTTAATACTTATTCTGGACATGAGAATAAGGTAAAAGAAAAACTAGAAATGCGCGCTAGTACAATGGGTATGGAAGACTATATTTATAGGGTAGTAGTTCCAGAACAAACAGAAATAGAAGTTACAAAAGATGGAAAAGAAAAAGAAAAAACTAAGAAAATGTTTCCTGGATATATTTTAGTTGAAATGGTTATGACAGATGAAGCTTGGTTTATTGTCAGAAATACACCTGGTGTTACTGGATTTATTGGTTCATCTGGTAAGGGTGCGAAACCATTCCCGTTAACACCACAAGAAGTAGATAAAATATTAGGCAGTATGGGAATGAGTAGATTAGATATTGGAAATAATTTAAATGTTGGTGATTCTATTAAAGTAATTTCAGGTCCATTTGCCAATATGTTTGGTACTGTAAAATCAATTGACATGGAACAACAACGTTTGGAAGTAGCTTTAGATTTATTTGGACAAGAAACAATTGTTGATTTAGGTTTAACTGAAATAGAAAAAGCTTAATATGGGAAATGTAAGTTTATTAGTACATACAGTAGATAATAATATTGAAAATATTGAAATTTTACTTTCTGAAAAAGATTTTGGAACTGATGGAAGTACATTAATTGGTCAAATTATCAAGGAACAAATGAATAAAATATTAGAAAATGCTGAATTATATTATTTAGAAGATGACTGCTATGCGAAAAACAAAGACATTGTCTTTTTATTAGAATATGTTCATTATTTATTTGCTACTATTTTAGAAGAATATAAAAAAGAAAACAAAAAGTATTATATATTTCCAAAGAATTATAAAGGTAAGACAGTAAAAACAAATCATCATTTGTTTGAAATACAAAAAATGTTAAACTATTTATTTTCAGCTACAGAAGAAATAAATGGGGTAGAAATACAAGAAATAAAGGAAGAAATTTATATTCAATTAAATTTAGAAAAAAAACAAGAACATAGTTTACAAACAAAATAAAATATGTTATATTATTAGAGCTATATTGTTTTAATATAGATAAGTGGGAGCAAAACGGATTATGCAATTTTTACCACACGCGAAAAAAATAAGGAGGTGTTTTTCGTGGCAAAGAAAAAAATAACAAAAGTAATTAAATTACAAGTACCTGCTGGAAAAGCAACACCAGCTCCACCAGTCGGAACTGTTTTAGGACCTGCAGGAATCAATTTACAAGAATTCTGTACAAAATACAATGATGCAACAAGAGATAAAATGGGAGATATCGTACCAGTTGTAATTACTGTTTACGAAGATAGAACATTTGATTTCATCTTAAAAACATCACCAACAGCTGAATTAATTAAAAAAGCTGCTGGAATTAAAAAAGGTTCTGTAAAAGGAAAGAACGAAGTAGTTGGAACACTAACTCGTGCTCAATTAAAAGAAATAGCAGAAACTAAATTACCAGATTTAAACGCTTATGATGTAGATGCAGCAATGAAAATTGTTGAAGGAACTGCAGCTAACATGGGTGTTAAAGTAGAAGACTAAAACATATAGGTTTATACCTATGTGGAAGGAAAAAAATCCGTTATACCACATAAGGAGGTTAAAATATGAAAAAAGGAAAGAAATATTTAGAAGCTTCTAAAAAAATTGAAAAATCAAAATTATATTCAAAAGAAGAAGCTGTTCAATTAGCAAAAGAAACATCAACAACTAGTTTTGACGCTTCCATTGAAGTTGCTATGAATCTAAACTTAGATACTAAAAAAGCAGATCAACAATTAAGAGGTGCTTTAGTACTTCCAAATGGAACTGGAAAAACAAAAAAAGTTTTAGTAATTGCAAAAGGTGCTCAAGCAGAAGCTGCGAAAGAGGCTGGAGCAGATTATGTTGGTGACATGGATATGTTAACAAAAATCGAAAAAGAAAATTGGTTTGATTTCGATACAATGATAGCAACTCCAGATATGATGCCTGCATTAGGTAGAATTGGTAAAATTTTAGGACCTAAAGGTTTAATGCCAAATCCTAAAACTGGAACCGTAACAATGGATACTAAAAAAGCAGTTGAAGAAGTTAAAAAAGGACGTGTAGAATATCGTACAGATAGTTATGGTAATGTACATGCACTAATTGGTAAAGTATCATTTGATACAGATAAATTAGTTGAAAATTTAAATAGTTTCGTTTCATTAATTAATAAATCAAAACCAGCAACTGTAAAAGGAAAATATATTCTTAATATATCTGTTTCTTCTACAATGGGTCCTGGAATTAAAATTGATCCAACAAGCTTTGACTTTTAATTAATGTTATGATATAATGAATGTGTTTGAAAGAATGTACCGTAGACAGTAGGGGCTAAGGCTTAATCATCCTACCGAGGACTTATATAAAAAGTTTTCGGCTCCCACTAGGTATTAGAGGGAGCTTTTTATTCGGTATCAATGAAAGGAAGGTGCAGAAGTGGCAAATCAAAAAATCATTGAAAAGAAAATGAACATTGTTGATGAAATTACATCAAAAATGAAAGATGCATCATCATTTGTATTTTTTGAATATCGCGGTTTAACTGTTAGTGAAACAAATGAACTTAGAAAAAAACTAAGAGAAACTGACTCTGATTTCAAAATTTATAAAAACACATTGGCAAAAAGAGCATTAGAAAATTTAAATATCAATATTGATGAACATTTAAATGGGCCTAAAGCGATTGCCTTTGGTAAAGATGCAGTAGCGCCAATTAAAGTACTTAGTGACTTTGCAAAAGAACACACTGCTTTAGAACTAAAAGTTGGTGTTGTAGATGGTGCTATCACTGATCAAAAAACACTTGCAGAACTTGCTTCTATTCCATCAAGAGAAGGATTACTTACAATGCTTGCTGGAGGACTTATGGGAGTTGTTCGCGACTTATCAATTTGTTTAGACTTATATAGTCAAGATTTAGAAAAATAATTTAAGGGAGGAAATAAAATGGCAAAATTTACAAAAGATGAATTTATTAGTGGATTAAAAGAAATGACTATTCTTGAAGTAAAAGAATTAGTTGATGCAATGAAAGAAGAATTTGGTGTAGATCCAAGTGCTGTAGCTGTAGCTGCTGCTCCAGCTGCTGTTGAAGAAGAAGGACCAAGCTCAGTTAATGTAGTATTAGCTTCAGCTGGTGCTAACAAATTAGCAGTTATCAAATTAATCAAAGAAATCACTGGTCTTGGATTAGGTGAATCAAAAGCTATCGCTGACAATGGTGGCGTAGTAAAAGAAAACGTATCTATTGATGAAGCAAAAGAAATGAAAGCTAAATTTGAAGAAGCTGGCGCAACAGTTGAATTCAAATAATTAAACAAAATAGGGTTGGCCTGTACTAAAAAATTAGTATGGGCTTTCACCGTTTATTAATAGGGTGTCATTTAGGAGGACTATATGAACCAATATTTTGATAATAACGAAAATTTAAAAAGTAAAATTGAAATAAAAAAAGTAAAAATAAATCATCATGATTTTACTTTTGCAACTGATAATGGCGTTTTTTCTAAAAAAGGATTAGATTTTGGAACAAGAAGTTTATTAGAAATGATTGATGTAAACAAAATTACTGGAAACGTACTAGATTTTGGATGCGGATACGGACCAATTGGTATCTACATTGCTAGTATGACAAATGCTAAGGTTCATATGATTGATATAAACAGAAGAAGCTTGGAATTGGCAAGAAAGAATGTTAATCTGAATCATGTGAATGTTCAAATATACGAAAGTAATTTATATGAGAATGTGAAGGAAACATTTGATACAATTATATCTAATCCACCCATTCGTGTAGGAAAAGAAATTTTATATAAGATTTTATTTGAAGCAAAAAATCATTTAAAAAAAGGTGGAAACTTAATTATTGTAGTAAATAAAAATCAAGGTGCAAAATCACTTATCAAAGATTTAGAAAAACAATATCAGGTACATTTATTAGGTAAAAATAAAGGTTTTTACATTATCGAAGCAACTTATGTATAATCACAGACAAAAGTAACCAAAAGAACATTGGAAAACATTGACAATAGTTGACTGATTTGATAAAATTAATTATTGACGCATATACTTTAAATCGAGTTATGTTCTTTTGAAAAATATAGGTTATAGGGGTGAAAAAGTGTCTTATACAGAACAAAAAATTAGTAACCATAGAGTTAGAAGAAATTATGGAAAAACAAAAAATGCAATTGAATTAAACAATTTGCTAGAAATTCAAAAAAAATCTTACAATTGGTTTATTGAAGAAGGAATCAAAGAAGTGTTTGAAGATATATCACCAGTGGAAAGTTTTACTGGTAATTTAGCGCTTGAATTTGGTGAATATTCATTTGAACAACCAAGATATTCTATTAAAGGATGTAAAGAAAGATATGCAACATATGCAGCTCCTTTAAAGGTAGAAACTAGACTTTTCAATCATGAAACAGGAGAAGTAAAAGAACAAGAAATCTATTTAGGCGATATGCCAGTTATGACAGAGTCAGGTACTTTTGTTATTAATGGTGCTGAAAGAGTTATTGTATCTCAATTAGTTCGTTCTCCATCTGTTTATTTTGGTAAAGAAATTGATAAAAATGGTCGTACTGTTATTACCAGCCAAATTATACCAAACCGTGGTACATGGTTAGAGTATGAATTAGATGCTAGAGACGTTGTTTATGTAAGAATTGATCGAACAAGAAAAGTTCCTATTACAACTTTACTTAGAGCAATTGGATTATCTAGTGATGAAGATATATATTCTTTATTTGGAGAAAATGAATATTTAGAAAAAACAATTGTCAAAGATTCTAATAAAAATACAGATGAGTCTTTAATTGATATTCACTCAAAATTAAGACCAGGTGAACCATCTACATTAGATAGTGCCAAAAATCAATTAGTGACTCGTTTCTTTGATGTATTCCGTTATGATTTAGCCCGCGTAGGACGTTATAAATTTAATCGTAAGTTAAATGTGGTAGATCGTCTTTTAGGTGCTAAGATAGCTGAAACTATTAAAGTAGATGGAAAAGTAATTGTTGAAAAAGACAGTATTATTACAAAAGAAGTTTTAAGTGAACTAAAACCAATCTTACAAGCAGGATATGGTGTAAAAGAAGTTCAAATTAATCAAGATTTAGATACTTATAATAAAGTTCAAATGATTAAAGTTTACTCAAATAAACATCCTGAAAAAATCATTAATGTAATAGGTAATGATGCTACAATCGATATTAAAAGATTAACTATCTCTGATATTTATGCATCTGTATCTTATTACTTAAACTTGTTAGAAGGAATTGGATCTTTTGATGAAATTGATCACTTATCAAATAGACGTGTTCGTCAAGTTGGTGAATTATTACAAAATCAATTCAGAGTTGGTATTTCTAGAATTGAAAGAGTAATAAGAGATAGAATGAGTACACAAGAAATTACAGAAGTAACACCAAAATCTCTAATTAATATTCGACCACTTACAGCAGCAATCAAAGAATTCTTTGGAAGCAGCCAGCTATCTCAATTCATGGATCAAGTAAACCCAGTAGCAGAACTTACAAATAAAAGAAGACTTTCTTCTTTAGGACCTGGTGGCTTATCTAGGGATAGAGCAGGTATGGAAGTACGTGATGTTAACCCATCTCACTATGGAAGACTTTGTCCAATTGAATCTCCAGAAGGACCAAACATTGGATTAATTACTTCTTTAGCAAGTTATGCTCGTGTTAATGAATATGGATTTATTATGACTCCATATCGAAAAGTAGTAGATAGAAAATTAACAGATGAAGTTGTTTATATGACAGCAGATGAAGAATTAGATTATTATATTTCACAAGCAGCTATTAAAGTAGATAGCGAAAATAGAATTTTAGATGAAAGAGTTCCCGTTCGTTATCGTGGTGAAAACATTATGATTGAATCCGATAAAGTAGATTATGCCGATGTTTCTCCACAACAAGTAGTATCCATTGCAACACAAGGTATTCCATTCCTTGAACATGATGATGCGAAAAGAGCTCTAATGGGTGCAAACATGCAACGTCAAGCAATTCCATTATTAAAAGCAGAAGCACCACTTATTGGTACTGGTGTAGAAGCGATTGCTGCTAGAGATAGTGGAGCAGTAGTGATTGCAAAAGCAGATGGTGTAGTTGACTATGTTGATTCAAAAAAAATTGTTGTAAAAACATTAGGTGGTATGGATACATATTATTTAAACGGTTTTGAAAGAAGCAATGCTGGTACTTGTTATCACCAAGTTCCAATTGTAAAACTTGGAGAAACTGTTACAAAAGATATGATTATTGCTGATGGACCTTCTACAGAAGGTGGTGAAATGGCATTAGGTAAAAATGTTACCGTTGCTTTCATGAACTTCAATGGTTATAACTATGAGGATGCTGTTATTTTAAATGAAAGATTAGTAAAAGATGATGTATTTACTTCTATTCATATTGAAGATTATCAAATTGAATGTAGGGATACAAAACTAGGACCAGAAGAATTTACAAGAGATATTCCAAATATTAGTGAAGAAGCTCGTAAAAACCTAGATGAAAATGGTATTGTTCGTATTGGTACAGAAGTAAACTACAATGATATCTTAGTAGGTAAAGTTACACCAAAAGGTATGGCTGAACTTACTTCAGAAGAAAAATTATTACATGCAATCTTTGGAGAAAAAACGAGAGAGGTTAGAGATACTTCCCTTCGTGTACCAAATGGTGGCGCTGGTATTGTTCATGATGTAAAAATCTTTACAAAAGAAGACTCAGATGAACTTCCAGCTGGCGTATCTAAAATTATTAGAGTTTATATAGCTCAAAAAAGAAAAATTACAGTTGGGGATAAAATGGCAGGACGTCATGGTAACAAAGGTGTTGTTTCCCTTGTTTTACCAGAAGAAGATATGCCATACTTACCAAATGGTCAACCAGTAGATATTTTATTAAATCCACTAGGTGTTCCATCTCGTATGAATTTAGGACAAATTCTTGAAATGCATTTAGGTATGGCAGCAAAAGAGTTAGGCATTTATGTAGCAACTCCAGTATTTGATGGTGCAACAAGAGAAGAAATTATAGACGCTTTAAAAGAAGCAGGCTTAGATGAAGATGGTAAAGCTGTTTTATATGATGGTAGAACAGGTGAACCATTTGATAATAGAATTTCTGTTGGTATTATGTATATGATTAAGTTAAACCACATGGTTGATGATAAATTACATGCTAGATCAACAGGTCCTTACTCTTTAGTAACACAACAACCATTAGGTGGTAAAGCTCAATTCGGTGGTCAAAGATTTGGAGAAATGGAAGTTTGGGCACTAGAAGCATATGGTGCTGCTCATGTTCTTCAAGAAATGATTACAATTAAATCAGATGATGTTGTTGGTCGTGTTAAAGTTTATGAAGCTTTAGTAAAAGGAACACCAATTCCAGCATCTGGAATTCCAGAAAGCTTTAGAGTATTAATGAAAGAATTCCAAGCACTAGGACTTGATATGACAGTTTTAGATGGTGAAGGTAATTTTGTTGATATGAAAGACTTAGAAGAAACGGAAAATGAAGGCTTCTTAACATTAGAACCAGAAGAGTTAGAAGCTATGGCTGATGCTCCTTCCGAAGAAGAACCAGAGGAAGAAGTAGAAGAAGAACCGGATTTCGATGAGGATTTTGATGAAGATATGGATGAATTTGATATGGAAGGGGATGAGGAATAATGAATATTGATAACTTTGAAGGGTTAAGAATAGCCATTGCCTCTCCTGAAAGAATCCGTGAATGGTCACATGGAGAAGTAAAAAAAGCAGAAACAATCAACTATCGTACTTTAAAACCAGAAAGAGATGGCTTATTCTGTGAAAAAATATTTGGTCCTACAAAAGATTTTGAATGTTCTTGTGGCAAATATAAAAGATTAAGATATAAAAATATTGTTTGTGATAGATGTGGAGTAGAAGTTACATCTTCGAAAGTTCGTCGTGAGAGAATGGGACATATTGAACTTGCTACTCCTGTTTCTCATATTTGGTTTTTTAAAGGAATTCCATCTCGCATGGGACTTGTCCTTGATATGTCACCTCGTGATCTAGAAGAAGTATTATATTTCGTATCTTATGTTGTACTAGATCCAGGAGCTGCTCCTTTAGAGAAAAAACAAATTATTAGTGATAAAGAATACCGTGCTTATTATGAAAAATATGGAAATACTTTTAGAGTAGGTATGGGTGCAGAAGCAATTAAAGAATTATTACAACAAGTTGATCTTGAAAAAGAAGTAGAAACAATTAAAAAAGAAATTGAGGAAATTAAAGATGGAACTAGTCAAAAAAGAGTTCGTTTAATTAAAAGATTAGATGTTTTAGATGCCTTCTTAGAATCTGGTAATAAACCAGAATGGATGATTATGGATGTTATTCCTGTTATCCCTCCTGAACTTAGACCAATGATTCAATTAGATGGCGGTAGATTTGCTACATCTGATTTAAATGATTTATATAGAAGAGTTATCAATCGTAACAATCGTCTTAAAAAATTAATGGAACTAGGTGCTCCTAGTATCATTATTCAAAATGAAAAACGTATGTTACAAGAAGCAGTAGATGCTTTGTTTGATAATGGTAGAAGAGGACGTAATATAACGGGTGCTGGTAATAGACCTTTAAAATCTTTATCTAGCATGTTAAAAGGTAAACAAGGACGTTTCCGTCAAAACCTTCTTGGTAAACGTGTTGATTATTCAGGACGTTCGGTTATCGTTGTTGGACCATCTTTAAAAATGTATGAATGTGGTATTCCAAAGGAAATGGCTCTAGAATTATTCAAACCATATGTTATTAATGGCTTAGTATCTAAAGATATTGCTTCAAATATCAAAGCTGCAAAACGTATGATTGAAAATCAGGATCCAAGAGTTTGGGATATTGTTGAAGAAAAAATTAAAGAGCATCCAGTTTTATTAAACCGTGCTCCAACTTTACATAGATTAGGTATTCAAGCATTTGAACCTAAATTAATTGAAGGTAGAGCAATTCGTCTACATCCACTAGTTTGTGCTGCATTTAATGCCGATTTCGATGGAGATCAAATGGCTGTTCACGTTCCAATTAGTGAAGAAGCACAAGCAGAAGCTAGAATATTAATGTTAGGCGCAAATAACATCTTAAAACCTTCCGATGGTAATCCAATCGTTACACCAGGACAAGATATGATTTTAGGTAACTATTACATCACAATTGAAAAGGCTGGTGAAGTTGGAGAAGGTAGAGTATTTAAAAATCCAGATGAAGCAATGATGGCATTTGAGAGAAGAGAAATTTCTCAACATACAAGAATTGCTATCCCTGTAAGTGGATTTAAACATAAATTATTTACAGAAGAACAAAATGGTAAATACTTAGTAACAACAGTAGGTAAATTAAAATTCAACGAAATTTTCCCTGACACTTTCCAATATATTAATGAAGGTGAAAAAGAAAATATTGAAGGAATTACACCATCTAAATTCTTCTTAGAAAAAGGTACAGATATTAAAAAAGCAATTAGTGAAATGCCATTAGTAAAACCATTTGGTAAAAAGACTTTAACTAAATTAATTGCTCAAATTTATAAAAGATATCAAACTACTGAAACTTCTATTATGCTAGATAAGATGAAAGATTTAGGTTTTAAAGAATCTACTTTATCTGGTATTTCAATTGGTATTGGGGATATTATTCCATCTAGTCATAAAGAAGAAATTTTAAGTGAAGCAAATGATAAAGTTGCTCAAATTAATAAATTGTTTAAACGTGGTTTAATTAATGAACAAGAGCGTTACGAAAAAGTAATTGCTACATGGAATGGTGCTAAAAATACAATTGCTGATGAATTATCTGAAATTATTAATAACAATAAAGAAAATCCTATTTCAATTATGATTGATTCAGGTGCTCGTGGTAATATGAGTAACTACAACCAAATGGCTGGTATGCGTGGACTTATGGCAAAACCAAATGGTGAAGCTGTTGAAATTCCAATTACATCTTCTTTCATAGAAGGTGCTAGAGTGTCAGAATTCTTCTTAGCAACTCATGGTATTCGTAAAGGTTTCGTTGATACCGCTCTTAAAACAGCTGATGCAGGTTACTTAACAAGAAGACTTATTGATGTGTCTCATGATATTATTATCAAAGAGGATGATTGTGGTACGGATGAAGGCGTTGTAGTAGAAGCATTCTTAAATACAGATGGTACTGTGATTGAATCCTTAAGAGATAGAATTGTTGGACGTTATACAAATAAAAAGGTAATTGATCCTACAACAAAAGAAGTAATTGTAGATCGTAATACTTATATTACAGATGTATTAGCAGATAAAATTATTGCTGCAGGTATTACAAAAGTTTCTATTCGTACTGTTTTAACTTGTAAAGCAAAAGGAAGTATTTGTAGACATTGTTATGGTCGTAACCTAGCAACTGGTCAAATTGTAGAAATTGGTGAAGCAGTTGGTACTATGGCAGCTCAATCAATTGGTGAACCAGGAACCCAATTAACCATGAGAACAATCAACTCTGGTGGTGTAGCTGGTGATGATATTACGCAAGGTCTTCCTCGTGTACAAGAGTTATTTGAAGCTCGTAATCCAAAAGGTAAAGCTACTATTTCAGAAATAAATGGTACAGTTTCTAACATTGAAGAACAAAATGGTAAATTTATTATTTCTGTTAAAAATGATGTAGAAACAAAAGAACATACAAGTAATTATGGAGCAAAATTAGCCGTTAATATTGGAGACCAAGTTGTATCTGGTCAAAGATTAACACATGGTGCAATTAGTCCAAAAGAATTATTGGTTGTAACAGATCCAATTACTGTTCAACAATATATTTTATCTGAAATTCAAAAAGTTTACCGTTCACAAGGTGTTGATATTTCCGATAAACACGTTGAAATTATAGCAAAACGTATGATTTCTAAAATTAAAATCGTTAATTCAGGTGATTCTTATTTCTTACCAGGTACTATGGTAAATATCAATCAATTTAGAGAAGAAAATAAAGAACTTATCTTAAATGGTAAAAGCCCAGCAACAGGTCGTCCTGTTATGTTAGGTATTACAAAAGCTTCTCTAGAAACAGATTCATTCTTATCAGCAGCATCTTTCCAAGAAACAACTAGAATTTTAACAGATGCCGCTATTCATGGTAAAGTAGACCATTTAAATGGTTTAAAAGAAAATGTTATTATTGGTAAATTAATTCCAGCAGGTACTGGTGCTAGAAAGTATAAAAAGTGTAATTATACATTAGAGAATGTTGATTCTACTTTAGAACCACTTGATGTATTAGAAGAAGAATTAATGGATTAGAAGTTTCAAAGAAACTTCTTTTCTTATAAGTGATATATGAAACAAAAATTGGAAACTTTATCCATGATTAGTTTTGATAATAATATAATGTATAACAAGTCAAAAGAGAATTTTTACTTGATTCAGATTTTAGAAAATATTTTATCGAAATGTTTTTAAAAGATGAAGAAGAATATTTTAAAAATTCAGATCACATAGAATTGAAAAAAAGTTTCTTTTATAAAAGATAATGACCAAATTATAGGTTTGGCACATGACTAGGGGTGGATACTTGAGCTACAATGTTGCCAGTTATACCTTTGGTGGCATTCGCCCAGTAATCACAATTCCAAAATCTATTATTTCGTAAATATAAAAAAAGAAATCAAAAACGATTTCTTTTTTAAAATTGATTTGGTATTAAGGTATCTAGATAATGAATTACATCTTGCTTAGAATAATGATCATTTTTTAACCATTCAATTCCAATACAAGCAACTGCTCCTAAATAAAATTTAAATATAATTTCACTTGGAATTCCAATATTATTGGTTTTGCTATCTTGTATATGGCCTAAAGCATCTTCATTTAAAGCATTATAAATAATGTCAGCCATAATACTATTTTGATTATGAAGCATAATGGAGCGATATATTTCTTTTTTATCTTCTACATGATTTAATAAGATTTTAATCATTTCAATATAATATTCTTTTGTATTAGAAATTTCTTTATTTTTAGATAATTCCGTTTTTAAGTCATTTTTTAAGTTTTTAATATAGTCATATAACAATTCATATTTATCATCAAAATGAGCATAAAAAGTAGAACGATTAATAAGCGCTAATTCACATATATCAGATACTCTAATTTCTTCGAAAGTTTTTTCTTTCATGAGTTGTATTAAAGATTGGTATAATGCTTTTTTCGTTTTCATAATTCTTAAATCTTGTTTCTTCATTATATTTTCACCTAATATTATTATAAAAGAAAAACAACTTTTGTAAAGATATCCAACAAAGAATAGTTAAATATTCCAACATACTTTTAAAAAATGTTGGATATTAGTTTGATTTTTATACTTAACCATAAAATATAGCATTGATTTTTGATGTACATTGAAAATTTTAATATAAAATATCTTGTGTATTAGTATTGTTAAAGCAGATAATAAATGGTAAAATAAGTAGCTGTAAGGAGGATTTTCATGGAAAAATTATATGGCTTGTCAAGTTCAACGATAGCTTTGCCAGAAAAATTAGAAATACCAATTATTAGCAATAAAAGATTAAAAGAACTATACCAATTGCTCAAACCAATTGTCACAATTGATGAAATCAAATACTTATTAAGAGAGTTTACATTGCAAGAATTAAGTAATTACTCTTATATATGGGATTCTGTTGAAGATAAACGAGATATGATAGACTCAAATCAGTTAGAAAAAGTAGATGACTTTATATGTTTACATACTTATGGATATTATGGTTTTTTTAAACCATCTATTGCTGAAATATTAGCTCAAACCCCAGAAAATGTTATAGAACAAGCAAATTTTTTTGAAATCATTGAAAAACCTGAAACTCGCGAAGATGTATTCAAATATAAAAATGTCGTTGAGAATGGCTTTCATTTGTCAAAAGTAAGAGCTTATAGAATGCATCAATAAAATTTTCAAAAGAGTGAATATAAATATAGTTTTTCAATAACTTGGAATTGAAATAATTTAAAATGATGTAAAAAACATACATAAACAAAAAAACATATGTATTAAATATTATTGCAGAATTTTAAGAGATGAAATACTCAATTTTATTATAAAAAAAGGATTAAATTGTTAATAATTTAATCCTTTTTGATGTATTTTCTAAATTTGAAATATGAATCTTTATAGACAAATAAATTGAAAATAGAAAAATATTTTCTTATGCAATGAATAAACAATAGAATATAAATAAATCTAATCAACTTTCAATGATAGTATGAAAAAATGTAAAACTAATTATTTCTTATATAAAAATTAATTTATTTTTGTTTAAATAGCTTATTCATTATTTTCTTGATTTTGTGGTACAATTATAAGGAAGAGATATTTTTAATTTATTTTTTCAAGTGAAGTGGTAGGTGATAAATATCGTGAAAAGAATTTATATAATAACAGGGGCAAATGGTTTTTTGGGTAATAACATTATAAGAAAATTAGAACTGGATTCTGATAATGAAATTAGAGCTTTTGTGTTAAATGGTGATTCAACAAAATCACTAGAAAATTTGAAATGTAAAATATACTATGGTGATGTAACCAATAAAGAATCTTTATCCCCTGTTTTTGAAAATACTGATGGAAAAGAGGTATTTGTAATTCATTGTGCTGCAGTTGTATATATAAAATCAAAATATAATCCACTTATTTATAATGTTAATGTAAATGGTACTAAAAATATAGTAGATAAAGTTTTAAAATTAAAAGCAAAACTTATCTATATTAGTAGTGTTCATGCAATTCCAGAAAAACCTAATAATGGCTTAATAACAGAGATAACTAATTTTAATCCTGATCATGTTTATGGATTATATGCAAAAACAAAGGCAGAAGCTGCAAAGTATGTAATAGATGCTGTTAAAAGTAAAAATTTAGACGCTTGTATTATTCATCCATCTGGAATTATAGGCCCAAAAGATTTTGGAAATAGTCACCTAACTCAATTAATCAAAGAAATAGCAAACGGTAAATTGTTTGCTTGCGTAAAAGGTGGCTATGATTTTGTTGATGTTAGAGATGTAGCAGATGGTGTTATTAGCGCATGTAAAAATGGTGGAAAAGGGGAATGTTATATCTTGTCTAACAGATATATAACAATTAAAGAATTATGTGATTTAGTTTGCCATGTGCAAGGAAGAAAAAAAATTAAAATAGTATTACCAATAAGTTTTGCAAAGTTAATAGCTCCTTTATTTGAAATGTATTACAATTTAAAAAAACAGACTCCACTTTTTACAAAGTATTCATTATATACTTTATCATCTAATGCAAATTTTAGTAATGAAAAAGCTAAGAAAGATTTAGATTTTAAAACGAGAAGTATAACAGATACAATAAAAGATACCGTTGAGTGGATAAATAAAAACTAAAAATAGATAAATAGAAATTTATTGAAATAGAGGTATCATTATTAATGAAGAAATTAAAAATGATATGCTAGAATTGTAAAACCGGCTTTCTGATTAGCAAGAACTTGGAAAAAAAGTAAAGATTGAATATACAAATTCTTTTGAAGATGCAAAACAAAGATTATATGCTTATATTGTTTTCTTTATTTGACTAGGCTGGTGGAGTATTTATGGCATAGAATATGCATTTGAAATTTAAAATATAGGTAAAAAGGAGAGATAAAATTGTATTCTAAAAATGAAGAAGAGATATTTAAAATTTTAAATAGTAATATTGATGGATTAGATAGTAAAGAAACGGATAGAAGATTAAATGATTATGGACAAAATATCATTCTAAATAAAAAGAAAACCCCTTGGATTTTGAGGTTTTTAAAACAATTTAATGATACCATGATTATCATATTGTTAGTAGTTGCGTTGCTTTTATATTTTTATGGATATTTTTATTCTCATGAATATACTGATACTATAGTAATTCTTTTTGTAGTTTTTATAAATGCTATTGTTGGATTTATACAAGAAGAAAAAGCTGCTTTAATATTAAGAGATTTAAAAAAATATGAAACTAGTACTTGTAAAGTTAAAAGAAGTGACAAAATAATAGTAATAAACACCAAAGAATTAGTTCCAGGAGATATAATATATTTAGAATCTGGAGAAACTGTTCCTGCTGATATTAGAATACTTTCATGTGAGAGTCTAAAAGTAGATGAATCAACACTAACTGGCGAAAGTGTTCCAGTTCAAAAAAGTGCCAATGTTTTAAAAGAAAACTTAATTCTTCAAGAACAAAAAAACATGCTTTTTTTAGGAACAAGCATTACTAATGGAAAATGTACTGGTATAGTTATAAGTACAGGGAAAAATACTGAGATAGGTAAGATTGCATTATCACTAAATGAAATCGATAGAATAGAAACACCATTACAATTAAAGATAAAAGAACTTTCTAAAAAAATTACATTTATAGTATTTATTATTTTAATTTTTATATTTATTTTAGCTTTAATTAATAAATACACAATACTTGAAATTATAATGCTATGTTCATCACTAGCAGTGGCTGCTATTCCAGAAGGATTACCAACTGTAATTACAATAACATTATCTGTTGGAATATCTAATTTAGCAAAAAAGAAAACAATAGTAAAACAAATGCAAGCTGTAGAAACGCTTGGAGCAATAGATATTATTTGTTCTGATAAAACAGGCACTATAACGCAAAATAAAATGACTGTTAAAGAGGAATATGTAATAGATGAAAATATGCTTAATTATATATGTGCTCTTTGTAATGATGGCCTTATTTATGAAGATAAATATGTAGGTGATCCTACAGAAACTTGTTTATATGATTATCTATATAATAAAAAAATTGATTCTCTTAAGTTGAGAAAAAAATGTAAGAGAATATTAGATATACCGTTTGATAGTGATAGAAAGATGTTTACTACTTTAAATAGAATTGATAATGATGTATATATTTTATGCAAAGGTAGTATGGATTCCTTAATTGAGAAGGTAAATTTAACTAAGAATGAACAAAAAGAAATTTTAGATAAGGTTAAAAATCTTTCTAAAAATGCTTTAAGAACTTTAGTATTTGCGTATAAAAAATTGGATTATATCCCCAAAGATATTAAAGAATTAGAAAAAGAAGAGAGTAATTTATCGTTTGCTGGTATTCTAGGAATGATAGATCCGCCTAGAGAAAGTGTTAAGAAAAGTGTTTATTTATGTAAAAATGCTGGTATTAGACCAATAATGATTACAGGGGACTCTATAGACACAGCAACAGCTATTGCCAAAAATGTTGGAATTATAAGTAATGATGATGAAGCAATACTAGGAAGTGAACTTGATAAATATAATGATAAAGAACTAAAAAATATCGTCAAACAATACTCTGTGTATGCAAGAGTAAATCCTTCCCATAAAGAGAGAATTGTTTTTGCCCTGCAAAATAGTGGGAAAATAGTAGCAATGACCGGAGATGGAGTAAATGATGCTCCTGCTATTAAAGATGCTCATGTAGGCGTTGGAATGGGTATTACTGGTACTGATGTTACAAAGTCAGCTTCTGACATAGTATTAATGGATGATTCTTTTTCAACAATAGTTGTCGCTGTTGAAGAAGGGAGAAGAATATATAATAATATTAGAAATAATATAGTGTTTTCATTATCAAGTAATTTCGCTGAAATATTTACTATTATAATAGGGCTACTTTCTAAAACGACAATTCTATTACCAATTTATATTTTATTTATTGATTTGGTAACTGATTCTATTCCTAGTATATGCCTATCTTTTGAAAAGAGTGAAGATGGCATAATGAATAAAAAACCGAGAGGAATCAATAAACCATTATTTACACCATTTATAAAATCTTGCATCGTATCTTCGGCTATAATTGAAACTATATTTGTAGTTTTTACTTACTTCATTAGTTTAAAAATGTATGGGCAAGAAACAGCTATGTCTTTAGCACTTCTTTCAATGGTGGTTCAAGAAATAGTTTATTCTATATCTTGTAGAAATTTAAAACAATCGATTGTTAAACAAGGATTATTTTCCAATAAAGCAATGAATTATGGATTATTATTGATATTTTTAATAGAACTCATAGTATTCATTACACCAATTGGAAAATTAATAAGTATAACATCAATAGATATTAGTTTAATATTAGTAGTATTTTTAATAAACTTTATAGCAATATTTATTTACGAATTAATTAAACCTTTGTTAGCAAAATTGTTTAAAGATTAAATTATATAATGTTTATTTTAAGACGTTAGGAATAAGAAATTATGATTAAATGGATTAAAGAAAACAAAGTTATGTTAATAACAATGTTAATATTTGAAACTGTTGCAATATTATTATTTGTTTCTACAAAAAATTTATTTTATTTGTTAAATTTTAATTATATAGGAATTTGTATATCAACTGGAATGCATTTAATGTTGCATAAAGTTTAACATGCAAGAAACTTTGTTCAGTTGGCAGTTGGTTCATATATACTTGTGTATTTAGACGTTATATGTAGGGAAAATATGCAATTGAAGGCTTTTGGTACTATTTATTTTTAGGAGTATTTGAAGCTGCAACAATACATTATTTCGTAGCAAAAATTGCCGGTCCATTATTCTTTGGTAGAGGATGGTGTGGTTATGCTTGTTGGACTGGAATGGTTTTAGATTTATTGCCTTATAAAATTCCTAAAAATGATAGGAAAAAACTTGGCTGGATTAGATATATTGTATTCTTGTTATTATTAACATTTGTCTCCGCATTATTTATATTTAAAGTAGATAATTTAGAAAACATAATGTTTTTTTCTTTTATAATTGGAAACATAGTATATTATGCTTTAGGAGTATTACTGGCATTTAGATTTAAAGATAATAGAGCATTTTGTAAATATATATGTCCTGTAACTGTTTTTCTAAAGCCGTCTAGTTACTTTTCATATTTAAGAGTTAAGTGTGATTATAGTAAATGTATTAATTGTCATAATGTATAAGAAGTTGTCCAATGAATGTAGATATGCTAGATGATTCAAGAAAAAGAAAAAATGGTACTGAATGTATACTTTGCTGTAATTGCATTAAGGGATGCTCTAAAAATACTTTAGATTTAAAATAATTTTAGGAAAATGATCGATTATGACAAAAATTGAAATGAAAATTTCAAAATCAGTAGTTATGAATGATATCGTCAAAATTAATAATGCTTACTTAATAGAACATAATTCTTTTTATAATAAATAATATAAATAATAATTTATTAGTTTATTATGTGTTAGGATGTGTAGAAAAAATGTATAAAACTGTTATTATAGAGTATTCCCCAAAGACAGACACCATGGCAAAAAAAGTAGAAAAAAAATCTAATGAAATGATAGAAAATGGATATGAATTAGTAACAATGTCTACAACTAATTCTGCAAAAGCAATATTGGTATTCAAAAAAAATCTAAAAAAAGATTGATGTTTAAGTGAAAGTGAGGTATTTTGTGAAAAAATTAAAAATAGGAACATTATTCATTATATTAGGAAACTTATTATATTTAGCATATATATATTTTTGTGGAAATGAAACAAGTGATTTTGGTAATTTCAGTAGTGGCGTTCTATTGGGACTATCAATCGGATGTGATCTTGTTGGTATAATTTTGACTGTAGCCTATATGTCTAAAGAAAATAAAGAGAAAGATAAATAGTAATTTAAATAGTAAAAATGTTGAATTCTTGTGATATAATGTAGAGAAATGTAGGAGGGATAAGTATGATTAAAGATAAAAATTATTTTATTAATAAATTAAATAAATTAGAATTTGCTTCTAACTATTCTGAAAATCAAATAGAACAAGTTGCTGAATGTTTTTGCACTTTATTTAGCAATTTAGATAAATTAAAACTGAAGGATAATGATAAATATAGGGACTTGTCAGAATTAGAAAAATTCTTATATATGTACATTAATATAATTAATATTCCAAAAGATGAAGAAGATAAAAACACTAGCCATGATATTATTGGAACTATATTAACTCAAAAAGCAATGTGCCAAGGCTATTCAACTATAATGAAATTCATATGTGAAGAATTATCTATACCATTCTTATATAAAAGAACTGAAGTAAATGGAATTACATCACATGGTAATTTTCAAGTTATTTTAAAAGATAAAGATAATATTAAACATTGTTTACATTGTGATCCATATATAGATTCTCCTAGTAATGCAAATGATACAATTACATTTAATGCAACTTTAATTTCTGCTGATGATATAAATAATTATCATAATAAACAATTCCCTTCAGGTGGAGATGGAGATGTTGTATTATTTTGGAATATTTCTTTAGACAATAAATCCGTTGAAGAAATAAAAGAGACAATTGATTCTGTTAGTACAATTGAAAAGATGCGAATTGAATTATTTGGAGAAACAGAAGAAAATATTATTAACTCACATTATGTGAAATTAAGAGAAGAAATAATTGAATTAAACAAATTTTTTAGTTGTGATATTGGTAATATGGAAAATAAAAACGAAATATTACTTTCATATCAAAAATTAAAAAATTATTATGAAGATAATACTAATGAAATATCTAGAGAAGAAATATTTTCTTTGATAAGAAATATTTATATTTCACACTATATATTTGTAGATAATAATAGTCATCAAGTAGCAGCAGAAAAATCTAATGAGTTAATATCTAAACAAATTGAAAATACAAATACAAAGAGAAAAGAACATTGGACAAAATAAAAGACAACGGTTTATCTTTCAAAACCATTGTCTTTTTTCTTTTTTAATTCATAATCAAACTCTAATGGTTTACTAATAATATTAATCATAAAATCTGTCCTTTCTTAACAAAAAAAATATCAACTTCGTTTAGAAATTGATACTTTTCTATGTTAAATTCAAACTATAAAAGTTCGAACAGATTTCCCAATGGAGCGATAGATAAGATAATTTGAAACTATCACTATATAAGTTAATACAACTAGCTTCTATAAACATAATAGCATATTTTTTAAAATTTTTAAAGCAATTTGATAAAATTGATGAAAATAATGATATAATGGAATTGTAAGATAATATAAAGTAGGAGGTTATAGTGGAAGAGTTAACAGTTGAACAATGGATGGAAAAATATCCATATTTAAGAAATATGGCAGAATATACATTATTTACAACAAGAGAGGATGTAGAACAAATAAGAAATGGTGAAAAAGTTAAGGTTAATTCTGAAGATGTATCAATAGAATTTTTAAAGAGAATTTTAAATAATGATTTTTATTTTGAATATGCTTCAAGATACTTTAATGGCGATATAAATAACTTCGCAGTTTGCTATATTATAGGTGGAGATACTGGAGGTTCAATTTACTATAAAAAAAGCACAATTATAAAAGCCTTAGAGCAATTAATATCATCGGGACAAATTGTATTACAACCTGATGAACAACAAAAATTAGATAGTTTAAAAAATAGTATCTCATTTGAGAAATTTTTAGAAAAGCATAAAGGAAACAAATATAATATAGATATTGATGGAAATAAGTATTCTATTCCTACTGAACAATTAATTTCTTTAATGCAATTACCTGATGAACAATTTGATAATTTATGTTCTAGTGTAGATATGAAAGAAATAAATGAAATACCTAAGGAATATTTTATTTATGCTGCATTTAAATTTTTTAGAGAAAATAAAGCATTGGAAGAATATTTAATGCCTGATATTGTTGCTAATCGTTATAGAGATATTGGAACATTACAAAAAATAGATTTACAAGCTATAAATAAACATTTAACAACAACTGATACTAAATATCAAAGCATCAAGATAGACAGTAATTTAGAACATGAAATTATTTCGGGAATTCCTGAAAATACTACTGATTTAGAAAAAGCAATTTATATTTATATAAAAATGTGTAAATTACTGACTTATGATGAAGAATATTATGCAGTTAATCAAAAAGGTGTAGCCACAGAAAAACACAAGAGTACAGATTACGTTTCATCAATTACACTAGAAAATAATAAAGTTGTATGCTTTGAATTTAATTTAATATATTCAAAATTGTTAAATCAATTGGGCATTCATTTTAGTAGTGATTATAAAAATATGGTTGGAGAAGCATATGGAGCTGGACATGCAAACCTAGAATTTAGATCAGATAAATTTTTGGTAAGTGCTGATTCAGTTACTTCTATACTTCAAGGAGATATTATGCAAGCAAAACTTAATCAACCATTAGTTGGATTAAAGTGTGTTAATAGAAATCAACAAACACAACAAGAGTTTAAACAATCATTAACTAAAATGTATCAATTAATTGCTCAACAAGAGAAAAGTTTAAGTGAAAGAAAACCTGTTGAACATATCCAAACATTAGCTGAGTTATTAGAAGAATATTCACATATAACAAACAATATTCAAGATATTAGTTTAAATGAAAGACTATCAATTCTAGTTAGTAAAGTGAATTCAACTGGAATGTTAGGAATTGATTCATTATCATATGTATTGCAATTGAGAAAAATACTATTTACTGAGGAACAAAGAAAGAATAATATTCGTGTGACAATAGTAAGAAATAATGAACCATTCGAAGAAGGAAAAGTTGCTATGGCTAGTGCTATATTTACATTAAATGGTCAAAATTTTGAAGAAAACTCAGAACAAAATGTTTATTATTATTTTAATCCTAATCATGAACTTGTTCCTATTGCAAAAGAAGAATTACAAACAAAATTTGATGATGGTAAACTTGAATATGTTGAAAAAGATGATCCAAGAATTCCTGGTATTATTGAATATGGAGGAATGAAAAGATGATAGATAAACTTAAAATGATTACTGAAAAATACATAGAAGCAAATAAAGAAAATCCTGAAGAATTAAAAAAATATGAGTTAATTAGAAATATACTAAATCAAAAAGATTGCTTTTTAAATATGAGTATTGAATATACATATTCAATATTAAGGGATTTACAAATACCAGAAAATGAAATAAAAAATGTTTATACTCAATTAATAAATTTAAGTCAAAATGAAAGATGATTCAATTAATGAACCATCTTTTTTTAAAGTTCAAAACCATCGCCTTTTTCTTTATCTTTTTTATCATCATAAAAATCTTCAGCATATTCATCCATTTCATTATTAATATTCTTGGTTGCTTTTTCAATTTCTTTTTTATTAAATAAATTAAAACCTTTAAACCTACTTTTAACTTCTGGATCATATTGCTGTTTAAAATATTTTAAATCTAAACCATTATAATTAAATAATCTTTCAACAATGTTTTGAATAAATTCGGGTAATTTTTTTAATACCTTATTCAAATGATAAATAAGATAATCAGTTTTTTCTTTTAAACTTTTATATTGATTTTCATACTGATAGTTTAATCTTTTTAAATCTTCGTTTTCTTTTTTTTAGTTTTTCATTTTCATCCCAAAGTTGATTTTTAGATTTAATAATAATTTTATTATTAATTTTTTTCTTTTTATCAATTTCATCACTTATATCGTTTTTATCTTTATTAAGTTTAGTTATTTGTTTATTGATAGATTCTTTATTATCTTCTAAATCAGAAACTTCATTTTCGAAATTAGATATTTCTTGTTTAAGGACTTTAACTTTTTCATTATAAACCTTTCTTTCAAATGGAGTAATATCTCGATTTTTACCTTTTTGTTTTTCTTTTAACTTTGAATCCATACCATAAGCAATATTAAATTCATCAATACATCTTTCTCTCATTTTATCTTGAAAAACTACTAATGATTCTTTTGTGAAGATAGAAGTTTTACCAACTTGTCTTGATAAACCTGTTTTACAATTTTCTTTAACTGGAACACCGACAATATGCAAGTGTGGAGAATGTTCATCAAAATGTATAGCAGCATTTGCTACATAAAAGTCTGGAACTATTTCTTTTAAATCTTCAAGTTGTTGTTCAAATACTTGTATCATCACATATTTATATTCTAAACTTTTATCATCCCAATAAACCATATCTCCAAGTTCAATAACTATTTCACAAGCAAGATCATGTTTTGTATCATCACTTATCTTATTAAAGTAGTTATTTATTTTTCTATCATCTCTAGTCTGTTTATTATTGTATTCAATTCTTGCCTCATCAAATAAATCTAAATATAACTCTTTAACATCTTTTGTAATATCATTAGAACCTTTAATAGTTTTAATTAGTTCCCTGTTATTATCATATTGTCTTAAATTATGATGATTAACTTTTCCAAGTTGTCTTACATTTTGAATAGCATTATTGCTTTTATTAGTTGTTCCCGATAGAGTATTTTTTGCTTCTCGTCTTGCTTTAATAGTTTTATTACTATCATTACCTAAATGAAACGAATAAGATAATTCCATACTTTTACACCTCCTTATTTTATGAATATTGAAAATGGCACGAAAGTGGCCTTGTCATTATTCATAACTTCCTATATATCTTGTCAGAGACAAGATATGGAAGCTAAGGTTTAACACCTTAGAAACCGTTTTAATTTGACACTATCGTCACTTTCATTTACTATCTTAAACAAAACGTGCCACGTTTATAAATTAATCTTTGATATCAGGTATACATTCAAACAAGTCTGGGATGCCTACCTTAATATCGTTAGGAGAGTCTTTTGCTATAAACATTCCCATACCTAATATTTTTTTTGTATCATCATCTTTTTCAGTAGGGAATATTCTTACAACGACGTCTCCTTTATGAAGTGGTAGCATTTTTAATTCTTCGGTTTTCTTTTGAAGATAACCTTTATAAAAATTCACTTCATAACATTCATTTAATCTCATTAAATGTCTATATACTTCTTTAGCAGGTAAGAACTCACTATAACGAACTTTACCATCTACGCAAAATCCATTAAATGAATGTACTATTTTTCTTTTCCAATCTATATAACCTTTATCAAATAATGATTTAAAATCTTTATAAAATGTAGACCTAAAATTAGTTAGTTTAACTTTGTATTTATTATTTACTAATTCTAGTTCTATATCATCAATATATTTCATAACTATTTCTGCTTTTTCTTCTCGTTCTAAACCATCCCAACTATCAACAAAAGCATTATATAGAATTGGTAGTTTGATAGAATTGATAAAGTCCATATCTCTTTTAATCAAAATATCATCAACAGATAAGTTTAATTTGTTAACTTGTTCATTTTCTAATATTTTCTTTTTTAAATCTTTAATCTTGTTTTCTATAATATTTGTTTCTTCTTTATATTCTTCTTCAGTAAATAACTCATCAATATATGCTTTTCTAATTCTAATCTTTTTATTATTTAGATTAGTTATTTCTTTTTCAAAATTTTCTTTTGGATTATGTATCTTATTTTGTAATACTGGTAAAAAGAACTCATTAACAACTGAATCATATTCAAATATATCTGATAATAATTCTTTAATTGAATCTTCAATTTCATGTTCTCTAATATTACCACGGCATTTTTCACATCTATAATAGTAATACCATTTATCAGCTTTTATCTTATGTGAAGCATCACCAGCAAGTATTCTTCCACATTTAGGACATTTTAATTTTTGCAAGAAGATATATGTTTGACTTCTCATATAATTTCTTTGATTCTTTTTCTTTTAAACTTGGCAACTATCCCATAATTCTTTTGATACAATAGGTTCAACAACATCTTCAAAATATCTTGGATTGCTAGTAGTTTTGCCTTGTATATAATCTCCTTTATAAATAACATTAGTAATAATCTTTAATATACTTGTATCTTTCCAATTTGTTTTACCGCATACTTTTTCTTTATTAAATAATTTAGCAATAGTATTATAAGTAAGTCCTTCAAAATATAAATTATATATTCTTATAACTATATCTTTTGTAAGTGGATCAGGAACTAATTTTTTATCAATATGCTTATAACCGAGTGGAGCTCTTGCTGGAATATGTCCTTGTTTAATTGCCCCATCTAAACCAAATTTTGTTCTTTTAGATACTATTTCAATTTCAAGTTGTGATAAGACAGTTAGCATTCTTACAAAGAATCTACCATTAGCAGTAGATGTATTAACATCATCTCTATCACATACTAAATAAGTATTATATTTTTCTAGTTGTGAAATTAGTTCTTCTAAATCTCTAACTGAACGAGTAACTCTATCAAGTTTATAAGCAACGATATAATTGATTTTCTTTTCTTTCATATCTTTTAACATTTCTTGAAACTTTGGTCTATGTTCCATATCTTTAGCTGATATACCAGCATCACAATATACTTTATAAACTTCATAACCTTTATAATCACATAATTGTTTTAACTTTTCTTCTTGTTCTCCTAAACTAAATCCTTCACGAGCTTGATCTTCTGTTGATACACGAATATAAATACCAGCAATTTTTCTTTCTTCTTCCATAAATCTTAACTCCCTTTACTAAAAAAAGGAGACAATAGTATCTAGTAAAGTCTAAATACTACTGACTCCTCATTAAATTCAATATTATAAATTTCGGGTAAATTGTGTTTTATTATCATAGATGTACCTCCATTTCTAGAGTTACCTCTTTCATTGGTTATTTATAATATCACTTTTTAAAATTTTGTCAATTCCTTATTGGGGGAATAGTATTAAGGGCATTTAGCTAGTTTAAAGAATTTTTCTAGTTCTGATAAATTATGTTGTTCGTTTAGATTATTAACATAGAAAGTATTAACACCATTGAAGAACAAGAAAGTATAATTATTGATTTTAACTTTATGTGGATCTACATAAGCAAGATTACTAGGTTCTAATCTAATTAAATGACCTTTCTCAAGAGTTATTGAAGTAGAAGTATAATTCTTAGCCCAATCAATCTTTTTCATTAAATCAGGGCTTAAATCAAGTTTTTCTTTAATAATATTTAACATATCATCACAACCTTTCATAGACACAAAAAAACTTAATTATTTCTAATTAAGCTTTATCTCAACATCGGTTGTTCCGATGATTTTTACAAATGGAGCGATTGGTTAAGTTATTTACAACTTTTCAATCACAATTAGGAATTAATACATATTTGTATCAATTTCTATATACATATTACTATAAATTGTTAATAATTTCAATACAAATACTAAAATTTGTAAAATTAATGTTATAATTATATTAGATGATTTTGGAGGCTTTAATATGGGTATAGAATTATATAAACATAACAAAGATGCTTATGAAAAAATTGAAAAGAGGTTTGAACAAGAAGATAAAGTTGCTATAGTCCATGCAACAGGAACTGGTAAATCATTTATTTCTTTAAAATGGTTATATGAAAATAGAAATAAGAGATGCTTATTTCTTGCTCCTACATATGAAATAATAGATCAACTTGAACAACATATTAAATCACAAGGATTAAGTGTTAGTGATTTTCCTAATTTAAAATGTGCTATATATCCTAATTTTTCAAGACTATCAACTGATAAAATAAATAACTTACATTTTGATAATATAGTATTAGATGAATTTCATAGATGTGGTGCACAAGAATGGGGACGAAGTATTAATACATTATTAAATAATAATCCTAATGCAAAAGTTTTAGGAATTACTGCTACACCTATTAGATATTTGGATGATAATAGAAATATGGCAGAAGAATTGTTTCATGGAAATATTGCTTCCGAAATATCCTTAACTGATGCAATATCAAGTGGAATATTGCCTATGCCAACTTATATATCTGCGGTTTATTCATTTAAAGAAGATATAGATCGAATTCAAGCAAAAATTAATAGATTTGAAAATCCTGAATATAAAGAAGTTTTTCAAAAGAAATTAGATGAAGCAAGAAGAATGTTAGAAAATGCAAAAGGTTTACCCGAGATATTTGAAAAACATATTCCAAATAAAAGTGGTAAGTATATTGTTTTTTGTAGAGATTATGAACATATGCAAAAAATGATAGCAGAATCAAAACAATGGTTTAGTAAAGTTAATCCTAATGTTGATATTTATTCAGTTTATTCTGAACAAGGTAGAGAAAATAACAAACAAAATGTATCAAGTTTTGAAAGTTCAACTAATGATCATATTAAATTATTATTCTCAATTGAAATGCTTAATGAAGGAGTTCATGTTGAAGATGTTGATGGTGTTATAATGTTAAGACCAACAATTTCTCCAATTATTTATCTTCAACAATTAGGTCGAGCTTTATCAGTAGGACATAATGCACATCCAATTGTATTTGATATTGTAAATAACATTAATTGTCATAAATCAATATATGAAGTATATGAAAAAGTTAAAAAGAAAGTATTAAGTAATCATAATGGTAATACTCAAAATGATAATGATGAAATAGATTTAGAAGAATTTAAAATAATAGATGAATTAAAACAATTTAGTGACTTTTTAGATATGTTGGATTCTTCATTAAGCAGAGATACACTTACTAAATCAAAATGTGAAATGGTAGTTCAAAAAATAATAGAATTTAAGAATATTAATGGAAGAATGCCATCTGGTGTATCGCAAGATAAAGAAGAAAGATCCTTGCATACTGCTTTTTTATATTATAAAAGACATTATACTCAAGAACAAATTAAATTACTTGAAGAAAATGGTATAACAGTAGTACCTAAAACATCAGAAGAAAAAAATGAAGAAACTATTTATGGTATTTTAGAATGGCTTGATACACATAACGGAAAAATGCCATCTGGTTCAAGTGATGATTTATATGAAAGAAGTTTATATAAATCTTTCGTAAGAAATAAAGAGCAATATACGGATGAACAACTAAAAATATTAGAATCTAGAAATATTAAAATAGAATCTAGAAAAGGAATGTCAAGTGAAGATATTATCCAAAAAATAGTTGATGATGTAATAGAATTTAAAACTTTAAACGATAGAATGCCATCTACAGCTAATGGTGGATATGAAGACTCATTATATCAAAAATTTAACAGAAATAAGAAAAACTTTACAAATGAACAATTACAAAAACTTGCAAGTGCAGGAATAGATGTTAAAATTAAATCAGAAGAAGAAATTCAAAGAAAAACCACTAGAATTGTTGATAAAGTTGATTCAACTATTAGTGCATTAATAGAATTTAAAAATGCTAATGGAAGAATGCCATCAGATAGTGGTGAAACTTTAGAAGAAAGATCACTTTATCAATTATATTTAAGAACGAAAGATTTATATACACCAGAGCAAATTAAACTTTTAGCTGATAATGGAATTATAGTAAAAGAAAAAAGAAAAAATAGTATTGATGAAATACTTGAAGATAGCACTAATGCAATAATAACTTTTGTAGTTATTAATCATAAAATGCCATCTGGTAAGTCTGAAGATAAAGCAGAACAATCTTTATATAATTCATTTAGAAGAAATAAAACAAAATATACATTAGAGCAAAAGCAAAGATTATTAGAAGCTGGAGCACCAATTCAACTTGATGAAGCTGAAAGTAATTTAGTAGTAAGTTCTTTAAATTTAGAAGAACAAAATGAATTTTATAAAAAACAAATACAATATTGCCAAGAAATAAATAATGAAATATTATATAATTATTATTTAACAAAATTACAAATAATAAATGGACTATCAAATGCTGAAACTGGTGGAATATTAGATGGAGATTCAAATGGATTTAGAAGAAAGAATTAAAAAAATAGAAGAAAGAAATAAAAGAGTCGAATTAGATAAATCTTGGGAAACAAGTTGGACTAGAAAGATATGTATTATAATTTTAACTTATATTATTGTTATTACTTATTCATATTTAATTAGAGAATATAATTATGTATTATTAACATCACTTGTTCCTGTAATTGGTTTTACTTTATCAACATTATCTTTAAAAGCTGTAAGAAAAATATGGGAAAAGAATATTAAATAGCGAGGTAAAAATATATGCAAGAGATTTTAAATAAATATTATGAATTCTTTATTAGCAATAACTTTACAAATAAAGATACTGCAGAAAATGATAAAGAATTTTATGAATTATATAAAATCATTACTAATCAATATGATTTATCAAAAAATAGAAGTTTAAAATATGATTTATTGGTATTTGATGACTTCTTTGATCGTGCTAATGTATTTGGTATTAGAAGACCAGGAGGATATTCTCCATCAAGAAATGATGAAGAAAGTTTAAAAAGAGCTTTTGAAAGACGAGAGAGTGTTTCATTTAATTGGTTTAGGGCATCTACTAATATGGTTAAAAATGATGATTTTATCTATTCAATAAAAAATACTAAAAATGTTTTTTGTAAAGCTTACTTATCAATAAAACCAGAAAAGTATATTGAAGTGATGATTAAACTTCAAGAATTTATAGATAGACTTTATAAAAATCATCCTGATGAAGAAATTGGAGAATGTAAATTCAGAAAATTTCCAGCAAATGATGCAATTGTTTTGAGATTTGCTAATAAAGAACATTATGAAGAATTTTTAAACTTCTTGGATGAAAATCCTGAAATAACAAGTTCTTTTGATATACCTAATTTATTTATTCCAAGAGATGAACATGGTATATCAATCTTACCTGATCAAGATAGTTCTTATAATTATTTTGTTACTAAAATGTTATGGGATTATATGTTTGAATGTAGAGAAAAAAATATAATTGTTTCAGTAGATGAATTCTGTGATTTTATAACTAAATATGATTGTTCAACACCAGAGTTAGTTGATAAATGTAATGAAAGTGTAATAGAAAAATTTAAAGATATTTTAATTGGTAAATTATCATCAAAACCAGATTCTGAACTACTTTCTTTTATGAATGAAAAAGGTAAAAAAATTAATTAATTTAAAACGATGACTTATCTTTCTAAGCCATCGTCTTTTTTCGTTTTATAAAATTCTTCAGCAGCTTCATTCATTTCATCATTAATATGTTTAGTTGCTTTTTCAATTTCTTTTTTATTAAATAAATTAAATATTCTTCTAATTCCGATAGTTTTATTTTATTAGATAGGTTTTCAATAAATATCTCATTAGAATAATTAAAAGCAAGAATGTTATATCATTAATTATTATTCTATGTGGTTCAACATAGGTTAAGTTAGTTCTATCAATTTTTCTTATACTACCATTTATGATTTTTAGAGTAGTATTTGAAAACTCACATATTAGTTCTAACTTCTTTTTTAATGATTCTTCAATAACAACTTCTTGCTTAATAATATTTACCATAAATACCATCCTTTCTTTGTAGGATAGTCTTTGTATGACTTCCAAACTTTGCGCGTTGAAGCAGGTACACAAAAAAACTAACCCAAATTGAGTTAGTTGTATTAAAAAAGCTCGAAAAGTTCGAGCGTATTTCCTTATGGAGCAAGTGACGAGAATCGGACTCGCGTCTCAACCTTGGCAAGGTCGCATTCTACCATTGAACCACACCTGCATTTTTTGGAGGGCCTAGTCGGATTTGAACCAACGATCAGGGAGTTGCAGTCCCACGCCTTACCACTTGGCTATAGACCCAAAACGTGATTTAATTATAACAAAAATAATTTCATCTGACAATATATTTTATTAAAAAAATAAAAATACGTGTAAAAAAATTTGAAATATGGAAAAAATAATTGTTGAATATTGTGAATATTTAGAAAAAAGGTTATAATGATATAGTACTCGGAGGTTGTTATGAAAAATAAAGTAAAAAGATTTAATTATAGATTATTAATCCTATTAGTTATGTTATTATTGTTATTATTTACTAATGGATATTTTATTTATTCTTTACTATGCTTAGTAGGAATTGAAACCTTAATACGAATTGTTGTTATTTTTATTTTAATACTTTTGTTTATTTGTATTTCATTACGTTATTACATCAATTACAAAAAGAAAACAAAAAGATTTGTTATATATACAGTTCTATTAATAATATATTCCATTTTATTAATTTTAATTTCTAATTTTATTCAAAATACGTTAAATACATTAAACAATTTAACATCAGATAAAACAATATATTCTGTAAGTATTGTAACTCAAAAAGAAGAAACAAATGAAAATATAAAAAATATTAATGATAAAGTAGGAATTCTATCTAATTCCTCTAACACTAGTGAAACAGAAATTGCAAAAGAAATTGCTAGTGAGAATAAAATAAACAATTTAAAAGAATATGATGACTACTTTTCTTTAATCAAGGCTTTAGCATCTGGAGAAGTAAAATATATTTTCTTACCTAGTAATTATGTTTTAAGATTTCAAAATGTAGATGGTTTAAATTTAGATTTAGAAAAAGATACAAAAATTATTTATACCAAAACAAAAGAAATTACCAATCAATCTTCTAATAAATCATTGACAGAACCATTTACCATCCTATTAATGGGTGTAGATTCAGAGGCAGAAGATATTAATGGTGCTGCATTTAATGGAGATGCTCTAATGTTAATCACCTTTAATCCTAAAACTTTAAGCACAACCATATTAAGTATTCCAAGGGATTCTTATGTACCAATTGCTTGTTTTCCAAATCAAAAAAGGAATAAAATTACACATGCTGCTTGGTATGGAGAAAGTTGTATGATAGATACCATTCAAAACTTTTTAGATGTAAAAATTGATTATTATGTAAAGGTTAATTTTAAAGGTGTTGTAAAATTAGTAGATACTATAGGTGGAATTGATGTCGATATTCCATATGCTTTCTGTGAGCAAAACAGTAATAGAGAATGGGGACGCAATACTATCTATGTAGAAGCAGGATTACAAACAATCAATGGTGAACAAGCATTAGCATTTGCGAGAAATAGGCATCCAAATCCTAGTTATTGTTCTAGTAAATGGACTAATTATGTTAGTAACGATTTTGTAAGAGGACAACATCAACAAGAAGTTTTAAAAGCTATTTTAAATAAATTAAAATCGACAGCTGATTTTAATACTGTTACAAGTTTATTAGATACAATCAGTAACAACCTAGAAACCAATATGTCAAAAACAGAAATATTGTCTTTATATAATATTGGAAAAGATGTTCTAACCAAAGCGTCTGGAAATGTAGATGAGTTAATTAGTATGCAAAGACTATATTTGAGTGGAGTAGACGCTTATATCTATGATGCATCTTCTCATCTTAGTTTATATGACTATGTTTTATATAATGAATCTGTATCAGAAGTATCAAATGCTATGAAAGAAAATTTAGGATTAAAAGAAAAAGAAACGATTAAAACTTTCTCTTTTGACAGTCAAGAAAAATATGAAGAAAAAGTAATTGGAAAGGGTAATTATAGTCAATTACCAGATTATAAAGTAATCCCTGATTTCACTGGTGACAGTAAGTATCAATCTGGTAAAACAGCTGCTAGATTAGGTATTAAAGTAAGTTATGTTTATGATACAGAATCCGCTGGAATTGTTGGTACTGTAATCAAACAAAACTATAGTCCTGGAACTTTAGCTTCTAAGGTATCTTCTTTGATTTTAACTATTAAAAAAGCAAAAGAAGAAACAGTGAAAAAAGAACCAAAAGTAGATGATAAAGCAGAAAATAAAACAAATTCAGAAAAAAAAGAGAAAACAGACTCTAAAACAGATGATAAAAAAGAAACTGAAAAAGAAGTAACGATTGACGATTTACTTCCACAGGAGGAATAATATGTTTGGAATAGGAATGACACTGTTAGCAGGTATCTCTATTTTAATAGGTACCTTTATTGTATTTCTTTTAAAAAATAACCAAAAATTAACGAATTTTTCTATTAGTATGGCAACTGGCGTAATGATTACATTATTATTATTTGAGATTATCCCAGAAGCCCTTTCTTTATTAAGTGAAACGTTTCCGTTTTTAACCAATATTATCATTGTAATTATGCTATCTTTAATTGGTATTTTCTTACTAAAAATTTTAGATTTGTTTATACCAGATCATGATCATGAAGAACACGTAAGCAATGAAAATTTATTTCATATTGGAATGGTATCTAGTATTGCTTTAATTTTACATAATTTAATTGAGGGAATGGCTATTTATAGTACAGCTATGACTAATCATAACTTGGGACTTTTACTAGCAATTGGAATTAGTCTTCATAATATTCCCCTTGGTATTATGATTACATCTACTTTATATAAATTTAACAATAATAAAAAGAAAACACTTCTTATTATGCTTCCTATTGTTCTATCTACTATGGTAGGAGGTATTTTAATGTTCCTACTATCGGGTGTTATTAATGATGTCATTAGAGGTATTTTATTATCCATTACAGTAGGAATGATTATTTATATTGTTTTCTTTGAATTAATACCAGAAATAAAAACAATTAAAAATAAAAAAATAACAATATTAGGACTTCTTTCAGGAATTGCTATTTTCTTGTTAACACTTTTCTTTGAATAGTTTGACAATAGAAAGAAAATTTATGTATAATAAAAATGGTGAGAATATGAAAAAAGGTTTTACTTTAGCAGAACTATTAGGAGTAACAGTTTTATTAGCTTTAATTACGGCTGTTGCTTATCCAGCATTATTTAAAATTTTTAATGATAAAGAAGAAGAAAGAGAAAATGAAAAAATAGAATTAATTTCTTCAGCAGCAATTAATTATGCTAAATCAAATATTAATGATTATCCCTTTAAAGAAGGACAAAGTGCATGTGTTTTTTTACAGACACTAGTAGATAAAAATTTAATTCCTTTTGAAATAGACGAAACGTTATCTAATCGTATTGTTCAAATTAAAATGAATGTTAATCAAAAATATACAGCAGAATTATTAGAAAAGGGAGAAACCTGTCAAGCGTACAATACAACATCATATCAAATTAATACCTGTACAAAAGATGCTTCTGCTGTACGTTATACATTAAAAGATGATAGAACCCTTTATTATGTAAATAATCAACTAGTCAAACAAATTGATTTTATTTCTGGTAAAAATAAATCGGATTTAGCTGGTTTTCAAATTCAAATGAATAATTATGATAGTTTGAATAATCGTTTAAAATATCAAAGCGGCATTACTTCTCAAATCGATAAAAATGAATCTTATTTTGAAATGAAAGTAACATTTGATATGAATACTTTTACCGATTTTACAGAAGAACAAAAAAAAGCTTTACAAAATGCTCCTATCTTCTATCATGATAATGAATTAGAACATACTTGTAATGGATGAAAAAGATTGCCATTTATTTCATAAAATGTTATCAAAAGATACCAGGTTCTTTTCATCAAAATTGTAAATATATTCCAACTTGTTCCAATTATGCATTAGAAGCTTTTCAAAAACACGGTTTTATAAAAGGAACTTATTATACGATAAAAAGATTATTAAAATGTAATCCTTTGTCAAAAGGCGGTATTGATTTAGTACCTGAAAGGAAGAAAAAATCATGAAGAAAGTAAAATTAATATTATGTTTATCTTTGTTACTAGTAACGGGCTGCTTTAAAAGAGATAATCTAGAAGATATTACTATTTATAGTACTTCTTATCCAATTGAATATATTGTGGACAATTTATATGGAGAACATAGTATAATCAAAAGTATTTATCCAAATGGAGTAGATATCAATAATTATTCTTTAACTGAAAAACAAATTAGAGATTACAGTAAAGCAGATATGTACATTTTTAATGGACTTACAAAAGAAAAAGATTATGTGATTGATATGGTAAATAATAATCATAATTTAATGATTATTGATGCTTCTAGTACAATAGAATATAGCAATTCAGTAGAGGAAATATGGCTAGATCCTTCAAATTTCTTAATGATGGCTCTAAATATTAAAAACGGTTTGAATGATTATATTACAAATCATTATTTAAAAAACAGTATTGAAGAAAATTATGAGAATTTAAAAATTAAAATATCTAATTTAGATGCAAAATTAAAATTGTTATATGAAAATGCAACTACTACTACTATTATCACAGATACTAATACTTTGACATTCTTAGAAAAATATGGTTTTAATATCATTTCATTAGATAGTAATACAGTAACAGATAAAATGATAAGTGATGCCATTAATCATTTGAATAAAATGAGCAATAAGTATATTTTAACTTTAGATGCTAACAATTCATCAGATGTTGTCAATAGAGTAGTAGATAAAACAAAAGCCGAATTATTAACAATCCATAAATTATCTAATTTAACAGATAAGGAAAAAGCAAACAAAGAAGATTATATTACTTTATTTAATCAAAATATTGAACAATTAAAAAAAGCTTTATATTAAGCTTTTTTTTCTATATCTTTTTCCGTTTCTTTTACAATATATATTGGTCTTTTTTTAACTTCTAAATATGTTTTTGATAAATATTGCCCCATAATACCTAGACAGAACAGTTGAATGCCACTTACCATAAAAATGATGCAAACCATACTTGGCCATCCTGCAACAGGGTCACTAAAAATCAATGTTTTTGCAATAATAACTAAGATCATAATGAAGGAAATAAGACAAAAAACACATCCAACAATTGAAGATATTAAAAGTGGCATTGTTGAGAATCCTATAATACTTTCCATAGAATAAGCAAATAATTTCCAAAAATTCCATTTGGTTGTACCAGCACTTCTTTCACTATTTTCAAAAGTAATCCATTTTGTCGAAAATCCAACCCATGAAAAAATACCTTTAGAGTAACGATTGTATTCACCTAGTTCTAAAATGGCATTGACCATTTGTCTTGTCATTAATCGGAAATCACGAGCTCCATCTACAATTTCTGTTCTGCTTATTTTATTAATGAGTTTATAATAACATTTTGTAAAAAATTTACGAATAGGGGAGTAACCATTTCTGGAAACACTTCTAGTAGCTATGCAATCATATTCTTTCTTCTCAAGTTCTTCATACATTTCAATCAATAATTCAGGTAGATCTTGTAAATCGACATCCATCATGGCAACATAATCGCCATTTGCTGCTTTTAAACCTGCTAAAATACCTGCTTCTTTTCCAAAGTTTCTAGAAAAAGAAATATATCTAACCATCGGATCTTGTTTTGCCATTTCTCTTAATAAATGCAATGTTTTATCAGTAGAACCATCATTGATGAAAATCAATTCAAATGGCACATCTTTCATTTTTTTAATTATTTTTTTCATTTCACAATAATAAATAGGTAATGCTTCTTCTTCATTAAAGCAAGGAACAATAATACTAATCATAAAAACACCTCTTGCTTATTATAACACATTATATTCAATTTTTTTAAATTTTGAATATTTCGTGTCTTTTCATCGTGCATTATTATATCACAAAATTTATACTTGACAAATATTAGAATGTCATACATTTTGAAAAAAATATGTTATAATTTATATAAGGTGGTAGTATGAAAAAATGGTTTAGTCAAAATAAATGGTTTCTTTTAACAGTGTTTTTTTTATGTATTTTGATGTTTTATTTTATTAATCAAAAGCAAGGTTTTCATGAAGATGAAATTTTTTCTTATGGTTCTAGTAATTATCCCTATGATAATGTTTATAGACCTTATGGTTATGCAGAAGCATCTCAAGATGTATTTTATAATCAAGTATGGAATAGTAAAAATAAAATAACTAATATCAAAAATTATTTCTTTCACTATGATACTTTAAAAAAAGATGAAACATTGAGCAAAGAAATACCTATTTTTAGACAAAAAGAAGATGCCTTTACTTATTTAACAATTGGAAAAGGTGATGTATTAAATTATTTTTCTGTATATTATAATCAAGCCAGAGATGTTCATCCACCATTATTTTATTTTTTAGTTCATTTTGTCTCCACTATATTTTATGGTCAATTTTCTAAATACATTATATTTACTATCAATTTAGTCTTTTTTGTAGGAACTTTATGGATCATCAAAAAAATAATGGAAAAATTAAATATTGAAAAAATGGCGATTCCAACCATTATTTTATATGGAGCTAGTATGGGATGTATTAGTACGGTAATGTTTCAACGTATGTATATGATGTTAACTTTTTTTAGCGTTTTATACCTTTACCTAACCATAAAATTCGTTCAAGAAGATTTCAAAATAGAGAAAAAATATCCATGGATTTTTACTATTTTATTTGGCTTTTTAACACAGTATTATTTTTGTATTTATATCGTATTTGTTTTTTTACTTGTATCTGCATATTTATTCACCAAAAAAGAATACCAAAAATTAGGTCGCTATTTTTTTGTGCATGTGATAGCGGCTGTTATTGGAATTTTATTTTATCCAGCTAGTATTTATCATATTTTCTTTTCTTATCGTGGATTAGGGGATGGGGGAGAAGTAGCAAAGCCAATCATTCAAAGCTGTATTTATTACTTTAGTCAAATTTATAAATTATTTGGTATGAAACATTTGTTATTTCTCATTCTTGTTCTTTATTTTATCTTAATTCTAAAAAATAAAGCAAAAATAGATCAGAAAAAAATATTTTATTGTAGTTTAATCTTTTTACCAAGTATGATGTATTTATTTACTATCGCTAAAATAGCTCCTTTTTTAGGAGAAGATTATACTTCTAGATATATTATGTTATTATTTCCAATTATAGCAGTTGGAGTGGCCTATTTATTTAGTTTTGCTACAAAAAAACAAGGAATCTTTTTCACAATTAGTCTTTTATTATCTGTGAATGGACTTTACTACAACGAACCTGTTTATTTGTATAAAGATTACCAAAAAGCAATGGATATTGCTACTACTTATAAAGATGATTATTTTGTATATGTATATGATAATTCTTTTACCCATTTAAGTTCTTTACCAGAATTTGCAACTTATAAAGCTAGTTTAATTATAAACGAAAATAATTATGATTTTTCATTATTAGAAAACGATGAATTAATAAATAGTAATGAATTTATATTATGTATTAAAAACTGGTTAAATGTAGAAGATATATTAAATAAAGTATTAGAAGGAAGTCATTATACTAAATATGAAAAATTATTGGAATTGAAAAGCGATGTTGAATCTACTTATTATAAAATAATAAAATAATTAGCACTCACATATTGACAATGCTAATTAAATGTGATAGAATGTAAAGTGTAAGAGGTAAGGAACTCCTACATGGTATTAAGTTATATGATGTGCTACCTATTTGGTGTCAACACAAAAGAGAAAGGAAGTAATGGATATGATGATGATACCTAGAAGAAAAGATTTTGATTTGTTAGAAGATATGTTTAAAGATCCATTTTTTAATGTAGAAGAAAGTAAAGTAATGAAAACAGATATTAAAGAACATGATGATAGTTATTCTATTATTGTTGATTTACCAGGATATGACAAAGATGATATTAAAGTTGCAGTAGATGATGGTTATTTAACTATTCATGCTACTATGACTTCTGATAAGGATGAAAAAGAAAAAGGAAAATTTGTTCGTCGTGAAAGATATTTTGGTGAATGTTCAAGAAGCTTTTACGTTGGAGATCAAATTACAACAGAAGATATTAAAGCATCCTTTAAAAATGGTACTTTAAAATTAGAAGTTCCTAAAAAAGAAGAAAAGAAAGAACTTCCAAATAAAAAATATGTCCAAATAGAAGACTAATAGTTTAATTACAAAAAGGTAGGTGAAAAAACCTACTTTTTTTATATAAAAATTTGATTGATAATGATTGAGAAATAAAACTAATTATAATATAATATCTCTGTTAAGTTTATAAATTAACTAAAAAATAAAAAAGGATAATATAAAAAAATTAATTATTCCTTGTATAGGAGAGTAAAAATGAAAAGATGTCATTGGTGTAATTTAGATAATCCTATTTATGTTTCTTATCATGATTTAGAGTGGGGTATTCCAAATTTTGATGAGACTTATTTACTTGAAATGTTGATATTAGAATCTTTTCAAGCTGGATTATCTTGGGAGTGTATTTTAAATAAAAGAGAAGCATTTGAAAAAGCATATGATCATTTTGAAATTGATAAAATTTGTAATTATCAAAGTGAAAAAATAAATTTATTAATGCAAAATAAAAGTATTATTCGTAATCGTTTAAAAATAATTGTTAGTATTGAAAATGCAAAAATTTTTAAAAAAATTCAATTAGAATATGGCTCTTTTGGTTCGTATTTAAAATCGTTTACTGGAAATACTGTAATTTATGAAACAGAAAAAACACATTCAGAACTATCCGACAACATTTCAAATGATTTAAAAAAAAGAGGAATGAGATTCGTGGGAACAATTACAATATATTCTTATTTGCAGGCAATAGGAATTATTAATTCTCATGAGAGAGAGTGTTATTTATATAAAAAATCGGTTAAAAAATTTTAAATGTTTTATAATGAAATAGTAGAGGAGGACTGATTTTATGTTAAAAGGAAAAGTAGCAATTGTAACTGGAGGATGCTCCGGAATTGGTTTGGCTACTGCAAAAAAATGATTTCTGAAGGGGCATTTGTTGCTATTGTAGATAAAAAGGAAGAAATCAACCAAATTGTTTCTGATTTAGGAGATCATGTAATAGGAATACAATGTGATGTTTCGAAGGAAGAAGAAGTAAAAAGATGTGTTCAATCAGTAGTAGAACATTATGGACATATTGATTACTTAGTAGCTAATGCTGGAATTGGTGGAGGAGCCAATAAACCTCATGAAGTTAGTTTAGAAGAATGGAACCAAGTTGTTGCCATTAATCAGACAGGCATCTTTTTAATGAATAAATATGTAATTGCCGAAATGCTAAAAAATGGAAATGGTTCAATTGTAAACACTTCTTCTATGTATGGATTAGTAGGAAGTACCACAAGCTTTGCTTATTCGGCAACGAAAGGCGCTATTAATCAAATGACAAGATCATTAGCTTTAACATATGCTCGCGATCATATTCGTGTTAATGCAATAGCGCCTGGATATGTAGATACACCAATTTTAGCTCAGGTGCCACAGAATATCAAAGATGTAATGGCAAATCAATTACCAATTGGACGCCTTGGAGAAGCTAATGAAATTGCTAATTTAATTTGTTATTTATTAAGTGATGAAGCATCTTTTATTACAGGAGCTATTGTACCAATTGATGGAGGATATACAGCACAATAATTATGAGAAGCACTCAATATATGAGTGTTTTTTATAAAGCATCATTGTCTATTTTAATAATATAAAAAAAGAAGTTTTAATTTTTACTTCTTTCTTTTCTGTTTATTGTTTTTAAATTCTATGTTTTTAATGATATTATATATGTTTTGAATATTTAATTCATCCTCTAAATTAATGAATATATTATCCTTTATTGTATTATCATCAATTAAAGATAGAATAACCATCATAATATATTTTAAATGGTCACTGAAATAACTATTTTCTAAATCAGTTATATCTATATCATTATCTTCTATTGTTTCCATTATATATAAGAATGCTATATCTTTTAAAATTTTTGTTTGATCTTTAAGCGAGTATTCTTTTCTTGCTTTTGAAAATAATTCATATAATTTATCTATTTCAGTTAAAGTTAACTTAGTTGTTCTATCTTCCTTATTTTGAAAGTTATCTAAATATTCATTTTTTAAATCATCTAATAAATCAAATATATTTTTATTTTTGGAATAATTTAAACAAAATTCTATTTTTCCTTCTAATATCGTTAGACTTTCTAAAGTGATGGGTGTTAAGGTAAGAATTTCCGTTTCTGAATTGATAAGATTGTTGTATTCTTTTAGGCATGTTTCATAGGAAGTGTTATCTTTTCTTTTTAGTTTTGCTAACAAATATTCAATATTTTCTAATTTTAGTGTTAATTTATCTTTTTCAATTTTCTCTTTTTTCTCTTCTTGAATTGGTTCTTTTTCTTTTATTTCTGAATTAAAAATATTTTTATTATATTGTTTTGTTATACTTTCGATAAACGCTTTTTTGGAATTCTTTTTAAATAATCCTTTAAATTTTTCTGTATATTCTTCTAATTCATTTTTATTGGCAACTTTATGATTAAAAATGATAGAATCACATAAACTTAAATTTTCAAAAGGATGAATGATTGGTTTTAAACTATAAACAGTTAAATTAATGGGATAAAATTTCTTTTTATTGCGATCTGTAAATGAATTGATACTTTCAATAAAATAAATCATATGTTGGTGAGAATAATTAAGGCATCTATAGTCTTTATGGTTATGATAATACTTATCTCTAGTTTTGACAAATAGTAACTCTCCATCGTCCGATAAAACAGCATTTTTAACGTTAGAAATACTTAATTTATATTCAATTTTATCATTATTAACAATTGGAAAGACAAATCCAGTTAATAATTCTTTTCCATACAAATCTCCATTTTCAGAAGTAATCAGTTCATATAATATTGAAATGGACTTTCCATTATCTTGATTATGAATAACACTAAATGCATGATTAATTGTATTTTTTATATCAGACCATTCTTGAGTATGTAAACGAATGATATCGTTGGGATAATAATTCTTAATTAATTTTATAAATTTATCTTTCTTTTCCCTTTTTAAAGAATTTAGATATTCTAAAAATTTATCGGTTAGGACAGAACTATAACCAACATGTTCCATATCACCTAGATCAAAAGAGATATTTAATAGATCATTTAAATTTAATATTTCACCACTGTAATATATTTTATTCATAAAGTTTCTCCCTAAAATTATTTTTAATTTTAACATTTTAAACGTTAAAAAACAAGAATATCAGCAAAAAGAGTGATGAAATTTTTTCTTTTTTTATAAAAAGATAATTAAAATAAGAGATAAGGTTGAAAAATATTTCTAATTCATATAATATTTCTTTCCATATTTTAATAAAATTTGTGTTACTTTTCAAATGCTAACATTTTATACCACTTATTGTAGTAATATGAAAAATAGGTGCCATAAAAAGTGCCAAAAGCTATAAAAAATGTGCTACTGTATATTTTTTACATAATAATTAGATATCTATTATTTTTAGCAATACTGTAAATATTGCATAAAAAAAGTCTTAATTTCACAAAGGAAATAAGACTTTTATTTTCAAAATGGCGGAGACGGAGGGATTTGAACCCTCGCGCCAGTTGCCCGACCTACACCCTTAGCAGGGGCGCCTCTTCAGCCTCTTGAGTACGTCTCCGATTGACTACGAATATCATTTTACATGATATTGTTTTGTCTGTCAAGTCTGTTTTAAGGATTCATCTGATTTTCTTTTTCACAAAAATGATATAGTCTTGGTGGTCTACCGGTTTCTTTTTTTACTTTTTCACCGCTATCTATGATTTTACCAGTTGCTAGCATCCTTTTTCTAAAATTTCTTCTATCTAATTTTTTCCCATAAGCACATTCATAGATGGATTGCAATTCTGGTAATGTAAAATCTTCTTCTAGAAAGTTTTGAATTAGATGATGATCACAAATTTGTTTTTTTAAAAACGTAATCGCATCTTCAATGATTTTAGTATGATCGTAAACAGTTTTAGGAATATCATTAATTGGGAACCATTCGCATTCTATATTTTTACGATATCGATGGTGATTTAAAACGATATTTGGAACAATTCCAATTAAAGAATTCGCAATAATACGCTCATTTGGCAAACGATCAATTTGACTAAAAATGTTACATTGTATTAAATCAATATACTCAAAGTTTGTATATTCATATACAGTAGCTTTCGCACATTCTTCTATTGTTTCAGACGTCATTAACAAATTACTAGGTAAGAACCAATAGTTTTTAAATGGTTCTTCTGTCCTTTTTAGTAGTAAAATTTTTATCATACCATTTTCAATTGTAAATAAGTTAATAATGATTTCTAATTGGTTAATATATCGAGTATCTATTTCCATTTTTTTGATTCCTTTCTACTATGAATTCAAAATTTAATGTAAAACTATATAAATTATATAAAAGCAATGCTTCTTTGTCAAATCAATTTATTTGTAAAATAAGGTAAAAAAACTATATTTTTATTTAAAAATAATTTATAATATTAATAGGTGATAGTATGGAAGAACAAATTATTGAATTATTGAATAAAAGAAATAAAGCACTTAGTGTACATGAAATTTGTGAAGAATTAAATTATCAAGGAGTAGATAATTTAAAAAAGGTAATGGTTATTTTAAATTACTTAGAAGATAATTTAAAAATTAGGAGAACCAATAAAGACAATTATGAAACTTTTAAAAACAAAAATGTTAAAATTGGAACTCTTTTAGGAACAAAGAAAAATTATGCTTTTGTAGATATAGAAGGAAATGACGATGTTTTTATTCCTCCAACTTGTTTAAATGGCGCAGTGGATGGAGATAAAGTAATTGTTGAAATTACATCTAAAAAAGGTGTTGATTTAGAAGGAAGAATTGTTCGTATTGTACAAAGAAATATGCGTAATTTAGTAGGAACTGTTATTTTAGATGGTAATGTAAAAAAATTAAAATTAGATAATGAAAAATTAAAACTAAATATTTTAATTACAGATGAAAATGCTATGCCAGGACATAAGGTATTAGTAAAACCAACCACAAAATTAAAAGATAATACTTATCAGTGTGAAGTTTTACGTATATTAGGTCATATTAATGATCCTGGAGTAGATATTTTGTCCATTGTGTGTGAACATGATTTTCCAGATGCTTTTTCAGAAGAAGCAATGAAAGAAGTAGAACAAATACCAGGTAGTCTTTCCGAAACGGAAATTAGTAATCGATTGAATAACGATGGAATTGATTTAAGAAACCATATGATTTTCACTATTGATGGAGATGATACAAAGGATATAGACGATGCAGTAGAAGTACAAAAATTAGAAAATGGGAATTATTATTTAGGTGTACATATTGCGGATGTTAGCTATTATGTAAAACCTGGAATGAAGGTATATGAAGAAGCATATACAAGAGGTACTTCTGTTTACTTGGCTGATCGTGTTATTCCAATGTTGCCTCATAAACTTTCTAATGGTATTTGTTCTTTAAATCCCGGAGAAGATCGTTTTGCTTTATCTTGTATGGTGGAAATTGATCCATCTGGTAAAATTCTTTCTACTGATATTAAAGAAAGTGTTATTCGCTCTAGAAAACAGATGACTTATAAATGTGTCAACTCTATATTAGAAAAAAATGAAATACCATCTGGATATGAAGAGTTTGCTGATACTTTAAAAGTAATGCAAGAACTAGCTTCTATTTTAAGAAAAAATAAGGAAGCAAGAGGATATATTGATTTTAATATTGATGAAGCTAAAATCATTGTGGATGAAAATGGAAAAGCAATTGATGTTGTTTTAAGAGAAAGAGGGACAGGCGAAAAGTTAATTGAAGACTTTATGATAGCTGCCAATGAGGCGGTCGCTACTTATATTAATTATATGCAACTTCCATTTGTTTATCGTGTTCATGATAAACCAAGTGAAGAAAAAGTTACTAACTTTATTTCTTTTGTTAATAGTTTAGGTTATGTTATTAAGGAAAAAATAAGAAATATGACGCCCATAGAAATGCAAAAATTATTAGATAGCTTAAAAGATGTTAAAGAGTATCCAATTTTATCATCTTTAATGCTAAGAAGTATGAGAAAGGCTATTTATGATACAACAAATATTGGCCATTTTGGATTAGGAAGTGAATGTTATACGCATTTTACTTCACCAATAAGAAGATTTCCTGATACAACAGTTCACCGTTTGTTGCGCACTTATTTATTTAAACATCAAATGGATTCAACTTATTTAAGTCAACTAGAAGCAGAATTAAAAGTAATCTGTGAACATTCAAGTGAAAGAGAAAGGGCTGCTATTGATTGTGAAAGAGAAGTAGACGATATGAAAATGGCTGAATATATGTTAGATCATATTGGAGAACAGTATTCTGGCATGATTAGTAGTATTACAAGTTTTGGTATGTTTGTAGAATTGCCTAATTTAATAGAAGGTTTAATTCGTATGGAAGAGTTAAAGGATGATTATTATATTTTTGATGAATCGACCATGTCTTTAATTGGCAAAAAAAACAAAAGAGGTTATCGTTTAGGTGATGAAATGGATGTCATTGTTTCAGCGGCTAATAAAGAAGCTAGAACAATTGATTTTGTCCCTGCTACAGAAGACAATATTAAAAAATATATGAAGGAAAAGAAAAATGACTAAATTGAAAAATTTACAAAGAGTAATTTATGAATGTTACAATGATGAAGAAATGATAGCATATTATGAATATAAATTACGTTTAGCAGTACAAGAGAATAATCAAGATCAAATAAAATATTGTCAATTTAAATTAACAGAAATGAAGAAAAAAATGGAAGAAAAGGAAAGAAAACATGATAAGTGAACAAGAGTTTTTAAAAAAAATCTTGTACAACCCTTTTTTGAGAGAAAAATTTCAATCTTTTGAAGAAAATAAGAAATATTTTTCTTATTATGACAAAGAGGAATATATACAAAAATTAATGATAACAATGACAGAAGAGATTCAAAAGATGAATGAAAATACATTTGATATTGTATTGATCACCGATTGGTTTGAGTGCATTTTAAAAGATAAATATGCTCATGATGTCTATTTAATTTATCATAATGAATTAAATCAAGCAGTTATCAAAAAAGCAAAAGAGTTATCGGTTGATTCAGAATTTTATAGCACTTATGTTTCTAATTTCTTAGAAGAATTACAAGAAACATCTCAATATGAAAATTGTTTAAATACCTATATAAAATATAGAAATAGTTCCTATATTACAAACGAGGAATTTGAACGTTATGCATTTGCTCTAAATGAAAAAAATGACACTAATGAAGAAAATTTTGGATACATATTTAATATGATATTGGAAAGAAAATATTCTTTAAGTAAACCAGTTTATCGTAACTTTTTCTGCCGCTTTTCTAAGTTCGCCGCAAATGAATTCGAATTACAACCGGTTAAAATTACCCTTTCTGCAAAATTAGAAAATGCAAATGGAGAATACCGAACTGAAATAGATAAAAATGGTAATAAGATTCACCATATATATATCAATATTTATCAGGTTACTTCTGCAGATGTCTTATTGAATCTTCAAACTTTGTTTCATGAAATAAAACATGGAGTCCAAAAAGAAGAGAAAAAGACATTAAATCGTTTTGATATTATTAAACAAGTAGAGGATACTTTTCTTACTAAAGTTCAAGGAAAAAATTTTTATGATGCAAATTATGACTTTATTAGTACCGAAACGGATGCTCAAATTTGTTCTTTCATTTTGCTTGAACAGTTTTTAAAAATCTATGCCCCTTTAACTTATCGTCAGTCAAAAGATAAAATAAAAGAAGAAACCGAAAAATATTTAGAATTAGAAAGTAATAATCAAAGAACTTTATATTACAAAGATTCTTATAACATTCATACTTTATTTGCTTCTGTAGTAGCAAATCATCCCGATTTGATTTCTACTGTGTTGACACCGGAGGAACAAAAAGTAATTTTTCAAGTGTTTGAGCCTAATGGAAAACCTAGAACACCAGATCATTTTTTTGAAAAGAAAGAAAAATTACTAAATGAATTGCAACGTACCAATTTAACAGATATTGATAAGTTGAATGAAATTCATCAAAAAATTGATTTTTATGATGCTATATTAAGAGGCTTTGAGTATAGTTTTTCCAATTTAAAAAGAAATTACTTAGCGCTTGAAAATTATTATCCCGTAAATCCAGATATTAAAGCGGAAGTATTTCAATACAAAAGTCGTATTTTAGAACAACTAATGAGTTATGAAGGCGGAAGCAATCATGTTTATTCTAATATAGAAAGTAAGATGATAAAATGACAGAAATCAAAAACAAAAAAGCTTATTTTGATTATGAAATATTGGAAGAAATAGAAGCAGGAATCGTTTTGACAGGCACTGAGATTAAATCGCTTCGTAATGGAAATGCTAATTTAAAAGATAGCTATGCTGTTGTTCGCAATAATGAGGTATATTTGTTAAATATGCATATTAGTGAATATAAAGAGGGCAACATTTTTAATCATGAAGAGAAAAGAACTAGAAAATTATTGTTGCATAAAAAAGAAATATTAAAATTACGAGATAAAATTAACTTAAATGGATATACTTTAGTTCCTTTAAAATTATATTTTAAAGGTAATAAGGTGAAAATTTTATTAGGATTAGCAAAAGGTAAGAAGATTTATGATAAAAGAGAATCAATTAAAGAACGAGATATTAATAGAGAAATAAAAAAAGAATGGAAAAATAAATATTAATATTGATAAAATTATTCTTTTTTGATATATTAAATGTGTAAATAAGAATAGTAATATAGTTTGTAGATAGTGATTTTTTGGTGTTTACTACTTGCAAACGGGGGGGGGTATTTTAAATACCTCTTCTTTTTTGTTGCTATAAAAAGGAAGGATGAAGGATATGAAAAAAGGATTTACATTAATAGAGCTATTAGCAGTGATCGTAATATTATCCGTGATTACATTAATCACAATACCAATGATAACAAATGTAATAGAAGAAAGTAAAAAGAAAGCACTTATGTCTAGTGTAGAGGGACTAGTAGAATCCGCTAATTTGTATGCCATAGAAAATGATGGAGTTTATGAATTCTTGTTTGATAAAAAACATAAAGGAAGTACCCTAAAAGGAGAAAGTCTAGATTATAGAGGAAATATAGATGAGAAGGAAAACTATATTTAGATAGAGAAGGAAATGTCAGTATTTGTATCTCAAATGATAAATATTATGCGTATAAAAATTATAATAGTGGAATTATCGTAGGAGAAAGAAAAACTGGAAATTGTATCATAGGATTTGATGCCTTAACAAATAAATATGTAGCAATGTTAGATAATGGAACAGGAAATGTTAGTAATGTATATTCTAAAGATGAAGTAAATAACTTAGTAGATGCAAAGGCTACAGAATTAGATACTAAAATAACAAATAATACAAATGAAATCACAAACATGAAAAGTAATATAGAAGAACTACAAAATAATTTAAATAACTATGCTTTACAAAGTGAATTGGATAAAACAAATACCAATGTAGAAAACTTATCTAGTTTGGTAAACACCAATCAAGAAGATATTAAAATTTTAAATGATTATAAAAAATATTTTTATAATCAAAATCACAGTAGTAATGCAGTACTGGCCAATAATACAAATTTAATAGATTTTGTTTTACCAGATAATAATGGAATGTATATGGTTTTTGTATCATATCAGAATACGAATTATCATATTGCAAACTCTATTGGTTATTATCTTATGGGGTATACTTCTAACTATGGAGTAAGTTATCGAGCCATCACTTCATTTTCGCCTTTTTCTAATTTTACAGTAGTAGATGCTAATGCTAACAAAGTAAGAGTAACTTTTTCATCAAAATCTTATTATGCTTTAAGATATATTAGATTGTGGTAACTTTATATTAAAAGTTAAAAATACAATCATTATAGATAAAAAAGGAAAGCCTTGAATGCGTTTTCTTTTTTTGATATAATGTTAATGTATTCATAATAGTAGGTGATAACATGGAAGAAACCAAAATATATAAGAAAGAAGAATTTGATACAGAATTAGTTTTAGAAGCTTTAAAAAAAACCATTCAAATTTTGGAAGAAAGAGGATATCAAGCTACGAACCAAATTGTTGGATATTTAATGAGTGGTGATCCTGGTTATATTACTAGTTATAAAGGTGCTCGTTCTTTGATTACATCCTTTGATCGCAGTAAAATATTGGAAATATTGTTAAAAAACATATGAGATATTTGGGATTAGATTTAGGAACAAGGACACTAGGAATATCAATCAGCGATATTACTAAAACAATTGCTAGTGCGTACAAAACAATTCGTTTTGAAGAAAATGATTATATTTCTTTATTGCCAATATTAAAAGAAATTATAGATGAGTATCAAATATCTAAAATTATATTAGGTTATCCTAAAAATATGAATAATACCATAGGTGATAGAGCAAATACCACTATGGAATTTAAACAAATGTTAGAAGAAAATTTAAAAGTAGAAGTTGTTATGCAGGATGAAAGACTTTCTACAAAAGAAGCACATTTTTATATGATTAAGGCAGATATGTCTAGAAAAAAAAGAAAGCAAAAAGTAGATAGTTTAGCTGCTAATATTATTCTTCAAACATATTTAGATAAAGAGAAAGGAAGATAAAAATGAAAGAAGAAAAATTAACATTTAAAATAACAGGGGAAGATGGAAAAGATATTGAATGTGAAGCATTATTTACATTTGAAGGAAAAGAAACAGGAAAAAATTACATCGTTTATACAGATAATACAACAGATGATGAAGGTAATACAAAAGTATATGCTTCTATCTATGATCCAGAAAAAGAAGATCAAAACTTACAACCAATTGAGACAGACGAAGAATGGGAAATGATTGAAAATATTTTAGCAGAAGTACAAAAAGCAGCAAATCCAGAAGAACAATAATGGAAAAATTTGCGAATACAGCTAAATTACTTATTATATTGAGTGCTAGTATGATTATCGTTTGCTGTTTAACTTATAATTACAATACTAGTGCTGTAAGTCATGACGATAGTACTAAAATTTTTAAAGTAGAAGGAAATGAAACTTTTTTAACGATTGCTGATGAATTAAAAAAAGAAAATTTAATTCGTTCAGAATTTTTTTATAAATTATATGTTAAAATCAATCAATCATCTAATTTAAAAGCGGGAACTTACGAATTAAGTGAAAATTTAAGTGTAAAAGAATTGATTGAAAAATTAAGTGTTGCTTCTACTTATAATCCAGATGCTATCAAAATTACCTTTCCAGAAGGAAAGCAAATCAAACAAATAGCTGAAATTATAGCAGAAAATACCAATAATACAGAAGAAGATATTTTAACATTAGCGACGAATAAGGAATATATACAAACATTAATTAATCAATATTGGTTTTTAACAGATGATATTTTAAATAGTAAAATTTATTACCCATTAGAAGGATATTTATTCCCTGATACTTATGAATTTGCCAATAAAGATGTCCCTGTACAAACCATTTTTGAAACAATGTTAAATCAAACGGACAAGAAATTATCCAAATTAAAATCTGACTTTGAAAATTCAAAATATTCTATTCACGAAATTATTACTTTAGCCTCTATGATACAATCAGAAGGAAATAGTATAGAAGATTTTAAAAATATGGCAAGCGTCTTTTTAACTAGATTAAATAAAAAAATGAAACTACAAATGTGTTCCTCTGCTTATTATGGTGATCATAAAATTATGGGTAGAGATACCTTTGGTAATTCTTATTTAAAAAATAATGCATATAATACCTATGTAGTAAGTGGCATTCCCGTTGGACCTATATCAAATCCAGGATTAGATGCTATAGAAGCAGTATTATATCCAGCCGAAAATGATTATTTATATTTTGCGTCTTCGAAAGATATGAAAGTATATTATTCAAAAACATTGCGAGAACATGAAAGTACAATTGCTCAATTAAAGAAAGCTGGTAATTGGTATGGATCTTAATATTCAGAAAATGGAACAATATGCTAAAGAGCATAATGTTCCTATTATGTTACCAGACGGTATTGAATTTTTATTAGAATATATTAAAGAAAATAATTGTCGACAAATTCTAGAAGTAGGAACTGCTATTGGTTATTCCGCTATTCGTATGTGTTCTGTTCATCCAGATATTCATGTTACAACAATTGAAAGAGATGAAGAAAGATACCAAATAGCGATTCAAAATATCAAAAATTGTTCTTTAGAAGAGCGAATTGATGTTATTTTGCAAGATGCTTTAGAAGTAAATTTAACAAAACAATATGATTTAATTTTTATTGATGCTGCTAAAAGTCAATATATCAAATTTTTTGAAAAATTCGAAAACAATTTAAAAAAAGGTGGCGTCATTGTTTCTGATAATTTAAACTTTCATGGATTGACACATACCAAAGAACCAATTGAGAGTAGAAATGTAAGAGGATTGGTTCGCAAATTAAACTTATATATTGACTTTTTAAAAGAAAACACCAAATTTAATACTCAATTTTATGAAATTGGAGATGGCGTTTCTATTTCAATGAAATTATAATTTAAGGAAGGTTTTATATGACTGTACAACAATCACTAGATTTGAGTGAATATGTTAGAATTTTAGAATATAATGGCAGAACAGAAGAAGAAATTGTTCGCTTAAAACAAGAATATATTTCTTATATAGATAATACTTTAGGTGTAAACCTTTCAGAAGAATTAAAGTGGTATTTAAACTATTTAAATAATAAAAGAGAAAAAGAAAATCATACAAGTAAAGAAAGGTAATAAACTTTTCTTTTTTGTTCACAAAATAAGCCTACTTGCATATTTTAAAGTGAGGGGTGATAATAGTGGCATTTAAAGAAATTGTAACAAAAGCAGTGATAGGAAAAGGGAAAAAATATTTTAAGAATAATTATGTACTAACAACAGAAAATGTTCCTACAACTGTTTTAGGATGCTGGGTAATCAATCACAAATTCAAAGGTTATAAATCTGGTGAAAAAGTTGGTGTAGATGGCAGTTATGACGTAAATATATGGTATTCATATGATAATGATTCTAAAACTACTGTTGTAAATAAAAAAATAGACTATAATGATTTATTTAATGTAAAAGTAAAAGAAAATGCTGATTTATCCAGTGATACAGATATTATTGTTAGGACTTTAAAACAACCTAATTGTGTAGGTGTAAATATTGATGCGGATGGTAATATCAATTTTAATATTGAAAAAGAATTAGGTGTTGAAATAGTAGGGGAAACAAAAATGAAAATTGCAATTGAAGATGATGAGGAACCATGGGATGATATAGAAGATGAAATAGATGATTCTGTTATGGAAGAAATCGATAACAACGTAAAAGAAGATTATATTGAAGAAGAAAAATAAGCAGAATTTGCTTATTTTTAATTTTTAGAAAATTTTATGATAATAGAATTTATTAATTAATGTGTTAAAAAGAGAATATACTTATCTATTTTTTATTTTTAAAGCATCAAAAAATATCTAATAAAGATGTTGTTATTAGATATTTTAATACTAATTATGGTGTCCCCTTGGGGGCTCGAACCCCAGACCCACTGATTAAGAGTCAGTTGCTCTACCAACTGAGCTAAGGAGACATTACATTTATAATTATATCATTTTTAATCAAAAAAGCAATAGAAAAAACTGCATTTTGCAGTTTATTCACAGATTGCTCCTAGAGAAGTATAAATAGATTTGACACCCTCTAAAGTAAGTTCATTTTTATCGTTTACATAGTTTTCAATTATTGGATTATCTTCTACATATTTTTCTAAATCCATTTGTGCATAATTGATCGTTGTAGTAGAAGTTAATTCATCATTTTCTTTCACAATTTTATTATTATAACCACCATAAGTATTATTACTTGTACTATATAATGTAGTTAAGTATTTTTCAAAATAATCAATAATTGCACTACTACTAGAAATAACTTTTTCTTTTACTTCTACTGTGTTAACAATATCTTTTTTAGAATAAATAGAATATTCCGCATTTAAGCTATACTTAGCGCTTATATTATCATTTTTTAATGTACATTTTGTAACTTGTAATTCTTCTTGTTTTTCACATCCACTCATGAATAAAAGAGTCATTCCAATTACCAAAAACTTACCAATACCTTTCATAACATTCTCCCTTCTTATTCATTGTATCATAATCTATTTTAAATTTAAATATAAATCTGGTCTATTATTTTAATATCTATAGCATATTGTTTTAATTTTTCCTCTATCCGTAAAAATTCGTTTTTTTCTATCAAAAAATCATAAGTAATGATGTTGTTAAAAGTTTTTGTAATGGAATATTTCTTAAGTATGTAATCCAATTGCTTTAAATTTGAATGATTGGTAGTTAACATAATGTGATATCCCTCTTGTAGAAGAACAATTATTCCTTTTTTTAAACATTCTGTAACACTTTTTGTATAAGCACGGACTAATCCACCAGCACCTAATTTAATACCACCAAAATATCGAATTACAACACATAAAACATTACTTAAATCGTTTGCTTGTAAAACATGTAAGATAGGCATTCCAGCTGTGTTACTAGGTTCCCCATCATCAGAGCATTTTTCTAAATTCTGAAAACGATAAGCATAACAATAATGTGTAGCAGCAGGGTATAATTTTTTTGTCTTTTCAACAAAAGAATCAATATCATTTTTATTTTGTAGTTTAAAAAAACAAGTAATAAATTTTGATTTTTGAATGACTATTTCATTTTGAATTTCTGTTTTTATGGTATGCATAATCTCCACCTGTAAACATTATAACTTATTCTTTCTTTTTTATCAAATAACTAGTATAATAAAGATGGTGATTGTATGAGAATGGATAAAAGAACTTATATCAATAAAGATATAACTGAAAAAATGATAACTTATTTTGATACACAAGCATCTGATAAAAAAGTAGAAAGACAGGTCATCTATACTTACCATACAGAAAATGATTTTCGTTTAATCCGTACGAATAATGCTATTAAATTGGATTTAAAAGAAAATGATTCTTCTAAAGAAAGTAGAGTATATATTCATAAATTATATGAGCCAGACATGATTCGCATCTTGAATCAGATTGGTTTATATGTAGCCGTTAAAAGATTCCGTATTAGACATATGTACCATTACCATGATTTTTACATAACAATTGACGAAAATTTAAAATATGGAAATGTTTTGAGGATTCGTTTTGATTATGAAAAAGATTTAGAAAAAGAAGAAAAAATTAATGAAATTGAAGAAATTTATCAGAAGTTTGACATTGAAGTAAATAGTATGGAAACATTTTTAGAACTCTATAGTAAATATAGAACTAGTTGGGCAGATTTGACAAAGGATATTGATGAAGAAACATTTTTAAAAGAAGGTTGTTAGCCTTCTTTTATTTTAGAATAAATTTCCTCTACTGGAAGTAAAATTAAGTTTTCTTCATTTTGATACATTGGTTTTATATGAAGATGAAAATGTTTCACTTCTTCTACAATGCCATTATTTTGTACTAAAGTAAATCCATCACAATGTAATTTACTTTCTAATTGATTCATTATTTTTTTAGCAGCTTCTAAAACATAATTTAGATTATTTTTCTCAATATCAAATATGTCTTGATAATGCTTTTTTGGAACAATTAAAGTATGACCATTTGTATCTGGGTGAATATCTAAAAAAGCGATAACATTTTCATCCTCATAAATTTTATAAGAAGGAATATCTCCTTTAATAATTTGGCAAAATACACAATTCATTTTATCATCTCCATTCTTATTATATAGAAAAATAATGAAAAAATAAAGATAAAATCTATATAAAAAAATAATAATATGATAAAATAGTAGGCAGGAGATGATTTAATTGCATACATTAAATATAGATAAAATAACAGTCATGATTGAAGATAAAACAATTCTTCATGATTTTAGTTTAAAAATAAATAGTGGTGAAATTCATGCTATTATGGGCCCTAATGGAACAGGAAAATCTACTTTAGCAAGAGTAATTATGGGAGATAAAAAATATCAAGTAACGAAAGGACATATTTATTTTGATGACGAAGAAATTACAACCTTATCTACAGATAAAAGGGCAGCTCTTGGTATCTTTTTAGGATTTCAATTACCAAATCCAATTGAAGGTGTTACCAATGCTGATTTCTTAAGAACAGCAATTCATGAAAAAGAAAAAAATGATTTTAAAATTTTGAAATTTATAAAAGAATTAGATCAAACTTGTGAAAAATTGCATATGGATAAATCTATGATTCATCGTGCCGTTAACTTAGGTTTTTCAGGTGGAGAAAGAAAAAAGAATGAAATCTTACAGATGTGGTTATTAAAACCAAACACTATCTTTTTAGATGAAATTGATTCTGGATTAGATGTAGATAGCTTAAAAATTATTGGAGAAAGTGTAATGGAATATTATCAAGAATATAATCCTTCTATTTTATTAGTTACACATTATGAACGACTTTTAGACTACATTAAACCACAGTTTGTACATATCATGGTAAATGGAACAATTATTAAAACTGGCGATTTTTCTTTAGTAAAAGCAGTAGAAGAAAAAGGGTATGATTTTTTCAAAAACGAGTACTCTAGCACGGTTCAAAAATAAAAAATGAATAAAATAGTATTAGATGATCTAGTAGATCAAATAAAAGAAGAAAATTACGAATTAAAAAAAGAAAAAAATCAGTTAATTATGCGTGTTTTTCATGATATGGAGTGTGAATTGAAACTATCTTCTTCTTTTCCTCTTTGGATAGAATTGGAAAGTAATATTACGTTAAAAATAAAACATTTTAGTAATCAAATAAAAGGAGAAACAAACTATCACTATGTATTAAAACAAAATAGTAGTTTACAAATGAATGAATTTTTAACATGCAAAGATGTAAAAGAAAATATTGTAGTAGATTTAATAGGAGAATATGCATGTTGTGATATTTCAATTCGTTCTATTGCCACGACTGAAGAACATTATACCATTCAAGTGAATCATCAAGCAGCTCATACAAAAAGTAATGTAGAAGCGAGAGCTGTTAATTTTGAAGAAGGAAATCTTCATTTTCACATAGAAGGTATTGTTCCAAAAGACGTCATCGATTGTAATGTTAATCAAGATACTAGAATTTACACATTTAATGAAAAAAAATGTACCATTGATCCTATTTTGTTGATTGAAAACAATGATGTTATAGCAAATCATGCTGCTTTTATTGGACGATTTGAAGAAGAAACTTTATTTTATTTAATGAGTAGAGGTATTCCAAGAGAATTATGTAATCAATTATTAATAAAAGGTTTTTTAAATAAAGAAAACGATGATGAAATATCAGATATTATTCATAAGTACTGGGGGTGAATAAATGAATAGAGAAGATTTTGAAATATTAAAAAGCCCAATTATTTATTTTGATAATGGCGCTACTACTTTAAAACCTACGGTGCTAAGTAACGCTATTAGTGATTATTATAATCATTATAGTGCGAATGCTCATAGAGGTGACTATGACATTAGTTTAAAAGTAGATACAATGTATGAAAAAACAAGAGAGTTAGTTAAAAATTTTATTCATGCAAAAAATAGTAAAGAGATTGTTTTTTCTAGTGGAACAACAGACTCTTTAAATAAAATTATATTTGGTTATTTTAAAGATCAATTAAAAGAAAATGATGAAGTAATTCTTACTAAAAGTGAACATGCAAGTAATGTACTACCATGGTTTGAATTAAAAGATTCTAAAAAAATTCAAATTCGTTATATTGAACTAGACGATTTAAAAGTAACACTTGAAAATGTCAAAAAAGTAGTAACAGATAAAACCAAAGTAATTTCACTAGCGCATATTACAAATGTAGCTGGTGATATTAGACCAATGAAAGAAATTATTGAATATGCCCATTCAAAAGGTATTTTGGTTGTGATAGATGCAGCTCAAAGTATTGCTCATATGAAAGTAGACGTACAAGAGTTAGATGTTGATTTTATGGCTTTTTCAGCTCATAAAATGTATGGTCCAACTGGTGTTGGTGTGATTTATGGAAAAGAAGAATATTTAAATAATATGAAACCAATTATTTTCGGTGGAGGGATGAATGCTAGTTTTTCTAGTGATGGTGTTCGTATTTATGATGATATTCCACAATTATTTGAGGCTGGTACACAAAATATTGCTGGTGTGATTGGTTTTGGTAAAGTAATTGAGTATTTAAATCAAATTGGAATGGAAAATATTGCTTCATATGAAAAAGAATTAAAAAATTATGCCATTAACTCTTTAAAGAAAATTCCAAATGTTATCATTTATAATGAACATGCAGAAAGTGGAATTATTGCAATCAATTACAAAGATGTCTTTGCACAAGATTTGGCCATTTATTTAAATAAATACCATATTTGTGTAAGAGCTGGAAATCATTGCGCTAAAATCTTAAAAGATGAGATTGGCATTAAAAATACAGTTCGTATCTCTCTAGCTCTTTATAATACAAAAGAGGAAATTGATGTTTTAGTAAATGCCTTACAAAATCCTAATTTAAAAAGAGAGATTCTATAGAAAAGAATAGTAATTATTCTTTTTTTTTGATACAATATTGTGGGTGACACTTATGCTTTATACTTCAATAGAAAATAATAAAATAAAAGAAATTAAAAAATTAAATCAAAAAAAGTATCGTGACAAACAGCAACTTTTTTTAGTAGAAAGTAGACATTTAGTACTAGAAGCCTATAAAACAGGTTATTTAAAAACTTTGATTTTAGAACAAGATGAAATATTTCCTTTAAATATTGAAACCATGTATGTAACAAATGATATTATTCATTATTTAGGAGAAACAGAAACTCCTCAAACCATTATGGGGGTTTGTGAAAAAGTAAAAGAAGCAGAAACTCCTGGAAATAAGATTTTAATTCTAGATAATATTCAAGATCCCGGTAACATGGGAACCATTATTCGTAGTGCGGTTGCTTTTGGTGTAGATACTATTATTCTTGGAGATGGTTGTGTAGATTTATATAATCCAAAAGTAGTTCGTTCTAGTCAAGGCATGATTTTTCATATGGATTTTATGAGAAAAAATTTATTAGAATGGCTTCCTACCATAAAAGGAAAGTATCAAATTATTGGAACGAAAGTAACTCATGGAAAAGATATTAAAACACTTGAAAAAAATCAAAAAATAGGTATAATAATGGGAAACGAAGGAAATGGCATTCAAGAGGATATTTTAGAACTATGTGATGAATATGTTTATATTCCTATGAGTGATGTTTGCGAAAGTTTAAATGTCGGTGTAGCAACCAGTATTTTACTTTATGAATTAAGTAAGTAGGTGAAGAAGATGGATATCTATATTGGAAAATTTGTGAACACACATGGAATAAAAGGAGAAATCCGTATTTTATCAGATGTTGCTTATAAAAAAGAAATTTTTCAAAAAGGAAATAAGCTTTATATAGGAAAGAATAAAACACCATTTATTATTCAAAATTACCGAGTTCATAAAAATTATGATATGATAACGTTTGAAAATGTCACTGATATAAATGAAATGCTACCTTTTAAAGGAGAAAATATTTACATTAAAAAAGAGGAAATAAAAGTGGATGGCTATTTTGATGAAGAAATGATCAACTTAGATGTTTACACTGATCACTTAATTGGCAAAGTAGTTGAGATTCGTAAGGGATATCAAGACTTGTTAGTAGTAAAAGGAAAAAAAGAATATCTTATTCCTAATCTACCAGTCTTTATTCAAAAAATAGACATAGAAAATAAAAAAATATATATACATAATATAGAAGGTTTAATAGATGAAAATTGATATTTTAACTTTATTTCCTTCTATGTTTGAACCATTTTTAAACGAATCCATTATTGCTAGAGCCATTCAAAATAAAAAAGTAGAAATAAAAATTCATAATATTAGAGATTATACATTAGATAAACATAATCGTGTAGATGATTATCCAATTGGCGGTGGCGAAGGTATGGTTTTAATGATTGAACCTATTTACCGTGCCTTACAAGATTTAAAAACAGACGATTCTTACATTTTAATGATGACACCTCAAGGAAAACCATATCAACAAAGTCATGCTTATGAATTGTCTATGAAAAAACATTTGATTATATTATGTGGACATTACGAAGGTTTTGATGAAAGAATTCGTTCTTTAGTAGATGAAGAAATTAGTATTGGTGACTATGTTTTAACAGGGGGCGAATTACCTAGTATGGTAGTAGCTGATAGCATAATCCGTTTGATAGATGGTGTAATTGAAAAAGAATCTCATATTAATGATTCCTTCCATAATCATTTGTTAGATTATCCAGTTTATACAAAACCAATTGATTTTATGGGAATGAAAGTTCCAGAAGTTTTACTTTCTGGTCATCACAAAAATATAGCCAATTGGCGTTTAGAACAAAGTATAAAAAAGACAAAAGAAAGAAGACCAGATTTATTAGAAAAGAGTGATACCTATGAAGAATAAAAATTATACAGTCATTAAAATGAACCAAAAAGGTGAAATAACGTTAGAAACTTTAGAAAAAATAAAAGGGTATCCAGTAAAACCAAAAAATCAAGTAGATTACAAAAATATTAAGGTAGAATCTATGGTTATTATTAAGCCGATTTTTATTGAAAAAGTATTAAAGAAAAAAATTAAAAGAAAATTGGAATATTATTTAAATTACATTATGAATTTAATTGATGATAGTGATGACGACAATTGTAGAATAGCTTTAGGAGAAATAGAACGTTTTAAAGAAACGATTGAGTATAAATATCGTCAATATTTAGATGATAAATATATTCATTTATTACAAAAAAAGATATCATTAATTGAACATGAGATTAAAATGAAACTAAGTGTAAAAAAAGAAAAAGTAGTTCCTACTTATGAGGAAGAAGAAGTACAGGAAAAACATAGAAGAAGATAAAACGCTTCTCACTAAAATCACAGAAATTTACTTGCAATTTATTATAAATTATGCTAGAATGGTAATGTTGTAATCCGATGAAACTTTTTATGATTACGAAGAAACAAATAGAAAAGGAGTGAAATGTCGATGAACAAATTAGAAATGGTTACTAAAAATCAAATCAGAACAGATTTACCTGAATTCCGTGTTGGTGACACTGTAAAAGTAAATTATAAGATTATTGAAGGTAACAAAGAAAGAGTTCAAGCTTATGAAGGTATTGTTATTGCTATTAAAAATAGTGGTGTAGCAAAAAATTTCATTGTTAGAAAAATATCTTCAGGTGTTGGTGTAGAAAGAACTTTCCCTATGAATTCACCTAAAATTGATAGTGTTGAAGTAATAAGAAAAGGTAAAGTTAGAAGAGCAAAATTAACATATTTAAGAGATATTGTTGGTACACCAAAAATCAAAGAACGTAGAAATAAAGATGAAATGAAAAAGGCAGCATAGTGCCTTTTTTGAGTATAAGGGGAGAGAAAAATGAAATTTTTAAAAGAATGGGGTCCATTTTTTGGAATATTGCTATTAATTGTTTTAATTCGAAGTTTTATTATAACTCCGGTTAGGGTAGATGGAAGTTCTATGTCAAAAACATTAGAAGAAGGCGATATTCTTTTATTAAATAAATTAGATCAAAATTATGAAAGATTTGAAATTGTTGTTTTTAATATTGGTGGAGAAAAACTCATTAAAAGAATTATTGGTTTACCTGGAGAAACGGTAGAATTTAAAAATAATGTTTTATATATTAATGGTGAAAAACTAGAAGAAAATTATGGAACAGGAATTACAGCTGATTTTAATTTAAGTGATTTAGGATATACTATTATACCAGATAACACTTATTTTGTAGTTGGCGATAATCGTAATAATTCTTTGGATTCTAGATATTTTGGATGCATTGATCAGTCACAAATCATTGGTACTGTTCATACCACAATATTTCCTTTTTCAAAATTGGGAAAAATAGAAAAATAGGTATTTAGTGTACCTATTTTTTTTATTTTCATGGTATACTATATAGTGAATAATAAGGGTGATAATATGAATGAAAGAATTATAAATAATATAAAATCATTAGGAATTGATATGATAAAAGAAGCAAATAGTGGTCATTCTGGAATTGTTTTAGGAGCAGCGCCTATTTTATATACACTTTATTCAAAACATCTCAATTTTAATGTAAATGATCCAAAATGGATTAATAGAGATCGTTTTGTTCTATCAGCGGGTCATGGAAGTGCTTTATTATATGCTACTTTATTTATGGCAGATTATTTAACAATAAATGACTTAAAACAGTTTAGAAAAATCAATTCTAGAACACCAGGACATCCAGAAATAAATGTTACGCCTGGAGTTGATATGACAACAGGTCCTTTGGGTCAAGGTTTTGCTTCAGCGGTAGGTATGGCACTAGCCGAAGCAAAATTAGAAGAAGAATCCAATGGTTTGATTCACCATAAAATTTATGTTTTATGTAGTGATGGTGACTTAATGGAAGGGATAACTAATGAAGCGGCAAGTTTAGCTGGCGCTCTAGGACTAAATAATTTAATTGTTCTATATGACTCTAATCATATTTGTTTATCCAGTGATACTAATAAGACCTTTAGAGAAAACATCCCTTTGAAATTTGAAAGTATGGGTTGGGATAGTATTTTAGTAAAAGATGGGAATAATATAAAAGAAATTGACCGAGCAATAGAAAAGGCTAAAAAAAATAAAAAGCCAACGATTATTGAAATCAAAACCACTTTAGGGAAAGATTCTTTACTAGAAAATACTAATAAAGTGCATGGAGCTGTTTTAACAGAAGAAGATATTCATCAATTAAAGCAAAAATGGAATATTCCTTTCAATCCTTTTTATGTAGATGATGAAGCTAGAGGAACCTTTCAAAAACAAATTTCTAGTAGAGTTTACTCAGAATATGATAAATGGACAAAAAACTATCAAATATATAGTCAATTAAGTTCTGAGCAAAAAAGAAAGTTTCAATTCTATTTTGAGCCAGAAAAAATAGAGATTGATCAGTTAGAATTTAATATTACATTAGATGAAAAAGAGGCCACTAGAGTAAGTAATTTAAAAATATTAAATTATTTATCTCCCTATATTCCTTCTATGATAGTAGGTTCTGCTGATTTAGCTTATCCTACTGGAACTTATCTAGAAAATAAAGGTGATATTGAAATTAACCATTATACAGGGCAAAATATCTATTTTGGCGTAAGAGAACACGCAATGGGAGCCATTTTAAATGGACTTGCTATTGAGCATTTTAGACCATTTGGATCTACTTTTTTAGCTTTTTCTGATTATTTAAAGCCTAGTATTCGAATGAGTGCTTTATTAAAGCTTCCTGTAACTTATATTTTTTCTCATGATTCGATTAATATAGGAGAAGATGGTCCAACCCATCAACCAATCGAACAAATAGCGTCATTAAGATCTATCCCAAATTTTAAAGTATATAGACCATGTGACGCAAATGAATTAATTGGTTGTTATCGATCAATTTTGAAAAGAAAAGAACCATGTGCTTTATTATTATCTAGGGTAGAATATCCAATTCTCTCTCATTCTAAAAGAAATATCGAAAAAGGAGCCTACATTATACAAGAAGAAGATCATTTTAAAGGTATCATTATAGCAACTGGAACCGATGTACATACAGCTATTTATATTGCGAATGCTTTGAAAAGGGACCATCAAATTCCTCTTCGTGTTGTTAGTATGCCAAATCGTGAATTGTTTGAAGAATTAAGTGAAGCGGAACAAGAAGAAATTTTACCAAAAGGATATAAAAAATTTGTTATAGAGGCAGGTTCTTCCTATGGTTGGGAAGGATATGTATACAACAAAAAATATTTATGCACTTTAGATCAATTTGGTAAGAGTGGAAATAAAGATGACGTTTTAAAAGCTTGTTCTTTTGATTTTAATAGTTTACTAGAAAAGATTTTAAATATTATGAAGTAGCTTTTCAAAAAAAATATTTTATAATAAAATGAGGGAATCATATGAAAGAGATAGATTTGTTTTTAAATTATTTACTGATTGATTTAAAATATAGCAATAATACCATTCAAACATATCGTTATGCATTATTAGAATTTGAAAAAATAATGAAAAAAGATTTAAAAATGGTAAAAGAAAAAGATATTTCAGAGTATATTCAAATTTTGCAAAAAAAAGATAATCCTAAAACCATCAATCATCATCTAAATGTATTAACTAGTTTCTATAATTTTTTGTTAATTGAAAAATTAGTAAAAACAAACCCAATTCAAAATGTAGATCGATTAAAAACAACAAAAAAATTACCAAAAGTACTGACAAAAGAAGAAATTATGAAGGTTTTAGAAGTAGATTTAACTTCTCCTTATGCATATCGTGATAAGGCGATGTTAGAGCTAATGTATTCTTCTGGACTTCGAATTAGTGAACTAGTTTCTCTTAAACTATACAATATTGATTTAGATATGGGAACACTTCGTGTTATGGGGAAAGGAAGCAAAGAGAGGATGGTTCCAATTGGAGAATATGCCCTTCATTATTTAAATCTTTATATCAATGAGTACAGACCTCTTTTGAATAAAAAAAATGTAGATGATTTGTTTTTAAATAATAGAGGACAAGCAATTAGTAGACAATCATTTTTTAAGACCATTAAAAAACAAGCTATAAAAAGAAATATCAAGAATTCCTTTACACCACACACTTTGCGACATAGTTTCGCAACTCATATGTTAGAAAATGGTGCAGATTTGAGGTCTATACAAGAATTATTAGGGCATTCTGATATCAGCACAACCCAAATTTATACGCATGTTTCCAATCAAGTATTGAAAGATGCCTATGCAAAATTTCACCCACATGGTGAAGATGAGGAGGAATAAAATGTTTAAAAGAATATTATTAATTGTATTAGATTCAGCTGGAGTAGGGGCAGCAAAAGACGCTAAAAAATATGATGATGAAGGTACAAACACCATTAAGCATGCCATCGAAACTGCTAAAGTAGAACTTCCTAATTTAAAAAAATTAGGTCTATATAACTTACTTTACCAAAAAAAAGATTCAGTAGTAGGTTATTATACAAAAGCAAATGAAGTCAGCAATGGAAAAGATACTTTGACAGGACATTTAGAAATGATGGGTGTCATTACAAAAACACCTTTTAAAACTTTTCTGAATACTGGTTTTCCTAAAGAATTGATTCAAGAATTAGAGAAAAGAACAGGAAGAAAAGTAATTGGTAATATAGCAGCAAGTGGTACAGAAATTATTAAAGATTTAGGTGAAGAACATATGAAAACAGGAAGTATTATTGTCTATACTTCGGCAGATAGTGTTCTTCAAATAGCTGCTCATGAAGAAGTGGTTCCTTTGGAAGAACTATATAAAATTTGTGAAATTGCTCGTGAAATTACTTTAAAACCAGAATGGAAAGTAGGAAGAATTATTGCTCGTCCATTTATTGGAACACCAGGAAATTTTACTCGTACTCCTAATCGTCACGATTATGCTTTGGATCCAGCCTATGATACCGTATTAAATTACCTAAATAATGAACATTATGATGTAAATTCTATTGGAAAAATATGTGATATTTTTAATTATTCTGGTATTAGTCATTATGTTAGAACAACGGATAATTTAGATGGAATTCATAAAATAGAAGATGGATTAAAAGAAAACTATCATGGCTTATTATTCGCAAATCTAAATGATTTTGATTCTAAATATGGACATAGAAGAAATCCAATAGGGTATGCGAATGCTTTGAAAGAATTTGATGATCATTTACCAAAAATTATGGATTTATTAAGATTTGATGATTTAATGATTATTACAGCAGATCATGGAAATGATCCAACTTATAAAGGAACAGATCATACAAGGGAAAATACACCAATTCTTGTTTACTCTAAGAAATTTCAACAAAACGGATACATAGATGAATTAAATTCATTTAGTGATATTGGAGCTACCATTGCTGATAACTTTCAGGTAAAATCACCAAATGGAAATAGCTTTTTAGACAAATTAAAATAGATACTTATTGGTATCTATTTTTTTAAAAATACATAAAACACATGGATATAAAAGATGCTATCATAGCGACTAACATTAAAATAGCGGCTATTTTAGTTCCATTTATTTTTTTCTTTTTTTGATTTTTCATGTTTCACCTCTATTAATTACCATTATAATATAAAATAATTAAAAATGGAATATTTTGTTTATAAAAACATAGTATGAAATAGGTGATGATATGAAACAATTGGACAAACTAAAAAACGCATTTCATTCTAAATTAAAACAAAACAAAAAAATATTCTCTATCATTTGTTTGTTATTTATTATAGGATTTATTGCTGGTACCGTCTTTATGACGATTTTATCTAAAACAGATCAAAGTTATGTAAAAGATTATATGACCTCTTATATTGGAAATATTAAAGAAAATCAGTTAAACTATTTATCTTGTTTTATGAATGCATTTTTATCAAATTTTATTTTATTCATTTCCGTTTTTTTATTAGGTATTTCTGTTATTGGAATTTCTTTTATTCTATTTATTTATTTTTTTAAAAGTTTTATTTTAGGTTTCTCTGTTACTTCTTTTATTCTATCATTTGGCGCTAAAGGAATTTTGTATACAATCATTTATATCATTCCTAATTTATTAATTTATATTTTGTTTACTATTTTAGTTATTTATGCACTAAAAATTTCTATTTATTTTATCTATAGCATTTTTAATAAATTAGATATTAATTCTAAAGTTATTATGAATGGTTATTTAAAGATATTGCTTTTCTCTATCGTTGGCATTATTTTATATAGTCTTTTAGAGACATTTGTTACTCCTTACTTTATACAACTAATTTCTATTTAAAGAACAATAATTAGTTCTTTTTTTATTGACTTTTTATTCTTAATTAGTATAATAAAAACAATTAAAAGAGAGATGATTTCATGTGTAATGTGATAAAAGAACTAACAAAAGGAAATATAGAATTTCTATCTACTTATTTATCTTATCCTGGTAATAAAAATAATCTCCTTCAATTCATTAGAAATCAACCAGATAAAGTATCTTTTATAAAGATTTTTTTAGAACAAATTATGGATTTGTATCCTTCTTTATGCTTCGAAATGATCTATGATATAGATGAATTTCATTTAGAAATAAATTATTTATTAGAAAAATATAGTGAACTTTATAGTTTAATTGATCAAAGTAAATTGTTTGCTATTTTATCTCATACAAAATATGGTACTGATTTCGTGTTAAGACATCCTGAAATATTAGATGAAAATAAATTAAAAGTAGTTTTTTTCTATATCATTACCAATAAAGAGAATCTACGATTAACGGAATATTTTAAAAATCATCAAGATCTACATATTAGATATCTATTTATGAATTATTTGGTAGAAAACGATTATCCTTTTTTTAAAGAAATATATCCAAATATACTGGATTATTTAACGGATATCCCTCAGAGTTATGAACAAATCAGTATGTTTAAAGAAAAGGGAATTCCAGAATACATGGATGTGTCAGATGTATCTTTACTAGCCGCTCATATCAAAAAATATCATGAAATAGATTATATAAAAATTCGTTCTTTCATTTTAAAAAATTATGAAAAAAATAAGTTAGCAGAGTTTTTATACTATAATGACAAGAAAGAATTAGAATCCAATATTAATTTGTATTATCAAACAACTAATAGTTTTTATCTTACTTTATTTAAAAAATATGAAGAAAAAATAAATCAAGAATTAACCTTTCGATTGCGTTATTTGATGAAGCTTATGGAACAAACTCATTGTGAAAAAGTTTTAGATAGTGAACTATTGCCAGTTTTATATGAATGGACTACCAAATATTTAGATTTAAGTAAATCCAAAGAATGCAAATTTATTGGGGGCGGTTCTACTGCTAATTGTTATAAAATCGGGGATTATGTATTTAAACTTGTTAATTTTAAATGGTCTTATGAGGATGTTATTTGTCCTAATCTTTATTTAATTTTAAAAAATGAAGAAGAACAATATATCCGAAATAAAGAAGAAATCGTAACGTTAGGATTAGAAGTTCAGAAATATTTATCTCGTTCAGCATCTTTTATTCCTCCAGAAATTTTTGAAAAATGGAACCAATCTTTGAAAGACTTAGGATATATATTAAACGATACTCTAATAAATGGGGAATGTGGTACAAATGCTTTTTTATTGGATTCTTACTTGGAGGCAGATACGACAGATGTAGATTCTTTACCTGAGTGGTTTAAACAAAATCCGCTTGTTTTAGTAGATCGAGATAGAGTTTACAAAAAAGATATAAAGCCTTATAAACAATTAAACCGTCGCTATTAATAAAATATTTCTATAGAAAGAGTTTTTTCTCTTTTTCTTTTACTTTAAAAATGTTATAATGTTTCAAGAATGAAGGCGATAGTATGAAAAAAGTAGTAATTGGTATGAGTGGGGGAGTCGATAGTAGTGTAGCCGCCATTTTATTAAAAAAACAAGGTTATGAAGTAATTGGCTTATTTATGAGAAACTGGGATGCTAGTTTAAATAATGATATTTTAGGTAACCCTACTCTAAATGAAAATATATGTCCTCAAGAACAAGACTATAATGATGCCTTGGAAGTTTGTAAAAAAATTGGGATTTCTCTACATAGAGTTGACTTTGTTAAAGAATATTGGGATTATGTTTTCACTTACTTTTTAGATGAATTGAAGTTAGGAAGAACACCAAATCCAGATGTAATGTGTAATAAATATATTAAATTTGATATGTTTGCTAAAAAAGCAAGAGAATTAGGCGCAGACTATATTGCAACCGGACATTATGCTAGAATGAAAGATGGTAATTTACTTAGAGGTGTAGATAATAATAAAGATCAGTCTTATTTCTTATCGCAAGTTTCTAAAGAGCAATTAAAAAATGTTTTATTTCCTGTCGGTGATTTAGAAAAACCTGCTGTAAGAAAAATAGCAGAGGAGTATGAATTAATCACAGCAACAAAAAAAGATTCTACCGGTATTTGTTTTATTGGAGAAAGAAATTTTAAAAACTTTTTAAAAAATTATCTGCCAAATAAAGAAGGAAATATAGTAGATATTGAAACAAATGAAGTGGTTGGAAAACACATTGGATTAATGTATTACACAATTGGTCAAAGAAGAGGCCTTAATTTAGGTGGTCATTCTGATCGCACCTTTGTAGTTGGAAAAGATTTAAATCAAAATATTTTATATATCAGTGAAAATGAAGATTATTTAATTAGTACCGAGTGTGTTATCGATCATGTTAATTTTATTACTATGCCTAACACAAATAAATTAAGTGCGAAATTTAGATATAGACAACCAGATAATGCGGTAGAAATCGAATCGATTAATGATACAGAAATATTAGTTAAATATCCTTCAGGAGTTAAATCTGTAACACCTGGTCAAGCTTGTGTATTATATGATGGTGAAGTTTGTTTAGGTGGTGGAATTATCAAAGAAGTTAGAAAAAATAATCAAAAATTATGGTATTTATAGAAAGAATTTTTCTTTCTTTTTCTTTACTTTTACTTTACACCTTGACAATTGACACATAAGTGATAAAATGATAATAGGAGGTTCTAAGGTATGGACAGATTAAATGAAATTTTAAGAGAACTTGGAATATCAAAAGTTAAATTAGCAAAATTTTTAGGAGTATCTAGACAAATGATTTATAATTATCTAGAATTAGATGATTTAAATAAATGGCCTAAGGATAAAAAAGTATTACTATTAAATTTATTAGGAATTAAATCAGCTGAAGAGTTGGATTCTATTAAGGTTGATACCGATTATATTTTAGAGGTGGAAACAAGAATTAATAGTTTATTTGAACATTCTACAATTGTAAATTCACCAACTAATGCTTCTTTAGATGGTTTAAATGCAAAACAAAAAGAATTAATGAACAATATTATTGATATTATGAAAGAACAATTAGAAGACGATGATGAAAAAGAATCTAGTTATCAAACTTATAAATATCTATATAATTATTTGCAAACAATGGAAAGTTCTAAAGAATTAAAATATATTTTAGCTTATATGGCCAAAGCAGCTGGATTTGTAAAACCAATGGAATTTGTTTATGATGAGGAAGAACAATTTACTTTTGAAAGTATTATGTTCTCTGCAATGAGATTATATCAGGGTGGGGGAGTATCTAAAAGTAAAATTGCGGAATCTCATAAACGCTTTGTAAATCAAATTGAGCATAAAATGGAAGAAAAATTATCTAGAACATTAGAATTAAATACTATAAAAGTTCAAGCTTTAAGAGAACTCGGATATACAGAAATTAATGAAACAAATGCTAGTGAAGTATTTTCCAAAATTGCTGAAATACAATCCAGAAATGTATCTAATATTTAGGTATATTTTTTTGTTCAAGTCCCCTATTTATTTAGATGACAATAGAGGAGAGAATAAATGCGATCCTATAACAATGAATGAATAAATTTTTAAAGGAATGTGTTTTCTGAAGAATCGAGATGTATAGTTGTTAAACTTAATAATAAAAAAACGCTTAAAATGTGCGCCTAAAGATGTGATTGAATTATTATAGAACAATATTATAAATATTAAACGTTAAATTTAATATTTATATAGAAATTTATTTTAAGAAAACATTACATTATGAAAAATTTAAAAGTAATTTATTTATAACAAATTTTTATTATATGACTAAATAGATAATAATTAATTTAATAGTAATAAAAAATAAATAAAATATTCTTTCATTATAATATAAAAAAAGACCATAAATATAAGAAAAAATAGGTCTTTTAAATAATAATATCTTGGTTCCGATAATATATATTATGTTAACTAAAATAAATCTTTTCTAATTTCTTCTAATATCTTAATTAATCTACGTTTTTTCATTTTATCTTGTAACATCTTAATTATATCATAAATAAATATAATAATTCCTCGAATAGATAATATTATAAATATAATAATCATTAAAATACTTAAATAATTCATATTAACTCCTTTTTGTATTCTAGAAAGTCTACAGTTTCTTCATAAATATTTTTGTATGTAGAAGTATATATTAAAATAGAATTGTTTGTTATATCAACATATCTTCTAAAATCTTCTATATTGTTAATATCTATATAACTAACTTTTGGCGTTATTAAATTTCTTGAATGAAGATATCTTCGTTTTCCCCAAAGACGATTATCGATATCTTTTGTAATATATTTAGTTATATATCCTATAACTTCAATTCCTTGTAAATTTTTTACTTGACTAAAACCACTATTCCAACCTTTTATATTTCTTCCGACATGCCATTTTTTGGAACTTGGATTCCATATTTTCTTTTCTTCTTTACTTAATAAATTAAAATCGGTATAATCTATATTAGTTAAAAGGTGATAATGTACTGCTCCTCGCTTTTGGAACTCGGGAACGCATACATATTTAAAATCATTTTTTAACTTTTTTATATATGTTTTAAAAGAATTAAATTTTTTATTAGCTTGTTCTATGTCTTTTATATTTTCAGCAAATGTTAATGTAATAAATGTTTTAAATTCATTAATGTTTGCTTTTACTAATCTTTGTATTTCAAATTTAGCACGATTGATATTTTTTATATCAATTGTTTTTAATTGATTTTCTTTTGTTTTTATTTTGGGTGGGATATCTATATGTTTTAATTCTCCCTCTACCCTACTTTTCTTATAAAGTGGGTTATTAATATATTTTTGGTATTCTTGTGTTACAATATCGGGAATATCAAAATTATTGGGAATACTTTTTATATTGCATTGATATTTTATTTTTTCTAAATTTTTATCTTTTTTTAAACTTATCTTGTTGTAATCATAAATCTGATAATAGTCCCCTATTTTGATTATTTTATGAGTATATTTTTTATAATTGGTTTGAAATATGAGACTACTATCAAGTAATAGAGATGCCGGGCGTTTCAAATACTCCCGACAATCTCTATAAAATTTTAAATTATCTATTTTGGTATGATATTGAGTTCTACTACTACGTGTATAACTATTCATTTATTACTTTTTGAAAAAAGTAAAACAAAAACTTTTACCTATTCGCCATAGGGGGGCAACAACAAAAGAAAAAATAAATATTTCTTTTGTTATAACTCCATTATGGGATACATTCTTTTATCAACTCCACTGCGTGGCATATACTCGACTTTTACAAGTCTCCGTTATCCGTTTGACAACGAATGTATCAGTCCGAAGCACAACCCCAGTGGGGTCCTGTGCTACTCGGACTTAGCCCATTCCGGTGTAGCAAACTCGATATCCTTATACTTTTCAATTCTTTTATATGTATCATAAGCATTTCTTAATCTTTGATTATGTACAAATATAAAGAAACCACAATATTTTTTAAATCTATCATTTTCCATATCATAATATTTTGCTTTTGTTCTTCTGACGATTGTTAAACAACCGGCAATAGTAATAGGAACATATACATAATGTGTTTGACTCCTTATAGGTTTAGGAGCCTCACTAAATACCTGAATTGTTCCTATTATTGCCTTTCTTTGCTTTCTCTGTTGGCATAATTCTGCTAATACTTCTGGTGGTAAATCTTTACTGTCTTTATTACTCCACCAAGCTTTTAAATCATCTATTACATTTGTTATACCATATTTGCCATTTTTTCTTTCTATTAATTCTTTCCAATGAGATAATTCTCCATCTTCATATTTATAGCCCATATTTGTGTATGTTTTCATTTTTAAATATTTTTGTTTCCATTGTTCTAACAAGTAAATGGCAGTCATACTTTTGCCACTTCCCTGCTCTCCAATTACAATATGAATGCCGAACTCATTAAACTCGTCCGGGTCTCGTGTAATAGTATCATAGGCTAATTGTCTAGGAAATAACCAAAATATTTTTTTTAATATATTTGATTCTTTCTCTTGTTTGCCTCTAAATAAGCTTTTTTTAGGTTTCATTTTTTTAAAGATTCTAAAATAAAGTAAGAATAGCATATAAATAAGTATAATAATTATTATTAATATTATAATAATTATTATCACAGGAAGAAACATTTTAAGTATACTTAATAAGGCATTTAAGAGTGATTTGAATATAACTTTAAAGTCCATTATCCTAATACCTTTCTGTATATCCAGTTTAACATATCCCAAAATATAGATACATATTTAGATAACCATATTGCTATTAACATTTTTAAAGCAAACCCTATAGGAAAGAAAAAATTAGCATAATTATATAGTTTTTGTAATGGGTTTGTTTCAAAGAATGTTATAACATCGCTAGGCAATGATATGGAAAACGGAATAATTAATATTAATAGTGACAATACGCCAACAGATGCAACTGCTTTTATCACTGTAGACATTATTTATCGCCTCCTAGACTTGATTTTATATTATTTATTATTTTAGGTATTCCTATCATACAAATTCCAAAATATTCAAAGAAAAATAGCATTTCTCTACACTGTTTATAGGTTTCTATATCAATGAGAGTTACCTTTCCAGGTATTCCCATAGAGGATAAATCAACCGTCAAATTGGGTATATCATCATTTTCTTTAATTGAAAATGTTGATATTATGAAACTAAGTTGATTAATAATAGGAAATTTTTTATTGATTAAATCTATAAAAAATCCTAGAAAATAATTATCTTCTTTTTCAGTGTTTTCTTGATATGTTGGAGGTTTTATGGTCTCAGAATTTAAATCATCTAGTTTATTATTTGTGTTAGTATCATTATTCCAACTTGATTGACTAGTTTTAATAGTTTTATCATAAATATCTGTCGAATAATATACATATACATATCTACCTCTATTTTCTTCTTTTAAATACATTGATAAATCTAATGTAAATGAACGATAGTGATTATAGAAAAAGTCACTATTAACGGGGTACTTTGAAAAGTCCTCTATTACGGCGTGATCATATTCTTTAATTGAATATGTTGGCTTATCTTCGTAAGCAAATATTCTTTTATAAAGATACTCATCGTCTTCTGTTTTTATTGTTGTATAGTAATAAAAATTAGATATAATTTCTTTTATGCTTAATAAATTGCATTCATAAAAACCAGTACCAGTTATACAATCTATATCTTCTGGTACTTGTCCATATCTATATGTACTATAATAAAACATCGACGGGTTATTTCCATAATATCTATACTCTACTTCCGTATAATCTGACATATTATATGTGTCGATTACATCTTCATACATAAGTAATTTTGTGAATGTATATGTTGCAGATAAAATAGTTTTCATTTCTTTTGTTTCATTAAAAGTCTGTTTATCAATTGCCTGAACATATAAAGTACCATTTAAAACAGAAGTATATTCAAAATCATTTTCAGTTATTTCGTGCCAATTTTCATTGCCTGGTTGATTATTAAAATTATATAGATAAATATATTTTTCTTTATCAAATTCAGAAAAATTAATATTTATTATTTCACCTAATTCATTTTTTAATGTACTTGATATATTTATTTTCGGGCCTTGGCTTATTAACGAATGATAGCCATTTTCTAAGGTAATTGGTAAAGTATCATTTATTGAATATGTAACATCATCTACTATAATATCGCTAGTTCCACCAAATGCACCTTTTTTATAACTTAATTGTCCTTTCATGTTTGTTTCATAGAAATATGATAGACACATTAAATTGTATCCATTGTAAATAACATTATTACTATTATAAGTAAATTGAAACAATTTGTTATTACTTGCAAACCATTTACTAGAATTTGTTGAAGGAGTTGTACTATAGTCATATGTATAATATGTATAGCCATCATTCGACTCAATATTGTAATAAATATCTGTTGAAGCTCCATCTCTGGAATTAGAAATTTCAATCCATCCTTGTTTAATATTTTCAGAACTCAAATTTATAAAAATTCTATCTGAGGCAAGATTGTAAATATTACCAGGATTAACAAAATAATATTTACCACTTTTATTATTTTGTAAAGCATAATTTCTTCTCAACAAATATTTAGTTATGTATTCATCAGTATAGTTTGCTTTCTTCATTAGAGTAGTTACTTCTTCGTCTGATAAATCAATTGTATTAGTCATTGTTAAATGTTCAAAAGGCTTTGTCTGATCGTATTTTAATTCTTCAGCATTTACGTTGCTCATAAACAAAAAACTAATGATGATTGTTAATATAATTGATAGTTTTTTCATATTTCGCCACCTTTGTAGCAAACATTTTCCCCAATATGTTTGCTTATATAATCATAATCTAAAGGGAAAAACTTCCCTTTAAACTATTAAGCTCCTTTGATTGCTTTTCTTGCATATCCGTATGCTTTTTTGATTCCGATTACTGCCATAAAAGTAGTAAAACCGAAAGCAAGACCTGCAGTTACAGTTGCTACAATACCTGTTGTATCGATTGTAGAGAAATCTAAAGCACTTTGTACAGCTTGTCCGTCAGTTAATAAATTTAACATATATACTCTCCTTCCTTTTAAAAATGAAAGATACCCATGAAACGAATTAGTTTAAAGCTATAATCTAGCATTTTAAATAATACGAGCATTTTTAATAACTCTGCTATTATCTGTAATGTTTCTAAAATTTCTGTTTCCATGAGTATCTTCCTTTCGATTAGAGGTGGTTCTTTTAGGAGTTGCACCCAAATGAGACTGTTAGAACCATTTAGAAATTATTTAAAGATATTTTTTAAATAATTTCCTTACTATTGCTTTTCTTCTAAGATATTTCTTATGTTCTTTTTTTATTTTTTTGTTATTTGCTTTTAGCCATTTTAAATGGTCTATGTTACTTAATTTGTTGTATTCTTCTAAAGTATAAAAGCGTCCATTGTAGAAACGTTGTATATCTACAATGTACCAGCCCATACTAGTATAGGAGTGATTTTCGTATAGCGGAGGCCAATATACTAGCCTATAGATTATTTCAGTATCTCTTTTGGCATATATGACGAGATATAGATCATGCATGATTATATCTCTTTGTTATCTATTTTTATGATAACATATTTGCTACCGTTATCAGTTGGGCGTTCTTCTATAGTTGCTTGTACTGATTTCATAATGTATGGTTTTATTTTGTCAAATAAATTCCCTTGTCTGTAGCAATTTAAAATAGCAGGTCCGATATTTCTATCTGTGTTAGCCATATTGATTGCATAATTGATTTTGGTCATCTCTTTTGAGTATTCCCCATTATTGTCTTTGAAGTATGTTATTTCTCCATTGATTATTGTTATTAATGCGTTTTTCATGTTTTACCTCTTTTCTATGCATATCGGTATTAACGATATATCTAAAATAATTATAAATCGGTATTGCCGATTTGTCAAGCGAAAAATATCGGGTTAGACGATAATTGATATAGGTGGTGTTATGATAGGAAAAGCGCTTAAATATATGAGAAAGCAAAAAAAATTAAAACAAGGTGATTTAATTAAACTTTTAAACATTGGACAAAGTACTTTATCTGATTATGAAAATGAGAAAATAAGTATAGATTTTAATATGATAGAAAAAATAGCAAGTATATGTGATTATGAAATAATATTTAGAAATAGATTAACAAATGAAGAATTTAAAACTAAAGAACTAATAAGGAAAGATGTATAATGAATACAGGAAAATTTATTTTTTATTTAATAATTACTATTGTTATTACTATTATTTTAATGGAAAGTGTATTGAAAGAATTTAGGCTTAAAGATATTGCCAAACGAGAAGCAAAGATTGAAATATTAAAACAAAAATATATAGAAGAATTAAAACAAAAAGGTTATGGATATAAAAAATAGGCTCGTGGGGAAACCTCGCCTATTTTTGGCTCAAAAAAAATGGTAATATTTACCATTCTTTTTTTTCATTATAGGAACTTTTAAAATTGCCATTTTATATATTATGTTAACTAATTAGAATTACTATCGGAACTAGATAAATTAGAATGTTCACAATAATATTTTAAATCTATGTAAATTTTATCTATTTCTTCATGACTATATATAATATCAGAATGATGCATATCATCTCGTAAATATTCTATTAAACAGTTGCTATTGGCAATTGTTGTATTTAAATGATTATATTTTATTTTCTTAATTATAGTATCTTTACCAAATACAATATAAGATTTAAAATTGTTTTTATCTTTTCTTAAATAATCACTAAGAAATTGAATATGATAATTATTTTGTTTGATTGGGTTTGGTAACTGATATGTTTTTTGTTTTGAAAAATATTGTGTCCATTTGAAATCATTTTCATCACCATAAATTGTTCCATGATAATTTTTACTTTCGATAACATAAATACCAAAAGAAGTAACCAATAAAATATCTATTTCAGTTTTTTTCCCTTCAATAGGTATATATACATTACGAATTAATTTATAGTAAATATCTAATTTTTTTTCAATAGAGTCACATATATATTGCTCACCTTGGCGACCAATTTCAAAACTGTTTAATGACTCTTTTTTATTATTTAAAATTTTTTTATTTAATATATTATATTTTATAAAACCTAATATAACAAACAGTATTAATAATGCAACAAAAAAATAATTCATTATATCACACTTCCCTACTCTTTCCTACTATGTGTCAATTATATCAAAATTACCATATTTTTCCAATATATTTTTTGAATATTAATTCACAAATTGCAAATAATAAGACTGGGTGATTAAAAATGGCAAAGAACAAAAATAATTCAAAAATGAATTCAGTTAGTAACTGTAAAAACAACGTATCTAATAAAACTTCAAACAAAGTAATGAATTGTGATACACACAAAACAAATAAAGTAACTAACGAAAAAATGGGCTTTGACGATGAAGATAGTCATTCGTTCCATTTAGATGAAAATGACGATCATTCATTTGAATTAAGATAATAACCCAAAAAAGAGAAAGACTTTCTCTTTTTTAATGAAATAAAATATGATTAAAATAAATAAAAAGACAACCAATCATAAAAGATATCCATGTAATTTTCTTTTTATGGTAATTAAGAGATGTTTTTAATAACTCGGTTAAAACCAAATAAACCATAATCCCAGCTATAATAGCATATAACATGGCCATGAAAAAATCATTTACATAAGGCGCCAGAAATAAATAAGCGATGACAGCGCCAAATAATTCTGATATACCTGATATAAAGGTATACAAAAAAGCCTTTTTCTTGCTTCCTGTTGCATAATAAATAGGAACAGCTATAGAGATGCCTTCTGGAATATTATGACACGCTATTGCAATTGTAAGGGTTAATCCTAATGCTTGATCAGAACAATTTGTAATATAGGTAGCAATTCCTTCTGGAATGTTATGAAAGATAATGGCTGCCATGGATAAAACCCCTACTCTATATAACGAATTTTGATCATCTGGAATAAATTTGTTTAATAATTTAGATAATAAAATTCCAATATTAATAGATATAAGTAGAAGTAATATAGAAACAATTATACTGTAGGTTCCCGAAAATAAAAGATAACTATTAGGAATTAAATCCGTAAAAGAAATCAAAATCATGACCCCACTCGCAAAACCAAGCGAACTAATAATAATAGAATCCTTTTTTTTCTTAGATATAAAAATAACAATTGTTCCAATTAACGTTGAAAAACCAGCAATAGTGGTTAGTAAAAAAGCATATAAAATATGGTTCATTTTATCACCAATAAATTATATGCTTTAAATTATTTTAAACTACTTTTTATCATCCATAATTCTTTTTCTAAGTATATCAAAATGTTCGTTAAAATATGATCAGTATAATAATCCTTTTTTTCTTGGAATACCTTTATTAGATCTTTGGTATATTCAGTTAAAAAGGAAAAATCATTATCCAATATACTAAAAACCTGATTTGCGCTAAAATCCATGCTTTTCATAGACTTAATTGTAGATATTTCTTCTATTTTTGGTAGTGAAGTAATTGGAAACCCATTTAACATTTTAATGCGCTCCGCTATATTATCATAAAATAAATTAAAATTTTCATAATATTCTTGTAGTTTTTTATGTAATCCCATAAAACTCATTCCAATTACATTAAAATGTAAATTATATAAATTATTTGTTTCCACTTTGATGTTAGACATATATTCATTTAAAATATTAACATTATCATTCATACTATTCACCCTAATAGAAGATATTCCTTTATTTAACAATTATTACATTTTTTAAAATGAATACTATTATTGATGCCATTGCTTAATAGTAAACTTAATTTTTTTACAACAAAATCTACTTCTTTAGGCGTAACAATCATGTTATATCCAATAGGTGTTAGTACTTCAAAAATAAGATTTCTTATTTCCTCTTCTTCTAAAGTTCCTAATACTCCAAATATTTTTTCATTATCTTCTTTTTTCATCTTAAATTCTTTTTTCATATAATTAATTTGACCCGGTGGTATCATTTTGCTCATTGGATTTTGATAAAAATCCTTGTAAAACGCATAATGCTTTTCCATAAAAAGAAAGGTATTTGCAACCACACTTACAGCATCTACAACAGTAGGAATGCCTATCGCAATTACTGGTATATTTAGTGTTTGATCACTAATTTCGGTACGATTATTTCCAACTCCGCTCCCAGGTGTAATACCTGTGTTAGAAAGTTGAATTGTTTTATTTACCCTTTCAATAGAACGACTGGCTAAAGCATCAATCACAATTAAAAAATCAGGTTTCAAAATGTTTACAATTCCTTTAATATAATCAGCTGTTTCAATTCCATTTACAGCTGTTACATTTGGAGCAATAGAACTCACTCTTCTATAATTAGCGTCTAATTCATCATATAAATAAATATGGTTTGTCACAATGATATTTTGAACGGTTAATGGTCCTATGGAATCTGGTGTAGAATCAATATTTCCAAGTCCAACAACTAAGCAGGAATCGGTTTTTTTTATTTTTGTTTCTTTTAATAATTTTTTTAACTCCTTTTCAAAAACAGACTCTACTTTTTTAGCATTATCACTATCGGTTATATCTTCAAACTCTATTGTGACATAAGTTCCTGCTTTTTTGTTAGGAACCATATTATTTTCTTTTAATTTTGTAGTAGTAATCTTGATATTATCGATTTTTTCTTCTTGATGTTCAAAATTTTTATTTTCTTTTTCTATTACTAAATCGGTTCGAATAGAATATTTACTTAAATCAACTTCATGTTTCATGCTATCACCTATTATAAATTTGCCCAAATTCAAATAAAATATTGCTTTTTTAAATAAAATTTGTTAAAATATAGTAGATTTATATTAGGACAGGTGGTGAAGAAAATGCCAAATATGAAAAATGCTAAAAAAGCAGTAAAAACAAGTGTTAAAAAGAAAGTAGAAAACAACAATTTTAAAGCAAGTATGAAAACAGCTATTAAAAATGTAGAAAAAGCAATTGCCTCTAAAGATAAAGCAGCTGCTGGTGAAGCTTTAACAGTTGCTATTAAGAGAATTGATAAAGCAGCTTCTGCTGGCGTTATTACAGCAAACTATGTAGCTCGTACTAAATCAAGATTAACTTTAAAAGTTAATAATATGGAGTAATATAAATTACTCTTTTTTTGTATAGTTTTGACAATTCTTATTTTAAAGTGGAATATCTTTTGATATACTATTATTGGTGATGCTATGAAAAAATTAATCATTTCCATATTGCTTCTTTTAACAATTGGTTTTATTTTTACAAATTATTCTTCTTTAATGCGTTTTGCAATGGAAAAAATTGTATACAAAGATGAACAATTAGTAAAAGATAATAATATTTATTACAAAGAAAACAATTGGAGTTATGTTCAATTAACCGATAACTTTTATCCAAAAAAGGAACAAGACATTTTAAATTTATTTTATACTGCTTTAGATGGTGGTTGGAGTGAATTAACTTATTATTGTACAGAAGAATTTCCAGATTGCATTAAATATACAGAAAAAATTGTAAAAGATAATTATATTTTATCTAATATCAATAATTTTGTTGCTACTTATAATAGCTATAACAAAATTTATGTTAATTATAATACCTTAGGAAGAGTTTATGTAACATTTGAAAAAATTTATTCTAAAAAACAAATTGAATTAATTGATCAAAAAATAGATGAAATTATTTCTGAAATTATTACAGATAATATGTCAGATCGAGAAAAAATAAAAACTGTTCATGATTATATTATTAATCATACAAGATATGATGAAGAACATGCTAATGCTATTAAAAATGGTTTAAATGAAGATACCCCATCCGCTTCAAATACTGCATATGGTGTGTTATTTAATGGAAAAGCAATTTGTAGTGGATATACAGACGCTATGGCTTTATTTTTAGATAAATTAGGATTTAAAAATTATAAAATTTTTAGTCCAAAACATACATGGAATTGTGTATTTGTAGATGGAAGTTGGCGTCATTTAGATTTGACTTGGGATGATCCTGTTACTTCGAATGGTGAAGATCGTTTGGAATATAATTTTTTCTTAATTACCGACGATGAGCTAGAAGAAAAAAATACTGGACAGCACAATTATGATCGTACAATTTATGTAGAATTAAATGAAAAGAAGGCCTAATTGCCTTCTTTAATTTTTTGAATTGCTTCTTCTAATGTAGATACTTCTATTAATTGAATATTTAATTTTTCATCTTGTACTACACGAAGTGCTTCTTCATAATTTTCTCCAGATGGAGCAAGAAAAATGTCTGCATTATTTTCAGCACCTCTAATTTTATGAACAATTCCACTTATTTCACCAACATTACCATTTTCATCAATTGTGCCAGTACCAGCTATTTTTTTACCACCCGTAATATCATCTTCTACTAAAGCGTTGTAGATATTTAAAGCCATCATTAATCCACCACTACTACCCGACTCTCCTTTTTCAAATCGAATATCAATTTTAGGGTTAGTACTCATATTTCTTTTTACTGTAATCATAATTCCTATGGTTATTTTTTGATTTATCTTCATTAATCTAGCGGTTCTATGATATATTTTATTTTCATTTTCAACTTCTATTTCAATTGTATCATTTTCTTTATATTCATTTAAAATAGAAGAGATTTGCTTTTTATTTGTTACTTCTATTCCTTCTATTTTTTTAATTTTATCCTTTATTTTTAAATCGGTTTGAGCAATTGGATCTACATATGTGACATAACATTCTTCTGATTGAATAATGGGTGAAAGATGTGCTAGAGTGGTTGCCGCTAATATGGCATTTTGAGTAGATTCTTCTAGTAATAATTTAGAGCGAAAATTACTCTCTTCTTCTGTTTCGTTATTTAAAACCACTTGCTCTTTTTTGATTAAATCCCAATTTTTTTCAAAAAAACTAATGATGTAAATTGGTAAGTTTACTTTCATTTCACTTACATAGGTCATATAAAATTTGCCACTGGTAGGATAGGCATTTTCAACTTCTATTCGCCCACTTGTATCAATTATTCCCCCGTCTTTTTCTATGTAATAAGGTAATGGAATAATAACCGATAAGAATAAAAGAAAAAATAAAATTATAAATCGTTTATTTCTTTTTTGATTATTTAATTTCATATCATGTTCCTTTCTAAAAACAATATCATTATAGTATAAGCGTGCAGAGGTGAATTATGAAATGTCTTAATAAATTATTATGCTTAATTTTATTTTTATTTTTAACAATTGAATTAATTGTTTCCTCTGACTTAATTATGGTAACCATTAAAGAGGCAATTCATTTATGGTTTTATAAAGTCGTACCTGCTTTGTTACCTTTTTTTCTCTTTTCTAATTTTTTAATGAATTATGGTTTTATTGAAATCACAAGTGAATTTGCAAAACCGATTATGAGTTTTTTTAAATTGAATGAAAATGCAGCATTTATTTTAATGATGAGTATGTTGACAGGGTCACCTGGAAATGCCTTTTATATTAAAGAGGCATTGAAAAAAGGAAAGCTGAATGAGAAAGAAGCCACAAAAATATTGATGATTTCGCAGTTTGCCAGTCCTTTATTTATTTTAGGTACAGTTCGTATTTTGTTAAATGATTTTAAACTAAGTATTCTTATTTTAATAATCACCTATATTACCAATTTTATATTAGCTTTTTTATTTCAAAATTTTTATGCATCAAAAGAAAGTTCTTCTTTCTCCTTTTTTACCTTAAAAAGAAATTTTTATCAAAAAGAAACACAATCTTTTGGAAAAACTTTATCTTCTTCTATAAAAAAAACATTTGATACTTTAATTACAATCCTAGGAAGTATCTGCTTTTTTTACATGATTACGGCTATTATTCAACATAACCATCTATTGCCAACTAGTATTATGCCTTATTTCTCCGGTATTTTAGAAATGACCCAAGGGATTAATCAAGTTAGTTTACTAAACTGTTCCAATCATATAAAAGTTTTCTGGATTACTGTATTTTTATCTTTTGGTGGGTTTAGTATTCATAGCCAAATTTTAAGTTTAATTTGTGATACTAAAATAAAATACTTCCCCTATTTAGTAGCAAGAATATTACATGCTATGATAGCAGGAAGTATAATACTAATTTTATTGTGTTATTTTTGATAGAGCGTATTTATTAATGTAATCATCACATCTAACCAATAATCGAACAGAAGTAGCAGTTAAGTTAGTTCCATTTTGATTAAAGTTAAATTTATTGTTTACTAATTTTTTTGCACCTAAGAAAGTATAACAATTACTGTGAGTACTGTCATTACTATTGATGTAGCCACATTCATTGTCTTCTATTATTTTAGTAAATCCATTAAAATGACCATAAGAATCCCATTTATTATTCCATGCAATACTGATAGGTGTATATCCTTCTATTTCATTTTTGAAAAAATTATTTATTTGATACCAATGATTATTTTCTGTTGCACTATAACTAGGATATAACAATAAAAATTCAAAAACATTGGTATTTAGATTTTCTTGGTATTTTCCTTTAAATAGGTCAAGAGCAAATAGTGCACTTCTTTTATTAGTTGTTTCACTTCTTTTTACTTCATCTACAGATTGAAATAATTCTTGAGTAGAAGCTATATTGTGATAGAAAAGTTCTGCATATGTACCATCTATGTTTGCTACAGATGTTAATGGAATAGTCATACCATCTAATGTAATGGTTGCATTCTTTAAAGACATAGAAATATTAACAGAAGTATTTACATTGTTATATGGAAAGGTTAAATTAAATCCCATATCTCCTTCTACAAATTCGTTGTAAACTGGAATATGAATCGCCAATAATGAATTATTATAAGATGCATTAACACCATTTATAGTAGAATTATCGACATCAATATCCCCTATATAAGAGCCATTGTTTAATTTAATAGTATAATCGTCATAAGTAATAGTTGCATTATAAGGATCTAATTTTAAGTCTGCTGAAAATGTTTCATTTTTCGAATTCATATAAGTAAAAGTTAAGCAAGATAAGCCGCAGCTACTTACACTTTTTAAATTGTTGTTATCGAAATCTTTATAAATACGTTCTAACATAATACCCTGTTTACTTAATAATGTTGTTTTTATGTTTCCATTTAGATATATACTTTTCATAGATAAAATGAGTTGCATAATAAGAAGTGCGATAGCGGCTGTTAAACAAAAGGAAATGGCAAATTCTACTAAGGTAAATCCCTTTTTATTCATATTACTAACCTCCCAACTTTGCTGATGCAAAAGTATTATCTTTATATTCTACTATGATGATATATTCATTCGTAGTACTTGATGAAACATCTTTTTTATTAATATATCTTTTTAATTCTTCTGAATAGGATGTTGATTGAATATTTTCTTTTATTTTTCCCATATCAGCAGTTGTAAATAGAACTGTTTTAGCGTTGGTTTTATCTATTAATAAGTTATAATAGGTACTATTTCCATTTACATTAGTACTTGTTGTAATATCGACATATCCACTTGAAGCACTTAATGTAATTAGATTTTGATATCCATTTTGTTTTAAATAAGACGTAATGGTATTAGCATTATAGATTGCATTAATCGAATCATAACGATATGTAATATCATAATTTGTCAACGTATTGTTAATTTGTATAAACAAATAAGTCAATGTAGCAGCTACAAAAGTAGAGACAATTAAAGTTTCAATTAGTGTAAACCCCTTATTATTTTTTTTCATAAACTTGTCACCTTTACCTTGTCATTATCCTAAAACTATTATATAATAGTTTTAGGATAAATGCTAGTCCAAAATGAATAAAATGGGGAGGAAATTCATATGTTGAAAAAATTTGATTTCGATAAAATGCCGATTGTTGAGGTAGTAAACGAAATTTTAGTAGATGCTAGTAATAAAGGGGCCAGTGATATTCACTTTGATCCACATGAAAATTTTATGAAAATTAGAATTCGTATTGATGGTGCTTTAAGTGACTATGCAGAAGTTCCTAATTCTATTAAAAAGAACTTGGTGACACGTATTAAAATTATTGCTGGTATGAATATTACAGAAACAAGATTACCACAAGATGGTGCTATTAAAGCAACTCTACAAGGTATTAATTTAGATCTTCGTGTTTCTTGTTTACCTACAATGAATGGAGAAAAAATTGTTATCCGTATTTTGGATTATTCAATGAGTTCTAGTGGTCTTGAAAATTTAGGTTTTTCTAAATCAAATTACGAAAAAGTATTAAAAATTATTTCAGAACCAAATGGTATTATTTTGGTTACTGGTGCTACTGGTAGTGGTAAATCTACTACTGTATATGCCATTTTGCAAAGACTAAATCGTGAAGACACTAATATTATTACAGTTGAGGACCCAATTGAAATGAATATCGAAGGTATTAATCAAGTACAAACTAATAGCGAAATTGGTTTAACCTTTGCAACTGCTCTTCGTTCTATTCTTCGTCAAGACCCTAACGTTATTATGATTGGTGAAATTCGTGATACAGAAACTGCTCGTATTGCCGTTCGTGCTTCTATTACAGGACATATCGTTCTATCTACTATCCATACAAACAGTTCTTTGAATACAATTGAACGTTTACTAGATATGGATGTTGAAAGATACTTACTTGCAAGTTCATTGGAAGGTATTATATCTCAAAAATTAGCTCGTAAGTTATGTCCTCATTGCCGTAAACTTAGAAAAACAAATGATTATGAAAAAGAATTGTTTAAAAAAGTTTTACATCGTGATGTGGATGAGATTTATTCAGCTGAAGGATGTGAAATTTGTGGTAATGGTTATAAAGGAAGAATTGCGATTCATGAAGTATTAATTGTTGATCAAAAAATTAAAGATGCTATTAGTAGTAATCTTAGAAAAGAACAATTAAGAAAATTAGTATATACATCAGATGTAACGACTTTACTTCAAGATGGACTTGAAAAGGTTGTAGAAGGTTATACTACTTTTGAAGAAGTTTTAAAACAAATCGAATTTGAAAATTCAGAAGAGGATAAAGGAAGTACTTATGATTTAAATCATGCTCTTGAATATACAAATTTATCACAAACGCAAGAAAAACCAAAAGTAGAAATCAAAGAAAATAAACAAGAAGTACCCGAAAACAAAAAAGAAGATAATCAGACAAAAATACAAACAGAGGTGGCAGATGATTGGGGTTTAGATTTTACAGAACCATCTAAACCAGAAGTAAAATCAGAAGTAAAACCTGATAAAAAAGAAGTAAAAAAAGAAACAATAGATGAATCTGATGATGATGATTTGTTAAATATGGAATTTTAAAAGAGCTATTAATTATAGCTCTTTTTACATGTTTAAAATAAATAATTCTAGTCCAATATTTTTATCCAATTGTCCGCTTTTGATTTGATAATCTAAATCTGCTAAATCTTCTAATTTTTTTAATATTTCATCACTACTATATTTTCTGCCCTTTTCCAAAGCTTTTTTAACTCTAAACTCATGAATTTCAAGTAAATTTGCTATTTCTCTTTCAGAATAGCCTTTTTTTAATAATTGTTTTGATTGATACATAATTCTAAATTGATTGGCAAGCATAATAATAATTGCAATAGGTTCTTCCCCATATTTCATCATTTCTTCTAAAGACTCTAAAGCTTCTTTTTTTCTTGTCGATAAAATAGAATCTATTAATTTAAAAGTATCCGTATCAATATTTTTATGTGTTAGTTGTTCAATATCTTTTTGTGTAATAACTTTTTCATCATCTTTATAAAGCTTTAATTTATCTATTTCTTCTTTTAAAATAGATAAATTATTCCCTACTCTATTGATAAAATATTCTACTTCTTTTTTATCCATTTGATATGGTTCTAATTCTTTTGTAATCCAATTATTGATATTAGAAACTGTATTAAATTCCTTAATTGTTCCATTCTTTTTCATCAAAGTCGTAATTTTTTTTCTTGTATCTATTTTATCTTTTATTAAGGTAAAAATCAGTACAGTATTAGGATTTGCATGATTTAAGTAATCTAATAACAAGTCTGTATTTTGTTCTGGTAATTTTTTATTGGTTGTTCCCGAAAAAATATAAGCATTTTCTACGATAATAACTTTTTTATCTTGAAATAGTGAAATTGTAGTAGCATCTTCTATTACATTATCAATCATATTATTTTCTAAGTTATATTTATTAATATTAATTTCTTCTATTTTATCTTTTTCTATTATTTTTTTGATTTCCTCTTGAATTAAATAATCTTCTAGCCCATACAATAAATACATATACCAATCACCTATTTCATTATATCATAAAGAAAAAAATCCATAAAGGATTTTAGCCACAATAGTCAGAAGGATTTATATATTCTTCTCCCTTATAAATTTTGTATTCTAAACGATTTTCTGTTTTGGTAATTATTACTTTCCAATCATCTGTAAAATCCTGCTTTGTAGTTGGATCTACCAAATTATCTTCTGAATATCCATATTTTACTAAATCAGAAAAGGCTATTTCTACCTGTTCTCCAGAAGAAGGTAATTTATCTATGTTGTTGCTTGCCCAGCTTTTTGCTTCTTCTATAATGTTATTAAAACTAATATTGCAGATTTTCTTTTTATTTTGTTTGATGGAGTCAGTTACAGAAGGAATTGTTATCATTCCAATTAAAGCTAGTATAACTAACACACCAATTAACTCAGCTAAAGTAAAACCTTTTTTCATATTCTCACATCCTAATAGTATTGTAGCAAATTTTGAAGATTTTATCAATCTTTCACAATTAATTTACATATATTTGAAAAATCTAAATTTTGAATGATATCATATAAAGTTTCAAGATTTAATTCATCATATACTTTATAAAAGTCCGTTATCACTTCTTTATTTAAAAGAATATCATTAATTACTTTTTCATTTAATCGGTAGATATTGTCACTCATAGAAATATTGGAAGCTAAATATAACTTTTTCTTTCTAATAAAATCGGCTTCTTCTATTTTTTGATTTTGTAATTGTTCTATCATTTTGTCTAATAAAATTTCTGGCTTTTTTGTGTCTGCAAATAAAATATATAAAAGATGATCATCTGTACTGATTTGGTCAATTTCTATTTCACTATTAATAATATTTTCATTTATTAGTTGTTCTTGTAAAAGAGAGGTATTTCCAAATTGAATATTCATATACATATGTAGATAGCGTCGAATCATGTATTTTGAATATTTTTTAGATAAATTTGTAAGATTCAATTTGATACCTAAAAAAGCTTTAGGAATGCTGACATTTTGGTGAATGATTTGTTCTGCCTGAAAAACATGATCTGGTTCTTCTTCTTTTTTTATTTGAATTTCATCTTGTTTTTCTAATGCTCTCGTTTCTTCTATTTCTTTAATATATTCTAAAGCATCTTCTGGATTAAAATTGCCTGTAATTACTAAAATCATATTTGATGGATGATAGAATGTGTAATAACAGTCATATAAATTTTCTTTTGTAATAGCTTGAATACTGCTTTCTGTACCAATAACAGGAATACGAATGGAATTATGAACAAAAGCATTTTCAATTAGTTGTATTTTTCCAACACGATAAGGATTATCTTTATGCATTTTTAACTCTTGAAGAATAATTCCCTTTTCTTTTTCAACATTTTCATCTGTAAAATAAGGACTTTCTACATAATTTAATAAATACTGAATATTCTCTTTAAAATGTTCTATTCCCGAAAATAAATAAGTAGTTCCATAAAAACTAGTGTATGCATTTACATCTGCTCCATTTTTTGAAAAAAAGCTAAATGGATCTACTCCATCTTTTTGTTCAAAAACTTTATGCTCTAAGAAATGAGCAATACCATCTGGAACTCGTTCATATTCGCTTTTACCAATCGGAATAAATTCATTGTCACAAGAGCCATAAAAAGTAGTATATGTAACGTAAATGTTATTTATCCTGTCATTTGGAATCATGTAAATTCTAAGTCCATTTTTTAAAGTTTCTTCATATAAATTTAATTCCAAATTATAAAGTGGCTTCTTCTTCATCCTCATTCATTCCTTTCAATAAGTAAATTGTGCTTAATTGTATTTTTTTAGAAATTTCTATAACATCTTTCATTGTCACTTTTTTTATTTGTTCCATACGTTGTTCCATTAAATCCAATTGATAATATTTATGGGAAAGATACATATTTAGAATAGAGAATGGACTATCTACAATTTCTTTCCAAGCACTTTGATAAGTAATTTGAGCTTTTTCTATCTCTTCCTCTGAAAATTTTCCATCTTGAATTTCTTGAATTGCTTCTTTTACAAGCGCTACTGTTTCTTTTAAATTTTTACTTTGAATACCTGCAGTTATTTCTAACATCTGGTAAAAAAATAAATAACTTGAATTGACGTAATAGCACAAAGAATGTTCCTGTCTTATTTTCTTAAATAGTAAAGAATCACTACTACCTCCTAGGATATAAGAAAATACATACATTACATATTTTTTTTCAAAATCATTTAAATTTTGAATTTGGTAAGAAATCGCTAGTTTACTTTGATTATAGTCTTTTTCTTCAACGATTTCATTTTCTTTTGCTACTCCTTCTACTGGATCATAAAATGGTTGATTATATTCAGTAGAATGAATTGTCAAATTTTCTAATGCTTTACTATTTAGATTATTTCCAATCATCATGACATCAAATTCTGACTCTGTTAATATTTTTTGATAGCATTCATAAAGATCACTTGCTGTAATTTTTTTGATATCATTGATATGAAAATAAGGATCATAAGCATAATTGGAATTTTTGCTGGTATAAGAACGCATTTGAATGACACTAAGAGAACTTGGACTATCTGCTATACTTTCAATCTCTTCTAGATACATTTCTTTGGCTAGAGAAACTAATTTTTCATCAAAAGAATGATTTACAAGTTTTGGGAAAAAAATAATGTCTTTTAAGAAAGTAATCGCTTCTTCTGTTAAATCTTCTTTTGTATATTTTTTACTTAAATAAGAAAGAGAAATAGAAAAAATAAAATAGTTACCCGATTTTACATTATTAATGGATATATTAGCACCAAATAAATCTTCACATTTTTTTTCTAGTTCTCTTTTTGTTGAATATTTTTCAGTTCCTAAAACTAAAAGATTGCATAAAATATCTCTTTTTATTTCTTCTAATTGGTTTTGAATGGGACTTCTGAAGTAAAATTTTACTACATTTTTTTTAAATTTATCTGTTTCTATCATATGTATATCATAATGGTTTGTTTTCTTTTTTATATAGTTCATGTTTCCTCCTTGACGCTTTTATTACTAATATTATTATACCATTATTTTATTTATTTTATTATACTTTGTTGTACTTTTAAGAATTCATTGGTTGCTGGATCTTTATATTTCATGCAAATGTTCATCATTTTTCCTGTTTTTATGTAATATTCTAGCTCCCTTTTATTCATTTTATTTTCAATAAAAATATCTATTAATTCTTCATAATTAGATTTATTAATTAAAAGCAAATAACTATTCCAATCTATTTTTTGTAATTTTTTTAAAGGGATTTCTTTACTAATTTGATAAAATTTGATTATTTTCATTAAATTTTTTCTTGATAAAGATATCATTAATCCATATTTTTGACGTATTAAAACATCTAATTTAGCAAGTTGATAATAATTGTAGTGATTTTCATCCAATATTTTTCCTATATTATAAAATAATTCAATTACTTTTCCAGTAGTAATCTTTTTTTCTAATAATTGTTCTATTTGTTTTATTATTACATCATTCATTTTTTTACTCCTTTTCTATTAGACAAATAGTGAATATCATCATCTCCTATTCTAACACATATTATAGCTATTTTAAAGTAAAGCACCTAAAAAAGTATAGAAATTTCTATACTTTATTGAATCATATTTATAAATTGGTTTAATGTAATTGTATTATAGATTGGATATCTAGGGATTAAATAGCGATTGCTATTCCTTGTTGAAGAAACAAAACCACCAGCAAACGCCACTTCAAATCCTGCCTCTTCCACTGCTTTTATACTAGTATTATCATATTTATAGAATGGATAGCAAAATGCTTGAGAAGTATTTAATAAAGAAATAGATTGTTTTAAATCTTTTATTTTTTCATCTTTCTTTAAGCAAAGCAATTTAGCTTTACCACAAGTACCACTTAAATGAATATCATAGCCATGGGACTCAATATCTAAATAATCAGAAACGTAATTTTCTTTGGGCCACCAAGCTGTAATTAAAAATAACGTAGCATGAATTTGATATTGGTCTAATAAAAATGGTAAATGATTACTAGTTCCCATGGCACCATCATCTATCGTTAATAGAACTGATTTTTCTGGTAATTCGATTGTTCCATTATACCAATCAATATATTCTCGCATTGTTAGCGTTTTATAACCGTTTTGATTTAAATATTGAAATTGTTCCTCTAACTTATCTAATGATAAACAGATAGATTCTGTACAAACTTCTCCTTCTCCATAAAAGAAATGATAATTTAAAACGGGTATTTTACTAGCAAGTTTTGTATCATCTATTGTTACATTAATTAAATTGCTACCCTTTAGAATCATTTTAATATCTGCTAGGGTAATCGTATTGTTAATTTGAAAAGCATTTGGTTTAAAAGGAAAGCTTTGCTCATTAGTAAGTGGTATATTATCTGGTTTTACATCAATTTTTTCATCTAAATTTTCTTTATCACTTAATAAAAGAATGCTATTTTTTGGTAATTTAATTTTTCCATTTACCCACTCTTGATAAGTGTCAACGCTTATTTTATTCAGTTCTTGTTTATCTATATATTGAATAATTTCCTGATATCTAGATTCTCTAATAGAGTTATTATATTGATGATTGTTTTCAATCTTATTAAAATACAAAACAGGTATTTTCTCAGCATATTCTTGTTCTGTATTTTTTACTTCTTTTATTTCTTTGATTTCATCTTTTGAAATTTCAAAGTATTGATTCAGGAAAAAAATCGTATAAGTTGTTTCATTTTCTTTATAAATCTCAAATTCTTTTGTTTCTTTCCATTCTATCATTTTATGATCTTCTTGATATAAATTAAAATTAGAATTGGTTACAATATTTCGATTAAAAACGAGTAATTTTGGCAATATATTTTTGTCTGCTTTTTCCAAATAATGGTAATCAATGTAATAATCCGTATCTTTTATTCGATATTGTTTTTTCTCTGTTTTTTCTAGTTCTAATATGGTATTTGGATAAATAATACCAATTTCTTGTTGATTTTCGTTATATACTTTTGTTTCTTTTTGTACTTTTACAACTTCATGAAAATTATTTTCAAATAGTTTATTTTGATGATAGAAATACAAGAATATAGCAAAAAAACAAAGTGTAATAATACATATTGATATTCCTATTTTTTTCATACTTTTCACCCTCGTTTATTGTAACATATAGCAATTTAAAGTCAAGAAAAAAAGCCATACGGCTTATATTTCTTCTATTTTCATTAAATTTGTTGTTTTTTTCATACCAGTATTAGGGAAACCACCAGTAACAATCATAATATCTTTTGGTTGCATAGCAACAAATTCTCTTGCTTTTTTTATAGATTCTTCAATTACTTCATCTGTTGTTTTTAAGATAGGCACATTAACTGTATAAACACCCCAGTTAAGCGCTAAAGAACGACATACAGCTTCATCTGGACAAGCAGCTAAGATAGCACAATTAGGTCTTAAGTTACTAATTTTTCTTGCTGTAAAACCAGAAACTGTTGCTGCTACAATTACTTTAGCATGTAACATGTTAGCACTTTCTACTACACTATTTGCTATTGTTTGAGTAATTCCAATTTGTTTTTTATATTCAAATGTTGGACGAATTTCTAAATGTTCTTCTGCATTGATACAGATATTAGCCATACTTCTAACTGTTTCAATTGGGAATTTACCCATTGTAGTTTCCCCACTTAACATAACAGCATCTGCGCCTGACATAACAGCATATGCTACATCGGAAACTTCTGCTCTAGTAGGTCTAGCTGATTTTTTCATTGATTCAAGCATTTCAGTTGCTACTACACAAATTTTTCCTTGTTCTCTACATTTTTGAATCATAATTTTTTCTAAGAATGGTAGTTCTTCCATTGGTACTTCTACACCAAGGTCACCTCTTGCTACCATGATACCATCACTAACTTCTACAATTTCGTCTAAGTTAGAAACACCTGTTGTACTTTCAATTTTAGAAATAATTTTCATATCTTCTCTATGATATTCTTTTAAAATTTCTTTTGCTTCTAGAACATCATCTTTTGTAGAAACAAAGGATAAAGCAATGAAGTCACCTTCATGTTCACAAGCATAGATAATATCTTCTCTATCTTGTTTGCTAATAAATGGAATATCTAAGTGAACTCCAGGAACACTTAAACTCTTTTTGTTTCCTAAAACGCCACCATTTACAATTTTGCATGTTACGCCACCGTCATTATCTTCACTAATAACTTCCATTTTCATTAATCCATTTTCTAGTAAAATAACATCTCCTACTTTTAATGAATCAATGGCTTGAGGATGATTAACGCTGAATCTTTCTTCATTTCCTAGAACTTCTTCTTTTACAACACGAATTGTTTTTCCTTCAACTAGATTAATTTCACCATTTTCTAGCATACCATTTCTAAATTCTGGTCCTTTTGTATCATATAGAATAGCTACATTAGCGCCAGTTCTTTTTCTAACTTCGTGAACAGATGCTACTACTCCTTTTTTTTCTTCTTCTGTAGCGTGAGAAAAATTAATTCTTGCTACATTCATTCCACTTTTGACCATTTGTTCCATTACATCTGGAGAACAACTTGCTGGTCCAATGCTACAAATAATTTTTGTTTTTTTCATCTTACATACTCCTTTTTCTAATCCTTATTGATTTTATCACAAATTGATTATAATTTAAATAGTTTTCAATTGTTTTTTAAAGAAAAAAGATACTTTTGTATCTTTTTAGATGTCTTTAAATTATTTCATTATAATATATAAGAAATGTTATTTTTTAATTTATTAATAAGCTAATACTACACGGAAACCGCCAAGACTGTGGTCATTTCCATAATGACGAAGAAAGCAGAACACGCCGGAACCCGAACCATTGTTGAAATCGCCCCCACGAACGACCCAAGGGGCAGTAGTCGTAGAAAAATTTGCATAATCACTAAACCATAAACCTCTATTTTCACTAGAGTCATTTGTTTTAGTAATAGCTACTTCTTTTGAAGCATCTCCTAGTTTACTATTCGTATATTTATACCATTCATCTTTTGATAAATCATCAACTTTATATAAATCATAATATTTTGTATCTGTTGGGAATGCTATTCCATTTGTTTTAGATGTTGCTGTTTGTTTATCACATGTTGGGCATCCATAAGTTCCATTGAATCCTGAGTTGTATAAATTATTTTTTCCACTCATTGGTTTACCAGATGCATCTTGAATGACTCCCATTACATATTCCCAGTTTCCTCCACTCATATCATAAATTCCACTGATATTTCCGGTTGTACTTGCTTTATTGTTCGATTCATCATAAGCATATCCAGATGCACAACTAGGTTGATTACTACTTACTCCGGCTGTTGCAGTTGCTCCGCTACATCCGGTAATAGTTCCACTATATTCCAATTGACCTGAAAATTTTGCGGTTGCTCCTCGATATCCTGTATTAATATTATTAATATAGACTTCTTCACATCCATCTGTTGTACATTTTCCATATAAGGAATATGTTAAATAAGCAGTTGCTCCCCATTCCATATTTTTTATCATATGAGAGTTTAAACTTTCATTAACTCCTCTTCCTAAGGTATAAAATGCACTTACCACTTTACTTGTTAAACTTCTAACATTTGGTTTGATTATAATGTTTGATGCATTAGTAGCAGAAGCATAATTTGGATTTTTTGTTAAAAATAAACTACTATTTGTATAAGTTTCTTCATCATAACTTGTTTCAAACTTTCCTACCCATATTCCATTCGTATCAAATGAGGTAAATGCTGGATGCGTTAACCATTCGCCATTTTGTGTTCCATTTGATACAGTTGTATTTTTATTTTCAAACACAATGTTAATAGCTTCTTCTGCTCCTTCATTTCTATTACTCTCTACATTCCATAATTGATATCGATATCTTGGTATCC
>URZL01000003.1 GCA_900552335.1 uncultured Mycoplasmatota bacterium | reverse complement strand
TCACAGCTAATAATTCTATTAATGTAAATCCTTTTTTCATGTCCTTCATCCTTCCCTTTTATAGCAACAAAAAAGAAGAGGTATTTAAAAATACTCCCCCCCCCCGTTTGCATATAGCAAACGCTAAAAATTTGCTATCTACAAACTATATTACTATTTTTATTTACATGTCTAATATATCAAATAAGCATTAGAATTTCAAGTATTAAAACTACTTAATTTATAGATTTCTGTAATATTTTCATTAAATCAATCAAGTAATAAATAAAATGTTTATCTAATTTAATAATATCTAAGGTAATAATAATGTTATCCTGTTTTTTAGAAAAGCGAAACATTCTTGATAAATTACTAACCTCTTTAAAGAATAATTCACCATTTAAATTATTTGATATTTCTTTTGGTAAAGTTACTTCAATAAAGTTAGGTGTTTGTCTAATCTTGTTAATTTTCAAATTTTTTGCTAATTTTTCAAACCATTCTTCATACATGTAAATTAACAAGTTATCGCTGATTTTACCAAATCGATCTTCCAATTCCTCTTTGATTTCCAACAATTTTTCATAAGTATCAATTTCATTAATTTTTTTATGAATTTCTAATTTTAAATCCGTATCATCTACATAACTATCTTCTATAGATGTTGAAATATCAATAAGAGGTTTTTCATCTTCTTTTGAAATTGTTTTTACAGGTAAACCTTTTATTTTATTTACCTCTTCCTCTAACATTTGTAAATATAAATCAATACCTACTGTATCAATAAAGCCAGCTTGCTCGCTTCCTAAAATATCACCAGCACCTCGAATAGATAAATCTCGCATAGCAATTGAAAAACCACTTCCAAGCTCAGTAAATTCTTTTATAACGTTTAATCGTTTCGTAGCAATATCTGATAAAGACTTACCTTTATTATACATTAAATAACAATAAGCTATTTTATTGCTTCTTCCTACTCTACCTCTTATTTGATACAATTGGGATAAACCAAAATGATCTGCATCAATAATTATTAAAGTATTAGCGCTTGGTATATCAATACCAGTTTCAATAATAGTCGTACATAATAAAACATCAAATTCTTTATTTATAAAGCGAAGCATTACATTTTCTAATTCTGTCTTTGACATTCTGCCATGTGCAAAACCAATCTTTACACCTGGTAAGATTCTCTCTAATTCTTGTTTCTTTCTTTCAATATCCGCTACATAATTATACAAAATAAATACTTGGCCATCACGAGCAATTTCTTTATAAACGGCATCTTTAATAATGCTATTATTTTCTTCTAGTACATAAGTTTGAACCGGAAAACGATCTACTGGTGGTGTTTCAATTAAAGATAAATTTCGTATTCCCATCATTGACATTTGCAAAGTTCTAGGAATTGGAGTAGCTGATAATGTCAAAATATCAATATTATTTTTTAATGATTTAATTTTTTCTTTATGCTTTACACCAAATCTTTGTTCTTCATCTATTACTAATAATCCTAAATTTTTAAACTGAACATCTTCGCTTAGTAAACGATGAGTACCAATAATAAAATCTACTTTTCCTTCTTTTAAGTCCTGTAGTGTTTGTTTCACTTCTTTCGGTGTAACAAAACGATTTAATAACGCTATGTTTACTGGAAAATTCTTAAATCTTTCCAAAGCGTTATTATAATGCTGATTAGATAGGATAGTTGTCGGACATAAATAAGCTACTTGTTTTCCTGACAAAATAGCTTTCATAATAGCTCTAAAAGCAACTTCTGTTTTACCAAAACCAACATCTCCACATAATAATCGATCCATTGGTTTTAAACTTTCCATATCTTTTTTTATCTCTTCCGAGGCTTTCTTTTGATCTTCCGTTTCTTGATAAGGAAATCTACTTTCAAATAAAATTTGTGTTTCGTCATCTTTTTCCATTGCAAATCCTATGCTTGATTCTCTAGCTGCATACAATCTTATTAGGTCACCTGCTATATCTTCTATTTTTTTACGAACTTTTAACTTTGTTTTTTCCCATTCAGAAGAACCTAATTTATTAATTTTAGGTTGTACACCTTCATTTGATGAAAATTTACTAATAAATTCAATTTTTTCAACCGGTATATAAAGTTTATCATGGTCTTGATATTCTACTGTCAAATAATCTTTTTTATAGCCATTTTTTTGTAAAGTTTTTAAACCCATGTATTTACCGATTCCATATAAATTATGAACAATATAATCTCCAATATTTAATTTATTAATATCTCTTATTTTAGTACCATATTTAAAAGTGCTATGATATTTAGAAATGACATTCTTTTTATGAAATAATTCATTCTCACTAATTACAATATAATTTTCAAACAAAAAACCATTCATTATATTTTTTTGAATAATATTAATTTTTTGAGAAAAAATCTCATTTTCATTTGTTAAAATTGTTGGAATAGATAGTTCATCTAATACTTTATTAATTTTATATTGGTCTGATAAACAAATTATAACTGTTTTTTTATGCTCTATATAACTTGATAATTGTTTCTCTAAATCTTCTATTTTTTTCGGCAATTCTTCTAAATTATAAGAAGCATAATTTGCTGTACTTTGTACACAATTATCAAATGATAATAAATAAATAGTAGATTTTTCCTCTATTTCATCCAAATGATTCATATATTTTTCATTTTGATGATTCGTTTCATTATAATCTTTTATTTCTGAAAGTAATAATTCATATCCTTTTAATAATTCATCATAATTGTAATAGATAGTAATTGCTTGAGATAAATAATGATTTATATTTGTTGAAATTCCATAATTGGCTATTTCATAATACTTTTTTAATTCTTCATTTGTTTCTGTTAAAGTTTCTGTATTCGGAAAAATATTTATTTCTGATAAACTAGAAATTGTTTTTTGAGTATTTTCATCAAAATATTTTATACTATCTAAAGTATCTCCCCAGAATTCTAATCGAATAGGATGTTCTTCCATAATAGGAAAGATATCAATGACAAATCCTCTAGTAGAATAATTTCCTGTTACAGAGGTAATTGTTTCCTTAGTATAACCTATAGAATAAATTTTTTGAATCAGTTCATTCATATTATAATCATGATTTACTTTTAAAGATATAATTTTGTTATTTAATACTTTTTTTGTTGGTAAATATCTTAAATATCCCATTAAATTTGTTACTACAATTTGATGATTGTTTTTTAATAAGGAATAAAGTGTTTCCAATCTTGTTGTTTTCAATTCAGGAGAAACAGCTAACGCTTCACTTGTTAAAAAATCATCCATGGGAAAAAACAATACTTCGTTAGTGTAACTTTTTAATCTTTGAAATAGTATATTTGCTTCATATAAAGTATTTGTAACAACAACAATAGAATTGTCCTGATATCTACTTTGAATGTAAATAGCTTTTAATTCATCTGTAAGACCTGAAATAGAAGACTCTTTAGTTGTAATAAATTGATTAAAAATTGACATATTTTTTCTCCTTTCTTTACGACAAAAATGATACATTTGTATCATTAATTATATTTATTCATTAAATTGTCAAAGGAAATATTGAAATAATCCTCTAAGATATGAACACCTAATTGAATCGTTTCTTCTAATGATTTTTTGTCTGTTATCTTTCCTAAAACATAATCTTTTGTATCAATTTGTTTATTATTAGATATTCCCACTTTAATTCTTTTATATTCCTGTGTTTTTAAATGCAATTCAATATTTTTAAGACCATTATGACCACCACTACTACCTTTATATTTAATTTTAACTTTACCAAATGGCATATCTAAGTCATCATTAATAATTAATAGATCATTAATTGAAATTTTAAAAAAATCCATATATTTTTTAATTACTTCTCCAGATAAATTAATATATTTCTGAGGTTTTAAAAGTATAACTTTCTCATTTTGATCCATAAATTCTGTATAAAGCCCATCAAACTTATTTTTATTAATCACTATATGATGTTTTGAAGCAAAAGCATCAATTATCATAAAGCCCATATTGTGACGTGTTTGTTCATATTCTTTTCCAGGATTTCCTAGTCCTACTATCAATTTCATTTTATTCACCTCTATGATAAATATTATAAACTTCGCTTTTTTTAATATTTCTATCTTCTGCTACTTTTTTGATTGCTTCTTTAGAATTTAAACCATTTTTAATATACAAATTAATATGATCTTCGATACTTAAATCATCATAGGAAATTTCTTCTTTATTTCCCGAAACAACAATAACGATTTCACCCTTGATTTCCTTGGTTTCTTCTATTACATCTTGAATAGTTCCTCTATAAACTTCTTCAAATTTTTTAGTTATTTCCCGAGAAATACTAATTTTTCTATTTCCCAAAATTTCTAACATTTCTTCTAATGTCTTGGTAATACGATGTGGAGCTTCATAAAAAATCATTGTATATTTTATATTTTTTAAATTTTCTAACTCTTTTTTTCTTTTACTTTCTTTGCTATTTAAAAAACCATAATATAAAAAAGGCATTGGTTCAATTCCAGAAACAGTAAGTGCTGGTATTAATGCAGTTGCTCCTGGTAAAGATACAACATTGTAATTATTTTCGATTGCCACTTGAGCTAATTCATATCCTGGATCACTAATAACAGGCGTTCCACGATCACTTACCAGTCCAACAGAATAACCGTTTTTTAAGTATTCTAACAATTTATCTTTATTTTCTCTCTCATTGTATTCATGATTAGATATTAATTTTTTTTTGATATTTAAATGATTTAATAATAGAGCAGTTACTCTTGTATCTTCTGAAAATACCACTTCTACTTCCTTTAATACATGAATTGCTCTAAGTGTAATATCATCTAGATTACCAATTGGAGTTGGTATCAAGTACAATGTTGGAGTGTTATTATAACTAATTTGTGACATAGTGAATTCTCCTAACTAAAAAATTTTTGAATTTCTTCTGTATAATTACCATTTGTGTCATATGTATAAATGGGAGGTAATATTTTTAAACCCGATTTTCCATTTTTTACACCCTCTATTAATAATATGTTGGCTTCTTTTCCTATTTTTGGATAAATGAAACAAATTTTTTTTGGTTCAATACGATGTTTTTTCATAAGTATTATAATTTCTATTAATCTTTCTGGTCTATGCACTATAGCTAATCTGCCATTATTTTTTAATATTTTTTTACTTATAGTAATAATATCTTCTAAATTTAAGTAAATTTCATGTCTAGCAATTCTTTTATAAATACTTTCATTTACATTTGAATTTTCATTTATTTTAAAGAAAGGTGGATTACAGGTAATTACATCAAATGTTTCAGTGGATAACTTTTGGCTATATTCTTTAATATCACTTTGAATTAATTGAATTTGATTTTCTAATTGATTTATTTTCACAGATTTAATAGCTAATTTAAATGATTCTTTTTGAATTTCTACACCTGTTATTTTGGCAGATGTCTTTTTACTTAAAATAATAGGTATAATAGCATTTCCAGTACCAATGTCTAAAATGTTATGGACTTTCGGATTTATTGTGACAAAATTAGCAAGTAGTACAGAATCCAAAGAAAATTGAAACATATCTGTATTTTGATATATTTTTAAATTTTGATATCCAAGAATATCATTTACTACTTCCATCTTTATATTGAACCTCTACAATTCCTTGTTTTTGTAAATCCACTTTATAAGTTTCTTTAATTAAGTTTACACTTATTACCTGACCTTTTTCATTATTTATTTCAACAATTTCACCTATTTTTGGTAACTTCTTTTTACATTTTTGATACGTTTCATTTTCATACTTTAAACAACATAATAATCTTCCACAGATTCCATTTATTTTATTTGGATTTAATGATAAATTTTGATTTTTAGCCATAGTAATAGAAATAGAATCAAAATCATTTAAAAATCTAGAACAACATAATTTTTGACCACAACTTCCATAGCCACCAACTTTTTTTGCCTTATCTCTTACTCCTATTTGTCTTAATTCTATTCTTGTTTTGTAAATAGAAGCTAATTCTTTTGCTAGATTTCTGAAATCAATTCTTTCATCTGAATAAAAATGAAATAATAATTGGTCTTTATTTAAATTAAAAGTAGCATCAATAATATTCATATTTAAATGATATTTTTCAGCTAAGTTTCGACATTTTTTTAATGCTTCACGGGCTAATTTTTGATTATTTTTAAATTCCAAATAATCTTTTTTAGAGGATATTCTAACAACTTGTCCAATTATTTCTTTGTCATTTTCATTGACTGAAACTACTTTAGCAAAAAATAATCCTTTTTCTGTTTTTGCTACTACTGTTATATTTTTTTTTAAATCAAATTTAGAAGCATCTAAATAGTATATTTTATCATCATTTTCAAATACAACTCCTACTACTTTCATCTAATCACATCTTTCTAAATCCATAATTATTTTATCTATAAATAAAGAAGCATTTATATTTACATTTATTTTTTGTTTTGATTGTATTAAAATATTCATTTTCTTTGTTAAACTCATTGTTGTATTGTTATTAGCTAATTCTCTTATTTGTTCTTCAAAAGGATTAAATATTTTAATATTTCTATCAAGTTTATAATTTAATATGTCTTGATAAAATAAAATCATAACATTTATTGCAAATAAAATGTCATCTTTTTCTTTAAAATTATTATGCCATAATTTTTGTGTTTTTAAAATAGTATCTATTTTATTTTTTTCATAATATTTTATAAATTCTATAACTTGTTCTACTTGTGCTAAAATTGTTTCATCTGTATTTTGTTTTTTTTCTGATATGTTAATGCCATTTTTTATTTTTTCTACAAATGTTGTTGTCGAAATATTATGTTCACGAGTAAAACTTATAATCTGACATCTAGATATAATGGTATTTAATAATTGGTACATATTATCTGTTATAAGGATTGCTATTATATTTTCTTCTGGTTCTTCTAAAAATTTAAGAATAGAATTAGAAGCGGATTTATTTAATCGATCAGCATTATTTATAATATAAATTTTTTTGTTAGATAAAATACTTTTTTCACTAAATTCTTTTTGTAAAACATCTAATTGTTCTTTTTTTATCCACAAACCATCTGGTTCAATAATTTTAATTTCTGGAAATATATTTTTATCTATATTTTTACATTGTGTACAATTTACACAATTTTTATTATTACTATAATGATAAGGGCATAATATCATTTTAGCGAACGCTAATGCTACATTTTTTTTATTTTTATATCCATTTGTTTCAAATAAATAAGCATGTGATATCTTGTCTTTTAAAATACTATTTTTAAGTATTTTTACTACTTTACTTTGTTCTACCTCGTATTCATCTAACATATTACACTTCCTTAAAATACAACTATATTAATAATAATAAACGCAAATAGAGCTGGAAATCCTAATATTGTTACAGCTCCAATGGTTATAAAATTTATTGGTATCATCACATTTATGGGGGTTGCAATCATATTGTACCCATATAAAAGGAGAATACTGAATATTATTTTTTTCATTACATCTAATATTTTTTTCAACATATTATCACCATTAAATAATATGCTTGTCTACTAAGAAATAGAAGTTCTATCCTCTAATGCTTGCTCCAATGTTAAGGCATCAATATATTCCATATCAATTCCAAGAGGAATACCATGCGCTATTTTAGTAATTTTAACATTTTTATTTTCTAATATTTTTGTAATATATAAAGCTGTTGTTTCCCCCTCTATTCCAGGTTTTATGGCAATAATAATTTCTTTTATATTTTCTTTATCAATTCTATCTATTAATTTATTAATTTTGATGTCTTCTGGATTCACTCCATCTAAAGGAGAAATTAATCCATCTAATACATGATATACACCATTATAAATACCTAATTTTTCAAATAATACAACGTTTTTTGGAGATTCTACTAAACATATAGTTTGTTTATCTCGGTCTTGAATTTTACAAATTTCACATATATCACCTTCTGAAAAGTTATTACATATGCTACATCTCTTGATATTTTTTTTTAAATTTTTTAATGATGTGGAAAATAGTTCTAATATTTCATCACTTAATTCTAATGAAGATAATGCATAACGTTCTGCTGTTTTCTCCCCAATACCAGGTAGTTTTTTAAAGCATTCGATTAGTTCATTTAAAGTTTTTGGATATTTCATTAAAATAAACCTGGCATTCCTTTTGTATATTTACCTAATTTTTTTTCAGTATCCTCATCTATTTTTTGAATTGCTTGATTGATAGCTACCACTATCATATCTTGTAATAATTCTATTTCATCTTTATCAATAGATTCCATATCTATCTTTACTTCTTTTACAGTTTTATTACCCATCATTTTGACTGTTACAAAAGAAGAAGTACCTATATATTCTGTGTTATCTATTTTTTCTTTTTCACTCATCATATCTTTTTGTAATTTTTGAGCTTGTTTCATCATTGCTTGTATATTCATTTTTATTTCTCCTAACTATACTCTATTATATTTTCAAATTCTTGTTCAATACTATTTTCTTGTTTTTTTGTAGTTAACTTTGGCTCTTCTATATAATGATATTGATTTTTATTTTTAGCATATTCTATTTTTATGTTGTTCCATTCTTGTTGATAAGTTGCTATTACTTTACAATCTTCATTTAAATATTTTTTCAACATTTTTTCTATTTCTTCTATATTTTGATTAAATTCATTTGATAAACCTTCTGTCCCAAATACAAATATTAATGTATTATTTCCATAAGCAGTTAATTTCCCTTCTAGCAGCATAGAATAATAAATGGCATATTCATCTAATATTAATGTATTATTCATTTCTTGCAGTTTTTGTTTTATTAAAATTGCCTTATTTTTGTCTAATTGACACAAAGTATTATTTATCCTTATTTTCTTCATAGAATTGATAATGTTAGCTTGATTGTTTTCTATTACTTGCTCAATCTTTGAATCATCTAATTTTTTATTTTCAATTTTTGGTGTTTTATTTAAACTATCATCTATTTTAGGTTTTCTTATTGGTTCTTCTGAATTCTGCTTTGTTTTATCTAATAATTGTATCATTAATACCTCAAATATAATTCGTGGATGATTAGAATTTTTCATTTCATTTAGAATTGAATTAAATTTTTTAATATAATTCATTATTTGATCTGCATTCATCAGTTCTTTTAATTCAAGAATTGTTTCATCATTTGATTCATTTATCATCTTGGAAATTAATAGATTTCTTAAAAACAAAATAATTTCTTCGGTTAGTTTTACAAAATCTTTTCCCTTAATATCTAACTCATCTATTTTGTTTAATATTTCTTTTGTATTATTATTCATTAGTTTATATATAAAATCACCAAGTTCATTGTTGGTAATAGTGCCATTTATTTCATGAATATCTTGAATAGTAATATTATCATCTGAATAAGCTATAGCCTGATCTAACATACTTAATGCATCACGCATACCACCATCTGACAAAATCGATATTTCATCAATAGCCTCTTCTTCTATCTTAATATTTTCCTCTTTTACTATTTGATCTATTCTTTTTTTCATTTCAATTTGACTTATTTTTTTAAAATCAAAACGTTGACATCTTGACAAGATTGTAGCAGGAATTTTATGAGGTTCTGTTGTTGCTAGAATGAAAATGATATGAGACGGAGGTTCTTCCAGCGTTTTTAATAAAGCATTAAATGCACCAGTTGTTAACATATGAACTTCATCTATAATATATACTTTATATTTTCCCATACTAGGAACTAAATTTACTTTATTGTTTATTTCTCTTATTTCATCCACTCCATTATTAGAAGCTGCATCTATTTCTATAATATCTACAAATTGCTTATTATTTATTTGTGTACAATTAACACATTTATTACATGGATTGGCATCTATTAAATTTTCACAATTAATTGTTTTAGCTAATATTTTAGCAATACTAGTTTTTCCTGTACCTCTTGGTCCTGCAAATAAATAAGCGTGTGATAGTTTATTCTTTTTGACAGAATTTTTTAACGTTTGAACAATTACTGTTTGACCAACTACTTCATTAAATGATTTTGGTCTATATTTTCTATATAAACTCTGATACATCCTATCACCTCATCTTTCATATTATATCATTTTAATGAAAAAGAAAGTAGTCTTTACTTTCTTTTTTTATTAAAAAAATTTTGTAATAAAGAAATTGATTTTTCTGCCAAAATATTTTTTTCGATTTCTAATTTTGATTTACTTTCTTTTACAATTTTATTTAAAGAACCATATTTTTCGTTTTCAGTAGCATATACTACTTTTTTCATTCTAGATTGTATAATAGCTCCTGTGCACATTAAGCATGGTTCAACTGTAGTATATAAAATACAATCATTTAAATGCCATGTTTTTAATTTTTTACATGCTTTTTCAATTGCTATAATTTCTGCATGTTTTGTCACCACATTTGTTTTTTCTTTTTTATTGTATGCTTTCGATATTATTTTGTTATTTTTTACAATTATACAGCCAATTGGCACTTCATTTTTTTTATATGCTTTTTTTGCTTCTATTAAAGCTATATTCATATATTTTTCATTCATAATATCACCGCTTTATATAAAAAAAGTGACACACACATTCATTGACTCTTAAGGCTGCTATTTTCCAATCCTGACCTGTTTCAAATATAAATGTTGTGTCAGTAATAATATATATTATTTTTTCTATTAAATCAATTTTTTATCAATGTTTCACGTGAAACATTATTTTAGTGTGTTAATATTTTTCTATTGAATTTTTTTTATTATTTAAATCACTAAACTATAACAAAATTCAATAAAGCTTTTATTTTTTATTAATTATATATCAAAATAAATAATTTACAATTTATAATTAGTATTTTATCAATGTTTCACGTGAAACATTACATTTAATTATTTTTTTATGTTTCACGTGAAACATAAAAAAAAGCAAAGATTTTATTCTTTACTTTCTTCTATTTCTACATTTATTTCTGTTTCTTCTTTTTCTACAATAGCTATCGTACTAACTATTTGTTCATCTTTTAAATTAATTAACTTAACGCCTTGCGCTACACGACCAGTTGATGAAACTTGTTCTAATGGTAATCTTATAACAATTCCATTATTTGTTATAATCATAAGGTCTTCATTATCACTTACAGTTTTAAAGGAAACAATATTACCATTTTTTGCAGTTACATTTAAGGCTTTTACACCTTTACTTCCTCTATGTGTCATTCTATATTCATCAAGATTAGTCTTTTTGCCATAACCTTTTTCTGTTACTACTAAAATTTGTTGTCCTGCTTCTGCTATCTCACAACCAACGCAAATACCATTTTCTACGTTAATTCCCTTGACTCCGGACGCTGTTCTTCCCATAATTCTAATTTCTTTTTCTTCAAAGCGAATCATTCTACCGTTTGATGAAGCTATCAATATTTCATTTTCGCCACTTGTTTTCTTTGCAGCAATCAATTCATCATCGTCTTTTAAAGTGATAGCAAGTTTACCATTAGTACGTATATTATCAAATTCTTTAATATTTGTACGTTTAATCAATCCAGATTTTGTACAGAAAACAATATATTTATTTTGTTCTTCTTTTTCAATTTTTAACATAGCTGTTACGTATTCTTCTTTTTCAATTGGAATTAAATTAATAATTGGTAACCCCTTAGATTGTCTGTTAAATAATGGAATTTCATATCCTTTCATACGATAAGTTTTACCTTTATTTGTAAAGAATAATACGTAATCATGAGTACTCATTGTTAATAAATATTGAGCAAAATCTTCCTCATTAGTAGTCACTCCTTTGATACCTACTCCACCTCTATTTTGAGATTTATAAGTATCACTAGCTAATCTTTTAATGTATCCCTTATTTGTTAATGTAATAATTACATTTTCTTCTGGAATTAAAGATTCATCTTCTATGTATTCAATAGCTGTCATATCAATATGAGTTCTTCTTTCATCGCTGTATTTATCTTTAATTTCTAATAACTCTGTTTTAATAATATCTAATACTTTTTGCTCTGAAGCTAATATTGCTTTTAATTCTTCAATTCGTTGCAATAATTCTTTTAATTCATTTTCAATTTTGTCTTTTTCTAATCCAGTTAATCTTCTTAATTTCATTTCTAGAATAGCTTCACATTGTATGATATCTAATGCAAATTTAGAAATTAACTGTTCTTTAGCAATATCATCTGTTTTAGAAGATTTAATAATTTTAATTATTTCATCAATATTGTCTAGTGCAATTTTTAATCCTTCTAAAATATGAACTCTAGCTTCACACTTATTTAGATCAAATTTTGTTCTTCTAATAATAATTTCTTTTTGATAATCAATGTATTTAGAAATAACTTCTTTTAAAGGTAAAATACGTGGTGTTTTTTGATCTATCATTAATAAATTAATACCATATGTAGTTTGAAGTTGAGTATGCTTGTATAAATTGTTTAAAACAACATTCGCATTTGCTTCTTTCTTTAAATAAATTACCACACGAACTGGATTTTCTAAATTTGACTCTTCATGTAAATCACTAATACCATCTAATACTTTGTCTCTTACTAATTGACCAATTCTTTCTTGAAATTCTTTTTTATTTACTTGGTATGGTAATTCAGTGACAATAATTCTATGTCTACCATTATGTTCTTCTATCTCTACTTTTCCACGAATTGTGATAGTACCTCTACCAGTTTCATAAGCTTTTCTAATGCCACTATTTCCTAATATAATTCCACCAGTTGGAAAATCGGGACCTTTGATATGTTGCATTAACTCAGATGTATCTATATCTGGATTTTCAATATAAGCAACACAACCATCGATAACTTCACCTAAATTATGTGGTGGAATGTTAGTTGCCATACCAACTGCAATACCCATAGATCCATTTACTAAAATATTAGGAAATCTAGATGGTAAAATTTCTGGTTCTTTTTCTGTTTCATCAAAATTAGGTTTAAAATCAACAGTGTCTTTGTTAATATCACGTACCATTTCTAGAGATAACTTAGATAAACGAGCTTCTGTATAACGCATAGCTGCTGCTCCATCGCCATCCATATTACCAAAGTTTCCATGGCCATCAACTAACATATGTCTAAAACTAAATGGTTGAGCCATACGAACCATTGCTTCATAAATACTAGAATCTCCGTGTGGATGATATTTTCCCATTACATCTCCGACAATTCTAGCACTTTTACGATGTGGTTTGTCAGCTGTGTATCCAGATTCATACATAGAATATAAAATTCTACGATGAACTGGCTTTAATCCATCTCTTAAATCAGGAATTGCACGAGCTACAATAACACTCATGGAATATTCTAAGAATGAATCTTTTACTTCTTGTACTATATTTTTTTCTATTATTCTATCCATAATATCCCCCTATACATCCAACATTTCTGCAAATTTAGCAAATTCTTCAATAAAGGATTTACGAGGATTAACATCATCACCCATTAAATCTGTAAATACTTTATCTGCTGCAATTGCATCCTCTACGGTTACTCTTTTTAAAACACGATTATTAATATGCATTGTAGTTTCACGTAAATCAATAGCATCCATTTCTCCTAAACCTTTAAAACGTTGAACAATAGGTTTTGCATTTGGACTTAATGTTTTTCTATATTCTTCCAATTCTTCATCTGTAAGAACATATTTAATATTTTTACCATTAATTACTTTATATAATGGAGGTTGTGCTGCATATACATATCCTCCTTCTACAATTGGTCTAAAAAATCTATAAAATAAAGTTAAAAGTAGAATTCTAATATGAGACCCATCTACATCGGCATCTGTCATAATTACAATTTTATGATATCTTAGTTTACTTAAATCAAACTCTTCTCCTATTCCTGTTCCAAAAGCAGTAATAATCGTTCTGATTTCTTCATTTGACAAAGCTCTATCTAACCTTGCTTTTTCAACATTTAATATTTTTCCTCTTAGTGGAAGGATAGCTTGAGTGGCAGGTATTCTAGCATCTTTTGCAGATCCACCGGCAGAATCTCCTTCGACTAAAAATATTTCACTAATAGACGCATCTTTACTAGTACAATCGGCTAACTTTCCAATAGTATTAAAACCATCTAATGCCGTTTTTCTTCTGGTAGCTTCGCGAGCTCTTTTTGCAGCCATTCTAGCACGAGATGCTACAGTGGCTTTTTCTATAATAATTTTTGCAGTATCTGGATTTTCCATTAGAAAACGTTCAAAACCTTCACTAAAAACACTATCTGCTAATTTACGAACTTCAGAATTTCCTAATCTACCCTTTGTCTGACCTTCAAATTGAGGATTTGGATGTTTACAAGAAACGATCATTGTTAATCCCTCTTTTACATCATCACCAGTTAAATTTTCATCTTTGTCCTTTAATATTTTACTTTTTCTTGCATAACTATTGATAATACGTGTCAATGCTCGTCTAACACCTTCCTCATGTGTTCCACCATCATGAGTATTTATATTATTAACAAATGAATAAATACTATCACTATAACCATCATTATACTGTAAAGCAACCTCAAACATAACACCATCTTCTTCACCTTCTAAATGAATAATTTGTTCATGAATTGGTGTTTTATTTTTGTTTAAATATCTAACATATTCGCTGATTCCGCCTTCATAGTGGAAAACTTCACCTGTAGTATCTTCATCGTCTCTGTCATCTCTTAATGTCAATCTTAATCCTTTATTTAAAAAAGCTAATTCACGAGTTCTTACTTTTAAAGTTTCATAATCATAGATATCTGTGTCAAAAATTTCTGGGTCTGGTTTAAATGTTACAGTGGTACCAGTTCTTTCTTTTTCACATTCTCCTATTACAGTTAATTTTTGGGTTGTTTTTCCACCATTAGCAAATTTACATTCATAAATTTTGCCATCTTTATAAACAGTTACTGTAACCCACTTAGATAGAGCATTTACAACACTAGCACCTACGCCATGTAAACCACCAGATACTTTGTATCCGCCACCACCAAATTTTCCACCTGCATGCAATACTGTGTAAACAGTTTCTACTGTTGAAATTCCTGTTTTTGCGTGGATTCCAACTGGTATTCCTCTACCATTATCTTTTACGGTAATGGAATTATCTTTATTGATAACAATTTCAATATTATTACAATATCCAGCTAAAGCTTCATCAATTGAGTTATCCACAATTTCCCATACTAAATGATGTAATCCTTTTACATCAGTTGTACCAATATACATACCTGGACGTTTTCTTACTGCTTCCAATCCTTCTAACACTTGAATATCGGATGCATCATAATGTTGTTTATTTTCTTCCATTTATTTCACCTCTGTTTTGATTGTTGCATTTTCTATTTCAATTATTTTTGCTGTGTCAACTATATTTTTATCTATATTGTTAATATCTGTTGTTGTAATAATTGTTTGAATATTTTCGTTTATATAATGAAGTAAATTATTCTTTTTTTTATCATCTAATTCGCTAAATACATCATCTAATAATAAAATTGGAATGGTATTTTTATATTTTTTAAAAATTTCAATTTCTGCTAATTTTAAAGATAATATTGCCATTCTTTGTTGCCCTTGTGAACCAAATGTTTTTAAATTATAATCACCAATAAAAAATTCTAAATCATCTTTATGAGGTCCAAAACAAGTAGTCTTTAATCTCTTTTCTAATTCTAAATTAGATTCAAATTTTAATCTATATTGTTCTTTAATTGTTTCTTCTTTAAAATCAGAAAAATTTAAATTTGTTTTATACTGCAAATTAAAATTAGGTATAGATGATATATTTTCATAAATACTAGAAACATATTCATTTAAATAATTGATAAACTTATTACGCATTTTTGTTATAAGAGTTGCCTTTTCTATTAAATAATCTGTTAGAATCTTTAAGTATGAATCGTCTATTATTGGTTGTTTTAAATAATCATTTCTCATTTTTAAAATTTTATTATATTCGTTTAATAATATCATATAACCTGATTGCAATTGGCTTAATTCAATATTAATGTATCTTCTACGCAAATTAGGAGAACCTTTTATAATTTCTAGATCATCTGGATAAAAAATAATAACATTAATATTTGATACATAGCTAGTAATCGATTTAATAACATCATTATCAATTTTTAATATTTTTTGATTACTAAGTTCTATCTCATATTTAGTATCTAATGTATCATTTTGTAAAATGCCTTGGATCATTGCCTTTTTTGTTCCATTTTTCACTAAATTATTATCGATAAAAGAACGATGTGATTTTGTAATTCCAAGAACATAAATTCCTTCTAATAAATTGGTTTTTCCTTGTCCATTTTCACCAACAATAATATTAATTCCATTTTTAAAATCTACTTTCACAGATTCATAATTTCTAAAATTGTTGAGATAAAGGCTTTTTATATACATATCTCACCTTCTTTTACCATTAAAACGCCTTTTAAACGATTTTTATATATTAAGCATACTCCTATACCTATTTATAATTATATCATAAATAAGTTAAAAAAATAAGCGGTTTTGCTTATTTTTCCTTTTTATTCTTTCTTTTTTCGATTGTGAGTAACAATTTCTAAATAACTTGCTCTTAATACTTGATTTTGAAATGACAGATAAGAAATTGGTAGTGTTATCCTTTGATTATTTTGAAAAACTATTTCTGTTTGATTTTGTTTTTTATGATAACTTTTTAATTGTCTTAACGAAACCCAAGTAGCATGGTGATATCTAGGCGAATTCAATGGAAAAAAAATAATATTTTTTGATTCTTCCACCATAATAGGAACTTTATAAATATTTTTGAGAATATTGATGCTTCCAGCCTTCCTTCCTAAATAAGAACTTCCATAATATTTACAGCTATAATCTAATATCTCTAGTGTTGTGGATGGAATGATAAATTCTTGCTCTAATTCGATTACCTTTGTATGATATTTATCTACTGGTATCAAGATACATGTGGAAAAGTTAATTTCATATTGTTCCACCAAAACACCCCCTTTCGGGTTATATACTATATAAATTAGTTATGTCTAAATTTGTCTAATTATGAAAAAAATTGCACATAAATGCAATTTAATATGTCCTAATTGGTAAAATTAACTGAATTAAGTCATCACTTTCTTTATTTTTTAGAATAATTGGATGAATTTCATCATTAAATAATAACTCAATTTCATCACATTCAAATGATTTGATTGCATCCATCATATATTTAGAACTAAATGAAATGGTAATTTCTTCATTGTTTTCTCTTTTAATATATACTTTTTCTTCTACATTTCCTATTTCTGGAATACTAGATGATACAATGATTAAATCATTTTTAGATTCTAATTTAATTGTATTTTTATCTGTATCGTTTGTAAGTAAACTTGCTCTATCAATTGCTTCTAAATATTCGTTTAAGTTTACTACAAATTTTACTTTAAATTCTTCTGGAATCAATTTAGAAGTATCGGGATAAGTTCCGTTAATTAACCTTGTCATCATAATAATACTGTTAAATTTAAAAATTACTTTATTATTAAAGATGTGTAATTCAATTTCATCATCATCCTCGTTTAATAATTTTAATAGTTCATTTAGATTTCTGTTTGGTATGACAATATTTACATCATTTTCAAGTTGAGAATTAATTTCTACTTTTTTTCGTGATAAACGATAAGAATCTGTTGCTGTACATTCTAATGTATTTCCTGAAATTTTAAAATTGATACCTGTTAAAATTGGTCTAGATTCTTGTAAAGAAGCGGCAAATGAAGTTTGTCTAATAATATTTTTAAATACTCTTTTGTTAATATAAACAGGTGTTTTTGTATCAGACAAATCAATATCTGGAAATTCATCTTTTTCATTACAATTTAATGTAAATTCACTTGTTTCTGTTGTAATATAAAGTTTATTATCAATTACTTCTTCTATTTTAATTGTTGTATTTGGTAATTTTTTGATAATATCATATATATATCTACCAGATACGACAATTTTTCCACATCTTTCTATATTTATGATATCCGTTTGTGGAATAAATGTTTTTATAGCAATTTCATTATCTGTACTTGTTAAATATAATCCTTCATCAGATAATTCAAATTTAATACAATTTAGTACAGGAATAATATTTTTACTAGATATTCCTTTTATTACATAATTTAAATGTTCAATTAAAATATTTTGTTTAATTTCTACTTTCATAACGATTCTCCTTTTTTATTAATTTATTATTATATATTATTATTAATAGTGTAGAAAGTGTGGAAAAGTGTAAAGCTTCCTTATTTTTTAAGGAAAAATTTATAATATATTTCACACTTTATAGTTTACAATTTTTAACTTTTCCACTACATTATTTTATTTCATTCACAATTTTATTAATTTTAATTGAAAGCTCTTGATTAGTTTTCAACTGTTTTTTAATTTTATCCACAGAATGCATTACAGTGGTATGATCTTTTCCACCAAATTCAATTCCTATTTTAGGAAGAGATTCTTCTAGGTGTACTCTACATATATACATAGCTACTTGTCTAGGAAAAGCAATATTAGCTGCTCTTCTTTTGCTTTTTAAATCTTCTACTGAAATATTATAGTTTCTTGCTACTAATTGTTGTACTTGATCTATTTTATTTTTAGAAATAATACTCTTTACAAAATAATCTTTTAATGCTTCAACAGCTAAGTCTAAAGTGATATCAGATCCATTCATCATAGTTGCATAAGCTGTTACCCTTGTAATAGCCCCCTCTAATTTTCTAATATCTGATGTACAATTACTAGCAATATATTCCTTTACTTCTTTTGGAAATTCTCCAGCAAGTACATGGTTTTCTAATTTTTTATCGATAATATTCATTCTCAAATCAAAATCAGGTGTATCAATACTAATGGTTAATCCCCATGTAAACCTTGTTTTCAAACGATCTTCCAATAGTTTTAAGTCATCTGGTGATCGGTCGGATGAAATAATTATTTGTTTATTATTTCCATATAAATCATTAAATGTGTGGAAAAATTCTTGTTGTGTTTTTGTCATAGGTCCTAAATATTGAATATCATCAATAATTAAAACATCTACATCTCGATATTTTTTTCTAAATAGTTCCATACTGTCAAAATTGGTACCATCTTCACTTTTTTTGTGGATACCCGTAAAATCTTCTGCAAATTTATCACAAGTAACATATAAAACCCTTTTTTTAGAATTTTTAACAATATAATTGCCTATTGCATGCATTAAATGAGTTTTTCCAAGTCCACTATTTCCATATAAAAAAAGTGGATTATACATATTTCCCGGATATTCGGCAACGGCAAAAGCACTTGTTTTAGCAAATTTGTTACTAGCGCCTACTATAAAGTTATCAAATGTATAATGTGGATTTAAATTGCTTTCAAAATTAACGGCTGGAACACCAATGATGTCTGTATCAATTTCAATATTATTATCAATTTCTTCTTTTGTAAAATATTCGAATTTAAAATTAGTACCGCTAACTTCAGTAAATATTTCTTCTACCAGATCATTGTAGTTTTCTTTTAAACTTTTCTTTTGTATGGACATTGGAACACTAACTTTTGCTGTGCCATCTTTTAATTCATAAAGTTCAGTATCTAAAAACCAAGCTTCAAATGACGCAGGTGAAATCTCATTCTTAATTTTTTCTAAAAATGAATTCCAAAGAAGTTTTGTATTCATTAAAAATCACCCCCATTTTTAAAGAATCAACTGACTACATTTTACCTTATTTTTTAATAAAAAAAAAGTATTTTTGTGGAAAAATATTGGGAAATAATTTTATAAAAATAAATCACAGAGTTTTCCAGATAATAAATCATCAAAAAGGCTTTAAAAAAAAAGAAAAAAAGTATTTTTAACAACATGTGGAAAAAAGTTATTAAATTTTATAAACAATTAACATATCCTGTGCATTTACTTTTCCACAAATTATGTGTAAAACTGTAAAATAACTATGTAAAATAAAGAAAAAAATTGTTGAAAAAACAGTGGATTTTTATGTTTAAATTTTTTTATTAATTTGACATTGCTTTTATCCTGTGTAAAACTTTTTTAACTTAAATCTTATTTTTTTTATTAAATAAGTTAATTTAGAATATTTTTTATTTGACAAACATAGCATTTATCTATATAATGTTAAGAGCAATGAGATATTTTAGTTCGGGAGGTGTTATAAACTATGAAAAGAACATATCAACCAAATAATAGAAAAAGAAGTAAAAAACAAGGATTCTTTGCTCGTATGAAAACAAATATCATTAATAATAGAAGAAGAAAAGGACGTAAAGTTTTATCTCATTAATTTTGACCACTTAAAAGTGGTTTTTTCCTTATAAGAGGCGATATTATGAAAAAAATAAATATAATTAAAGAAAATACAGAATATAATAGAATCATTCAAGGTACAAAACCATTTAGATACAAAGAATATTTAATTTTTTTAGAAAAGAAAGAAATTGGCCCTTATCAATTTGGTTTTTCTGTCAGTAAACATTTCTGCAAAGCGGTAATTAGAAACAAAATAAAAAGACAGTTAAAAGATATAATTGATGAAAATGACTATAAAAAATCTTTTAATTGTATTATAATGGTAAATAGAAGTATATTGACAAAATCATACCAAGAAATGAAAGAGGATTTAAATTTCTGTTTTCAAAAATTAGGTATTATAGGAGGAACGAATGAAAAATAAAATAAAAATTATAATGTTAATGTTATTGTTATTTTCAACTACAGGCTGTACAAAAATGTTAAAAGATAATGATAACAAAAGTGTATTAAATACTACAACGAATCAAGCTTTAGTGGAAAACATTTTATGTAAACCAGAAGATGAAACAACATTAAATATTTATAAAGAACATAGTGATAAAGTAGACTTAGATAATCTACCAAGTTGTTCTGAATTTAGTGTAACGACAGGTGGATATGAAGGTATTTGGTCAACGATCTTTGTAAAACCCTTGGCGTGGTTAATTATTAATTTAGGAAAATTTGTTAAAAGTTATGGTTTTGCCATTATCATTTCAACTTTATTAATTCGTTTAATATTATTTCCATTTACAAGAAAACAAGCAATGCAATCTGAAAATATTCAATTGGCTCAACCAGAGTTAAATAAATTAGAGAAGAAATATCAAAATAGAACAGATCAAGAATCTATGATGGCTAAATCACAAGAAATGATGATGATTTATAAAAAATATCAAATTAATCCATTGTCTGGATGTTTATTCTCATTTATTCAAATTCCATTATTTTTTGCTTATTTAGAAGCAATTAATAGAATTCCTGTTATTTTTGAAGAAACTTTCTTAGGATTATTCCAACTTGGAACTAGTCCAGCAGTAGCAGTAGCGCAAGGAAAATTCTATTATGCAATATTTATTATTATCATTGCTCTTACAACATATTATTCTTTCAAATTAAATAGCGGAGCTTCTATGTCTAGTGAACAACAAAAACAAATGAAAAGTATGACAAATATGATGATTATTTTTATGACAATTGCTACTTTCTCTATTTCAACTGGTATCGCAGTTTATTGGACAATATCAAATTTATTCACGATTATACAAAATCTTTTAGTAAAAAGGAGTAAAAAAAATGTTAGAAATAGTTAAAGAAGAAGCAAAAACAAAAGAAGAAGCATTAGAAAATATTTTAAAAAAGACAAATTTAACACAAGATGATTTCTTTTTGAAGTCAGAGTTTGTAGAAGGAAAATTATTTAAGAGCTCGAAATATATTGTATCAGCTTTAAAAAAAGAAGATGTCAAAAACTTTATAACAGAATATATAGAAAATTTATCAAAATTATTAAATCTTGATATTACAAGTGAAATTTTAAACAATAATGAATCCTTTAATATTACACTTGTATCAGATAATAATGCTATTTTAATAGGAAAAGAAGGAAAAAATTTAAATGCTATCCAAACAATTTTAAGACAAGCAATAAAAACAGAAGCCGGTATTAATTTAAAAATAAGTGTGGATGTTGGTAATTATAAATTAAAAAAAATGAAAAATATTGAAATAGAAGTAAGAAAAATAGCAGAAGAAATGGAAAAATCTCATTTAGATGTTTCATTAGATCCAATGAATTCTTATGAAAGAAGATTAGTCCATAATATCATTAATGAATATTCTAATTTAACAACAGAAAGCTTTGGAGAAGGCAAAGATAGACATGTTGTTATAAAATATATTGAAAAATAAAGGTATGAATACATATCTTTTTTTTTCTTTTTCATAAACTTGACTAGAAGTATGTTTTATTGTAAACTTAACTAGTAAAAAGGACGTGATATCATGTCAGTAAATGATAAAGTAGAATATTATCAAATCGTTAAAGAAATTCTAAAAAGTGAGGAATTTCAGAAAAGAAAGAATTATAAACATCACGGAGATATTACCGTGTATGATCATTCACTAGCAGTTTCAAAAAAAGCCTATAAATGGGCAAAACAACTAAATAAAGATTATAAAGCGGCAGCTATCGGTGGTTTATTACATGATTTTTATTTTAAACCATGGCAAGATAATGAAGAAAAAAAGCCATTGCTTCAAAAACATGGTTTTGTGCATGCTAAAGAAGCAGTAATCAATTCTTATCAATATTTTCCTGATTTAATGAATAAAAAAGTAGAAAATATTATATTAAGGCATATGTTTCCTTTAAATAAAATTCCACCAAAATATTTAGAAGGATGGTTAGTAACTTTTGCAGATAAAGCTGTATCATTTGAAGTATTTAAAGAGCCAACCGCTTTGCTTCAATTTTTTGGATATAAAAGAAAAATGAGAGAGGTAAAATAATGGAAGAAACCATTGCAGCAATCGCAACTCCACTTGGCGTTGGAGCCATTTCTATTATTAGAGTAAGTGGTTCTAATGCAATTGACATTGTCAATAAAATATTTAAAGGAAAAGATTTAACAACTGTTCCATCTCATACGATTCATTATGGTCACATTGTTGATAAAAATCAAATGATAGATGAAGTTTTATTAAGCGTTATGCGAGCTCCTAAAACCTATACTAGAGAAGATATTGTAGAAATTAATTCACATGGTGGTATTGCTACTACAAATAAAGTATTACAATTACTATTAGAGAATGGTTGTGTACCAGCAAGTCCTGGTGAATTCACAAAAAGAGCTTTTTTAAATGGAAGAATTGATTTAGAAGAAGCAGAAGGGATTATGAATTTAATAGAAGCAAAAACAGAACCGGCTCGTAAATTGTCTATTAATCAATTATCGGGAAATGTTTCAAAAAAAATACAAAGTCTTCGTGACGATATTGTTAAAATATTAGCGAATATAGAAGTAAATATTGATTATCCTGAATATGAAGATATAGAAGAAATGACTTATGAAATGTTAACTCCAAAAATAGCTGAAATCAAAGAAAAAATATTAAAAATCTTAGAAGATAGTAAAAGTGGAAAAATTATTACAGAAGGCATAAAAACTTCTATTATTGGAAAGCCAAACGTAGGAAAAAGCAGTATATTAAATACTCTTCTTGGAGAAGAAAAAGCAATTGTGACGGAAATAGAAGGAACGACACGTGATATTGTAGAAGGAAAAATTAATATAGGTGGCTTTATTTTAAATATGATCGATACGGCAGGTATAAGAAAAACGGAAGATATTGTAGAAAAAATAGGAGTGAATAAAAGTCTACAATTGATTTCCAATTCTGATTTGATATTATATGTATTGAATAATAATCAACCATTAACCGAAGAAGATTTAGAATTATTAAAAAAAGTTCAAAATAAAAATTACATCATTATTTTGAACAAAACAGATTTAGAAAGTAAAATAGATTTAAGTAAACTTCCAGAAGATCATATTGTAAAAATGAGCATAAAGAATAAAGAAGGAATCAATGAATTAAAAGAAAAAATAAAAGAAATCTTCAATTTGGAAAAAATTGAAACAAGTGACATGACGTTTGTTACAAGTGCTAGAAGTTTAGCTATTTTAAATCAAATAAGAGATAGTATTGAAGATATTGAAAAAGGATTAAAATCAGGATTACCAATCGATATTATTGAGATAGATATTAAAAATATCTGGGACAAATTAGGAGAGATTATTGGGGTTTCTTATGAAACCGAATTAATTGATACCCTATTTAGTCAATTTTGTTTAGGTAAATAATTGATTTTTCTTTTGAAAAGTCTTTTGTTCTACAGAGTAAACATTGCCGTTTACTCTTTTTAATTGAATATGAAATTTTTCATATCTTTGTTGATTATAAAAAGATAATTCATCAAAATCATAACAAACTTTATGAAATATGTAGTTCAATGTTTTTTCATTTTTTATAAAAGGTTGAATTTTGTAATTTCCATCTTGTACATCCACTATATATCTTAATGTTTCACCATCCAAATCATTTCCTACATTTTGTAGAAATAAAATTCTAATTTCATCTTTCATCGTTATCACCTACTATAGTATATCGTTAATTTATTTGTTTATGTTATTGTCTTCTGAAATATTTGATAGTATAATATGAAAAGTTAAAAGGAAGTGAACTTTATGGATTATAAAATCATAGTAGTAGGTGGCGGTCATGCTGGATGTGAAGCCTCATTAGCTGCTGCTCGTATGGGTGAAAAAACTCTATTAGTAACAGGAAATATTAAAAATATTGCCGATATGCCATGTAATCCATCTATTGGTGGATCTGCAAAAGGAATAGTAGTTAGAGAAATTGATGCATTAGGTGGCGAGATGGGTATTAATGCAGATAAGTCTCATTTACAAATCAAAATGTTAAATAATAAAAAAGGGCCTGCTATCAAAGCTTTACGTGCACAAGGAGATAAAATCATTTATCCACAAAATATGTGGAAAACTATTTCAAATACAGAGAATCTTAGTGTGAAAGAAGGAATTGTAGAAGATTTAATCGTTGATAGTGATCAAGTAAAAGGCGTAATTTTAGAAAATGGTGAAAAAATTACATCAGAAGCAGTCGTTTTAACAACAGGAACTTATTTAAAAGCAGATATATTAGTAGGAGACACAAGACACAGAGAAGGTCCCCATGGAGAAAAGCCAAGTAATCATTTAAGTGACAACTTAGCTAAATTAGGGTTTGTTATTAAACGATTAAAAACTGGAACACCACCTAGATTAGATAAAAATACCATAGATTTTAGTGAAATGCAGGTAGAAGAAGGAGATAAAGAACATTTATCATTTAGTTTTGATATTGAACCAACCTATGATATTAATGCTCAAGTTCCCTGTCACCTTATTTATACCACTCCATTAACCCATGAAATTATTAGAAATAATTTGACAAAATCTAGTATGTATGGGGGTTTAAAAGATATTAAAGGAATAGGTCCAAGATATTGCCCATCTATTGAAGACAAAGTTGTTCGTTTTGCTGATAAAGAAAGACACCAATTATTTTTAGAACCAGAAAGTATGATAGAAAGTGATCCAACCTATGGAAATACCATTTATTTACAGGGCTTTTCTACTAGTATGCCGATTAATATACAAGAACAAATGGTTCACAGTTTAAAAGGATTAGAACATGCTAAAATATTAAAGTATGCTTATGCTATAGAGTATGATTCGATTTATCCAACTCAGTTAAAAGCTTCATTAGAAACTAAAATAATTGAAAATTTATTTACAGCGGGTCAAATAAATGGTACTAGTGGATATGAAGAAGCAGCTTGCCAAGGATTAATGGCTGGTATTAATGCAGTTTTAAAGATAAGGAAACAAGAACCATTTGTATTAAAAAGGAATGAAGCTTATATTGGTGTATTGATAGATGATTTAATAACAAAAGGAATTAGAGATCCTTATCGTTTGCTAACTTCTAGAGCAGAGTATCGATTATTATTAAGACATGATAATGCAGATTTAAGATTAAGAGAATATGGATATCAATTAGGACTTATTAACGAAGAAAAACATCAACGTTTATTAAAGAAAAAAGAACAAATACAAGAATTAACGCAACAACTTCTCACTCATAAAGCTACTCCAAAAGAGGAAACAAATGATTATTTATCATCATTAAATTCTACTTCCTTAAAAGATGGAATATCATTATATAATTTGTTAAAAAGACCAGAAATTAAAATAGAAGATTTAAAATACTTCATTGATTTGCCATATGATAAGAGTGTTTTGGAACAAGTGGAAATAAATATAAAATATGAAGGTTACTTGCTAAAAGCTGAAAAAGAAGCTGAAAAAATGAAAAAATTGGAAGACAAAATAATCCCTGATACAATTGATTATGATAAAGTAAAAAATATAGCTAGTGAAGCTAGACAAAAATTAAAAGAAGTACGCCCTACTTCTATAGGTCAAGCGCTTCGTATTAGTGGTGTGAATCCAGCCGATATTTCCGTTCTAATGGTATATTTAAAAAAGGAATTTAAAAATGAAACAAGATAATTTTATTCAAGAATTAAAAAAATTAAATATTCAATTAACAGAAACACAATTATTACAATTAGAAATTTATTATGAAATGTTAGTGGAATATAATAAAATAATGAATTTAACAGGAATTACGGAACATGATGAAGTATTCTTAAAGCACTTTTATGATTCTTTAACGATAGTAAAAATAATAGATTTAAATACAGTAGAATCTTTCTGTGATATAGGAACAGGAGCTGGATTTCCCGGATTAGTTATCAAAATTTGTTTTCCAGAATTAAAAGTTACTTTATTAGATTCTTTAAACAAAAGAGTAGAATTTTTAAAAGCTGTAATTCAAAAATTAAATTTAAAAGATATAGAGGTTGTTCATGCACGAGCAGAAGAATATGCCCTATCTCATCGAAGTGAATTTGATGTTACGACAGCTCGAGCAGTAGCGCATACTAGTATCTTACTTGAATATGCTATTCCTATGACAAAAGTTGGGAAATATTTTATAGCAATGAAGGCAAATGTAGAAGAAGAAGTAAAAGAAATTGATAATGCTTTAAAGCAATTATCAACAAAATTAATTCGAAAAGAAGAATTTTTACTACCATTAGAAAATAGTAAAAGAACAATTTTATTATTTAAAAAAGAAAAAGAAAATAAACATTTTCCAAGAAAAAATAATGAAATTAAGAAAAATAGGCTTTAAATCTTTCGCCTATAAGCAAGTAATACATGTAAAATACATTTATACTTTTTTTGAATCAATTATAATCTCATCATAAATTGCTGCTTAAAGCACTATAGAAAAAGTAAAAATTAATAAAAAAAATATAACATTTGAAAAATATCATATAAAAAATGGAGATAATAATTATGATGTATGAAACACCGCAATTAGAAACAGAGAGGTTAATATTAAAAAGAGGAACACTTGAAGACTTACAAAAAGTATATGAATATAATTTTCTGAAATTAAGAGATATTGCAGGAGAATTTATATTTGAAAAACAAGACCTTAAAAAAATAGAAGGTTTTGAAATTGTAGAACCAGAAAGTTATGATTGGGTTATATATTTAAAGGATACGATGAAGCCAATTGGAAATGTAATTGCAGATAGGGAACAAAAAAATATTAAGGCAATAGAACTTGCATTTAATACTCACCCTAACTATTGGAGACAAGGTTATACAAGCGAAGCAGTTATTGAAATAATAAAATTTTTATTTAGTCAAGGATATGAAAATATATTATGTGGATATGACGAAGGTAACATTAAATCTAAGGCAATAGGAGAAAAATTAGGATTTGAACCGTATAAAGTTAAAGAAAATGCTTGGCAAAAGAATGGGATTTCAATAACAAATTATACAAGCATATTGTCAAATGAAAGATTTAATGAACTGTATAAAATAAATCAAAAAAAACGTTAGGTTATTATATAGATGAGAAAAAAATATTTTAAAAGAACAGAATTATATTATTAATTAATTTTTATGTTAAGAGGTAGTTCTTAAAATCGGTTTAAGCACCAATGTTACTTACTAGTTTGCGAGTAACGTTGGTGCATTTTTATTTTGCCATGGTATTTCATAAAAAAGTCTAATATAAAAAAAGAAATCAAAATATTTCCCGGAAAATAATTGCATTATTTCCCAAAATATAGTAAGATATATTACAGAATAAGGAGGGTGTTAATTATGAACATGGATAAGGAGATAAAAATATTAAATTTAGATGATATTTTACCAAATCGTTTTCAACCGAGAATACAATTTAATGATAAAAATATTAATGAGCTTGCAGAATCAATTAAGGAACATGGTGTTATTCAACCAATTGTTGTTAGAAGAATTAGTGATAAATACGAAATTATAGCAGGTGAAAGAAGATATAAAGCTTCTGTACTAGCAGGTAAAACAACTATTCCGGCTATTATTACGGATTTAGATGATAAAAATAGTGCTGAAATTGCCCTAATAGAAAATGTTCAAAGACAAGATTTAACGCCAATAGAAGAAGCGGTTTCTTATAAAAAAATATTAGATATGGGGTATCTTAATCAAACTGAATTAGCTGAAAAATTAGGAAAAACACAATCTACAATTGCGAATAAATTAAGACTTTTAAATTTAAACGATGAAGTACAAGAAGCATTATTAGATGGTAAAATTTCAGAAAGACATGCTAGATCATTATTAAAATTGAACGATAAAGATCAAATAAATATGTTAAGTAGAATTATCAATGAACGTTTAACAGTAAGAAAAACAGATGAAGAAGTAGATAAAATGTTAAATGAAAGTAATTCTAACGATTCTGGTGAACAAAAAATAATAACAAATGAAAGTGTAGGCGCAAAAATGAATGATGAAATAAAAAACGAATTTAATATTCCTGATAATCCTATTTATCAAGAAGAAGTTCCAACAATAGAACCAATTTCATCTACTCCTGTTAATCCAGGATTTATGGATGTTCAGAAAATAGAAAAAAATGCAGAAGATATATTTAAAGAGGAAAAGCCAGCTGATGTGGATGCTTTATTAGAAGCAAAAGAACCAGTTGCTCCAGCACCAAGCGCAATGGCTCCTATTCCAGAAGAAGATCCGGTACAACAACAGCATGTAGAACAACCAAGAGGAAAATTTTTCAATATGTTTAATTTTGCGCCAAAAGACGAAAATCCAAATTTTGTAGAAAATGTAGAAAATCAAGAAACTAATATGGATTTTGGAATTCCAAAAAGAGAAGAGAAACCATTTAATCCATTTTTAAATGATGATGTAGAAGTATTAAATCCATTTAATTCTAATACAAATAATAATACTTATTCTGAAGAAACAAATACACTAGATTCAAAAATAGATGATACTCAATCTTCTGAAAAATTTACTACTTTTTCTTCTACTAATAGCAATATTGATGATAACGTAAATAATACACAAATTTCAAATCCATTTGAAAATAGTGAAAAATTATCAGAAGAAGCCGTTCATAATTTAACTGAACTACCATCAGTAGAACCAGAAACATATAATTATAATAACGAAAAAGTAACGGAAGAAAAACCAGAAGAACAAGAAGAATTATTTACTTCTGTAAATCCTTATCATTTGAATGATGATTCAGAATTTACTACAAAAATTCCAGTAGAATCTATTCAAAATGAATTAAAAAAGGAACCGGTTATTCAAACGAATGAAGAAGAAATATCTAGTGAACCAGCTAAAAAAGATTTCCGTTCTATTATTAATATGATACGTGAATGTAAAACTTCTGTAGAAAATAGTGGATATGAGGTTGAATTAGAAGAATTAGATTTCGAAGATAAATACCAAGTAGTATTCAATATTAAAAAATAGAAATGTGTATATTTCTTTTTTTTTACATAATTTTTAACTTTTCCACCATATAATGGTAGTGGTGATACCATGTTTCAACATATTAACAGTATATTGTGGGCAGTAGCAACATCTTTTATCATTGTAACCAGTGTATATTTGACATTTTATTTGAGATTTCCACAGTTTAATTTAAAAAAAATTCTTTTTAGTTTTCATTCTAAAGAAAAAAAAGGATTATCTAATTTTTCTGTATTTATGATGTCGCTTGCTGGAAAAATTGGTATTGGTAGTATAGCTGGAATAGCCCTTGCTATTTATATAGGTGGACCAGGTAGTATTTTTTGGATATGGATAATGACTATTCTTTCTGCTGTACTTTGTTATTCAGAAACAATCTTAGGAACTCTTTATAAAGAAAAAGATGGAGATTTGTATAAAGGTGGACCAAGTTATTATATAAAAAAAGGCCTTTGTTATCCGAAATTAGGGGGATTATATGCTATTTTAATTATCATAAGTTACATTGGTGGATTTATTAGTATTCAAACAAATACAATTACCGTTTCTATTAGGGAAATTTTTGCACTTTCTCCTAGTATAATAGGTGTTATATTAGTAATTTTATCTTTTACGATGATTTTGAATGGTATCAAAGAAATAGCGAAAGTTTCTTCTAAAATAGTTCCTGTTATGATGTTTATTTATTTACTATCAGGATTATTTATTTTATTTAAAAATATGAATCAAATTCCTGAAATTATGAAATTAATTTTGAGTTCAGCATTTTATTTTAAACCATTTATAACAGGTTTTTTAACAACTTTTATTGTTGGTATTCAAAGAGGAGTATTTGCTACGGAAGCAGGTCTTGGAACCAGTAGTATAGCAGCAAGTGTTTCTAATAATGATTCTTCCCTATCTCTCGCAAATATGCAAGTTTTGGGTGTTTATTTAACTAGTTTTATCATTTGTACAATCACTGCCTTTATTGTTCTTTCTAGTAATTACATTGATTTAGATTTTTCTTCTTTAAATGGAATTGAAATCATAGAATCTTCTTTTTTATATCATATTCCTAAATATGGTCATTATATTGTTGTAATTTCTATTTTTTTCTTTGCTTTTTCTACTATTTTAACGGGATATTACTATGGTGAATCATCTTATAAATATCTAGATAAAAATACAAATAATATTAAATTGTTTCTATTAAAAGTAATTACGATGGTAATTGTTTATATAGGTTGTATTACTTCTCCTACACTACTATGGAATGTTGTGGATATACTAGTTGCTTTATTAACCATTATTAATACTTTCTCTATTTTGAAGTTAAAAAAAGATATTTTAGAAGTAACTATTGTTGAAAATCATAAAAAATAGTAAAATATTTATGGTGGTAGTATGATTAACAAAAAATGGGATGTCGTTTTAAAAGATGAATTTGAAAGTCCATATTTTGAAAAATTGGGAGTTTTTGTCAAAAATGAATATAGACATAAAACGATTTATCCAGAATATAAAGATATTTTTAATGCTTTACGATATACAGATTATGATGATGTAAAAGTGGTAATATTAGGTCAAGATCCCTATCATGGTGATAAAGAAGCTCATGGGTTGTCTTTCTCTGTTAGAGAGGGTATTCCTATGCCTCCAAGTTTAAGAAATATTTTTAAAGAGTTAAAAGATGATATTGGTGTTGTTCGTACGCAAACTGATTTAACTGATTGGGCGAAGCAAGGAGTGTTATTATTAAATTCTATTATGACTGTTGTAAAAGATACCCCTCTTTCTCATAAAGATAAAGGATGGGAAATATTTACAGACAATATTATTAAAAAATTAGGAGAAAGGGAAAAGCCAATGGTATTTATTCTTTGGGGAAGTTATGCACGAAGTAAAAAAGAATTAATTCAAAATAAAAATCATTTGATTTTAGAAAGTGTTCACCCATCTCCCCTATCTGCTTCTAGAGGATTTTTTGGAAGTAAACCTTTTTCAAAAGCAAATCAATTTTTAGAAAAAAATGGTATGAGTAAAATAAATTGGTAAAATAAATGAAAAATCAAGTAGTAAGTCAATTAAAAAGTATGATTGAAGAAATCACAATTTCTGAAAGTAAAAAATATCATATAAATATGAATACCAATAGTTATACAATTATAGATTATTTAAATGTTGAAGCATTGCAAAAGAAAATATCTCTTCAAAAAAAGTCATTATTTTTAGTAAAGGCACTAATGAATTTTAAAAGAGTATATGGTTATTATAATGCCTATGAAGATAAAATAGTAGTTTTACTTAGAAATAAAATATATCAAAAAAATGCTTTAGCTAAGCTTCTTTTTCACGAATGTCGCCATGGTTATCAATCATATGCTAACAATTATATAGGATTTCTTTGGAATATAGAAACTATAGTACTTTCTAGTAAAAAAAGATTGTATCAAAAACATCATGATATTTTTTTCATTGAAATAGATGCTTCGCAATATGGATATAAAAGTGCTATGGATTATTTAAAAAAATATAATATTTTATCAGAAAAACAAAAAAAAGAATATGAATTAAGATTGCAAGTATATAATAATTATTTAAGCGGATATAATCCTCTGTACATGTTTAACTCATTAAATAGTTTGTTATTAACAGAACATAACGAAGAATGGTTTAAAGAATTTTATCCAAATAGTTGGTTAAAAGAAATTTATAATGAATCAGGAGAAATGAAATCATATAAAGAGATATTTCAAAATGCTTACTTTCAATCTCTAGATGAGATTAGTCAAAATATTATTATGATTAGTTCTGCTTTTTTAAGTAATATAGAGATTCATAGTTTAAATGATAATGAAAAAAGAATGTTATTAAGAGCTATAAAATATGCCAATCAAATCAAAGAAAATAATGACAAACAAAGTTTTGAAATTATGAAAAAAATAATGGATACAAAAATGAATTCAGTAAAAGTAATGGAAAACATACTGTATCAAAAAAAACATAATTTCTGGACTAATAAAGGAACTCAAAATTATTTAAATCCCATTTATGAACAATTAAATCAAGAATTCATGGACAAAGAAAATGAAAAACAAAAATAATAAAAAATGGAAAAATTAGTTTAAAAAAAATCTACACGAAATAAAAGACGTGTAGATTTTTATATGTTATTATTAGTTATTTTAAAAAATTTTGTTATCTAACAAATTTTCATGAATCAATTCTTCTTTATTATTTAAAAATATTTCTTCTATTCTATCTACTCTACACTTTTCGGCCAATAAAATGGCTTCTACTTTTTCAACAGCTTTTTCTAAATTATCATTTACAACAACATAGTTGTACTTTGTAACTTCATTAATCTCTTGATAAGCAGTTTTAAATCTAGAAATAATCTTTTCCTCACTATCTGTTCCCCTATTGATTAATCTTTCCTTTAATTCTCTCATAGAAGGAGGCATAATAAAGATGAATAAAGCCTCTGGTATTAAATTTTTGATTTGTAAAGCACCTTTAATTTCAATAATTAAAATAACATCAATACCTTGATTTAAATACTCATTAATTTTGCTTTTAGGTGTACCATAATAATTTCCATTATATTCTGCATACTCCAAAAAATCATCCTTTTTAATGTGGTCTTCAAATTGCATTTTTGTAACAAAAAAATATTCTTTTCCATTTTGTTCAGTCCCTCTTGGTTCTCTAGATGTCATAGAAATAGAAACCCAAACATTCATATTTTTTCTTTTCACTACTTCATTTACAATACTATCTTTACCAGCTCCACTAGGACCACTAATAACGGTTAAAATTCCTTTTTGTTTTTGTTTAATAATTTTCATAAAATCCCTCTTTCCATTATACTAACATAGTAAATAAAATAGTTCAACTAATTACTTGCTTAAAAATTTGTATTATTATAAAATAGATACCAGAGGTGTAAATATGGATAAGGTATATGATTTTTTAATGAATGACGCACAAATTAAATATGGAGATGCTATCGTAGTTGGTGTAAGCGGTGGCCCTGATTCTATGGCTTTGTTACATTTAATGATCCAGATCAAAAAAGCAATTGATATTGAGGTAATATGTGCACAAGTAAATCATAATACAGGAAGACCAGGACAAAGTGAAGAACAAGAAATGGTAAAAAAATATTGCAAAAATAATGGTGTTGTATTTAAAGGAATGATAATAGATGATTATGGTGATGACAATTTTCATAATGAAGCAAGAAGTAAAAGATATCATTATTTCGAACAAATTGTAAAAAAATATCATGCTAAATACTTATTAACAGCACACCATGGGGACGATTTAATGGAAACCATTTTAATGCGTATTGTTCGTGGTTCTACTTTAAGGGGATATAGTGGTTTTTCAGAAAAAGTGGAAATGGATGGATATACCATTTTAAGACCATTAATTCATGTTACAAAAGCGGAAATTCTAGAATATAATAAAAAGAATAAAATTAATTATGCAATAGATTCTTCTAACAGTAAAGATGTTTATACTAGAAATCGTTTCCGAAAATATATTGTTCCAGAATTTAAAAAAGAAGATAAAAATGTTCATCAAAAATTTTATAAATTCAGTAAAACATTGCTAGAATACAATGAATATATTGATAGGCAAGTAAGAAAAATTATTCCAACAGTATTACCTCAAAATATTTTAAATATAGAAGAATTTAATAAATTAGAAAAAGTAATACAAATGAAAGTAATTTATTATTTTTTAGAACAAACTTATCAAGATGATTTAATGTTAATTACGGATCATCATGCTGAATTACTATATGATTTAATTGAATCGAAAAAACCAAATGCCTATATCTATTTGCCAAATAATTTAAAAGCAGTTAAAAGTTATAACAATTTAACCTTTATACAAGAAGTAATTAAGAATAAAGAATACGAAATTGAAATTATAGATTATGTGAATTTACCAAATGGTAAAAATATTGAAGTAATTCAAAATAGTAAAGATAGTAGTAATAACATATGTCGATTATCCAAAGATGAGATTAAGTTTCCACTAAGAGTTAGAACTCGTATGGATGGAGATAAAATGACGATAAAAGGAATGCTAGGAAGCAAAAAAATAAACGATATTTTTATCAATGAAAAAATTCCAGTTTCAGAAAGAGATAGTTGGCCAATTGTAGTGGATTCCAATAATACCATTGTATGGCTTCCGGGATTAAAAAAATCAAAATTTGACAAACAAAAAGAAGAAAAGTATGATATAATACTTAGGTACTATTAAGAAGGGAGAAATCTATGAATAAAAAAGCAGTAAAAAAAGGATTCGTTCCTTATATATTTATGTTTTTATTTATGGCAACTATGCTATTTGCTTTAAACCTTGGTGGTACTAAAGTAAATGAATTAAGTTATGATGAATTTTTAAGTGCCATGAATAATTCAAACGTTAATGAAATTGTAATTACCCCATTAACAAACGCAAATGTTTATCAAATTAAAGGTACTATGAAAGACTATGCTAAAAATGAGAGTTTTTCTGTAACAGCTCCATTAGCAGAGGAAGTAATGGCTCAATTATTAAATGGACAAAAAGAGTATCAATTTAAAATGGATGCAACGACAGACCCAGCCTCTTCTACTCTATTGTTATTTGTAATCAATGTATTACCACTAATTATTTTAGTAGGTGCAGGTTTTTTCTTCATTTCAAGACAAATGGGAAATGCCAATAAATCTATGGATTTTGGGAAAAGTAGAGCTCGTTTAAATGAAGATACTAAAAAGGTAACATTTAAAGATGTAGCTGGATTAACAGAAGAAAAAGAAGAAGTTCAAGAACTAATTGATTTCCTTAAAAATCCTAAAAAATTTACTAAATTAGGTGCTCGTATTCCAAAAGGTGTTTTACTACAAGGTCCTCCAGGAACAGGTAAGACTTTATTAGCGCGAGCAGTGGCTGGAGAAGCAAATGTTCCATTCTATTATATTAGTGGTTCTGACTTTGTTGAACTTTTTGTAGGTGTCGGTGCTAGCCGTGTTAGAGATATGTTTAAACAAGCAAAACATAATGCTCCTTGTTTAATTTTTATTGATGAAATAGATGCAGTTGGTCGTCAACGTGGTGCTGGACTAGGTGGTGGCCACGATGAAAGAGAACAAACTTTAAATCAATTGTTAACAGAAATGGATGGTTTTGGAGCAAATGAAGGTATTATTATTATTGCAGCAACAAATAGACCAGATGTACTAGATCCTGCCCTACTTCGTCCAGGAAGATTTGATCGACAAGTTACAGTTGATTTGCCTGATGTAAAAGGAAGAGAAGAAATTTTAGCAGTTCATGCAAGAAATAAGATATTTTCTAAAGGTGTTAATTTAACTAATATTGCAAAAAGAACAGTTGGTTTATCAGGAGCAGATCTAGAAAATTTATTAAATGAGGCTGCCCTACTTGCTGTTAGACGTGGAAAAAATATGATTACAATGGCTGAAATTGATGAGGCACATGATAGGGTTTTAATGGGTCCAGCTAAAGTTAGTCATAAATATACAGAACATGAAAAAAAAGTAGTTGCTTTTCATGAAGCTGGTCATGCTGTTATGGGACTTAAATTAGATGGCGCAAACGAGGTTCAAAAAATTACAATTATTCCTCGTGGAGCAGCTGGTGGTTACAATTTAATGCTTCCAAAAGAAGAAAACTATTTAGCAACAAAAAAAGAATTATTGCAAAGAATAAGCGGTTTATTAGGTGGACGTGTAGCAGAAGAAGAAGTATTTAATGAAATTACAACAGGAGCACAAAATGACTTTGAAAAAGCTACTAAAATTGCTCGTGCAATGGTTACTGAATATGGTATGAGTGATTTAGGACCTATGCAATATGAACAACAAGAAGGTAGTGTTTTCTTAGGAAGAGATTATAATAAGAGTCGTAATTTTTCTGGTCAAGTAGCTTTTGAAATTGATCAAGAACAAAGAAAAATTATTAATGAATGCTATGAAATAACAAAGAAGACAATTCATGAAAATAGAGACTTATTAAATTTAATAGCTAATGCTTTATTAGAACATGAAACTATTACAAAAGAACAAATTGAATATTTAGTAGCAAATGGTGTAATGCCAGATGAAGATAATGAAGTAGATGGCAGTGATTTCAAAGAAGCTAGCTTATCTGATTTAACTTTAGCAGAGTTAAAAGAATTAGCCAAAGAAAAAGAAATTAAAAACTATTCAAAAATGAATAAAGAAGAATTAATAAAAGAACTAGAAAGCAAAATATAGTTCTTTTTGTTTTTATAATGATTAGAAGTCATTATAAAAAATAAATCAACCATATAATCAACCATATATAAATAAAAAAGAATATATCTAATGAACTTATATTAATTATGTTCTTTGAATATCGATTTTTAACAACCTTCTGTGGTATTAGAATATTTTTTTCTTGTAAAAATATATGGTTTTTGCTATACTCTTCTTGGAAGTGATACTATGGAATATTCACCAAAAAAAATGAATGAAATATTAGAAAAAAACAACTTTAATTTCAAAAAAAAGTTTGGACAAAATTTTATTATAGATGAAAATATAATATCATCAATTGTTACAAAATCTGGAATTGATAAAGATACATTAGTAATAGAGATAGGCCCAGGAGCTGGCTCTTTAACATCAAAATTAGCGGAATTTTCAAAAAATGTATTGTGTTATGAAATTGACACAACATTAAAAGAAATACTAAATGAAAATTTAAAAAATACTAATAATGTAGAAATTATTTATCAAGATTTCTTACAAGCAGACGTTGTAAAAGATATTAAAAAATACAATTATAAAAAGTTATATATAGTAGCTAATCTACCCTACTACATTACAACACCAATCATTATTCATGTAATAGAAGAAAACTTAAATGTAGATAAAATGGTAGTAATGGTTCAAAAAGAAGTTGGTGATCGCTTTAAGGCTCAACCTGGATCGAAAGATTATAATTCATTATCCATATATCTAAATTATTATTTTGGTGTAAAAAAATTAATGGATATTAGTAAAAATATTTTTCTTCCAAAACCAAATGTAGATAGCATTGTAGTAGAATTTACAAAAAAAGAAAATAGGTATCGCTTAATAGATGAACAACTATTTTTTAAATTAATTAGAGACAGTTTTACACAAAAAAGAAAAACAATTAGAAATAATTTAAAAAATTATGATTTAAATAAAATAGAAGAAGTTTTAAAAAAACATCATCAAGATTTAAGTACCAGAGCTGAACAGATAACAATAGAAACATTTGTTGAAATAGCAAATAATTTGACAAAATAATATTTCTCTTATATTATATACCCCATTAGGAGTGATGAAATGAAACCAATTATAGGAATAGTCGAATGGCCATATACAGATAAAGATGGAGATTATATATATGAGGTATTAACTCCAATCGTAGAATGGATTGTAAGAAGTGGAGGAAGACCAATTGGTTTATTTCCAAGTAATATTGCTCGTTTTGTAGATAATAAAGTGAGTGAAATTCCTTTATTAACAGAAATGGAACAACAAGAATTAAAAGAATCCATTTCATTATGTGATGCGATTGTAAAACCGGGTGCCACAAGAATATATAATCATGAAAGAAAAATATATGAGTATTGTTATGAACAAGATATACCATATTTGGGAATATGTGCTGGAATGCAAATGATGGCATCTTATAATAACCAAATAGTGAATGAAAAAAATTGCAGCAATATTGTTCATAATTCAAAAGAAACATATTGCCATAAAATTTTAATACAAGAATTAACATTACTAAAGCAAATTTTGTCAAAGGATGAAATTATGGTAAATAGTCGCCATAATTACCATATTACAGGTAGTGGCAATTATAAAGTAGGAGCCTATGCAGAGGACGGAATCATAGAAGCTATAGAATCTCAAATATGCAAATTTCATCTAGGATTACAATGGCATCCTGAATTATTACCAAAGGAAGATGAGAATAGTCAAAAAATATTTGGTGAATTAATAGAAAGCGCAAAACAATACCAAAAAAGAAAGTGATAAGACTTTCTTTTTTGGTATTGAAATATAAATTGAAAATAAAAACTAAAAAAGAATAAAAAGGTCTTGCTTTTCATACAATTTTTATGTATAATGTTGAATGTGTGGCACGCATAGATGTGTGAGGTTGCTGATACGCCAGGTTAAGTTGTTAAATAATTTAATCTGATATATCAGGTTTTTACACGGAGCGAGTCTATACTAGATATAGGCGAAGGGAGGATATTATGGCAAAAACTAAAGTTAGCATCAGATTGAAATCTTTTGAACACAAAAGTTTGGACAATGCTTGCGCTAAAATAGTTGAAATTGTTAAAAGATCAGGTGGCATAGTTTCAGGACCAATTCCACTACCAACTGAAATTGAAAAAATCACTATTTTAAGAGCTGTTCACAAATATAAAGATTCAAGAGAACAATTTGAAAAAAGAACACACAAAAGACTTATTGTTATTAACGATCCAAGTAAGGAAACAATTGACGCATTAACACGTCTAGAAATTCCAAGTGGCGTTGATATTCAAATTAAGTTATAAAATAAGGAGGAAATAATATGAAAGGAATCTTAGGTCGTAAATTAGGAATGACTCAAGTATTTACAAAATCTGGTAAATTAATTCCTGTAACTGTTATTGAAGTAGAACCAAATGTGGTAACACAAATTAAGACTATGGAAAATGATGGTTACGAAGCAATTCAATTAGGTTTTGATACAAAAAGAGAAAAGTTAGCGACAAAAGCAAGCGTAGGAATTACGAAAAAAGCAAATACTGCACCTAAGCGCTTCTTTAAAGAAATTAGAGGTGTAGACGTTAACGCTTATACATTAGGTCAAGAAATCTCTGCAGATATCTTTACTGAAGGTGAAGTTGTTGATGTTACAGGAACTAGTAAAGGTAAAGGGTTTCAAGGGGTTATTAAACGTCATAACCAATCAAGAGGACCTATGGGACATGGTTCACATTATCATAGAGGACCAGGATCTATGGGTACAATGAGACCAATGCGTGTATTTAAAGGTAAAAAATTACCAGGACATATGGGTAGCTTAACTGTTACAATCCAAAATTTAGAGATTGTACAAGTAGATGTTGAAAATAATATTATCTTAGTAAAAGGAAATGTTCCAGGAGCTAAAAATTCTGTAGTAACAATTAAAACATCTGTAAAAAAAGCAGGAAAAGTAAATGAAATGGAAGAATTAAACAGTTATGTAGAAGCACCAGTAGAAACAGTAGAAGCTGAAACTCAAGAAGTATCAGAAGAAACGGTTTCAGAATAGGAGGTACAATATGAAAAAAATGAATATTGTTAATCTTAAAGGCGAACAAATAAATGACATCGCTTTAAATGAAGAAGTATTTGGAATTGTTCCAAATGATGCTGTTTTATATGATGCAATTACATTAGCTAGAAATTCTGAAAGACAAGGTACTCATGAAACAAAAACACGTAGTGAAGTAAGTGGTGGTGGAAGAAAACCATGGAGACAAAAAGGAACAGGACGTGCTAGACAAGGATCTATTCGTGCTGCTCAATGGTATCACGGTGGTGTAGTATTCGGACCACATATGAGAAGTTATGCTAAAAAGATGAATAGAAAAGAAAGACGTTTAGCTTTAAAATCAGCTTTAGCATACAAAACAATTAATAGTGAATTAATCGTTGTTGATTCATTTAAATTAGAAACTTCTAAAACAAAAGATTTAAAAGCAATTTTGAATGGATTAGAAGCTACTAAAAATGTATTAATCGTTGTAAACGAATTAGACGAAAATATGATTTTAGCTACTCGTAATTTAAATTATGTAAATTTATTACAAGCAGATGAAATCAATGTTTTAGATATTATTGCAGCTGATAAAATGATTATTGAAGAAGCAGCTGTAAAAACAATTGAGGAGGTGCTTCAATAATGAATAATTATAGAGATATCATCAAAGCGCCAATTATTACAGAAAAAAGTTCTACATTAGCAGCAAATAATGTAATTACATTCAGTGTTGATGTAAGAGCAAATAAAACACAAATCAAACAAGCAATTGAAGCAATTTTCAATGTAAAAGTAGATAGTGTTAATACAGTAAACGTAAAGCCAAAGAAAAAAAGAGTAGGACGTTATACTGGAAAAACAAATAAAGTTAAAAAAGCAATCGTTAAATTAAAAGAAGGAAGTTCAATCGAACTTAACTAATCCTAAAGGAGGTATATAATGGCTATTAAAAATTATAAACCAATGACTAATGGTACTCGTGGAATGTCAAAATTAGTAAATGAAGAAATTACAACAAGTACTCCAGAAAAATCATTAGTAGTAACATTAAAGAAAACTGGTGGTCGTAACAATCAAGGTAGAATTACTGTAAGACATATCGGTGGCGGTGCTAAAAGAAAATATCGTATTATTGATTTTAAAAGAGATAAATATGATGTAGTTGGTACTGTAGCAACTATTGAATACGATCCAAACAGAAGTGCTAACATTGCTTTAATTAAATATGTAGATGGTGAAAAAAGATACATCATTGCTCCAAAAGGATTAAAAGTTGGAGACAAAATTGTAAGTGGTGAAAATTCAGATATTAAAGCAGGAAATGCTTTGCCACTTGGAAAAATTCCAGAAGGTACTTTAGTTCATAATATTGAATTAAATCCTGGAAAAGGCGCAAGCCTAGTTAGAAGTGCAGGTTCAAGTGCACAAATCTTAGGACGTGAAGGAAAATATACTTTAATTCGTTTAACTAGCGGTGAAGTAAGAAAAGTTCTTAGCGTTTGCTATGCAACAATTGGAGAAGTAGGAAATGCTGATCATGAACTTGTTAGCTTAGGAAAAGCAGGACGTAAGAGACATATGGGTATTCGCCCAACTGTTCGTGGTTCTGTTATGAACCCTAATGATCACCCACATGGTGGTGGTGAAGGTAGAGCACCAATCGGACGTAAAGGACCAGTTACTCCTTGGGGTAAACCAGCATTAGGATATAAAACACGTAAAAATAAAAAATCAACTGACAAATTAATTGTTCGTCGTCGTAAAAAATAGTGAAAGGATGGTTTAGATGGCTAGAAGTTTAAAAAAAGGACCTTTCGTAGATGAAAGTCTAATGAAAAAGGTAAAAAAATTAAATGAAACTGGAAAAAAAGAAGTAATTAAAACTTGGTCTCGCCGTTCAACAATTTTCCCTGAATTTATTGGACATACATTTGGTGTTCATTCAGGGAAAGAATTCATCCCAGTTTATGTAACAGAAGATATGGTTGGACATAAATTAGGAGAATTTGCTCCAACTCGTAAATGTGGTGGACACGGCGAAAACAAAGATAAAAAATAGTGATTGATCAGGAAGGAGGACTAAAATGGAAACAAAAGCGATAGCAAAAGGTCTTAGAATTGCTCCTCGTAAATGCCGTTTAGTTATAGATTTAATACGTGGAAAAAATGTAGTAGAAGCTGATATTATTTTAAGTAATATTAATAAAGAATCTGCAAGATTAAGTAGAAAAGTACTTACTTCTGCAGTTGCAAATGCTTGCAATAATTTAGGTTTAGACAAAGAAAATTTATATGTAAAAGAAGCATATGTAAATGAAGGTCAAACAATGAAAAGAATGAAATTTGGATCACGTGGTCATGTAGATCCAATTAAGAAAAGAACAAGTCATATAACAATTGTTGTTAGTGACGTTAGATAGGAGGTAAACTGATGGGTCAAAAAGTTAGTCCAATAGGACTTAGAGTTGGAATCAATAAAACTTGGGAATCAAAATGGTATGCAGGTAATAAAGATTTCGCAAAATTTTTAAACAATGATGTTAAAATTCGTAGATTTTTAGAAAAAAAACTAAAAGACGCAGCAGTTTCAAGTATTCTTATTGAAAGAAATGCTAATAAAACAGAAGTTATCATTAGTACAGCAAAACCAGGTGTAATTATTGGACACAGTGGCGAAGAAATAGAAAAACTTAAAAATGAAGTTGCAAAATTAGTTAATGAAAATATACAAATTTCAATTAAAGAAGTTAAAAATCCAGATATTGATGCAGCATTAGTTGCTGAAAATATTGCTCATCAAATTGAAAATAGAGTATCATTTAGAATTGCACAAAAAAGAGCAATTAGAAATGCTATGAAAGCAGGAGCAAAAGGAATTAAAACTTCAGTATCAGGTCGTTTAGGTGGCGCTGATATGGCTAGAACAGAAGGATATACAGAAGGAAATATTCCTTTACATACTTTAAGAGCAGATATTGATTATGCTCACAAAGAAGCTGATACAACTTATGGTAAAATCGGTGTAAAAGTATGGATTTATAAAGGTGAAATCCTTGCCTCAAAAGAAAAGGGAGGTAATACTAATGGCGTTAATACCAAAAAGAACTAAATATAGAAGACCTCATAGATTGAGATATGATGGTGTAGCAAAAGGTAATACAGAATTACATTTTGGAGAATATGGATTAATGGCAATGGAAGGTGCTTGGATTACGCAACAACAAATCGAAGCAGCTCGTGTTGCAATGACAAGATATATGAAACGTGGTGGTAAAGTATGGATTAATATATTTCCACATTTATCACTAACTAAAATTCCTTTGGAAACTCGTATGGGTAAAGGTAAAGGACAACCAGAAGTATGGGTAGCAGTAGTAAAAAAAGGAAAAATTATGTTTGAAATTGGTGATGTAAGTGAAGAAGTAGCACGCGAAGCGTTAAGACTTGCTATGCATAAACTACCAATCAAATGTAAATTTGTAAAAAAGGAGGATGAAGCGAATGAAGAATAGTGAAATTAGAGCTTTAACAAATGAAGAAATCATGAATAAAATTGCTGAATATAAAGAAGAACTATTCAATTTACGTTTCAGCCAAGCTACAGGTAATTTAGAAAAACCAGCACGTATTAATGAATTAAGAAAATTAGTTGCCCGTATGAAAACAATTTTACGTGAACGTGAATTAGAAGTTAAGGAGGGTTAATTAATGGAAAGAAAAAGAGAATTAGTTGGAAGAGTAGTAAGCGATAAAACTGATAAAACAATTACAGTATTAGTTGAAACTTACAAAAATCATCCACTTTATAAAAAACGTGTAAAATATTCTAAAAAATATGCTGCTCATGATGAAAAGAACGAAGCAAAAATTGGCGATATCGTACGTATTGTTGAAACTAGACCATTATCTAGAACAAAACGTTTTCGTTTAGTAGAAATTGTAGAAAAAGCAATTATTTTATAATTGAAACTGGAAGGAGGATCAATATATGATTCAACAAGAAAGCCGTTTAAAAGTAGCAGACAATTCAGGTGCTCGTGAAATAAGCGTTATTCGTGTACTTGGTGGAAGCAAAGTTAAAACTGGTAATATTGGTGATATAGTTGTTGCAACTGTAAAAAAAGCAACTCCTAACGGTACAGTAAAAAAAGGAAAAGTTGTAAAAGCTGTAGTTGTTAGAAGCAAATTTGGTCTAAGAAGAGAAGACGGATCTTATATTAAGTTCGATGATAATGCATGTGTAATTATTAAAGATGATAAGAGTCCAGTTGGAACTCGTGTATTTGGACCAGTAGCACGTGAATTACGTGATCATGATTTTATGAAAATTGTATCGCTTGCGAAAGAAGTATTATAATTTTCAGGAAGGAGAGACAGTATGAACTTTAAAACTGGAGATAAAGTTGTTGTTATTACTGGTAAGGATAAAGGAAAAGAAGGTACTATTACAAAAATACTTAGAGATGAAAACAAAGTTATCGTTGAAGGTATCAACATTGCAAAAAAACATGTAAAACCTCAAGGTAACCAACCAGGAAGCATCGTAGAAGTAGAAGCTCCAATTCATGCTTCAAATGTAATGATAATCGATCCTAAAACTAAAAAAGGTACCAGAATAGGACATGAAATAGATAAAAAAGGGAAAAAAATTAGAGTAACTAAAAAATCTAATTCAACCCTTGATTAATTGGAAGGAGGGTATTGATTATGAACCGCCTAAAAGAAAAATATATAAATGAAATCGTACCAAGTTTAAAAGAAGAATTTAAATATGCTAATGTCAATCAAGTTCCAGCATTATCAAAAATCGTAGTAAATATTGGATGTGGTGATGCTTCTACAAATAGTAAATTATTAGAAGCAGCTATGAAAGATTTGGAAATAATTACTGGACAAAAACCAGTTGCTACAAAAGCAAAAAAAGCAATTGCCGGATTTAAAATAAGAGAAGGCCAAGCAATTGGTTGTAAAGTAACATTACGTGGAGAAAACATGTATAACTTTTTAGATAAATTAATTAGTATTACATTACCACGTGTAAGAGATTTTAGAGGAATATCTCCAAAAGCTTTTGATGGAAGAGGTAACTATACTTTAGGGCTTACAGAACAATTAATATTCCCAGAAATTGAATATGATAACGTTGTTAAAGTAAGAGGTATGGATATCGTATTTGTTACTACAGCGACTTCAAATGAAGAAGCATTATCTCTTTTAAAAGGATTCGGTATGCCATTTAAAAAATAATGGATATTAGGAGGATATTATGGCTAAAAAAAGTATGATTGTAAAACAATCAAGAAAACCAAAATTTAAAGTACGTGAATATACTCGTTGTGAAAGATGTGGTAGACCTCACGCAGTACTTAGAAAATATGGAATTTGTCGTATTTGTTTTAGAGAATTAGCTTATAAAGGACAAATACCAGGTGTAAAAAAATCTAGTTGGTAATTAGAGAAGGAGGGATTGTATGACAGATCCAATTGCAGATATGTTAACGCGTATTCGTAATGCTAACGTAATGCGATACAAAGAAGTTGAAGTACCTGCTTCAAAGATTAAAGTAGAAATTGCTAGAATCTTAAAAGAAGAAGGATTCATTAGTGACTATAAAATTAAGAAAAATAATGTTCAAAATATTATTTCACTTAATTTAAAATATGGACAAAATAAGGAACGTGTAATCACTGGATTAAAAAGAATTTCAAAACCAGGATTACGTGTTTATGCCTCAGTTGAGGAGCTTCCAAGAGTATTAAATGGACTTGGAATTGCTATTGTTTCAACATCTAAAGGATTAATGACAGATAAAGAAGCTAGAAAAGAATCTCTAGGTGGAGAAGTATTAGCTTATATTTGGTAGAAAGAGAGGATTAAATATGAGTCGTATTGGTAATAGAGTATTAACTTTACCTGAAAACGTAACATTAACTGTAAATGGTACAACAGTTACAGTAAAAGGTCCTAAAGGTGAACTTTCTACTGAAATTAATAAAAACATTACAGTTACTGTAAAAGATAATGAAGTTATTGTAGAAAGAAAAAATGATAACTTTAAAAACTTTCATGGTACAGCAAATGCTAATATCAGAAATATGATTATTGGTGTAACAGAGGGATATTCTAAAGGATTAGAAGCTGTAGGTGTTGGTTACCGTTTCAATGTAAGTGGTAATAAAATTACTGTAAACACAGGTAAATCACATTCAGATATCGTTGAAGTTCCATCAGGATTAACTGTTGAAGGTATTAGTAATACAGAAATCGTTATAAAAGGTATTGATAAATGCCAAGTTGGAGAATTTGCTGCTAATATTAGAAAACTAAGAAAACCAGAACCTTACAAAGGAAAAGGTATTCGTTATAAAGATGAATATATTCCTCGTAAAGAAGGAAAGAAAGCAGCTTAATTAAATTTAAGTAAAGGAGAGTAACTATGGTTAATAAAGTAGCTCGTAACGAAGTACGTTTAGCTAGACATGCACGTGTAAGAAACAAAATCAGTGGCACTGCAACAACTCCAAGATTAAACGTATTTAGATCAAATAGTAATATTTTTGCTCAAATCATAGATGATGAAAAAGGTACTACATTAGTAAGTGCTTCCTCTATTGATAAAGAACTAAAATTAGCTAACGGTGGTAACACAGAAGCTGCTGCAAAAGTTGGAGAATTATTAGCAAAAAGAGCAAAAAAAGCAAAAATCGAAAAAGTAGTCTTTGATAGAGGTGGATACTTATATCATGGCCGTGTAAAAGCTTTAGCAGAAGCAGCACGTGAAAATGGATTAGAATTCTAAAAGGAGGGTAACCAATGGAAAGAACAAAAAGAGAACCACGCCCAAAACAATATGAAGAACAAGTTATCAATATTGGAAGAGTAACAAAAGTTACAAAAGGTGGTCGTCATTTTCGTTTCTCAGCAACAGTAGTTGTAGGTGACAGAAAAGGTAAAGTTGGACTAGGTACTGGTAAAGCAAATGAAGTACCTGATGCAATTAAAAAAGCTTCACAAGCAGCTCAAAAAAATGTTGTTAGAATCTCTTTAGTTGATGAAAGAACAATTCCTCATGAAGCAATTGGTGTAAGAGGTGCTAGTAAGGTTATGTTAAAACCTGCAGCAGAAGGTACAGGAGTAAAAGCTGGTGGACCAGTAAGAGCCGTACTAGAATTAGCTGGTGTTAAAGATATTTTATCAAAATCACTTGGATCAAATACAAAAATTAATATGGCATATGCAACACTTGAAGCATTAAAATCTCAAAGAACAATCGAAGAAGTTGCAAAACTTCGTGGTAAGAAAGTTGAGGAAATTAGATAATGAAATTACATACAATGTATGCCGCAGAAGGAGCTACTAAAACTCGTAAAAGAGTTGGACGTGGAACAGGAAGCGGGCTTGGAAAAACAAGTGGAAAAGGACATAAAGGACAAAATGCAAGAAGTGGTGGAGGAGTAAGACCTGGATTTGAAGGTGGACAACTTCCATTATTCAGAAGACTTCCAAAAAGAGGTTTCTCAAATGCAATGTTCAAAACTACATATGCAGTATTAAACTTAAGTGATTTAAATAAATTTGAAGAAAATACAACAGTTACACCAGAATTATTAAAAGAAATGGGAATTTTAAAAAATCAACTTGATGGAGTTAAAATTTTAGGAAATGGAACTTTAGAGAAAAAATTAATAGTTCAAGCAAATCAATTTTCTAAAAAAGCACAAGAAGAAATAGAAAAACTAGGTGGAAAAGCAGAGGTGATTTAAAATGTTTGCAGAGTTCAAGCAAATATTTAATCCCAATAATAAAGATTTAAGAAAAAGAATCTTATTCACTTTTCTTGCTTTATTTATATTTAAGCTTGGAACAACAATTATTGTACCAGGAATAGACACTGATAGTTTAGGAACAAATAATTTAGGATTTTTAGAATTAATGAATGTGATGGGAGGAGGAGCCTTAGAGCAATTTTCAATTTTTGCTTTAGGTGTTATGCCATATATTACGGCATCCATCATTGTACAATTATTACAAGCAGATGTCATTCCATATTTTGCCGATTTGGCAAAACAAGGTGGAACTGGCAGAGCAAAATTAAATCAAATAACAAGATATATGGGTATTGCATTAGCTTTTATCCAAGGATATATTTTCTCATTTGCTTTTGTAGCAAATGGAACACCAATGGAATATCTAACATTTGCTCTTATTTTAACAGCAGGAACTTCCCTATTATTATGGATAGGAGATCAAATTACTGCAAAAGGAATAGGAAATGGTATTTCATTGATTATTATGGCGGGTATTATTGCAACATTGCCTAATATGTTCTATCAAGCATGGACAGGTTTAGTTGATTTTGCAACTACTCAAACAATGTTATTTGGAATATTAAAATTTGCTTTATTCTTACTTGTATATGTTTTAATTATTGTAGGAGTTGTTTATATTGAATGCGCAGAAAGAAGAATTCCAATTCAATATGCAAACAAATCAACAATGTCACAATCTAAAAACTATATTCCTTTCAAACTAAATTCAGCAGGTGTTATGCCAGTAATATTTGCTTCTATTATTGTATCTGTGCCAAGTATTATTGCTGCAGTTACAAAAAACGAAGGATTAAAATTATTTGTAAATAAATACTTATCATATAGTTCATCTGTAACTGGTTTCATATTATATATTGTTTGTATCTTTACTTTTGCATATTTTTATACATTTTTCCAATTGAAACCAAAAGAATTAGCGGAAAATATTAATCAAAATGGTGGATATATACCAGGAATTAGACCAGGTGAAGAAACTGTTGATTATATTAGTAAAGTATTAAAAAGAATTACTACTATAGGAGCTTTAAGCTTGTCTATTCTAGCAGCAATTCCAATACTTTGTTCACTAATTCCAAGCTTACCATCAAGTATTACACTTGGAGGAACAAGCTTATTAATCGTTGTAGGAGTTGCACTCGAAACTTATAAACAATTATCAAGTGAATTGGTAACTCGTAATTACACAAGAGGAAGAAGAAGATAATGAAAAGTATTATATTTATTGCTCCGCCAGCAGCCGGCAAAGGAACACAATCATCTAGATTAAGCAAAGAATTTAATTTAGAACATATTTCCACAGGAGATCTTCTTAGAGAAGAAGTAAAAAAGGGAAATACAGAACTAAAACAAATGATGGAATCTGGATCTCTAGTAAATGATGATATTATCTTAACGATTCTAAAAAATAAATTAGAAACAGTTAATGATTATATATTAGATGGATTTCCAAGAAATTTAAATCAAGCAATTGCTTTAGATGAAATGCTTAAGCAAAATAATACCAAAATAGATGCTGTAATTTATTTAGATTTAGATAAAGAAACAGCAAAAAAACGTATCGTGGGTAGAGTATCTTGTCCAAAATGTGGAAATGTATACAATACAATGATTGATGGAATGAATTCCAAAGTAAACATGATATGTGATGATTGCAAGTCATCATTAGTAAAAAGAAGCGATGACAATGAAGAAACTTTCAATGTAAGATTTGATACCTACATGAATGAAACTGCTCCTTTAATTGAGTATTATCAAAATAAAGGAAATTTATATCAAATTGATAGTTCGAAAAATCCAGAAGAAGTTTATCAAGAGATAAAGAAGGTATTATATGATTAGTATTAAATCAGAACGTGAAATAGAGCTAATGAGAATAGCTGGAAAAATTGTTGGTGATACACATCATTATTTAGAACAGTTTTTAAAACCAGGAATTAGTACAATAGAATTAGATAAATTAGCAAACGATTATATTCTTGAACAAGGTGCTACCCCTTCTTTCAAAAATCTATATGGTTTTCCAGGTACAATATGTATATCAGTAAATGATGAAGTTGTACATGGAATTCCAGGTAGAAGAAAGTTAAAAAAAGGAGACATTGTAAAATTAGATATTGGTGCTTGCTATAAAGGTTATCATGGTGATTCTGCATGGAGTTATGTCATTGGAACACCAAGTAAAGAAATCGAATATTTAATGAAACATACAGAAGAGGCACTAATGGCTGGTTTAAAAGAAGTAAAAGCAGGAGTACACTTAGGAAATATAGGAAATGCTATTGAATCAGTAGCACACAAATATAAATTAGGTGTTGTTCAAGAATTAGTTGGACATGGCATCGGTACAAAAGTGCACGAAGAGCCTGATGTACCAAATTATGGAGAAAAAAATACTGGACCTATCTTAAAAGAAGGAATGACAATTGCAATTGAACCAATGTTAAATCTTGGAACTAAAGAAGTTTCAATGTTAGATGATGATTGGACAATTGTAACAGATGATGGCCTACCTTCTGCACATTTTGAACACACCATTCTAGTAACAAAAGATGGGTATGAAATTTTAACAAGGAGGTAGTTTATGCCAAAAGGAAATGTTAATAAAAAACATACAGTTGCAAGTGAAAGTGTAAGTAAAAAAGCTGCAATTGAAGTAGAAGGAAAAGTATTAGATGTTTTACCGGGAGGACAATTTCGCGTAGAACTACCAAATAAACATACTGTAGTAGCTCACGTTTCTGGTAAAATCCGAATGAACTATATTCGCATTTTACCAGGTGATACAGTAGTTTTAGAATTATCAGAATATGATTTAACACGTGGGCGTATAACCTATAGAAAATAGGAGGGTAGAATATGAAAGTTAAACCATCAGTAAAACCAATCTGTTCAGATTGTAAAATTATTAAAAGAAAAGGATCTTTAAGAGTTATCTGTAAGAATCCAAAACATAAACAAAGACAAGGTTAATATAGGAGGTGTTTTATGGCACGTATTAAAGGTGTAGATATACCAGATAATAAAAGAATTGAAATAGCATTAACTTATATATATGGAATTGGTAGAAGTTTATCTAACCAAATATTAGCTGATGCCGGTGTAGATATCAACAAAAGAGCAAAAGATTTATCAAATGATGAATTAAATGCTATTCGTACTCAAGTTGATAAATACACAATCGAAGGTGATTTAAGACGTGAAGTAAATATGAATATTAAAACTAAAATGGAGATTAATTCATATCAAGGAACTCGTCATAAAAAAGGATTACCAGTAAGAGGTCAAAGAACAAATAGAAATGCAAGAACTCGTAAAGGTAAAGGAAAAACAGTAGCTAATAAGAAAAAATAATAAACTGTAAAAGGAGGTTATATATATGGCTTACAAACCAAGAAAACGTAAAGTTAAGAAAAATGTACCAGAAGGTAGAGCATATATTCGTTCAACTTTCAATAACACTATTGTAACACTTAGTGATAAAGAAGGTAATGCACTTAGTTGGGCATCTGCTGGAACATTAGGTTTTAAAGGAAGTAAAAAATCAACTCCATTTGCTGCAGGTATGTCAGCAGAAGCTGCAGGACGTGCTGCATATGATATGGGAATGAGAAAAGTTGAAGTTTTCGTTAACGGATTAGGTTCTGGACGTGAAACAGCAATTCGTTCATTACAAACAGCTGGTCTAGAAATTTTATCAATCACTGATGTAACACCTGTACCACACAATGGATGTCGTCCACCAAAACGTCCTCGTGGATAAAAGAAAAGGAGTGATTAAAGTGTTAAACTTTGAAAAACCAATATATAAAATAACTGATTATATCGAAAATAATAATTATGGAAAATTTGAAATCGAACCTTTAGAAAGAGGATTTGGTACAACTTTAGGTAATGCACTTAGAAGAGTAATGTTATCAAGTATGCCAGGAAGTGCAATTGTTGCAGTAAGAATAGATGGTGTAATGCATGAATTCCAAGCCATGGATGGTGTCGTAGAAGATGTAACATCTATCATTCTTAATTTAAAAAGTGTTGTTGTAAAGAAATCATCAGAAGGTGTTTCACATGCTCATCTTTCTGTTTCAGAAGAAAGAGTAGTAACAGCAGCCGATATCGAAACAGATGATGATGTAGAAATCATTAATCCAGATCAAGTAATTGCTACTTTAGCTAAAGGTGGAAAGTTAGAAATGGAATTTATTATCTCTAGTGGTAGAGGATATGTTCCATCAACAGAAAACAAAAGTTTTGTAGAAGATGATAAAGTTGGATTTATTCCAATTGATGCACTATATTCTCCAATTGAAAATGTTCGTTATGATGTAGAAAGTGCTCGTGTAGGACAAGACGCTAATTATGATAAATTAATTATGAACGTTTCTACAAATGGTTCTCTTCGTCCAGAAGAAGCAATGGCTTTAGCATCAAAAATATTAATTGAACATTTAAATATTTTAACTGATTTAAGTGAAATAGCAGATACAACTGGAGTTATGAATGCAAAACAAGAAGATTCTAAACTTAAAAAATTAGAAACATCAATTGATGATTTAGATTTCTCTGTTAGAGCTTATAATTGTTTAAAAAGAGCAGGTATTAATACTTTGGGTGACTTAACAGAAAAAACTGAATTAGAAATGATGAAAATACGTAATTTAGGTAAAAAATCTTTAAAAGAAGTAATAGACAAAATTAAAGATATGGGACTTAAATTCCGCGAAGAAGATTAGAACGGAGGATTAATATGGCTTATAGAAAGTTAGGTAGAACTTGCAAACATAGAAGAAGTATGTTAGCAAATTTAACTAGAAACTTAATTATGAATGAACGTATTGAAACTACGGAAACAAGAGCTAAAGAAGTAAGAAAATTTGTTGATAAAATGATTACTTACGGAAAAGATGGATCATTAGTTTCAAGAAGAAAAGCATTAGCGTTTATGCAAAATGATACAGAAGCAACTAAAAAAGTTTTTGATGATCTAGCAAAACGTTATGCAACTCGTAATGGTGGATATACAAGAATTATAAAATTATCAGAAAGAAGAGGAGACGACGCTTTAATGGTAATTTTAGAATTAGTAGAAGGAGATGCTGCATAAGCATCTTTTTTTAATTTATAAATAAAAAACAATAATTATTTTCAAAATTATGATACAATAGTTATGGTGTTATGTATGGAAATAAATTATTCTAATAATTCATTTAAGAGTAGAATTGTAAAAATATTAATCAAAATATCAGGATTTAAAAAAAATACAAATTCAATATCAAATACAAAAAAATATATTGCAAAATGCAATAGAAAAAAAGTAAATAAAACTGCTTTCAAAGGAATGTCAAAAATAGATTATAATGGATATACATTATATACTTGGAATGGATCGTTAGAAAACAATAAAGATTCCTTTTTGTTATATATTCATGGAGGGTCCTTTATAGACAAACCTTTGCCTATGCAAATAAATTTTGTAAAAAAAGTTGCTAAAAAATTGAATTCAACCCTTATATTTCCATTATATAAAACAATTCCTAGTGGAACATCAGAGGAACTATTAGAAGAAATGAAGCAAATATATCAATTGTTATTAACTAAAAATCAAAAAATATATCTAATTGGTGATTCTGCTGGTGGAGGGTCTGTTCTATCATTAAATCTATTATTAACAAAAGAAAATATAAAAAAACCAACAGCAGCAATTATGTTAAGCCCTTGGTTAGATGTGTCATTAAGCAATCCAAAAATAAATGAAAAAAAAGATATTGTCTGTTCTATAGTAGGAAATCGTTATTGTGGAAAAATATGGGCAGGTAAATACGATATTAATGATTATAGGGTTAGCCCTATCTATGGTAATTTAGAAAATTTAAATAAGGTATTTATTTCTTGTGGTGGAAATGAAATATGTCAACCAGATTGTATAAAATTGATTAATAAAATAAAACCATTGGGAATCAATTATAAATTTGTCCAATTCGAAAATCAATTTCATAACTTTGAACTTTATCCAATTTCTGAATCTAAAATAATAATTGAAGAAATATATCATTATATTATGGGGGAGAATTAGTATGTTAGAAAAATTTTTATCATTGAAAAATCTAGAAGGTTTATCTCTTGAAGAAAAAATAAAATATTATCAAATCGTGAAGGAATATTGTGATTCACTTAAAGTAAATATAGAATCAAAAAAAATCAGTAAGAAGTTAATTTCTTTATTAGCGCCTCATCTAAGAAATTATAAATTAGAAATATATGGTGATGAAAATATTCCAAAAGATGATTCAGCGGTTTTTATATGTAATCATTCTAATTCACATGATTTTTTTACAACACAAGAAGTATTTAATGAAATGAAAAGAAATGTTACACCATTTGCTGCGTCAGATTGTTTAAATTTCATAAGTTTGCAAATGTTTAAACTAGGAGATGTAACATTAATTAACAGAGAAGATAAACAATCATCTTTAGAAGGTTTAATGACATTTTCAAAGAAAATTATGGACGGAGAAGATGGTATTATTTTTGGGGAAGGAACATGGAATCTACATCCGATTAAACCTATGCAAAAAATAAAAGCTGGTGGTACTCAATCTGCTATTATAACAAACAAGATGGTTATACCTACTATATTTGAATATGTGGAAGTACCTGATGTTGTAGATAAAGAAAAAGAATTATATTCAAAGTGTATCGTTCAATTTGGTAAGCCAATTCTAGTAAAACCAGAAGATAATATTATACAAAAAACGAAATTAATTGAAAATACAATGGAAGAAATGCGAAAAAATTTATGGAAAAAACTTGGTATACATAAAAAATCTTTGGAGGATGTTAATCAACAAGTATATTTAAATCATACGTATTTAAAAAAATTTGATGCTTTTGGTTTTGAATATGATGCTGATCATGAATTTAAATATTTACTAAAAGATAAAAATGGTAATTATGAAAATGAGTATACTTTAAATGATCACAATGAATTTGTTCCTGGAATAACGCACAAAAAATGATTTGTGTGTTATTTTGTATTATTTACAATAAAAAATTAGTTTGATATAATTAAAATAGGTGATGTAAAATGACAAATCAGTATTTTTCAATCTGTGGATTGCTTTGTATTATTTTACTTATGATTGTCTTTTTTTGTAAGAAGAAAATTAATTCAATTGAAACAAAAATTTATGGAGTAATGATTGTAGCAAGTTGTATTGATGTATTATTAGTAATATTAGAAGTATCATTTGGATATATGGATTTTAATAGTATTCCATATGGGTTGTTAAGAATACTAAATAAAATTGATATGATTTATTACGTTTTATGGCCTACTTTATTATTTTTATATATGTTTTATATTACATATAAAGATGAAAAAAAATATATAACTCTTCGTAATCTATGTATGGTTTTGGACGTAATCTTCATAATAATTGAATTTTTATTACCAATAGATATTATTAACGATAATGGTGCTATGGGAGTAGCTGGTACGGCAACTAATTTTGTTTTAGCAATTGCGACCATTTATTTTCTAGCCATTTTCATAGTTGTACTAAAAAATTTAAAATTCGTTAAATTAAAAAAATGTATTCCTTATGTTACTTTGATTGTATTTATGGTATTAGCTATCTATTTAAGAAGTTTATCTCCTACATTAATTGTTATACCAGCTATAATGGTATATATTGATATGATTATGTATTTTACAATCGAAAATCCAGATTTAAAAATGTTAAATGAATTTCATAAAATGAAAGAAAAGGAAGAAGAAAGTAATGCATCTAAAAATGAATTTTTAGTTAACATATCCAAAGATCTTACAACGCCAATTGCGAATATCAAAACGATAACGAGTGAAGCACTTAATAGTGATGATCCCGAAGAATTAAAAAATGAAATAAGAAAAGTCCAAAATTCGATAGGTTCATTAAGTCAATTAGTCAGCAATATATTAGATATAACCGAAATTGAAAAGCAAAAAATAAGTATCAAAAAAAATAAATATAATACTTATAGTATGTTTTATATGATAAGTAAATCATTTGAAAAAACAATCAATTCTAATGTAAAATATCGATTCAACTATGATAAAAGTATTCCGGAATATTTATATGGAGATTCTATTAGAATTAAGCAAATACTCAATATAATTTTAGAAAATTCAAGGGAATATACAGAAAAAGGATTTATAGAATTAAATGTTAATTCTATCATTAAAAATGATATTTGCCGATTAATAATCACTGTAGAAGATTCTGGCTCTGGTATAGAAAGCACTGAATTGGAGCATTTATTTGACAAAGAAAAAATATATAGTGATAAAAAATTAAAAATTGTGGATGATACAAAAAATAATTTAGGAATAGCCAAATCATTAATAGATTTGATGAATGGAAGTATAACAGTTAAAAGTGAATTGGGTGTAGGAACAAAATTCACTATAGCAGTAGATCAAATTATTAAAACAGAAAATAAAACAGAAATAGAAGAAAAAGTAGATCAATATGAAAAAATGTTAAAGCAAAATAAAAAAATCTTATTGGTTATAAATTCTGCTGAATTAAGTAAAAAAATTAATTATTTTTTAAAAAAATCACCTTATGATATTGTAGAAGTAAATGGTGGACAACCTTGCTTAGAAAGATTAAGAAACAAAGAAAAATATAATATTATATTAATGGAAGAAAATTTAGAAAGATTAAGTAGCGAAGATACAATGCTAAAAATAAAGGATACCCCTGGCTATAAAATACCAGTAATATTAATATCCAATAATAAAGGATTTGGTATGAAAGAAAGATATCAAGAAAAAGGTTATAAAGATGTAATATTCATGCCAGTCAATAAAAATAATCTTCTTGAAACAATAAAAGAACACATTGATTAAAATAATTGATTAAAATAATTTGACAAAAAAAGTGACATGTGCTAGAATAAGCCCCACATAAGGAAAAAGGGGGCTTTTTTTATGGAAGAAGAGTTAAATGTATCTTATTTATTTGATGTTATAAAAAAATGGTTTTTAGTAATCTTATTCTTTATTTTAGTAGGGGTTAGTGGTGCTATATTCTATGGATATACATCACCAATTATTTATGAAAGCAAAACTACTCTATATGTAGAACCACAAGTAAATTCTAGTATTGTGGATTATGAAGGTATTTTGACCAACAGTAAGATGATAAAAACTTATAAGCAAATTCTTCAAAGTAGAAAAATTATTGAAAAAGTAATTCACAATTTAAATTCTAATTTAACATATGAACAATTATTGCAAAAAATTGAGATATCAACTGTTTCAGATACAGAAATGTTATCTATTTCTGTAAGAAGCGAATATTATCAAAGTGCACCAATTATAGCAAATGAAATTGCCAGTGTTTTCATTGAACAAATGAAAGAAGACATGGGGATTGAAAATATAGTTGTAATAGACTCTGCTGTGGAAAACTTAACACCAGTAGAACCAAATATGGTGAAACTAACCATATATGGTTTTATTATTGGCTCAGTAGTAGGTTGTGCACTAGCGTTCTTATTGGATTCCATGGATAATAAAATTAAGAATCATGATGATGTTAAAAAATACTTAAAAATTAAAACAATTGGAATGATACCAAATTATAATGTAATTAGTGAAAATAAGAAAAAACCAAATAATTTAAGTAGAACTACCAATATCAAAATAGTAGATGAACCAAATAATGTAGCTTCTGAATCTATCAGAATGCTTCGAACAAATTTAAATTTTATGGATTTAAAAGTAATAAATGCGGTATCTACTGTACCTAGTGAAGGGAAAACAGAGGTATTAACAAATTTAGCTGTATCTTTCACAATGTTAGAAAAAAAAGTAATTCTAGTTGATTGTGATTTAAGAAAACCAAAAGTACATAAAAACTTTGGTTTATGTAGAGGAATTGGTGTTAGCGATATTGTGTTATCTAAAAATGAAATAGATTACAAAGAAGCAGTTCAAAAATATGAAGATCAAAAAAATCATATATCAGTAGATGTATTAGCGGCTGGTTCTAAAGTTTCCAATCCTTCTGAGTTAATTAACTCTAAAAGTTTTGCTAAATTAATAGAAAAATTAAAACAAGATTATGACTTAGTATTAATTGATTGTCCTCCTATATCCTCTATGACAGATGGTATGTTAGTCTCTTATTTAAGTGACGGAACTATTTATGTGATTGAATCAGAAAGAACGGATTATCAAGTTATTAGAGGATGTCTAGAAGAATTAAAATCAAATAAAGCCTTTATCTTAGGAGCAGTACTAACAAAAGTAAATATTAAGAGTCAAAAGAAGTTATATGGCTATAAATATGATTACTATTATGCAAGCTATGATAAATAATGTAGTAGATATTCATTCCCACTTAATATTTGGTGTAGATGATGGCGCAAAAACACTCGAAGACAGCATTCAAACACTAGAGCAACTAGAAAAACTAGGAATAAAAAAAGTGATATGCACACCACATATTTGCCATGGAAATATAGAACATATCTATAAAATAAAAGAAAATTTTTTGAAAGTAAGACAAATAGCCAAAGAAAAAAATATTGAACTTTTTTTAGGAACTGAAATATTAATGACATCTGAAACGGCCAATTTATTATCCAAAAGAAGACTACGCCCTTTAGATGGTAAAAAATATGTATTAGTTGAATTTAAACGTAGTGAAAACATGGAACAAGAAAAAGCCATTTCTTTACTAGAAGACATTATAGATATTGGTTATAAACCAATTCTAGCGCATCCTGAATTATATGTTCATTATCAAGACATTTATTTTTTCAGTAAATTAAAAGAAATAGGTGTTTTGTTACAGTTAGATGCTAGTAGCATGGTAAGAAAAAAAACACCTTATAAAATATATAAATTCAGTAAAAAACTGTTAAAAAACAAACTAATAGATATTGTTGCTAGTGACAATCATTCTAATGAAAAAAGAAATTACACTGTATTAAAAGAAGCATATCAAATTATTAACAAAAAATATGGAAAAGAATATTCAGAATTATTATTTTGTATTAATCCAAATGAAGTGTTAAAATAAATCGCTTCTTTTTATTTGCTTTCAAAAAATTTTTATTATATAATAATAAAAGAATGGGATGTGGAATATGAAAAAGGGTTTTACATTAGTAGAATTAATTGCAACTCTAATTATTTTGTCGGTTGTAGCAATTATAGTAGTTCCAAACGTATATGAAAATATGGATGATTCCAAAAGTAAAATCAAAATAACACAAACAACAAGTATCATTGATAGTGCTAAAGAATGGTCAGCAGATCATATTAGAGAATTATCTTGTAATAATGATTCTTATGTATTTTTAAAAGACTTGCAAAGTAATGGTTACATAGATGAACCACTTTATCAAGATACAGAAGGCCATACTTATAATAGTAATTTATTTGTTTTAATTCACTGCGATGTAATAGAGGCAGATGAAAATAATAATGAAAATTATAAATATACCTATACTTTGTATGAGACAAATGAAAAACATTTAGAATATTTAGCTTCATTATATGCGCAAAAAAATAATGTTACTTCTAAAACAATTGTAACATTATCTGATTTATTACCTTTGGCACACACGAATCTAAAGGCCGGTAATAATTTAAAAAATATAGAGGATGGTACATTAATTAATAATGCTAGTGTTATAATCAATTACAGTAATGGAAATTATAGCTATACTGTAACCATAAATTAAGCACTAGCTTTTTTTATCCTAAAGCAACATCTAAAATCATCATAACTGAAAAACCAATTAAAGTGAATAAAGCCATCACTTCTTTTTTCTTGTTAGTTTGACTTTCTGGAATCAATTCTTGGACAACAACATATATCATAGCACCAGCTGCGAAAGCAAGTAAAAATGGTAATAAAAATCTTATTTTAATAGCTAAAATAGCGCCAATTACTCCAGCAATAGGTTCTACAATTCCACTTAATTGTCCATAAAAGAATGCTTTTTTACGACTCATTCCTTCTCTTCGAAGTGGAACACTGACAGCTGTTCCTTCTGGAAAATTTTGTAATCCAATTCCAAGAGCTAAAATACATGCACTAGCAAGTGTAGCCCCTTCTAAACCATAAGCAAGAGATCCAAAAGAAACTCCAACAGCTAATCCCTCCGGAATATTATGTAATGTAATAGAAAAAATTAACATCCAACATCTTTTTTTTCGATCAGTATTTTCTTTTTTTAAATGATTATCAAAATGAGTAAATAATTTATCACCAATAAAAAGTAGTAATCCTCCACTAAAAAAACCGATAAAAGCGATAAACCAGCTACACATATTTAATTTTCCAGCCATTTCAATACTAGGTGAAAGCATTGACCAAAAAGAAGAAGCAATCATTACCCCAGCAGCAAACCCTAGCATAGAATCCATGACTGTTTTATTTACCTTTTTAAATGCAAATACAACAGTAGCACCCAGTGCTGTAATACCCCAAGTAAACAAAGTAGCAATAAACGCCTGAATCACAGGATTAAGAGAATTTAAAAATTCCATCCAATACCTCCTAACACTACTATTTTATGGAAAATCTTATAAATGGTATGGGCTAATTAATAGATGTTATTTTAAAAAAAATATAGTATAATGTAGTAGGTGATGATATGAAAAAAGTAGTAGTTTTAGGTGGTGGCACAGGAATGTCGACCTTATTAAAAGGGTTAAAATTATTTCCTTTAGATATTACTGCTGTAGTTTCTGTATGCGATGATGGCAATAGTACAGGAAGATTACGCGAAGAATTTAATATTCCAGCAGTTGGTGATATTAGGAAAGTAATTGTATCTTTATCAGAGACAGAACCATTATTTGAAAAACTATTGAACTATCGTTTTCAAACTACAAGCGATTTAGATGGTCATACGATTGGAAATTTACTTTTAACAGCGCTGATTAATATCAGTGGCAATATGAGTGATGGTATTAAAACAATTGAAAAGGTATTAAAATTAAAAGGAAAAGTTCTACCACTTACAGAGGATTCACCAACTTTAATAGCGGATATGAAGGATGGCAGTTTTATTAAAGGAGAACATCACATTACAGAATCAATGAAAGAAATTCAAAAAGTTTATTATGAAAAAAAGCCTTCTGTAAATCCAGAAGTAATAAAAGAAATCAAAAAAGCAGATTTAATAATTTTAAGTATGGGTAGCTTATATACCAGCATTATCCCAAATTTATTAATACCAGAGGTAGTGTCAGCTATAGATGAAAGTAAAGCAAAAATTATGTATATTTGTAATATGATGACACAACCTGGTGAAACAGACCACTTTAAGGTTACAGATCATATTCAGATTATTAATGAATATTTAGGAAATAAAAAAATTGGTGTTGTAGTAGCCAATAAAGGAATTATATCAAAAAATATCCTAAAAAAATATGAAACGTTAGAGCAAAAAGAACAAGTAATTCTAGATCGAAAAAATATTAAAAATGTGAAACTAATAACAGGAAATTATGTTACAATAGAAGACAATGTAATTAGACATAAAGTGGATCAATTATCCCTTGATATTTATGGATATCTAATTAAGTAGGAGGAAATATGTCATTTACAAGTACTGTAAAAAATGAAGTAAGTAAATTAGATACAATAGAAACAGAAAGAATTTCAGAGCTATCTGCAATCATTAGAAATATTGGAATCATCGATCATACTATTAAAATAACAAGTGAAAATGTAAGTGTAACAAGAAGAATTTATAATTTAATTCAGAATTTGTATCATGTTACACCAGGTATCACTGTTAGACGTGGCTTTAATTTTAATAAAAACTATATTTATATTCTAGAAATTAGTAATAAAATGGATATCATTTTGAATGATCTATCTTTAACTACAAATATTCCTAAAAATTATATTTTAGATGATCAAGAATTAACAAAAGCATATTTAAGAGGATTATTTCTAGCAGTAGGATCTATTAATGACCCTAAAAAATCTAGGTATCATTTAGAATTTTTAGTTAATGATTTTGAGTATGCAGAATTTGTTTCAAAATTATTAAATCAATTTGAACTCAATAGTAAAGTTATTAAAAGAGAAAACAAATATATGATATATATAAAAGAAGCTGATAAAATAGGCGATTTCTTAAAACTAATTCACGCAAAACAAGCCCTATTTTACTATGAAGATATTAGAATTTATAGAGATCACAAAAACATGACAAACAGACTTAATAATTGTGAACAAGCTAATGTAGACAAATCTATTAGTACTGCCAATAAACAAATAAAAGATATAGAAAAGATTATGCAAATGGGAGGATTAGATTTATTAGACGAAAAAACAAAAGTTGCGGCTACATATCGATTAAAATACAAAGAATCTTCCTTATTAGAATTAAGTGAAATTATCAGTATTGAGACAGGAAACAAAATAACAAAATCTGGGTTACATCATAGATTTAAAAAAATAAGTGATTTAGCCGATAAAATAAATGGTTAATAAAATACTTCAAATCAAAAGACAAGATAAAAAAAATATAGTATAATAATAAATACAGGTGATAAACATGAAAGTAATATTTATAAAAGATGTAAAAGGTCAAGGAAAAAAAGATGAAATCAAGGAAGTAAAAGATGGTTATGCCCAAAATTTTCTAATAAAAAATGGTTATGCTATTAAAGCATCTGACAGTAATATGGTAAAATTCAATAATCAAAAAAATATAGAACAACTAGAGGAAAATTTACTAGTCAGAGAAATGGAAGATGTAAAGAAAAAATTAGAAAAAGAAAACTTTGAAATAAAAGTAAAAACAGGAAAACAAGACATGATGTTTGGTACAGTTTCTGTTAAACAAATCAAAGAATTATTAAATGAAAAAGGATATAAAATAGATAAAACAAAAATAAGTGTTGACCACCAAATTACCAGTTTGGGTGTCCACAATGTTAATATAGAATTACATAAAAATGTAATAGCAACAATTAAAATTAAAGTAACAAAGTAGGTGAAAAAATGGCAGAAAAAATCATACCACATAATATCGAAGCAGAACAATCCGTAATAGGTGCTATGTTTCTAACAAAGTATGCACAAGAAAGAGCTATTGAAACTTTAACAGGAGATCAATTTTATTTAGATGCCCATGGTAAAATTTTTAATGCCATCAAAAGTTTATCAGAAAAGGGAACACCAATAGATATTACAACAATAGCAAATGAACTAGAAACTAGAAAAGAATTAAAACAAATAGGTGGAATGGATTATTTGTTAAAAATAGCAGATATCGTTCCCCTAGCAACCAATATAGATGAATATATTAAAATTGTGGAAGAAAAAGCTATTTTAAGGAGATTAATTGACGCTAATATAAAAATAGAAACTTCTTGTTATGAATCTACTGATTCTGTTAGCGATATTTTAGATAAAGCAGAAAGTACGATTTTAAATGTTGTTAAAACAAGAAAAGGTTCAGAATTTAGAACAATCCAAGATGTATTATTTAAAACACAAGCAAACTTAGAAGAACTCTCTAAAAATAGAGGAGAAATTACTGGATTAAGAACAGGTTTTAATGAATTAGATCGAATTACATCAGGATTACATGCCAATGAACTAATTATTATAGCAGCCCGTCCTGGTATGGGAAAAACAGCTTTTGCTTTAAACTTAGCAGTGAATGCAGCTACTTTAAATGGTGCAACGGTAGCATTATTTAACATGGAAATGGGTGCAGAACAACTAGCTACCCGTATGTTATCTAGCGTAGGTCAAATCGACAATAATAGATTAAGAAGTGGTAACTTAGAACATCAAGATTGGAAACGAGTAAATGAAGCAATCAGTCGTTTAGCAGACACAAATATTTTTATGGATGATACTCCTGGAATGACAATTGGAGAAATTAGAGCGAAATGTAGAAGATTAGCAAGCAGTGAAAAGGGATTAGGAATTATCATTATCGATTACTTACAGTTAATTACAGGTTCTACAAAAGGAACCAATAGACAACAAGAAATAGCAGAAATTTCTCGTTCCTTAAAAACAATGGCCATGGAATTAAATGTGCCTGTTATTGCTCTAGCGCAACTTTCACGTAGTGTAGAGCAAAGAGATGATAAACGTCCGATTTTAAGTGATTTAAGGGAATCGGGTTCAATAGAACAAGATGCTGATATTGTTGGATTCCTATATAGAGAAGATTATTATACAAAACAAATGTCAATTGATGAACAAACAAGTAAGAGTACTTTTATAATAGCAAAACATCGTAATGGTATTACAAAAGATATTAACTTAATATTTAAATTAAATACAAGTACTTTCTTAGATTATCAAAATGAAGAAAATGTAGGTGATTAATTTGAAAAATTGGAAATCTATTGTAATACTAATTTTTAGTGTTATTATAATTGGTTTATTTGGTTTTCATTATACCAGTGGAATAAAGGCTATTATTCTTTATAAAGTATATTTAAATGATGAAGTAATTGGTACCATCGAATCAAAAGAAAAACTAGAAAACTATATAGATACTCAAAATACAAAATACAAAGAAGAATATGGAGTAGATAAAGTATATTCTCCAAATGGTTTGGAAGTAAAAAAAGTATCTACTTATTCAAAAGATATTGATTCTATTGAAGAAGTATATCAAAAAATATTAGAAAGAGAACCATTTACTATTAGTGGATATGAATTTAATATTAAATCAGATGATAAAACAATTACTATTTATACTTTAAAAGAAGAAACATTTAAAAATGCAATTAACAACATTATTGAAACATTAGTTGGACAAGAGAATTATGAGGCTTATCAAGAAAAGACTCAACAAGCTATTACAACAACAGGAAGTATTATTGAAGATATTTATGTAGAAGAAAATATTACTGTTAAAAAAACAAATATAGCAGTAGATGAAGATATTTATTTGTCAGAAGCAGAATTGTCTAAATATTTATTGTTTGGTACAACAGAAGCCCAAAAAACATATAAAGTAAAAATAGGAGATACGATTGAAGAGGTAGCATTTAATAATGAAATCAGTGTAGAAGAATTTTTAATATCCAATCCCAATTTTACAAATAGTAAGAACTTATTATTTCCAGGTCAAATAGTAACAATTGGAATTATGAATCCACAAATATCAGTTGCAGTAGAAGAGTATGTTGTAGAAGATAAGGAAATTAAATATCAAACAGAATATCAATATGATTCTACAAAGAATCAATATTATGAACAAAAACTACAATCTGGTACAAATGGATTAGAGAGGGTTAGTCAGAGAGTAAAAGTGGTAAATGGTGTAACAGAAGCTATTGAAGCTATTTCAAAAGAAGAATTACAACCAGCAATCGATGAAATCATATTAAAAGGTGAAAAAGAAGTAAGTGGTGTAGGAGATACAAAAAACTGGTTATGGCCAACCAACAGTGGATGGACTATCACATCAGGTTGGACTTATCGTATTAATCCAGTATCTGGTTATCGTGAAATTCACCAAGCTTTGGATATTGCGGGAACCGGATATGGCTCTAATATTTATGCCGTAACAAATGGTGTAGTTTCAGAAGTTTCTTCTAGAACACAAGATGGTAATTATGTTTGCATAAACCACAACAATGGTTATTATACTTGTTATGCTCATATGTCAAAACAAAATGTAAAAGTAGGTCAAGTAGTAGAACGTGGTGATGTTATAGGATTTATGGGACATTCCGGATGGGCAACTGGTACACATGTTCATTTTGAGGTATGGATAAATGGAAAACCATGGATGGGTGGTACCCGTATCAATCCTTGGAGAATGTATTCATGATAGCTTGTGTATTAGCGACGGGAAGTAAAGGCAATAGTACCTATATTGCCTCTGCTAATGCCAATATTTTAGTAGATTTAGGTACAACTAGTTTATATGTGGAAAAACAATTAAAAAGTATGAATGTAGATCCAAAATTAATAGAGGGTATCATTTTGACACATACCCATATAGACCACATAAATGGACTTAGAGTATTTATAAAAAAGTATCATCCTACTATTTATTTAACTCAAAAAATGTTACATGATTTAATACCCATTATTCCTGATTTTAAGTATCAAATTATTGAAAATGAATTTGATATTAAAGATATTCATTTGACTGTTTTTAAAACTTCTCACGATGCTAGCGACTCTAATGGATATATTATTGAAAGTAATCATAGAAGTATTGTTTATATTACTGATACAGGATATATTAACCAAAAGAATCATTCTCTACTTCAAAATAAAAATTTATATATTATGGAAAGTAATCATGATGTAAAAATGTTAATGAATGGACACTATCCATATCAAATTAAACAGAGAATTTTGGGAGATAAGGGTCATTTATCTAATGTAGACTCATCTTTTTATTTGTCTAAGTTTATAGGAAATGATACAAAAACAGTTGTTTTAATTCATTTAAGTCATGATAATAATGATCCTTCTTTAGCTTTAAAGACTTTAAAAGATGAATTACATAATAAAAATGTTTCTTTTAATAATATATTAATTTCTAGTCAAACGGAAAGAACGGATGTAATAGAAGTATGATTAAGATTATTTGTATTGGAAAATTAAAAGAAGACTATTTAAAAAAAGCAATGGAAGAATATAAAAAAAGAATTACAAAATATTCTAAAATAGAGATGATAGAATTAGAAGATGAATCAAATGGTAATATTTTAGAAAAAGAAAAAACAAAAATTTTAAAATATATCAATGAAAAAGATTATGTTATAACATTAGAAATAGATGGTTCTAGTATAGATTCTATGGAATTATCTAAAAAAATAGAGTCTATTTATTTAAATTATTCTAACATAACTTTTATCATAGGCGGATCTTATGGTTTACATGATGATATAAAAAAAAGAAGTAATTATGCTTTATCATTTTCAAAATTAACATTTCCACATCAATTATTTAGGGTTATGTTACTAGAGCAAATCTATCGTTCTTTTAAAATTATGCATCATGAAACATATCACAAATAATGCACAATAATTGTGCAAAAAAGATCCAAAAAATATAAAAATGCACAAAATATTAGAAATATTGTGCATTTTTATTTTCTATTGATTTCTTTTATACTAGTTCTATTAGTTATATAATCGATACTTACATTGTAAAAATCAGCAAGTTCTATTAATAAGCTAATAGGTATTTCTCTTAATCCGTTTTCATAACGATTATATACAACTCGATTGATTTTTAAATATTTAGCTATGTACTCTTGAGTTAAATCATGATCTTCACGAAGATTTTTAATTCTTTCAAACATAAAATCACCTATTGACATTGTAACCATTTAGTTATAATATTATTGTATAAAGTAACCATACAGTTACAAACAGGAGGCTTTATGAAGAAAAAAGGATTTACATTAATAGAATTATTAGCTGTAATTGTTATATTATCAGTAATTACCTTAATCACAATACCAATGATAACAAATGTAATAGAAGAAAGTAAAAAGAAAGCACTTGCGTCTAGTGTAGAGGGACTAGTAGAATCCGCAAATTTGTATGCGATAGAAAATGATGGAGTCTATGAATTTTTATTTGATAAGGAACACAAAGGAAGTACCATAAAAGGAGAAAGTCTAGATTATAGAGGAACCATAGATGGAGAAGGAAAACTCTATTTAGATAAAGAAGGAAATGTCAGCATATGTATTTCAAATGATAAATATTATGTATATAAAAACTATAATAGTGGAATTATCGTAGGAAATAGAAGTAAAGATAATTGTAATATTGAATATGATGCTTTAACGAATAAATATGTTGCCTTCTTAGAAAGCAAAGGAAACGTTAGTAATGTATATTCAAAAGATGAAGTAAATAATCTAGTAGATGCAAAGGCTACAGAATTAGATACAAAAATAACAAATAATACAAATGAAATAACAAGTATCAAAAGTAATATCGAAGAATTACAAAGTAATTTAAATAACTATGCTTTACAAAGCGAATTAGATAAAACAAATACAAACATAGAAAATTTATCTAGTTTGGTGTCTCTAAAAGAAAATTATATGCTATTAAGAATAGATGGAAAAGAATATTCAGTGGTAAATTCTTATCAAAAAATTCCTCTTGTTTTACTTTATAAAAAGGGAAATAAAATAATATATAATAGCAATGGTACAGTTAGTTTTGATCCATCTGTTTCATATGTTAAAATAACAGCAACCTATCAAAGTTATCCATCATCACCAGGACAATATAATTATAAATTTGGCCCTTCAGAGGCGTCAATTGTATATGCTCCTGCAGCAACTACTTGGACACAGTCTAGTATTGTAGATATATTTGAAGTAAAACCAGATACGGAGTATCAATTAAACTATTATTTATATAATTCAATGAAATTGACAACATCCATATATACAAGAATTCTTTTAGAAGTTGTAGGTTAAATTGAATAAAATAATTTTGAATCATCAATATAAAATAGGAGATGATTCAAATGAAAAAAATCATAAGTGCTATTATTGTTATTTTAGTCATTTTTTCCACAGTAAAAGTCATTGCAAATAAGATTCCAGAAGACGCTATTCGAATTAGAGTAGTAGCAAATTCGAATACCAATTATGATCAAGAGATAAAGCAAAAAGTAAGCAACTTATTAAAAAAAGATATGTACTACTTACTTAAAAACGCAAAAAACAGTGAAGAAGCAGAACAAATCATTCAAAAAAATTTAAATTCCATTGATAACAATATATATAGTTTATTAAAAAAAGAAAATTACAATCTAGGTTATACTATTCATTATGGACAAAATTATTTTCCAGAAAAAAACTACAAGGGGATTACATATGATGCTGGTTATTATAAATCGGTGTTAGTAACATTAGGAAGTGGTGAAGGAGAAAATTGGTGGTGTGTTTTATTTCCACCATTTTGTCTAGTAGAAGCTGAAGAAAGTGAAAAAGTAGAATACAAATTCTTTTTACAAGAATTGATTGAAAAAATAATATAAGTACAACCTTCTTGCATATAATTTGCTAGGAGGTTTTTATATGTCATTCTTATTTGTTTTATTAATAGCAGTTAGTCTTAGTATGGATGCCTTCTCTTTATCCCTTGCCTACGGGACCCTAAACATAGAAAAGAGTCGTAGAATTCTTTTGTCTATTATTGTTGGTGTCTATCATTTTTTTATGCCAATTTTAGGAATGAATGTAGGTAAGACGGTATTATATTTATTACCAGTAAAACCATCTATTGTTGTTTTCCTTGTGCTATTAATAATTGGTATTCAAATGATAATAGAAAGCTTTAAAGAAGATAGACAAATTACACTTTTAAAAATCAGTGAATTTTTTATATTTGGTTTTGCTGTATCTATTGATAGTTTTTCGGTTGGTATCGGGTTAAATACAATCTATAATAAACCAATATTGGCAGCTTTTTTATTTTCAATATTTAGTTTTTTATTTACTTATTTAGGACTATATTTAGGCACAAAAATTAATAATTGGATTGGAAAAACATCGACATTCATAGGAGGTCTTGTTTTAATTATTATTGGTATCTGTTGCATAATAAAATAGATTTATTGCCTTTTTAAGGAAAAAATAATATAATAATACTGGTGATAACATGATAACAAACACAAAAGAAATGTTACAAAAAGCCTTAACAAATCATTATGCTGTAGCTCATTTTAATATCAATAATCTTGAATGGGCAAGATTTATTTTAGAAGAGTGTGCTTTTTTAAACAAACCAGTTATTTTAGGCGTTAGTGAAAGTGCTATAGAATATATGGGTGGTTATCATGTAGTAGTTTCACTAATTAAAAGTTTAATTACAGATTTAAATATCAAAACGGCAGTAGCAATTCATTTAGATCATGGTAGTGTAGATGCTTGTAAAAGAGCTATTGAAGCAGGATTTACATCGGTAATGATTGATGCATCTAAGTATGATTTAAAAACAAATATAGAATTAACAAAACAAATCGTTTTGATAGCTCATGAAAATAATGTAACAGTAGAAGCAGAAATTGGTTATATAGGAAAATCAAAAGAACCAGTGTACGTTGATATAGAAGATGCATGTGAGTTTGTAAATGAAACAAAAATAGATTCTTTAGCGCCTGCTGTTGGAAATGTTCACGGGCTATATACTGGTAAACCTAAAATTGATGTAGAAAAAATAAAAAAATTGCAAAACATTTTAAATATTCCTCTTGTTTTACACGGAGGAACAGGAATTGGCGACGAAGAATTAAAATAAATTATTGAATCTGGAATAACAAAAGTAAATATTAATACAGAATTACAAATTGCTTGGACAAAAGCTATAAAAGAGTACTTAAATCAAAATCCAGATATTTATGATCCGAGAAAAATAATCAAAAGCGGTGAAAAAGCAATCAAAGAAGCAGTTCGCCATAAACTACAAATACTGTCATGAAAGGAGTATTTATGAAACAACTAAGAATTGAAGGAAAACATTTACTACAAGGTGAAATAAAAATAAGTGGAGCAAAAAATAGTGCTGTGGCATTAATTCCTGCTTCTATTTTATCGGATGGAATTGTTACAATTGATAATATTCCAAATATTTCAGATATAGATGCTTTAAATGAAATATTAGAGTATTTAGGGGCAAAAGTAGACTGGAAAGATAGTCAAATAAAAATAGACTCTTCTTCCATTCAAAATAGAGAAATACCAGAAAATATATCAAAAAAATTAAGAGCTTCTTATTATTTTATGGCCGCTTTACTTGGAAAATACAAAAAGGTAGAAATGTATTTTCCAGGTGGATGTTCTATTGGAGCACGTCCAATTGATCAAACTTTAAAAGCATTTCATTCTTTAGGAGCAACTATTATAGAAAAAGACAACAAATATACTATTACAGCTGAAAAATTAACTGGCACAGATATTGCACTTGATATGCCAAGTGTAGGAGCGACAATTAATACCATGTTAGTAGCTACTAAAGCGAGTGGAAAAACAAAAATATACAATGCTGCAAAGGAACCAGAAATTGTTAGTGTAGCAACATTTTTAAATAATTTAGGTGCGAAGATAAGAGGAGCAGGAACCAGTGTTATAACAGTAGAGGGAGTAGAAAAATTAACAGGGGGATTTACAGAAGTAATCCCTGATCGTATTGAGGCCGGTACTTATATCATAGCCGGTGCTTTAATTGGAAAAAATTTAAAAATTTCTAATATGATTCCAAATCATGTTGAATCTCTAATTGAAAAATTAAAAGAGATGAATATTCCTTTAGAAGTAGGAAATGATTATGTGTTGGTGTCTTCTTGTTCAAACCCTAAAAGTGTTAATATTAAAACACTAGGTTATCCTGGATTTCCAACCGATTTGCAACAACCAATGACTACTCTTCTTACACAAGCATGTGGAGTTTCTATTTTAGAGGAAACAATCTACGAAAATCGTTTTAAGAATGTCCCTTATTTAAATCAAATGGGTGCCGATATTAAAATAAATGGTCAGAAAATTGAAATTCATGGAAAAAGAGAATTACATGGAGCCGAAGTAGAAGCAACCGATTTAAGAGCTGGAGCCTGTATGGTATTAGCTGCTTTAGTAGCAACTGGTACAACAACGGTTTCATCTATTGGACATGTTTTAAGGGGATATGAAAATATTATTGAAAAATTACAAAATGTTGGCGCTAAGATAGAATTAATAGATTATAATGAAATATAATGAAGTAGAGAAATCTACTTTTTTTGAGGTGAAATATGAAAATAAAAAAAATTTTGTTTGTTGTCGTTATTGTTTTGCTTGTATTTTTAGTATATAAAGTATTTTTAGATAATCAAATTTACTATTTAAATTTAAATACAATATCGAATGATGATTATAGTAAATATTACAAAGAAACATTAGAACAAAATGATAAATTAGAATATTATAATAATGATTATAATGTAGAAGATTACCGTATTACAGACTTAATTCGATTCATTAATGAGAATACAGAAATTGTAGTGAATGGTAAAAAACAAACCATTAATCATGCTTTAATTAAAGCAGATATTATCACAGTATGGGTAGGAATGAATGAATTATCTTATAAAATAAATACGGAAGATATACAGGAATTATATCGTTATAGTGATACCATCCTAATGGATTTAGAAGAATTATTTCTACTACTAAGAAAATTTTCAAAAGAAAAAATAATTTTCATGAATTTTTACAATCCTGGTAATAGTAAGTATGATGAAGTAATTTCTTATTTAAATTCAAAAATGAATGCCATAGCAATTGAATATGAAATTGATGTATTAGATGTCAGTCATATTGTAAACAACAAAATAGAAACAGAAGATTACAAAAAAATAAATAGTATTTTGGAAGAAATATCATTCTAATTTTGTCAATCATTTCTAAAAAAAGAACTTGTACATATAGTTAAGTATAGGTGATGATATGAAATCAGGATTAACAGAAGAAGAAGTAATAAAAAATAGACAAAAATATGGAAGTAATGCTTTAGAAAATGTAGATAAGGTTAGTTTCTTAAAAAAATTATTAGAGTCATTAGGAGATCCTATTATTCGTATTCTAATTATTGCACTGGGAATTAAAACTGTTTTTTTAATCAAAGATTTTGATTGGTATGAAACAGTAGGTATTGTAATAGCAATATTCATTGCCTCTTTTATATCTACAATATCAGAATATGGAAGTGAGCAAGCTTTTAAAAAATTACAAATGGAAGCCTCTAAAATCAAATGCCGAGTAAAAAGAAATAATGAAATAAAAGAGATACCTATTAAAGATGTAGTAGTAAATGACCTTGTATTACTAGAAACAGGTGATAAAATTCCTGCCGATGGTTATTTAATGGAAGGGGAAATTACAGTAGATGAATCTTCTTTAACAGGAGAAACAAAAGAAGTAAAAAAAACATCAGCTAAAAACCAGTCAGAAAGAAATAAACTTTTAAGAGGAAGCGTGGTTTATTCAAAAGTAGGTATTATGATTGTCACAGAGGTAGGTTCTAATACTATTTATGGAAAATTGGCTAAAGAAGTTTCCGAAAAATCACCGGATAGTCCATTAAAATTACGTTTAAGACATTTAGCGAAAATTATTAGTTATATTGGATATGTAGGAGCTTTTCTAGTATCTGTTTCTTATCTTTTTTCTATGATTGTATTAAAAAATAATTTTGATAGTGCTTTGATTAAAGAAACAATGACTAATTTTCCTCTACTATTTGGATATATTTTGCATGCGTTAACTTTATCAGTTACGATTATTGTAGTAGCTGTTCCAGAGGGTTTGCCAATGATGATAACATTAGTTTTATCATCTAATATGAAAAGAATGTTAAAAAACAATGTATTAGTGAGAAAATTGGTTGGAATAGAAACAGCAGGAAGTTTAAATATTTTGTTTACAGATAAAACAGGAACTTTAACAAAAGGAAAACTAGAAGTTACTGGTTTTGTAGATGGTGAATTAAAGGAAAGAAACCATATTACAGAATTAAATGCTTTTCCAAGGTTCAAAGATGTTGTTTTAAAATCCATTTATTATAACAATTCTAGCCATTTTTCAGAAGGGTACATTATTGGAGGAAATAGTACAGATAAATCTATTTTAAAATTTATTAGACAAGACCCTAATTTAAATTATCAAACGGTATCATCGGAACCATTTGATAGTAAAAAAAAGTATTCTAAAGTAACAATTGAGAAAGATGGAAAAAGAGAATATTATATTAAAGGAGCTTTTGAAATATTGCTTCCAAAATGTAATAAATATTATCATTCCAATGGTAGTTTATTTACCTTAAATAAAAATAAGATAAAAGATTATTTAGAAAAAATAACCAAAAGAGGGATTCGTGTTATATTATTAGCTAATTCCCTTACACCAAGTTACGAAAATTTAAATTTAATTGGTATTTTATTAATCAAAGATGAGGTGAGAGAAGAAGCAAAGAATACACTTGAGTTGATTGAAAAAGCACATATTCAAACCGTTATGATTACAGGAGATAATAGGGAAACAGCACTTTCTATTGCTAGTGAAGTGGGATTATATAAAGAAGGAGATATTATTTTAACTCATAATGAGTTAGAAAATTTATCTGATATTGAAATTAAAAATAAGATGCCCAAGTTAAAAGTGGTAGCAAGAGCTCTTCCACAAGATAAAAGCAGATTAGTAAAAATAGCTTCTTCTATGGGATTGGTAGTTGGTATGACAGGGGATGGGGTGAATGATGCACCAGCACTTAAAAAAGCAGACATAGGTTTTGCAATGGGTTCAGGGACAGAGGTTGCCAAAGAGGCTAGTGATATCGTTATTCTAGATGATAATATTAAATCAATTGCAGCATCCATTTTATATGGAAGAACTATTTTTAAAAGTATTCGCAAGTTTATTATTTTTCAATTAACTGTTAATATTTGTGCTGTTTCTTTATCTATTATTGGACCATTTATTGGAGTGGATACTCCTGTAACGGTTATTCAAATGTTATGGGTTAATATGGTTATGGATACTTTAGCTGGTTTAGCTTTTTCTTTTGAACCACCTCTTTTAGAATATATGAATGAAAAACCTAAAAAGAAAATGGAATCTATTTTAAATAAGTATATGATTCATGAAATTGTATTTACGGGTCTTTATTCTTCTTTCATGTGTGTATTTTTCTTGAAAAGTCCTTTTATCCATCATTTTTTTAGAGATGGCGTAAATGATGAATACTTTATGACTGCTTTTTTTGGCTTATTTATTTTTATTTCTATTTTTAATGCTTTTAATGCTAGAACGGTACGAATTAATTTATTAGCGAATTTATTTAAAAATAAAGTATTTTTGAGTATTATCTTTTTTATTGCTATTGTTCAATTAATTTTAATCTATTTTGGTGGAGAGTTATTTAGAACAGCAGGACTTACGTTAAAGGAATTAGAGATTATGATTTTAATTGCTTCCACTGTTATACCGGTTGACTGGTTGCGTAAATATACTTTACGTAAAAGAGGAATTGTTGGCGGAGTATAGATTAAACGTCGGTATATAATTGTGTTAGAGGTTATTTTATAGTATAATATCATTAGGTGATACTATGATCTATTTATACAAGGATTTAACGAAATTAGGGAAAAATGATTTTAATATTAAAAAAATGGTTCAAAATGAAGAATTATTTATGATTCAAAAAGGTGTATATAGTACAACTCCTTCCTTTCATTATTTGGAATATTTATCAAAAAAACATCCTAATATTGTGTTTACTCTTCAAACAGCTTGTTTCTGTTATGGTTTGATAGAGGAAAACAGATTACCTTATTATATCGTTACAAAGCAAAAAGATAGAAAAATAAAAGATGAAAATGTAAAACAAATTTTCATGATGGATGAATTATATCCTATTGGATTGAATCATGTAAAATATTTAGGATTTGGTATTCAAATTTATGATTTAGAAAGATTGTTAATTGAAGTAGTAAGAAATAAAAAAAATATGGACTTTAATTTGTATTCTAAAATTATTCTTGGATATAAAAAAATAGTAAGATTACTTAATAAAAATAAGATAGGAAGATATGTACAATTTTTTAAAGATCCGATGATTATGTATCGTATTGAAAATGAAGTATATAGATAGTTACAAAATATAACTATCTTTTCTTTTTATTTTTCCAAAATATGGAAATTATATTGAAAAATAAGGCTTTTTATGTTAGTATTTATTTTATAGTAGTTGTTTTTTTTTGTAAAAGTATCGGGTGAGATTATATGTATAGATTTATAGTTTGTGACGATGAAGTTATGTTTTCAAAAAGAATTGTTAAAATTATAGACAGCACTTTTATGAATAATAATTTAGAATATAGTACAACAATTTTTTCTGGTTATAATAATGATTTGGATAAAATTATTAAAGATCATCAGGAAAATAAAATCTATATTCTGGATATTGAAATGAAGAATAGTATTTCTGGTATTGATATTGCAAGAAAAATAAGGGAACACGACTGGAACAGTTTTATCATCATGATCACTTCTCATGGAGAAATGGGCTATGAAGTTTTAAAAGCTCAAGCAATGGTTTTAGATTTTATTTCTAAGTTTGATAATTACAAATTACAATTAGAAGGATTAATTCAAAAGATTATTGATCAATCTAATAATAAAAACTTCATTTATTATAACAATAAAGGAACAAGCTATCGTATTGATATTTCTAGCATCATTTATGTAGTAAAAGAACCATTGGATAGAAAATGTAAGGTTGTGACAAAAAATGAAATATATTATATTCATTGTACTTTAAGTGATATTTTAGAAAAATTAGATGATAACTTTTATCTTACCCATCGTAGTTGCGTTGTAAATATTAATTATATTGAACATGTAGATTGGTCTAATGGCATTATTATTTTTAACAATGGTTATAAGATTGATTTGCTAGCAAGAGAAAGAAAAAAGGGATTGAAAAATTATGTTAATGTTTAGTTTGTATATTGTTGGAGTTATTTATATTTTGTTAAATTGTTATTTATTTTGTAAAACAGCTTTAAAAAAAGATTTTTATATAACAAAAAAATTAATCATTTTAAGCTTATTTTTTGCTATATTTTTATCAATAAATTTTTATTATAATACTACAGCATTGAAACCATTTATATCTCATTTGATTTATTTAATTGTTTTTAAAATTTATTATAAAGAGTCTTGGGGTAAAACGTTAATTGGATTATTTATTGCATTTATTACGATATCTATCAGTGAAGTTATTTTTGGAATATTATTTGTTCAGGTAGGAGGATTTGATATTAAATTTTTTAATAATGGTATTATAGGAATATTAATTGGCAATTTTCAAATAATGTTAATAGCCTTGTTTATATCTAATTTGAAAAAATTCAAGGATATATTTGGTAACATCGTTTCAAATATTAATGAAAATAGAAAAATTTTGTTATCTTTCTTTTTAATATTAAGTTTATCTATTGTAACTTTTATTGCTTATAATAATGGCTATAATGAAGGACCACTATCTTATGTCATATTAATTAATTTATTTTTTATAGGTGTATATATTTTTATAATTGGATTTTTTGTAGAAAAATCTAATAATGATAGCTTGATTTCCAAATATGACCAATTACATGAATATTCCAAAACATATGAACAAGAATTAGTAAAGAGAAGTAAAAGACAGCATGAATATGAAAATCAATTAATAATGATTCGAAGTATGATAGAAGAAGGCGAAGACAATGCTGTAGAGTATATTAATAGAATTTTAAAAAGTGATGAAAAGAAAAATGATATTAAGTGGCTAACGAAATTAACTTATATTCCATATGGTGGGTTAAAAGGATTACTTTATTTTAAATTAAATGAAATGATGAATAAAAAGTTAAATGTATATTTAGAAGTATCAGAAGATTTGAAGAAAAAATCATTGTGGAAAACTTATGAAGAAGATGCTCAAGATATTAGTAGGATTATTGGAGTATATTTAGATAATGCGATAGAAGCTGCGAGTATATCAGAAGAAAAAACTATAGAAATTCAATTTTATTTAGAGAATAAAAATATAGTTTTTTGTCTAGGCAATACCTTTAAAGGAAAAATCGAAGAAAGTAAGCTAGATAATGAAGGGTATAGTAGTAAAGGCAAAAATAGAGGATATGGATTACCATTGGTTAAAGATTTATTATCAAAACATGAGGAATTAACAGATGAAAGAGTGATTGTAGACCAATATTATGTTCAGAAGTTGATTATTAAACCAAAAAGAAAATGATATGAAGCTCATATCATTTTTAGCTGTTAATCATTACTTTTCAATCATACTTTTTGGACATTCTGGTTCGTCTATAAAGAAAGAAATACAAGCAGTAGAACCAGCAACAGCTCCAATTCCTCCAATTAATCCTAAAATAGCAGCAAATAATTTAGTCATATTCATATACCTCCTTCTAAATTATATTTAAACATGCCTGTTTAAACCATAAGTTTTATAGTTTTGATATGGTAAATGGAATATTTTATAAGTAATCGGATTTGTTAATATTACTTCCATTAAAATTCCAAACAATATCAAATTCGTAATAGTACTTTTTGTATAAAACGAAATAATAATTAAGATTAAAGTATTAATAGTAGTTATGATTTTATAAATAACTCTTTTTTTCTTTTTAATTAATGGTCTTTTATATGTATCAGCTGGTGCATATAAAAGAATAAGTAACAATAATAAAATACTGAATATAATGTGTACTACTTTGGATATAACAAAGTATTTAGAAATAAGTGGTAAAAAAATAAACATAATAGTGGATGAAATCCAACATTGTATACTTTTTTTAGCATGTAATCCAAAACCTGTAGTTCGTAATATATTAAAACATATCAACATAATTAACATTTCATAAAAAATATTCAAAATGATGGATAGTATAGAAATCACAACTAATTTTGTTAATGATAGATAAATTCCCTCTAATCCATATCGAATTTCTTCAAGTGTTTGATCATCATAATTTGGATAATTTTTTTTAATACTTTCCATAGAATAATTTAAAAATAACTGTTTCATTAAAACTCCTTTTGACAATTAAAGAATACAACAAAAAAAGAATAAAAATTAATTTTAACTTTTATCTGTTTTTGAAATTATTTTAAATAAAAATTACCATATAAGATTACTTAACTAAATGACGGTTTATGTACAAAAATTGACTGTTCAAGCTAAATGAAAGATATATATGTTTTATATATGATATGTTATTTTTGTTCGTCGGAAGGAGGTAGTAGTATATGTTTGAAGGAAAAGTCATTTGGTTTAATAATGAAAAGGGATATGGTTTTATAAAATGGGAAAACAAAGAAGTCTTTGTTCACTATAGTAGTATTTTAGATACAAATTATAAGACTTTAGTTCAAGATGAAGAAGTATCCTTTGAATTACGTCAAACAGACAAAGGCTTAAGAGCGGCAAATGTCAAAAGTTTAAGTAAAATAGAAAGCAAGTGATTTTGTGGTAAATTTTATCTTATATGAAGATGCAGAACAAATCCGGAGTATGTATAAAGATGTAATTCACAATTTCTTTGGTAATAAGGATCAAAATTATAAAATCGTAGAATTTGATAGATACACAAATACAACATTAAAACAAATTAAGAGAATAGAAGGAAAAAAGGTATTCTTATTGGATATTGATGTTCCTGGAAAATCGGGATTAGATTTAGCTAGAAAAATAAGAGAATTAGGAGATTGGACAAGTCCACTGATTATTATTACATCTTACCAAGAACTTAAGTCAGATAATTTAACTGGTAAAATGTTAATGTTAGATTTTATTTCAAAAAATCAAAATATTAAAAGTAATTTGAAGTCTGCTTTAATGACAGCTTATAGTATTCTTTCCTCATATAAAACTATAAGCGTTAAGCAAAAAGGTGAAATTTTTCAAGTACTATATGATTCCATATTGTATATTGAAAAAAATGTAAATGAAAACTATGTAACAATAGAAACAAAAGAAGATAGTATTACAATAAAAGGTTGTATTAATCATATTACAAAGTTTTTAATGGAAGATCCTAGATTTATGAAAGTACATAGAAGTTGTATTATTAATTTATTAAATGTTAAAAGTTATGATATAACCAATAATAAAATTAAGTTTGAAAACAAAGAAACAGATTTAATTGCTAGAGATAAGAAAAAAGAATTAAAAGAAAAATTATGTGAATATCAAAAAATAATGTAATACCAAAAATAACCAAAAACCTACAGTTTATCACTTTTTAAAAATTTAAGTTAACAAATATGATAGTATAAAAGTGCGCAAGTTATGATATATCGATTTGTGATTTAGAAAGTGAGGTGCTAGCGTGATAGGTAAGGTAAAATGGTTTAACAACGAAAAAGGGTTTGGATTCATTGAATATAATGATAAAGAAGACATATTTGTACATTATTCATCTATCAGAACAGAAGGATACAAAACTTTAGTTGAAGGTCAAAAAATTCAATTTGACTTAGTTAAAACTGATAAAGGATTACAAGCAAAAAATGTAATCGAACTAGAAACTACTTTAATTTAAATTGAAGTAGTTTTATTTTTGTGATACAATATAATTGCGAGGAGGATGATAGTAATGAAATTAACTATTCGTGGTGATAAGTTAGTTGTAACGGATGCTATTAAGAGCTATATTGAGGAAAAATTAGCAAAACTAGATAAGTATTTTGAGGCACCAGATGACTTATCAGCAAACATCGTGGTAAGAACTAGAGGAATTGAACAAATAATCGAGGTAACAATTCCAATTAAAAAAGCTATTTTAAGAGCAGAAGAAAGTAATAAAGATTTATATGCAGCAATTGATAAAGTGGCAGATAAATTAGAACGTTCTATTCGTAAAAATAAAACAAAAATTAAAAAAAGAAAAGTTGAAGCAATGGATGTTTTCTTAGATTTTGAAATGGAAGAAGAACCAGAACAAAAAATCGTAAAAAGAAAAACAGTTGATAATAAACCAATGAGTGAAGAAGAAGCCATTCTTCAAATGGAATTATTGGACCATGATTTCTTTATCTTTAATAATACAGAAACAAATAATGCGTGTGTTATCTATAAGAGAAAAGATAATTCTTATGGATTAATTGAAATAGTATAAAGGAACTTTGTTCCTTTTTTATATATTAAAAAAGTTCTTCCAAAAAAGAATAAATACATTGATTTATAATAAAAGCAAAATGTGAATGATATGAAGCTAACAAAACATATTAGTTTAGGGTATAGCTTATTTTAGAGCAAGAAGAACAAATCAAAAAAACAAGAATTTATTCATGAAATAGAGGAATATATAAACGAATGATATATTCCTTTTTTATTGTAATTTAACAAAATAATGAATAATACTTTAATAATGATATAAATTTATGATAAAATATAATGTGTATGAAAGGATTGATACCATGAATTTATTAAAAAAATTATTTGATCATGAATATAAAGAATTAGAAAGATTCAAAAAAATAGCAGATCAAATTATGGAAGAAGAACCTGTAATTGAAAAGCTAACAGATGAAGAATTAAAAGGGAAAACAAAAGAATTTCAAGATAGATTAAAAAATGGAGAAACATTAGAAGATATCAAAGTAGAAGCATTTGCGGTAGCAAGAGAAGCTGCTTATCGTGTGATTGGTGAGAAACCATATTATGTTCAAATCTTAGGTGGACTTGCTATCCATTACGGAAATATAGCAGAAATGAAAACAGGTGAAGGTAAAACTTTAACAGCAACAATGCCTGCTTACTTAAATGCCCTAGATGGTAAGGGAGTTCATATTATAACGGTAAACGAATATCTAGCAGGAAGAGATGCTGGTTGGATGGGAGAAATCTATCGTTTCTTAGGTTTAACAGTAGGAATTAATTATAGAGAGAACACACATAGTGAAAAAAAGGCAGCATATGAATGTGATATCATGTATACAACCAACAATGAATTAGGATTTGACTATTTAAGAGATAATATGGTTGTAAAATCAAGTGATAGGGTTCAAAGAGGATTAAATTTTGTTATTATCGATGAAGTCGATTCTGTATTAATAGATGAAGCAAGAACACCATTAATTATTTCTGGCGGTTATATGGAATCTGCTAATTTATATATTGAAGCAGATCGTTTTGCCAAAACATTAAGAGAAAATGACGGATATATTTATGATGAAAAAAGCAAAGCTGTAACATTGGATGACAAAGGTATTAAAGCTGGTGAAAAATACTTTAAAGTAGAAAATTTATATGATATAAACAACACAAATTTAGTTCACTACATTAATCAAGCATTAAAAGCAAACTACGCAATGAAAAAAGATTATGATTATGTAGTACAAGATGGTAAAATTATCATCGTAGATCCATTTACAGGTCGTTTAATGGCAGGAAGAAGTTACTCAGAAGGTTTACATCAAGCGATAGAAGCAAAAGAAAATGTAGAAATACAAAAAGAAACAAAAACTTTAGCAACTATCACATTCCAAAATTTATTTAGAATGTATAATAAACTAGCTGGTATGACAGGAACTGCTAAAACAGAAGAAGAAGAATTTAGGGAAATTTATAATATGTATGTTATTGAGATTCCTACCAATAAACCAGTTATTAGAAAAGATTATGGCGATTTAATTTTTGCTACAAAAGCTGGAAAATATAAAGCAATTGTTGAGGAGATCAAAGAAAAACATGCAATTGGTCAACCAGTACTTGTCGGTACTATCGCTGTTGAAACCAGTGAACTTATTAGTTCTATGTTGAAGAAAGAACATATTCCTCATGAAGTTTTAAATGCCAAAAATAATGCTCGTGAAGCAGAAATTATTGCAAAAGCAGGTGAAAAGGGTGCTGTTACAATCGCCACTAATATGGCAGGACGTGGAACAGATATTAAATTAACCGATGAAATAAAAGAATTAGGTGGATTATGTGTTATTGGGACAGAACGTCATGAATCAAGACGTATTGATAACCAATTAAGAGGACGTTCTGGTCGTCAAGGAGATCCTGGATATAGTCAATTTTGTGTATCATTTGAAGATGATTTAATGGTTCGATTTGGTACAGATAGAGCAAAAGAAATGTTAGCACGTGTGGGATTCTCTGATGACGCTTCTATTCGAAATGGTATGTTAGCAAAATCAATTGAATCTGCCCAAAAAAGAGTAGAAGGAAATAACTTCGATATTCGTAAAAATTTACTACAATATGATGATGTTATAAATACTCAAAGAGAATATATTTACGATATTAGAAATCAAATTTTAGACAGTGAAAGTATTCATGAAACAGTACTAGAAAATATGAAAAATTTCATTTATAGTTTTGTAGAAGAACATGTAGCACCAGAAGGATATTTAACAGAACATGATTTAAGTGAAATTTTAGAATTTACTAATGAACACTTGTTAAAAAATTCATTGAAATTAGAAGAATTACAAGGAAAAAGCACAGATGAAGTAAAAGAATTCTTATATAATAAAGTAATTGATGAATACAATGAAAAATTATCATCTATTCCAGAAGAAATAGCAAATGAATTTGAAAAAGCAATATCTCTTAGAGTAATTGATACTCACTGGATGAATCATATTAATACAATGTCTCATTTACGTGAAGGTATTGGCCTTAGAAGTTATGCACAAGAAAATCCTTTAAGAGCTTATACAAATGAAGGATTTGAATTGTATGATGAATTATTAAATACAATTGATAAAAATATTACAATGTTCTTGCTTAAATCAGAAATTAGACAAAATATTGAAAGAAAGCAAGTCGCAAAAGGTCAAGCTGTAAATGACAATAATAAAACAAAAAAAGCTACTCCAAAAAAAGTTGAAAAGATTGGTAGAAATTCTTTATGCCCTTGTGGCTCAGGACGCAAATATAAACAATGTTGTGGTAAATAAGCTCGCAAATCCTTATAAATAAGGGGCTTGCGAGCTTTTTGCTACTTACAATTTTTAGGTAATTTTGCATCAAAAAAGGCGCTTAGATAAGTTTTAGATAAGTTATTTTGCCTAAATCAACATTAAAATCAAGTCATATGGTATAATTAAAAAGGAAGTGATAAAAATATGAATCAAAATAAAATAATTAAAATTAAAGGTTTAATAAATACAGCTGATTGTAGAAGATTAGAGATATTTAATAATAATGTGTTTATTCCAACAGAACTTGTAAATGGAGAGATTAGATTTAACTCAGATTTACTATTTGATGAAGATATGTGTGAAGATGAAAAAATAAGTTTTATAAATAGTTTTGGGGAGAGATTATCTTATATATGTGAATTATACTTAAAAGCTTTGATTATTCCAAATATGCATTTTGATGATACAGCAAATGAAAGCGAAGAAGAATTAGATAAGATATTTAACAATAGATCAAATAAAGGGATTGCAAAAAAATATAGTCATTATTTTTCCAAACTTTTAACTTCAGAAAGTACTGATTTGGATGAAAATTTAAAAAAGAAAATTTTATTTGAGTTAGGAAATAGTATTGTTGGTGATAGAAATTTAAAGCAATTAAAGGATAAATATATGAATGATTTACTAAATAGTTGGATAAACGGAGATACAGATGATTTAGATAGAAAAGCTATTGAATCGAAACAAAATATTATAGAACATGCTACGAATAGAGTAAATGATAATAGTGGTGCATATCCTGAGAGTAGATATGCAGCATTAACTGATTATAAAGCTGACTTAGATTTTTTACTTAATTTCTGTGAAGTATTAAGAACTTATATTCAAGGAGTTATACCAGGCTGTATTTCTGTCGAATCTACAGGTAGACATATATTTGCTGATTCAAATTCAATTGTAAGAGAAACAAAAATAGATGGAAGTACGGTGGAATATGAAGTAGATGAGAACGGAAAAGTCAGTAGAATTCATTATGATGATTTAGAAGATATTTTACCACCAAATTTATCATACAAAAATAATCCAATTGAGTCTATAGAGTACATGGAAGATGGTGCTTCAAAGTGTTTAAAATATGATTCTATAAGAAAAATGTTTGTTAAGTATAATAACACTAAAATTAATAATAAAAAGCTTTAATAATACAATTTCAAAGAAAATCTATTTTTTTAGATAAGTTATTAGATAAGTTGTTGAATAAAAACTTGCAATATTTCAATAAAAAATTATAAATTTGAAATAAAAAATACCAATTTAAAAGGAAAAAATTACAAGGTTGTTTTAATATCTTACCTTGTGGCTCAGGAAGCAAATATAAACAATGTTGTGGTAAATAAACCCGCAAACCCTTATAAATAAAGAAAATAAGTCAGTAAAATTTACTGACTTTTATTTTGTATTCCTATTAAAATTCAAATTTTGTGTTATAATATTTGATACATTGGTGGTGATATAATGTCTAAAATTAGTAATGTACTTACTATGATTGAATACCTAAGTACGGGAAGAAAATATAGTATTTCTGAATTATCTGAAAAATTAGAAGTTACTCCTAGAATGATTAGAGTATATAAAGATGAAATAGAAAAGGCTGGTATTTATATAGATACCATAAAAGGACCATATGGTGGCTATGTTTTAAATCAAAATGTAACTGTACCAAAAAGGTTTATAACACCAAATGATATAAATATAAAAAATAGAAGTTTATATAATTTAATAAATAGAGCAATTAAAGAAAAAAGAAAATGTTTAATAGAATATTATTCCAAAAATGAAAAAAAGATTACAAGCAGAACAATTCATCCATATGATTTAATACTTTTGGGTAATGAATGGGGAGTTGCGGCTTATTGCGAATTAAAAGAAGAAATAAGACATTTTTATATAAATAGAATCAAATCTATTAAATTATTAGAAAAATTTTATAACTGACATATATATTGCCTCTTTCTTTGATAAGATTTAATGAGAGAAGGAGGTTTTATAATGATTAAACATGAACATACAGAATCATCACAAAAAAATTTTTTAAAATTAGAAGAAAGAATATTGAATATAAATGATAGTTTATTAAATAAAGCAAATGACTTTAGAAAAATGTTATATCAATTAACAATTGCTAATAAGCCAACATTAATAGTAGCAACGGGAGGATCAAAAGTAGTTGCCTATTATTTACAATCAATTATAGAAAGATTAAGAACAGATGGAATTATTTGTGAAGTAATAGAACCAAGAGATTATTTTTACAAAACTAATAGAAATCAATTTTCAAATTTGATAGCAATATCTACAAGTGGAAATACCAATGGAATGCAGGAAATTTTAGAAGACTTTAATGGTAATAAATTTTTAATTACTCAAAAGAATCGCGAGTGTAACTATCAAGTTATTTCTTGGAATAATGAAAAATATGAAACTGAAAAGAGTTTTATTTCACTAGCATCTAGTTTAGGCCCAATAACATTAATGTTAGACGCAATTACTTTATTAGACATGGATATAAGTTCTAGTGAAATTAAAAAAATAAATGATAAGGTAAAACAGCTATTAAATAAAAGCAGAGAAAAAGTAAATAGCTTATTATATGATTTTAAAAACGTATCTTTAATTCAAATAATGAGTGGATATGAAACAAAGACATCAGGTTGTGTTCTTGAATCAAATTTAGTAGAAATTGGATTAGCGGCACCTGTTATCCATGATAAAGGATCCTTTTGTCATGGAAGAAGTAACCTATTATTTCAGTATCCAGATAGTCACGTTATCTATTTATGTCATCAAAGAAAAGAACTTGACAATCTATTAATACAACTAATAAATAAAGAATATTCTAATCTATCTATTTTTGATACTGAAGATATAAATGAAAACTATTTTTGGAAAGAATATTATCTTATGCTGCAAATGTACTTTTTGTCCAAAAAAATTGCAGATGATAAAAATATTGATTTGACGCAACCAGAATATAATCCAAAAATGATAAAAACTTTATATAATTTTAGAGGAGAGATGTAAAATGGGAAATATAATTTATGTAACAGGAAATTATGGAAAATATGTTTCAGTAAAAGAATGTTTCACAGAAAAAAACATAGAAATTGATTTTTATAAATATGATTTTGAAGAAATGGAAATAAATGATATTGAAAAAATATCGAGAAAAAAAGCATTAGATGCATACAAAATTTTACAAACACCTTGTTTTGTAGCAGATACAGGATTTTATATAAATGACTATCCTAATAATCCAGGATATCCAGGAGCTTTTGTTAAAAGAAGTGGAATTAGTTCGGACATAGATGGATTACTTGAAACAATGAAAAAACAAAGTAATAGGACTTGTAAATTTGTTGATTGCTTAACTTTTTACGATGGCAATGAATTTTATACTTTTTATGGAGTAAGTAATGGAACCTTAGCATTTAGTAAAAAAGGAAATCCAATAAAGAAAGCAAAATCTAATCTTTGGTATGTATTTATACCAAATAATTGTGATAAAACTTTAGCAGAAATGTCAGATGAAGAAAGAAAAAATAGAAATGATGGTCATACATCTGCAACTGAATTATTTGCCGAATGGTATAAAAATAGTTATTTAAAACAACCTGTAAAAAAAATATCACTATAATAATGATATTAATGATGAATTTATACTACAAATATCTATAAAAATTTAGTATAATTAATCTAGAAAGCAGATGGGAACATTGTGCACATTTTGTGCTCATAAATGAAAGTATATACGGTAAAAATAACAATATATGTACTAAAAAAAGATGGACATGCAAAAACGGTAAGAAATATAAACAGGGTTATAGTAAATAAAGTAATGTGAGAAATAAACAGCAATCTTGTAGATAGAAAGCATAAATAAAAATTACAATTTTAAAAGGAATGATTTAAAATGAGAATATTAATTATTGGAGCAGGTGTGTTGGGATCAAATTTAGCGCATTCTATAAAAAAAGGTAATGACGTAACAATTTTAGCTAGAGGTAACACCTATGAAACTTTAAAAAATAATGGTCTTGTTATAAAACATAAATTAGGCAAGAAAACAGTAGATTATTTTAATATAATTCAAACATTAGATGAAAATGATATCTATGATGTAATATTTATCGTTTCAAGATTTTCATCTCTAGATGACATTGTACCAATTATAGAAAATAATAAAAGTAAAAATATAGTGTTTGTAGGTAATAATATATCTGTAGAAAAATATATGAACATACAAAATAAAAATGTATTATTTGCCTTCTTTATGGCTGCTGGTAAAAAATATGATGGTTATATCAATTCAATTTGTTTAAATAAAATTGAAATTGGTAGAACAGATGGAAAAAATATCAGTGATGAATTTATAAAATCTATTTTTCAAAAAACAAAAATAAAAGTAACAATAGAAAATAAAATGAATGATTATCTTAAAACACATGCGTGTGCTGTCCTTCCACTTGTATTTGCTAGTTATAAAGTAAATGGTAATTTAAAATTACTAAAAAAAGATAAGGATTATTCTTTACTCATTATGGATGCAATCATTGAAGAATATAATGTTCTTAAACAGTTAGGATATGAAATACTTCCTCAAGGTGAATATGAAAATTGCGTTAACAAAAAGAGTTTATGTGCATTCATTTATAGATTTATGTTTTCTAATTTTATAGGAAAATTATGTATATCAGATCATGCAATGAGTGCAAGAGAAGAATTTCTACTTTTGGAACAAGAATTTGAAAAACTAAAGAAAAAGTCAAAACTCGAAACGAAAGTATATGATCAGTTAAAAGTAGAGTTGTTGAATTATAAAATATAATTAATTAAAATTCATTTATAAATATAACAAGGGAAAAATTTGAAAAATATAAAAGTCTAGTTTAATTTTCTAGACTTTTTCCTTTGTATTCAGAATGAATTATTTCTATCATTTCCTCAGGACTTTCTTCACAATTATTTAATAGCCATTTTTTAATAATAGCTGTCATACCAGCTTTAAAGAATTCAATATGATAGTCCATATTTTTAGTAGAACCATAGTATTTAATCATATCAGATTCTTCTAAATGATTATCATAATAATTCATAAAGTCAAAATTTAATTTGAGCATAGTTTTATAATAAATTTGATTTTCTTTTATGTGAGTGAATAACTTTAAATAATCATAAGAATGTTTTTGCTGTATTGCTTCATCCTTATATAGTTCTAATAAATCATTAAACATTTCTTCTTTTACTTTGTCTGCTAAATCATATATATCAATGTAATTAACATAAAATGTGGAACGATTTATATCAGCTTTCTTGACTAAGTCTGTAATGTTAATTTCATTAATTTCTTTTGTTTGAAGTAGTTCAATAAATGCTTTTTTAATTCTTGTTTTTGATTCTTTTTTTCTTTTATTATTTGCTATATTCATAATTTTTCTCCATTATTTAGACATTCTCAAACAACTTGTTGATTGAATTAGGCATCTGTCTATATTATAATGTGATTGTATTAAGAAGACAAGTGTCTTTTAATTGGAGGTGATGATATGGCAAAATCAAAATTAGTAAAAGTTAATCAAAAAATTGCTAATGCAGTTGTTGATGGTTATAAAAAAGTTGAAAATACAGTAGTGAATGGTTATAAAAAGATAGAAGATTCTATAGTAAGTGGTTATACTAAAATTGAGGATAAATTTGTAGAAGAGTATTTGACACATGACGGTGAAACTGTTGAAGAAGCAAAGAAAAGATTAAAAAAAGAGCAAGAACAATTAAAAAATAAAAAAGGAGAAGAATAAAATGAAAAAAGAAACACTATTGGAAATCATATTAGGAACTATTGGAGGATTAATCTTTGCAATAGGTATGTGTATGGGACTTATTCCAGAATGGGATATGTTAAAAGAAGGAATTATCGTAGGGATAATAGGATTTATTATTTTACTTTGCATCATTCCTATCTATAGAAAGAATCATCCTAAAACTAAAGTAAAAAAACAAATAGATTGGGGAATTGTAGCAACTTGGATTATTGGAGTTATCGGAGCTTTAGTAATGGGATATGGAATGAGTAGAGTTATGGTAGGAGAAGCTACAAAATCAGATATGATTATTGGCTTAATTACGGGTGTAGTTGGTTTAATAGTCTGTGTGTTAAATTATCCTATTTATTCTTATATAAAAGGTAACAAATAAGAAAAATTGGAAACTTATATTTTAGTTTCTAATTTTTTTAAAGGTAGTGGAAAAGTGAAAAAACTTTTGTATCCAAAAAATTATGTCTTATTAATTGGTTTGTTAACTATAATAATTTCACTAATATATCTAATTTTCTTTCACGGTTTTGATACAAGTATCGCTTATGTTTTATATTTAATAATGACTTACTTTTTTATCATAATATGTATAAGAATATATAATATAGTTAAATCTAAAATGAATAAATTTATTGATAATAACAAACATTTAAGTAAGTATAAAAATGATCATAAATTAAGATATAAAATATCTCTGTTTACATCTTTGATACTCAATGTAGTGTATGCTATGTTTAAGTTATTGTCTGGTATCGTTTTTAAATCTTTTTGGTTTATATCATTTGCTTTATACTATTTTTTACTAATTATACTTCGTTCTAATATAGTAAAAGAAGAATTAAATGATAATACTAATTTAAAAGATGAATTTATGGAATATAGAAAAACAGGAATTATATTATTATTTACTAATGTCATATTAACAATAATTATTTTAATTATAGTAAACCAAAAAATAATGAGTATTTATCCTGATTGGATGGCAATAACAGTAGCAGTTTATACTTTTTATTTACTATTTAATTCAATTTATAATTTAATAAAATATCATAAATATAAAAGTCCATTAATATCCTCATCAAAAGTTATAAATGTTATTACAAGTTTGGTTTCATTAATATCATTAGAAATAATTCTTATACCAACATTTGGGAGTAATGAGACAGAATTTTTTGAAATAATGATAATGGCAACTGGCGGAGGAATAGCTTTAATTATTATAATCATAAGTTTTTATATGATTATAAAATCAACGGAATGGTTAAATCAAGAGAGGTAATTATATATGGTAAACTTAAGCACATTTTTGAATGTGTTATACAGGTAAAGTAAAAGATAGATAAATATAGAAGTGCAGAATTTAAAGACAAAATGTTTATTTAAAACAAAAAAGATTATCTTCAACATAATGCTATTAAAAATGTTTTTTGAAATGAAAAGCTTTATGAAAATATGATATAATAACTTTGTAAAGTAATGGATGTTATGTATACTTCAATTATTAGATGGCAATGCTTGTTACTGACATACCATGAGGAAATAAAGGGAATGATATTGTGGAAAAATTCTATTTAGAAAAACCTTCGATGCAAAGGAAAAATGAAATAATAGATTTTATTAACGAATTTGTTGAATATAAATCAAATATTAATGGGACAGGATCGTTAGATAAAATACTAGAAGGTTATACCTTTGAGCAAGCACTACAAAGATGCTTGAATATGGAAAACAAAGAATATGCCGAAAAAATTGGAAAATGCCCAAGCAAGACTTTTTTATTCATTAGGAAAAATGATAATAAAATTGTGGGAGCAATTAGTGTTAGATGGAATCTAAACGAAGCAATGCTACGATTTGGCGGACACATAGGCTACGGAATTAGACCGGCCGAAAGAAGAAAAGGTTACAATAAAATAAATTTATATTTGGGTATGAATGAAGCAAGAAAACTTGGATTAGATAAAGTGATGATAGATTGTGCTGCGAACAATTCTGGATCAGATAGAACGTTAAAAGCACTAGGCGGAAAACTTGAAAGAACAGAAATTGATCCATCAGATGGTACATTAACAAATGTTTATTGGTTTAATGTTGTTGAAACTTTAGATAAATATAAAGATATTTATGAATCATATATGATAATGAGTGAAAATGAAAAAACAAAGTAACATTTATTTACAGTTATCTATGAATCGAAGAATTAGGTTGGCATAGTATTATGTATAATTGTACATGTAAGTGATGATAACAAATGAGTGTAAATTACATATTTTTAATAATATAAAATATATTACATGATTGTGGAAGTCAATATATGTGTACTTATAAATTGAAAATGGCATTTGCGCTGTTTTTTTACTATACTTAAATATTTTAGATAAAAAATTTATAGCACAAATGTACAAAAGAAAGAATTGATTTAATCCAATCTATCCCTAAAATTCTTTTAAGGATAGATTAATATATCAAGAAAATCACAGCTGTGGTTAAGAGAAAAATACATAGTGGTAAAATTTATGGATATTGAATAATAAAAAATGATTTCTAACACATTTTCATTGTATTCCTAATTAAAAAATGTTAGAATATGCAAAAGAAGGTGATTGAAAGTTATGAACAGAAATTTTGATAACTTAAAATATATCGATGAAATAATGTATTCCATTAAAAACAATATTTATCTTCTTGGAATAGTAGAATCAGTTTTTCCTGATATCGCAATTAATAATCCAAAAGTAAAAATTTATCCTAATAACAAGTTTTTCTATAATTTTTGTCCATTTCATAATAATAGTGGAGATAGTTATGATTTTTTTGTTGATGAAAATCACCATTTATATTATTGCTTTGGTTGTGGTGCGAGAGGAAATGCCTTTGATTTTCTAATGAATAGATATAACATAGATATTAATAGTGCCACTAAAATTTTAGGTGTTATTTCTGGATTATTTGATTTTCCACTTTCATCAGAAGAAATGAAAATTTATAATTCATTAATTAAAAATTACAATAATTATAACGACTTGTTGAAAAAAAGTGGGATGAAAACAGCTTATTTAACAAGTAGAGTGAAAAGATACTTAGAATTACATCCTTTAAAAGATGAGCCAACTTTTAGAGACTTTAAAAAAATAGCTGATAGATTATCTTGTAGTGTTGCTTTTGTGGAAAAAATGTATAGAGAAACACCATATTATAAAGAATATAATGACAAAAAAAGTAAGGAATTGATTTTAAAAAACAATAAAATGTTTTTTGAGTGAAGTATAGAGAATGGGCAATTTATCCTAATATGTTTTTGAAAATTTGACTAATTTTATACAAAGAACAGCTAAAAATTTAATAAAAGTTTATTCACGTACAAAAGGATAAATAATTTAGAAATTAACCTATATTTCAAATATCTTATATAATTAGATTATTTCATCAAAAATAAATATATCAGGAGGTTTTTATGAAAATTGAAGAAAGAAAAAAGAAAATAGAATATCAACAGTGTAAAGCTGAAATAGAAAGAAAACAAGAGTTAATTAGTATGTTAGAAGCAATGACTATATTAGGAAAAGAGTTACCAAACGAAGAATATAAAAATAGTCTTTTTTATGATATTGATACTCGATGCTTAGGCAGCTCTGTACCTTTTATGATTGATCTTGCTCATGAAACTTTTTACAAATTATTTTACAAATTTTTACCAGAATTATTAAAAGATGATTTTATTATTAAGGTGATTGAAGAAGAGTTTTTGAAACCAGAAATAAATGATTACATACAATCCATTAAGGAAGATAAAATCAGAAGAGAAAAAATAAAAAAAGAATATCATAATATGGTAGCATCTTATAGAAAATTTACTTATTTTGTTCAAAAAGAAGAAATAAATTTAATAGAATTTTTTATAAAAAATAATATGTATGAAATTCTTATTAGTCTTGTTACTTCAGAACGGGTTAGTAAAAAGCAAAAATTTGATATTCTCGTTGCGGTTTTGAAAGATAGTGACGAGAGCTTTAATAAATTATTAAAAACAGTGCCATCTACTTATGGAATAGATGAGTGTGATATTGACAGAAAAGAGTCATTTACCAAAGTTTTATTTGATAATCTGAATTTCTTAAGAGAAGAATCCGAAGATGTTCAAAATTATTTTAAAAATATTGTAATCAGTAAGTGTCAAGGTTGTATGCCTGAAATGATTAGTGATTTAGCAGGAGATATAGTCATTAAAAATCTAATAAAATTTCGTTTAGTTGATATCGATGAAGCATATATTCCATCTGATTCAGGTAAAATGATGACTATAACAGAAGCCGCATATATGTCAGGTAGAGAATATTTAATGTCTTATTTATGTGAATTATTAGGTTATGAAAAAGAAGATTACCAAGAATTAACCAAAACTCTATCTGATGAAAAACAGAAAAAATTAACAGAAGCGATTTCCACTAAAACAAAAGTAAAAGAAATTCATTTTAAGAAATAGCAACTCCTAGTAATTTTAACCAATACTGTATTTTGATTAATCATTTAAATTTATTTTTCAATATAGTATTTGAAGTTTTCATTTTAAAAATTTTAGAATATTAGGAATATTCTAAATAGAGTCTGAACATTCATTATAAAAAGAACTACATATAAAGATAAAAAGTGCATAGTAATTGCACTTTTTTTATAAAACTAAAAATATTCAATTTTAGATATTGACTTAAAGCCAACTCTAAGGTGTATGATATGTATAGATAAGAGATGAGGATTGATATGACAATAAAAGAAGTGGCAGAAATGATTCAACAATTAACAGGGGCGGATTTATTTAAAATAGAACCTGCCAGTGATTATCCATATCATTACCAAGAATGCTGTGATTTGGCAAAAGAAGAACTAGAGAATAACGTGAAGCCAGAAATAAAACATCAAATAAACAATATAGAAAACTATGATGTAATTTATATTGGTGGTCCTGTTTGGTGGTATACTATTTGTCCAGTAGTAACAACCTTTTTAAAACAATACAATTACAATTTGTCTGGTAAAAAAGTTTATCTTTTTGCTACAAATGCCGAATGGCTTGGTCACACTTTTCAGGACTTTGAAAAATTATGTGAAAATGGTAGTAGTAAAGATTGTCTAAATGTTGTTTTTGATTCTAATAAACTTTCTCAATTAAAAACAGAAGAATCGGAAATTGATAACTGAATAAAAAACATATAAAGGAGGGAAATATGAAAAAGGAAGAATTTGAAAAAGTAAATTATTTTGGTTTAGGAGATCCAAATGTTGGATATGCACAATATTTTATAGGGCAATCTTATTTAAACCCATTAACAAATCCTCATGAGAGATCCCTTTTTTAGCGAATGTTACATTTGAACCGGGATGTAGAAATAATTGGCATATTCATCATGCTGCAAAAAATGGTGGTCAAATACTAATCTGTACAGCTGGTTATGGTTGGTATCAAGAAGAGGGAAAAGAGGCTATCGAATTAAATTCTGGCACAGTAATTGTAATACCTGCAAATGTAAAACATTGGCATGTGGCAAAGAAAGATTCTTGGTTTAGTCACATTGCAATAGAAGTCCCAGGAGAAAATACATCGACAGAGTGGTGTGAAGCTGTGACAAATGGAGAATATGATAACTTATAATATTTTTATGAATTTTCTATTGTTTACAATTTAATTTACCAGTGATATAATTTATAACATTAGATTATTATGATATTACACTGTAATAGTAAAAAATATAAACCAAAGTAATAAGTAGTGAGGTGTAGATATGGCGTCATCATTAATCCATTTAGCAGTGGCTAAAAAAGTGAACGAAGTAATCCGTAGAGATGAGAAAAAAATATTATTTGGCTCAGTGTCTCCAGATATTTCTCAATGCCTTGGTCAGACTAAATTATGCAGTCACTTTTTAGATGGCAATGGATCAGATAATATCCCTAATATGGATAGATTTTTAAAGAAATATAAGAAAAATTTAAATGATGATTTTGTCCTAGGATATTATATTCATTTATATACAGACTATTTTTGGTTCAAATTTTTTCTGACAGAAATAGTAGATAACAATGATATGATTACCAAATTAGATGGTGAAAAAGTGAAGTTAAATGGGTTAATGCTTGATTTGTATGTTTATAATGATTATACCAATTTGAATATTCAATTAATAGAAAAATATAATCTTGATTTAGAGTTTTTATATCGGAATAATATAAATTATGATGATATTTTAATAGAAGAAATCCCTAAAGAAAAAATGGAAAAACTATCAGAATCTATTGTTAGAATAGTGAAAAACACAAAAATACATAAAACTTTTATTTTTAATATTTACAATATAGAGCAATTTATTAACACATCATCTAAGTTAATAACAGAGGAAATACTAAATATGAAAATCTAAATATCAATTAAAAGTTGATATTTTTAAATTAATTGGTTAATAATTAGTTATTTTTTCAGTAAAATATTTTAATATCATCAATTTGATAAAAAATAACTATTCATGGTATAATAATTTTGATTAAACTTGTATATCGAGAAGTAGGAGGCGCTTTATGAGTATATATGAACAATTAAAACAGTTTAAAAGGAAATATCCATTAACTATTTCTTGGAGACTTAAAAAACATGCAAAGATTATCGAAAAACATTTAAACCCAAATGAAAAGGTGTTGTATGCTTTTGCTGCTCAAAAAAATAACAATCCCTTTGATATTATTACAACATATGCTGTAGTTATAACAAATGAGAGAATTTTATTAGCTTCTAAAAGAATGCTATTTGGTTATTTTCTAGTTTCGATTACACCAGATATGTTTAATGATTTAACTATTAAAATGGGCTTTATATGGGGAAAAGTTATTATCGACACAATTAAAGAAGAAGTAATTTTATCAAATGTTCAAAGGGAAGCTTTAAACGAGATAGAAACAAACGTAACAGAATATATAATGGAAGAAAAAAAGAAATACAAGGAAAAAGATTAGCACTAAAACAAGCACTATTTTATAGGAAACTTGAAAATCAAAAAAAAATATGCTATAACTAAAAGCAGGTGACATTATGAAAAAAATTATACTAACAGGTGATAGACCAACAGGACCACTACATATTGGTCATTTGGAAGGCTCTTTAAAAAACAGAGTAAAACTACAAGAGTCTGGTGAATATGAAATTTATATATTCGCTGCTGATGTTCAAGCATTAACAGACCATTTTAATGACCCAGAGACGGTTAGAAAAAATGTACACGAAGTAGTATGCGATTATTTGGCTTGTGGAATTGATCCAAATAAAACCACTATTTTTATTCAATCTCAAATACCAGAGGTAGCTGAATTAACCGTTTTTTATTCTAATTTGGTTACAATGGCAAGACTATATAGAAATCCAACTGTCAAAACAGAGATTGCTCAGAAAAAAGCATTATTTGGAGAAAATGGTGAAGGAGTAACTTACGGATTTGTCGGATACCCAGTCAGTCAAGCAGCCGATATTACAGCATTTGATGCTGATATTATTCCCGTTGGAGAAGATCAATTGCCTTTAATCGAACAATGCCGTGAAATTGTAAGAAAGTTTAATTCTATTTATGGACAGACTTTAAAAGAACCAGAAGCATTAGTTGGAGAAGTATCCCGATTAAAAGGTTTAGATGGAAATAAAATGAGTAAATCATTAGGAAATGCAATTTATTTAAAGGACTCCGAAGAGGAAATTATGCGAAAGGTAAGCAGGGCTACAACAGATCCGAATAAAATCAAAAAAGATGATCCTGCTAATCCAGAAATATGTAATGTATTTTATTATCATAAAATTTATAGTAAAGATAATCTGGATACTATTTGTAAAGAATGTAAAAATGGTACTAGAGGATGTGTTACCTGCAAAAAAGAATTGGCTAAAAATATCAATGAATATTTAAAACCAATCAGAGAGAAAAGAAAATATTATGAAGAGCGCCCTGAATTAGTGCAAAAAATATTGGAAGAAGGAACAGAAAAAGCTCGTAAAAAAGCCCTTAATACAATTAAGAAAGTAAAAAAAAGTATGCATATCAATTATTTTGAATAGTTGCCATTTGTTGCAACTTTTTTGGTACCAAATCTAAACAAAGTAAATGTAACTATTGAAGAAAATAAAATAGTTTGATATAATATGAAAAGAATAAGGGGAATATAGATATGGAAAAGATACTGATAAAGAATGAAGACAGTCAATCAATAGAGGTGGATTTAGTTCGCTATTTTAAATATAAAAATACAAATTATTTAATTTACACTAAACATGAAAAAGATGAAAAAGGCTATATAAAGTTGTATTTAGTGAAGATTATGAAACAATTTAATGAATGGATTGCGAAGACAATCAAGGATGACATTGAATGGAAAAAAATGCAATCTATCGTTCAACAGATATTAAAAGAGTTAAAATCATCAAAAATCTCTTCTTTTCAAGATTTAGATGTATCTAGTATTTCCAATGTAAAAATTAAAGAAGCTAGATATTTTAAATTAGATGAAAAATTAGTTAAGATGTTAACGCTAGATTCAGCGAATGAAGCAACTGAGAGTCAGCTTTTAGAAAATTTACCTAGCATGAACGAATTGTCACCTGTTCAAATAGAAAAATCGGAAGATTTAAAGAATTCAGAAAATGCTGAAGTAGATTACAAAAAATTATATGAAGAGTTAAAGAAAGATAATGAAGAATTAAATGAAACAATGGCCGACATGTTGATAGAATTATCCGGATACCGTGCTAAGTATGGAAAAATAGAGGAACAGTAATGATTCCTTTTTTTCATATATATTTTTAATAATTCATAAAATAAAGTGAGGTGAATATATGAAGAATGTACTAAGTTACTATTACAATTTGTATTCTGATGAAATTCGCCTCAATGGAGAAAATTATTATTTCAAAAGTAATAATGAAAATTATGTATTATTCTTATATAAGAATGAAATACATAAACTGCAAGAAACATACAATTTATATTTAGAAGTAATTAAAATGGGAATATATAGCCATCAAATTATATTAAATAGGAATAATCAATTGTTAACAGAATATAATGATAGAAAATATATCTTAATGAAGTTATATGAAGATTTATCAAAGAAGATTGATATGAAAGACATTATTTATTTTGGAAATGTAACCGGCAAATTTGATGGAGATAATGCATGGAAAAAACTATGGAGTAATAAAATAGATTACTTTGAATATCAAATATCACAAATAGGAAAAAAATATCCTCTTATTAGAAAAAGCTTCCCTTATTATGCTGGAATTGCAGAAAATGGAATATGTTTGTTAAATCGAAAATATAGTGGTAAATGTTCTATAGCACATAAGAGGATGGCTGAAACAGACAGTTTATTTGAATTTTATAATCCGTTAAATTATATTATCGATATAAAAGTAAGAGATTCTGCTGAATTTTTTAAAAGTATGCTTTTCCGAGAAGAAGATGTACTTGAAAATATAAAAATTTATATAGCAACAGCTCATTTAACTGAAGATGAACTATATTATTTTTTTATTCGAATGTTATATCCAAGTTTTTACTTCGATTTATATGAACAAATTGTTGAAAATAAATTAGAAGAAAGCAAAATAAAAGAGGCAATTAAAATTACCCCAATTTACGAAAAACTAATAAAAAAATTATATCAATACTTAAAAAGCATAATTCAGCTTCCTGAAATAGATTGGTTAGAGATTATCTAAAGGTAAATTGATAACCCCTTTGACTTCAGGAATTTCTTCCATAATTGTACTTTCAATACTAGATGAAATAGTGTCGTCAACGTACATACATTCTGCACATGCACCTAACATTTTAATATAAACAATACCGTCTTCATATTTAACAAATTCAATATCTCCACCTTCTGAAGCTAAAAAAGGTTTTAACATATTAATTATTTCAATAACTCTTTCTTCTACTTTCATATTATCACCAAAAAAATTATATAATAAGTTTGCACAATAGTAAATACTTTTTCTTTTCTTTATTTTATGGTATAATCTCAATTGAGGTGTTCTATTATGTATCAAAAAGGAGAAATTATAAGAGGAGTGGTTAGTGGAATAGAACCATATGGAATTTTCATAAAGATAGATGAAGATTATTCTGGATTAATTCATATTTCCGAAATTTCTAATCGATTTGTCAGAAATATTAATAATTATGTTAAACCTGGTGAAGTTATAAAAGTTAAAATTATAGATATTGATGATCAATCGAATCATATGAATTTAAGCATTAAAAACATTCCATATAAAATTCAAGATAAAAAAAGAAGAGCAAAAATAATAGAAACAAAGCTTGGCTTTAAAACTTTAAGATACAAACTTCCAATATGGATAGAAGAAAACATAGAAAATTATAAAAAAAATTGTTAAAAGGTATTGCATTATCTTAAGTTGTATAGTATAATTTAAACTGTCATTTTAAATGAAATGTTTTTAATGGCACGCAAATGCGGGCGATTAGCTCAGTTGGTTAGAGCACCTGCCTTACAAGCAGGGGGTCATAGG
>URZL01000002.1 GCA_900552335.1 uncultured Mycoplasmatota bacterium | reverse complement strand
CTTCTCCTTTCACCTATAATATTGCAGGTTTTAAGGAGTATACCTAAATTTTTTTCATAATTTAAAAAAAACAATTCACTATTAATATCGAAATAATAATAGCACATAAATCTGCAAACAAACCAACAAATAAAGAATAACGAATTTTTTTGATTCCTACACTACCAAAATATAAAGTTAATACATAAAAAGTAGTGTCTGTAGAACCCTGCATTACAGAAGCTAAAATACCTGTTAAACTATCCGGCCCATAAGTAGCAAAAATATGACCCAAAATAACTAAAGAAGTACTTCCTGAAATTGGTCGCATTAAAATCATTGGTAACAAATCAAAAGGAAGATGAAAAAAAGATAAAAGCGGAGACAAAAAATTACTAAAATAATTCAAAAAGCCACTTTTCAAAAAAATATTTACGCCAAAAATCATAGCTAAAAAACAAGGAAACATAGAATAAATCAATTCAAAGCTTTCTTTGGATCCTTCTACAAATTCATTATAAATATCTACTTTTTTATATAATCCATACAAAATAACAAAAAGAACCAATAATGGCAATATTAAGTTAGAGACAAAATTAATCATGCATTCTACCAGCTAAAAAGCGATCCATTAATAGTCCTAAAAAAGTAGATAAAAAAGTAGATAAAATACAGGCAAAAACAATACTAGTTGGATTAATACTACTATACAACATACGAAGAGAAATAATGGTTGTAGGAATAATGGTCATTCCACTTGTATTCAATACTAAAAAAGTAATCATACTTCTCGATGCAACTTCTTTTTTCGGATTTAATCCTTGTAATGATTTCATTGCTTTCAACCCAAACGGTGTTGCTGCATTTCCAAGTCCAAACATATTAGCGACAATATTAGAAGAAATATATTGCATAGATTCATGATTTTTCGGTATTTCTGGAAATAAGAAGCGCAAAAAAGGAGACAAAAATTTAGAAAATTTATCTAACAATCCTGAAGTAGAAGCTATTTTCATAATACCAAGCCAAAGAGCCATTACAGGAAAAAGTTTTAAAATCATATCTAAACTCGTTTTTGTACATTCTAAAATTTCAGCATTTAAAATATCTAATTTAGAAGTAAAAAAACAAGTAACAATACCAACAATTAAAAAGAAACCCCAAATTTTATTTACCATAAATTCAAAAACCATTCCTTTATATTTTCAAAAAAAGATTTTTGTTCTATCTTCATTTTAAAATAAATATCCTCTTTTTTAATTTCTTCATCAAATAAATAGACATGCACTGCCCCAACTTTCATATCATCTGTAATTGTCCTTTCTTTGGAAAGTTCATATTCAACTCTAACATGACTTTCTTCTTCTTTTGTAAGTGGATATTTAAAATCATTTTTCAAATATAAAGTCCCTTCTCTATAATAATCATCGTCTATTTTTAAATCACCTTTTTTTAAAATAGAAAAGCTATGATATTTATTAAAAGCATATTCAAATAATTTTTTATGATCATTAAAATCATCTCCATCATTAAGAGTTACAACAACCAAATTCAAATTATTTTTACTAGCAGTAGTCACTAAAGTTCTTCTAGCATGTACTGTAAAACCTGTTTTACCACCAGTTGTATAATCATAAGTAGATAACAATTTATTTTTATTGTACCAAATATAAGTATTCATATTTGTTTTTAAAGTATATTTTTTTGTTCCAACAATTTTTTTATAAATATCATTTTTGTTAGCATAAGAAGTAAGAAGAGCCATGTCATAAGCAGTGGAATAATTGCCTTCTTCTTCATCTAATCCATTTGGATTATGAAAGGTAGTATTCTTCATCCCAATTGTACTAGCTAAATCATTCATTTTTTCGACAAAGGCTTCTACACTTCCAAAAGTATTTTTAGCAATCGCATAGGAAGCATCATTACCACTTCTTAACATTAATCCATATAATAAATCTTCTAGCGTCATTACTTCTCCTTTTTTAATATAAATACCAGAGCCATAAGAATGATCAATTTCATTTCCTATCGTTACTTGTTTTTTTATATCGGCATTTTCAATTGATAAAATGGCAGTCATAATTTTAGAAATAGAAGCCACACTTCTAACCTCATGGATATTATTAGCATACAAAATACGGTTACTATCCATATCCATTAAAATGGCACTTCTAGCACTCGTTGATATGGCTTTCACATTAGGAAGAAATAAAAAAAGAAGAATTAAAAAACAAATTTTTTTCATGATTTTCACCTATAAAATTCTATGAATTATACAAAAAAATATGTGTAAAATGGATACACATATTTTCTGCCTATTTTAATAATAATAAACACCGTTAATTTTTTGTTCATCTACATCACTAATTGGATCTAATTGCCATTCATCATCTACTTTTGATAGAGTTAGATTTAATGTAAATTTGACTTTATCTGTAACTTTTTTTAATTGTTCAATGCGATAAGTAGTAAATAAAAATGCATTATATACCCCTTTATCATCATAGAATTCTGCTTTATTATTTTCTAAATACTTATCAGCGTCTTTTAATGTTTTGCTGTAATCAGTAACTTCAATTTCTACAGTAACGGTAGCTTTATTACCATCAATTTTTTCATCTTTAATTTCATAAGTTAACTCTTGATAATGTTTTTTCATCAATTCTTTATATGCCAATCTCTGGTCGGCGTTAAAGTTTTCTTCTTCATTTACTACTTTATTTAATTGTTCTACCACATCTTTACTTAAAGTTTGATAGTTTTGAAAAAACATCTCTACTTTTTTAGTAGGTGTATTAAACATTTTTTCTCCACAACCAGATAACAACAAAATGGTTACAATTCCTAATACTATTTTCTTCATATCATCACCTGTTACTATATTGAACATAATTTTAAAATATATACATTATTTATTAATTTGAATTAATTTTAATACTTGATATAATTTTGGATAAGTAGAAGACTGATATAATTTTTTCATATTAAAATCTTTTTCACCAAAGCACTCAAAATACAGATATTCTAACTTTTCGGTTTCCCCTCTTTTTTCCAATAATGTTAATTCATTTTGAACATAATTTTCCCTCTCTATTTCTTCTCTAGTTAAGAAAGGAACTTCCTTTTTAGGTTGTTTTATATGATAAGAAATTTCCATCTCTCTCACTCTAGATATTGATTCTGTTACTTCCATTTCTTCTTCTAACAATAATTTAGAAAATAAATTATCATTTTTGTCTACTTTGATAGCCAGTACATTCATACCATCACATAATAAGAAAGCATATTCTAAATTTTTAATAGACTTCCCAGCAAATATTTCTGTTTTATTTTTTATTTTTTCTAAGAAAGAAGTATCAAAAATAACATTGTAATTCCAAATTGTATATAAATCTCTACTATTTACTTTAAAGACTGGTATTTTTCTAATATGAGAAATCGAATCTGTTTGATTCCATTCATAAAAATCATAAATTACTTCTTGAAAATTTAAAATAATATCATAAATATAGTTCATGTTTTCCTCCTGGTATATAAAGATCCAAAACAATTATCAGAATACCTATAACAGAATACATACATTCTAACCTTCTGACTATAAATTGAACATATTCTAAAAAATTATACCCTAATGATAATAAATTCAAATAGCTAATTATATAAACAAAGCCAATAACAGTTAAACCAAAACCAATTAAAAAAACGAATATTCTAGCAAACAAGTACACCACCTAATTTATTTTATTATTTTAAAATATTTTTATTTATTAATTATAAAATTTAGTATATAATGAATTAAGGTGATTATATGTTAACTTTATTAAAATATCTTTTTTTAGCCATTGTACAAGGAATTACAGAACCAATTCCCGTATCATCCAGTGGCCATCTAGTCATTATTCGTAATTTAATCCACATGCCAGAATTAACAGATTTAAATTTTGAAATCATTTTAAATTTTGGTAGTTTTCTAGCTATTGTTGTCTTCTTTTGGAAAGATATTGTAGAAATCATTAAAGACTTCTTTTCTTATCTTGCAACCAAAGAAGAAAAATATCACGCTAACTATAAATATGCTTGGTATATCGTGCTTGCTACCATTCCAGCTGGTCTTCTTGGTATTATTTTAAAAGACTACATTGAAAACGTTTTAAGTAGCGTTAAAATAGTTGGTGTTGCTTTATTAATTACAGCACTATTCTTATACTTAATTCGTAACATAAAAGGAACAAAAGAAGACAAAGATCTGACTTGGAAAGACGCTATTGCAATTGGATTATTTCAAACCGTAGCTCTTTTTCCTGGTATTAGTAGAAGTGGTTCTACCATTGTTGGTGGTATGTTTAGAGGTTTAAAAAGAGATACTGCATTTAAATTTTCTTTCATGCTTTATTTACCAATTTCTTTAGCAACTATGGTTTTAGGGGTAAAAGATTTATTAGAAGCGAATATTGGTATTAACATGTGGGCTTGTTACTTATTCTGCATGATTATTACTTCAATCATTACTTATTTTTCAACGAAGTGGTTTAATGGTATTATGAAAACTGGTAAACTAATCTACTTTGTTTGGTATTGTCTTATTGTTGGTTCTCTTGTAATTATTTTCTTATAGCGACTATGTCGCTTTTTTTAATGTAATTTTCACTTCATTTGTAATACCATCTCTTACATAAGTAATAGTAATGATATCTCCAATTTGATGTTGATATAGCAAATAACGAAAATGAGCACTATCTTCTATCGTAACACCATCCACAGCAATTAAATAATCTCCTCTTTGAAGACCTGCCGAAAAAGCTGGATAATCTTTTTCAACTTTATTAATATAAATACCATTTTCCCTAGTATCGCTGATTTCAACTCCTAAAATAGGACGAATAATAATTTCACCGTTTTCTAATTTTGTTAAACTCTCATTAATTAGTTCAATAGGAATGGCAAACCCCATACCTTCAATTTCATCTTGCACTAATTTTAATGAATTTACACCAATTACTTCTCCATTTATATTAACAAGTGGTCCGCCACTATTTCCAGGATTAATAGCAGCATCTGTTTGCAATACTTCCATAATATAATTACCACTACTAGTAGAAACATTTACTTTTCTATTTTTTCCAGATAAGATTCCCTTCGTCACTGTCCCCATATATTTTGTTCCAAGAGGAGACCCAATTGTAAAAACAGTATCTCCTAAATTAGTGGATGTACTATCTTGAAAAGAAGCAACTTGTAAACAAGCATCTTTATCTGCGGACAAAATAGCAATATCCAAGTAATCATCTTTCCCTAAAATATTAGCTGTATACTCATTTTGACTCATAGTAAGAATTGTAACAGATTGGCTATCTGCTATGACATGGTTATTCGTTATAAAATAACTATTATTATTTTTTTTATAACAAAAACCCGACCCTGTTCCTATTTTATTATGGCTCATATCATACGTTTCAATTACTACAACGGAGTTATATACTTTATCAATTGAACTTTTTAAACTGTTTTCTTCTTTTACAGTAACTTCACTATAAGTTGGAACAACTTCCTCTTTTATTTGATTTTTGTAAAAAAAGCCAATAAAAAAAGAGGCTAACATACAAACTGCAAATAGAAATGCTCTTTTCATATTTCACCTTACTTTATTGTTTCTATATTTCTCCAATTAGCGGGAAAACCAATTTTATTTAATATTAAGGGTAGAGGTACCGTATTTACCTTTCCATCTAATATATCAATTTCATAACTCATTTCAAAAATTAATGAGCTAAATTCTTCTTCACTAAGCATTTGTTTCATAATAATAACAATGGCAAATAAATCGTTTTTCCCATAGTCATATTCATCATCTGTCATATCAATTTTTAGTTCATAATGAAATCTAGTATCTGGAATATTTTTTTGTGTTCTATGATCATATAAAATATCTTCATGTGCACATAAATTTCTAAAATTAGCTAACAAAGTTAAATAAGTAGATAATGTTTCAGGATCTAAATCATAAATTTCCGCTATAGTAATTTGATCCTCTATTTTTAATATGTTGTATAATTCCGATATTATACCAAAAGATAATACTTTTACTAAAATCCACATAGGAATATAACCATAATTGCTTAAATAATGAAGCGTAGCACTATGTTGTCGCCCATTGACACGAATCTGTCTTTTCATTTTGTTAATAACATCATATACCTGTCTGGCGCGTAATTTATCCTGTGTAAAATTTTTGGGATTTAAATAATCTTTTTCCTTAAAACCATATTTCTTAGATAAGGTATAACTAATAATCGATTTAATATTATTTTCTATAATTAACAAATGTTTAAACATAGTATTTCTTAAATTTCGATCAAATTGAAAGGCAGCATATAATTCTTCAAAAGTCGTTCCAGGAATAAAACTACTATCCTTAAAACTTTTCATAAATAAATGACGATACCCACTAATAAAAAAGTAATTCTCTCTGAATAAAATTTCTTTGGTTTTCTTTTCATCATGGATAATTAACCCTTTTCCTTTTAAAATTTCAATTTGTTCCTCTAGTGTTTTGAATATTTTACTATTTTTCATATAATCACCTATCTTAAACATTATATCATTTCCTACTTAAATTTCAAATAACTTTTACAGATTAGAGAAGTAAGTAATAATGGCTCTTGTAATTGTATCCGTTATTTTATTTTGATAACTTGATTGTTTTAATAAATATCGATCATTTGCATTACTCAAAAAACCAAGTTCTAAAAGAACACCCGGTCTATCTATTCTTTTTAATAAATATAAACTATTATCTACTTTTGCATCTCGGTCACTATTCAATTCTTTTCGAAATTGTTTTTGAAAAATTTCAGCAATCACTTTATTTTTTTCAGATTTACTATTGTAAAATACTTGAGCACCTCTCCATACGCCTGTTTCTTCTGCATTTAAATGAATAGATAGAAATAAATCACAATCACTTTTATTAATTAGATTTCCCCTTCTAGATAAATCACTTCGTTTATTATTGATCGTATAAGTAACCGATAAATCATAATCACCATACCTAGTCAAATATACAATAGCGCCCATTGATAATAGTTTTTTTTCTAATATCTTTCCTACCTCTAAGTTAATATCTTTTTCTAAAATATCTTTATACATAGCGCCTGGATCATTACCACCATGTCCAATGTCAACGTAAATAACTTTTCCCATTAAAGGCATTGTTTGATTAGAAGCATAAACAAAATGAAAAGAACTAATAAGACATAAGAACAATAAAAAAACACATATTTTATAGCGCATATTTTTCACCTATTAAAATATATGTTTTTTTTACTATTCTATACTTTCCCATCTAGCATAAATACCACATGGTAAAATTAAATTATTATGAATAACTGGTAATCCAATTTCATCTGCTTCTATTTTTCCATTTGGATATTTTTTTAATAAACTCATTTTCATTACATTTTCTAACACAGTTTCTGAAATACCCGTTGTATAAGCATTTACTTGAAAAAACAAAGGATTTTCACTTAAAATATCCATACAAGCATGAATTAGTTCCATAATTTTTTCTTCAAATTTCCAAACTTCTCCAGAGGGACCTCTTCCAAAAGAAGGTGGATCCATAATGATGGCATCATATTGATTTCCTCTTCGTTTTTCTCTCAAAACAAATTTTAAGCAGTCATCTACAATAAAACGAATCTTATGATCTTCCAAATGGGATAATTTCATATTTTCTTTTGCCCAATCAACCATTCCACGTGCCGCATCTACATGCACCACTTCAGTAGCTCCTGCTAAACTACAAGCCATAGTAGCAGCCCCTGTATAAGCAAATAAATTAAGTACTTTAATTGGTCTATTCGCTTTTTTAATTTTTTCCATCATAAAATCCCAATTTGCTGCTTGTTCTGGAAATATACCAGTATGTTTAAAACTCGTTGGACTTACTTTTAGTGTTAATCCATGATAGTTTACAGTCCATTCCTCTGGTATTTTTTTACGGAATTCCCATGAACCTCCACCTTTAGAACTTCTATGATAAAAACCATCTACTTTTTTCCAAATATCAGTTTCTTCTACATCCCACATAGCTTGTGGATCTGGTCTTCTTAGTACAATACCATTCCATACTTCTAACTTTTCTTTGTTTCCAGCATCTATAATTTTATAATCGAACCATTTGTCACTTAAACGCATATATACCCCTAATAATATTCTACTTCTATTAGCTTATAACTAACGGCATCCGTAGCATCTACATCATCGTAATTTGCTTTAAATTTCCAAGTTTCATTTTTATCGATTTGATCTAAATGAGCATAGGCATTTCCTAAAATATTTCCATTTAAATCATAAACAGCAAAATTTAATGTAATATCAGTATATTGTTTTGCAGTGTTATTTTTGAAGGTACCTAGAATATAGAAAGCTTCCTTATCAGAATCATAATAACTTTTTATTTCATTAGAAATTGTAAATTTTTCTTTATCAATTAAAATCGTTCCATCTTTTTCTACTTCATATTTAAAAGAATAATTAAATATTTTCCAGAAAAGAAAACTATATAACAATACTCCTACAATACTAATTAATATTACCCAAACAGGTATCATTTTTTTGTTCATTTTATCCCTCTTTTCTCCCATTATTATAACATTAATACAAAAAAAAACCAATATAACTTGGTTTTTTAATTTGCAAAAATTAACGTTTAGAGAATTGTGGTGCTCTACGAGCTGCTTTAAGTCCTGGTTTTTTACGTTCCTTACTTCTTGAATCACGAGTAACAAATCCAGCTCTTTTTAAAGTAGTTCTGTAACTTGTTTCGCTACCTTCATTTGCTTTATCATATTCTAATAAAGCACGAGTAATACCTAAACGGATTGCTCCAGTTTGTCCAGAGAAACCGCCACCATTTACTTTTACTTCGATATCAAATGTATTTTCATTATTTGTTGCTACAAGAGGTTGTTTTAAATCCATAATATTTGTTTCGTATGGGAAGAAATCTTTAACATCTCTTCCATTAACAGTAATATTTCCTTTTCCAGCAGTCATTTTAACTTGAGCTACTGAAGATTTTCTTCTACCTGTTCCTGTAAATACTTTTGCCATTTAAAAACCTCCCTATTTTACTTTCATTTCCACTGGTTTTTGGGCCATATGTGGATGTTCTGAACCTTCGTAAACAAATAATTTTTTATACATTTGACGTCCTAGTCTTCCTTTTGGTAACATTCCTTTAACTGCTCTTTCAATCATTTCAACTGGATATTCATCTCTCATAACTTTAGCAGTTCTTTCTCTTAAACCACCAGTATATCCACTATGATTATAGTAGATTTTGTCATTTAATTTATTTCCAGTTAAATTAACTTTTGAAGCATTTAAAACAATTACATAATCTCCACAATCCATATGTGGTGTATATGTAGGTTTATGTTTTCCTCTTAAAACAGTTGCAACACGAGTTGCTAAGCGTCCAAGATTTTCTCCTTCAGCGTCGATTACATACCAATTACGTACTAAATCTTCTTTTTTTTGCATATAAGTGTTTTTCATAAAAAACAAATCCTTTCTATAAATTTGAAATAGATGTTCCCAGTATCCATTTCTTGGGATATAGAAAATGTACCAATTATGATTATATTAAAAAGTATGCCGAATGTCAACATTTTTTCTTTTTTTAAGCAAAAAAGTTGATAAAATCAACTGTTTTTAATATAGTTTATATAATAATTGATTTTGCTAGCCCAAGAAGTACTAGCCGCATATTTTTTATTAATAGCTTCTGGTGTTGTTAAACCATAAGCATAGTAATTGTTTGCTAAATTTTCTAAAAATGCATCAATACCTTCTTCTAACGTATTAAAAGCTTTGTAAGATCCACCATTACATCCAGGTGCACCTTTCATACCACCAACGTTATTACAGTATCTCACAAGTGAGCTACACTTCCATTTGCATCCAGTTTCATGTAGAACAATTGCAACTGCTAGATATGGATCTACTCCTAATTCTAACGATTTTATTGCGAAATGAGAACCAGTTCCCTCTAAGGTAGATGTTAAAACTCTATTTAATTTTTCTGACAATTCATCTAAAGTCATATCATCATATACAATAATTGGTTCTTCTTTTTCTACTACACTAGCAACTGGCGCTAAATCTTTTAAGTCTTCTACTATTTCCATTTTGGCTTCATAAACAATAGGATGATCAATTTCTTGTTGAAAAAAGCATTTGCTAATAACAACCGTTCCTATTACAAGGTCTATAATACTCAAAACAGCTATAGTAATAGTAGACCGATTTACTTTCACTAAAATTCACCTCTTAATGTTTCTTTTTTAGAGAAACGATTACATTCTATCAAAAATTAAAATAATAGTCAAATTGACATTACAACTGTTTTGTTTTAAAATATAACTAGGGGGCGTGTAGCATGAAGGAAACAGACAGAATTGTAGAGTTATTTTTGATTTGCGCTAAGAATAATTTAATTGTCGAAGTAGATAGAAATGATTTAAGAAATTATTTTTTTGAAGCAACAAAAATGGAACAATTTCAGCCATTACTAACTTTTTATCATTGGAATGAAAATGAATTATGTTTAAAATTAGAGCTTGAAATAAATGATTTAATAGTTAACAAAAAAATAACAGAATATGAAAATTATCTATACATTTACAATATGCCAAGTAATTATTTAAATGAATTTGATAAAGAAATCATTTCTTTAATTGATCAAATGGTATTAAATTTTGTCAAGTTTAATATGAAAAATCAAGAAAAAAAACCAAAGATAAAAGTGGATTAGCACCACTTTTTTTGTTGTAATTCTTTTGCAAAAATAGATGGTTTATTTACTGGAATTAATAAATATACTTCATTTTTAGTACGAGTAAGTGCCACATAAAAAAGTCTTCTTTCTTCTTCAAATGGATAATATTCTTTTTGATTTAATACAAATCTTAAGATACGATCTTCTTCTATTTGACTTGGAAATCCTAAAATTCTATCTTCCATATTAATAATAATGACTGTTTCACTTTCCAATCCTTTTGATTTATGAACTGTATAGAATTTCATTTGAATATTTTCATTTTTTAAATATACCACTTGATTACCCTTTAAAAGAAAATCATGATCTATAACAGAATAAATATCACTGTTGTTTCTACCTAATATCATAATTTCTGGATTATCATTCTTATAAATATCCAATATCAATTTTTTAAATATTTCTTTTTTATTGTTATAAAATATATATTGAATTGGACAAGAAATATGCTTATTAGATGACAATTTTTTCTTAATTTGTTTTTTATTTTTTAAAATAAACTTAGTAGTGACTTGAATTAATTCTAGTGAGTTTCGATAAGTATTTTCTATTTTCATGATACATGCGTTTTTAAAGTATTTTTTAAAATCTAAAAAAATATTTAAGTTACAACCAGTAAAACGGTAAATAGATTGATAATCATCTCCAACTGCTAATAAATGTGCACCCGTTTTTTCTAAAATGTGATGAATGAGTTCAAATTTAACATAAGAAGTATCTTGATATTCATCAATAATGATATATTTGTAAGAATGTTTAATTCCCTTTTTTAAAGTAAGGAAATTGGCCATATGAAGCATATCATCAAAATCAATTTTTCCCATGGATTTCAACTCTAAATCATAAATTTGATGTATTTTATAAATTAATTTTAGTAACTTTTTTTCTTCTTTTTTTACAGTATGTTTTTTTAATATCTGATTATAAAAAGAAAAATCATAAATAGAAGTTTTATATAATTTGATGAAAGTTGCTATGATTCTTTTTATTTGAAGATAAGGTTTATTTGGAAATTGGCTTTGAATTTCTTTTTTGATTTCTTCTTGTTCCATTATTTCTTCTATGATGTATTCTAAATAGTCACTATTCACTATTTGGTATTCTATATCATTTTCTTTTAAAATTTGAAGTGCCAATTTATGAAAAGTAAGCACAGAAATATTGTACTGATATTCATTTAATAATTTATTTTTAAGGGAATTACAAGCCTCATTTGTAAAAGATATACATAATATATCATTTTGTTTCACATGTTTTCTTTCTATCAAATATTTTATTTTTCCTATAATAGTCAAGCTTTTTCCACTGCCAGCACCGGCGATTACTAAAGTATTTTCTTCATCAGTGACAACGATTTGTCTCTGTTGTTTGTCTAAAGCATACCCACATACATTATCTAATAAATTAGAAGTTTCTTCTAACTCTTTTTTTATAAAATTTTTATTATGTTTTTTGCGATTAAAATATAAATAATTCTGTCGAAACTTTTTATATTTCTTTTCTTTCTTTGTTTCCTTATATTCTATTTCAAATTTCTTTTTAATATTTATCACATCATTTTTAGTCAAATATTTATTTTCTAAACATTTGTAAAAATTATTTATGATAATATCACTCCTTTTCGTTCTATTGTATTAAATTTTCCATACATTGTAAAGAAAAAGTGCTTTCGCACTATTTATTTGTTTCATTATAATATTGAAATTCAGATAATTTTAATGATAAATTTTCTAGCTCTTCTGAATCTAATTCATTTAAATATTCTTCTATTTGAAAAACCAGTTCGCCAGCATTAGAACAATTTTGATAATCAATTCCATAACGATCTAAAATTTCTACATCTTCATCAGTAAGTAAAATTCCATTTGCTCTATTTTTTAAAAAAGAAGTAGAAACATCAATGGATTGAATATATTTTTCAAAATTATCGTCCATTTGTTAATTCCTCAATAGCTTTCATTAAACCTAACTTACCATATTCGTACGTAAGTCCTCCCTGTTGATAAGCAATATAAGGAGGTCTAATAGGTCCATCACAAGAAAGTTCAATAGAAGAGCCTTGTGTAAAAGCACCAGCTGCCATGATTACTTGATCATCATATCCTGGCATATCCCAAGGCATCGGAATCGCAAAAGAATCAACAGGAGAACCTTTTTGAATACCAACACAATATTTAATTAAATCATCTGGATTTTTAAAAATAATATTTTGAACAATATCTGCTCTTTTTTCATCAAATAAAGGTTCTACATCATAATTTAAAGAAGATAAAACTTTACTAGTTAAAATAGAAGTTTTTAATGCGGAAGCAACAACAGATGGGGCAAAAAATAATCCTTGTAAAAACTGTTTATTTATCCCAAGTGTCGGACCAACTTCTTTTCCTTCTCCAGGAACTGTTAATCGTTCACCAGCTAATTCTACTAAATCTTTTTTTCCTACAATATAAGCTCCATTTGGAGCAATGCCACCACCTAAATTTTTAATTAAAGAGCCAACAACAATATCTGCTCCAACTTCTGTAGGTTCTTCTTTATTAACAAATTCACAATAACAATTGTCTACCATAATAATGGTATCAGGACTAATTTCTTTAATAAATGAAATGACCTTTTTTAAAGATTCTATTGTAATACTTTTTCTTGTAGAATATCCTTTTGATCTTTGTATTTCAATTACTTTAATTTTTTTATTTTTTAAGGTTTCTTCTATTTTTTTATAATCAAAATCATGATCTATTAAATCGATTTGTTCATATTGAACACCAAACGATTTTAATGAACTTTTATTATCTTTAATGCCAATTACTTCATGTAAGGTATCGTAAGGAAGTCCTGTAATGCTAAGTAAAGTATCATTTGGTCTAAGGAGTGCGAATAAACAAACTGTCAAAGCATGAGAGCCAGATATAAATTGACTTCTAACTAAAGCATCTTCGCATTTAAATATATCTGCATATATTTTTTCAATAACTTCTCTTCCTATATCGTTATAACCATAACCAGTTGTGGAATTAAAATGACTTTCTGATAAATGATTTTTTTGAAAAGCTTTTAATACTTTTAAACTATTTTTTTCGCAAAGCAAATCAACATCATGGTAAATTTCTTTTAATTCTTCTTCTTGTTTATGGATATATTCCATAATTTCTTCTTCATTTTGAAACATATTATCACCTTTTTTCCAGGTTATTATAGCACATATTACTTCGAATGAAAAGTTTTTAAATACTCTAGTATTTTCTGATTTTCCTCTTTTAAATCCTCACAATTTGGATTTACTTCGTAATAATTATATTGTTCATTTGTATAGATTTTTTCACCAAATTTACTTGCCACTTCTTCATTTTTCGTTTTCTTTAACGTTCCAGATATAATTTTAAAATTTTGTATTTCTGAGTATGATTTTATTTTATCTCTTATCAAAGTCAAAACAGTATAAATATAATCATTGTTTTTCTTAGAATCTAACAAATCATATTCTACATTGTATACATTTGAATTTTTATACTGCATGAAAAAAACAAAACCAATCATTTCATTATTTTCTTTAATAAAATAAATTACCCTAGCAAATTCACTATCCTCTATGTAATCTACTAAAGAACTGTCATTTAAAAGTTTGGTTAAATCCCAAAAATCTTGTGATGAGGAGAAATCAAATAAAGATAGTTTAATTTGTAAACAGAATTTCATAGCATCACCTACTATAATAAGAATAACATCAATTTGTATTTTATGTAAACAGAATTTATTCTATTTTCCTCTATTTTATGATATATTAAAAGTGGTGATAATATGATGATAAATGAAGAAAAACACTATATTCAATTTGAAAAATTAAAGAAACATGCTAATGTATCTCACCTATTTACATTAAAACCTTTTAATTTCAGGAAAACGATTGTTCCAGATGAAGAAATTCAAAAACAATATACTATGGTGGCAGATATACTAGAAGAATCCAATATTAAGTTTATAAAACCAATTCAAACACATACAAACATTGTAAAATATGTGACAGAAGAAACAAAGAAAGATAGTTTTGAAGATGTAGATGGATTAATTACTAATATAAAAGGAATTGGGCTTACTACTTCTTTAGCGGATTGTCAGGGTATTTTACTATATGATCCAAAAAAACAAGTAATTGGAAATATTCATTCCGGTTGGAAAGGAACCCTACATAGAATTATAAAAAATGCAATCGATCTTATGATTACCAATTATCATTCTAATCCAGAAGATATTGAAGCATATATTTGTCCAAGCATTTTAAAATGTTGTTTTGAAGTAGATGAAGATGTTAAAAACGATTTTGAAAAAGAATTTCAAGATATTTCAATTGAAAGCTGTATTACAAAAGGTAAAGTAATAGATCAAAAACAAAAATATTTTATAGATACTACCCTTATCAATAAACAAATTTTAATGCAATTAGGTTTAAAAGAAGAAAACATTACCATTTCAGATATATGTTCTAAATGTCATAATGATATCATTCATTCCCACAGGAGTGAAGAAGTCAATAGTGGCAGAAATATTGCTACTATTGTACTAAAATAAAATTTGTGAAATAAATCACAAATTTTTTTCTTTTTCTAATTGTTCAAGATATTTTTTTATTTCTTTTTGATTTTTTAATATTTCATCAATTTTATCGTGTAACTCTTCAATAATTAATTCACTTTTAACATCTGTATAATAGTCATTTTGATTTCTTAAACTATCTTTTTTTGCTTGACGATTTTGACTCATCATAATAATAGGAGCTTGAAAAGCTGCTAAACAAGATAATAATAAATTCAATAAAATAAATGGATAAGCATCGACTGCCTGTTCTTTTAATAAAATAGAATTTAATACAATCCAAAAAACTAAAAATAAACCAAATATTAAAATAAAAGTCCAGCTACCGGCAATTGCAGAAAGTTTATCTGCCAATTTTTCGCCAAATGTCAAATTTGACTCTTCTTGTTTTTCTACATCAACCGCAATTGGTTTATCCACAAGTAAATCTAATAATTCACTCTCTTCTTCTTTTGTTATTTCTTGTTTTAATAATTTATTAACAATTTCTTTTTTACTTTTTTCCATACTTATACCTCTACTGTCTAAATTTCAATTAAATAAAATATTTCTATTCTTATCTACATTTTATTTTAGTATATATTCTATTTACATTCAATAGACTGATCACTATTTATTAAAATTTTATTTTTTTAAATCAAAGAATTTACGATATAAACTCTTTGATCCATCATTTAATTAAATGATAAATAGGCTTTTTTGTAATACTGAACATATTAGAAACATCATTTCCAATATATATCTGAACGATTCCAAAATCTCTCGTTTCTATTATTGCAACATTTTTTTTACTATATCCATGAATGGTATATGACACTCCACCAAATTTTCTAGGATTTAATTTGGCACATTGATTCCCATCTATTGGCGCTACATCCATTGGATATACATTCCACGAATCAATATCAGAATTTAAATTTAAATAGTTATCTAGATGATCTGAATCCTCTACTTTAACATCACTTAAATATTTCCAATTAGCTATACCGAGAATTATATTTGTATTATCCATAAAAAATGCTTTTTCCAATGGAATTTGGTTTGGAATACAATATACATTATATTCGTTAGGAACCCAATTTTTTTGTTTTCCTCTTCCAACTTCTATATGACAATGAACACCATCTGCTCTACCAGCATTTCCCATATTACCAATTTGAGCACCTTGTTTTATTACTTGTCCCACATAGCAATCTATTATATTATCGTGTCCACACATAAATGTAATATAGTCAATACTTCCATCAGCAAATCTAACTTTTTCAATTGATTGCCACCAAACAAATGCATATTGCCGATTTATATTAACACAACGGACATCAACTGGAGCATAATAGGGATATCTTACACCTGCTTGTACTCCTCTTATATCATTTGCCTCACTACCAGAATGAGAATAGGTACCGTTTGCACCTTGAGTACAATACCAATCAGTAAATGGGCAAAGAACATCTTGAATTCCATTACGTTCGCTTTTTTGACCTTTTAACATTTTGCACCACCATTTACCTTTTCAAAATATTTTTTAAATGGTAAATGGATACCAATTTCACCTAAATTTTCATAAACTGAAATTCCCTCTGTTGCAATACATACAATAGCACTACCAATCAAAAATAAATTTACTTTTACAAAATAATCAATTGTAAAACCAAGAATTAATGCAATAATCCAAGATATTTTTTTAATATATCCATCTCTTGAAATAGAAGAATTTATTTTTCTATTTTTAATTGCTTTTAAATAACCAGTCATTACATCTGAAAAAATAAATATACCACATAAAATAAATAATGTTTTAGGCTCATTAATATCCATTAATTTTTCTACAAATTGTTCCATAAATATTCCTCTTTTCTATCTAGCAAAAGATTAGATATTTGCAAATATAACTATTACTTTTACAATCTAATAATATATTATTTTTTACTAGATTTTCACTAGACAATAAAAAAGATTTAGAAATTTTATCTGAATCTTTTAATTTTTATAATAATATTCTTTTAAAACATTTATCGTTGTGCCATTAATAATGACAGTATTATCATTTTTCCACGTCATTTCAATATCATATTGTTTATATTTATAATAAATATTTTTCTTTTCTTGATTTTTATTGATAACAATCTCAACTCTAACACTCCAAGCATCAAAGCTCATTTTACCACCATATCTATAAGCATTTAACGTATATTCACCATTTGGAGAAGTTAAAGATTGAACAAAATCACCCTCAGGTAGATTTTTCATTGGGTTTCTAATAAAAATTGAAATTATTAAGACAAATAATAATATCACTAAAAAACAACCAATTTTTTTTAAATTTTTCATAGAATCAACTCCTAGTTTAATGAATCATAAATAATTGCACCTAATTTGATATAATATGTATCACGAGGATCATCACATAAAGATGAAGTAAAACAATTTAAATATGTTTCAGGATTATCATAGTGCTCATATAATTGAACAATTCCTGCTCCAGCAGTTAAAAAGTCAATATCGTATCCCATTGCTCTACCTATGTATCCAAAGTTTAAATTTCCTATATCTTGAGCTTCTAATACCATTCCTCTATATGAAACGGTTTCACCTTCCCAAGCATCAGTTCTTTTTAAATCATTTTCGCTACCAGAAGCTACACTTTTAGCAAATGTATATAATTTTTGTATAGGAATTTGATTAGCTGTTTTGTTAACCAAATTTTGCGCATTGTTCTTCATCATTTGATCTATCTCTTTTGTCTTATCAGGAACATTTTGCTTTTGTTGCAATTTTTCTATTTCTTTTTTTGCTTTTTTCTTTTGTTTGATAGTATTTACTACCAAAGCTGCCATCGCTACTGTTGCTACCACAGCTAATGCAAATAGTCCATGACCATCTTTGTCTTTATAATTCACCCAATTATTATTGCAATATATAAACATATTATAGCCTAGTGTACCAGTATCGGTGGAAACATAATTATCAGCATTTATAAATCTGCCCCATACTGAATTATAGTATCTACTATTTAAATAATATAAATTTATCTCTTTATCATAGTAGTATCCTCTATATCTAAATGGATTTATATTAGCTATATGAGTTAAATCATTGGAAACATCGTTACCATTGCCATCCGCAATTGATATAGCAGTTCCCCATGAATCATATGTGTATTTTGCTATAATATTATAATTACTATCTAATATACCAATTATATCTCTTTGACTATTTTTCATATAATAATAAATATTATCATTATACTTAAATCCAACCAATTCACCATTACTATACATATAGTATAACATATTATCCCCTGTTTTTTCAATAATGATTGAAGAACCTTCTAGATAATATTTTGTTTCTACATTATTTATAATTTTACTTGTTCTTATACCATCTTTATTATATTTATAAGTAATTACATTATTAGAATCTGTGTAACTATTTAATTGTCTACCATTTATCCAATTTAATGTTATATCTTCTCCTATTGTTAATGGATTACCTATTCCATCATAAGTAATAATATCATCATTAAATTTAGTTAATTGATCACACCAATTTGTATTAGCATATTCATATTTATCTTGTTTCAATTGATTATAAGTATTTAATTCGTATACTTTTTTAAATAATAAATTTCCTAAATCATCATATTTATATCTAATTGTTTTATTTAATAAATAATTATCTTCTTTTGTAAGTTCATTATAATCATCATAGTAATATCTATTTTCTAGATTACCATTATGATAAATATGTGTAATATTATTAAGTTTATCATATTTATAACTATATTTATCATTATTATTACTAATAGATTTGACTAATAGTGATGTTCTTTTACCATTTGTTATGTATTCATAGTTAGTATTAAAATTATTGTTAATATTACTACTTGCTAATCTTCCTAAAGAATCATAATTATAATTAAACTCATCATTATCTAAAACGACTTTTGTAATAGCATCATCATCATTTAATGTATTTTGAATAGTATGTTCTATACTATTTAACTTGTAATTCTCACTAATTACATTATTATTAGAATCATAATTATATTTTATATTAAAATTGTAAACAAAAAAGTTAGAATTTTCAAATTATAAAATTTCTGACTTTTTTAGTACATTATATTTTATCCTAATTTTTTTAATTTAACGGCTTATATTCTTGTTTTCCAAAATAAATAGTATACTTGTCATCCAATAGTTGATCAACAGTTGTAAATATAGTATCAAAAGTTGCACCATTTAAATTATCCTTTTGAGTTATTTTTTCAAATTTATTATCTAATGAATCATTTATTAAATCTTCATCATCATATACTGGATAACTAATTATAATACCACTTATGTCTTTTGAAGATATCTCGTTAATTGTAATAAGATATTTATTATACGTTTTTGAAATTATTTTACCTTTTGTAAATGTCCATCCGTTTGTTGTTTTTTCATAATACATAAACCCCTTATGTCCAGAATCAGCATATAATAAATATGTATCACTACCTTTTTCATGCTCTTTTATTATTCTTCCGCTAGGAAAATAATAAGAAAAAGAGGATTCCACTGTATCAAATTTTATAAATGTTTTTTCATATGGAAAATCCCAACTTATAAACAACATAATTGATAAAACAATAATTTTTATTCTATTATATTTTTTTTCATTGTTTATTTTTTTCTTAAGTATAAACTTAAACAATACTAATAATATAAGCAATAACAATACAAAAGTAATAATTCTTAATGTATAATAGTTCATCTTAAAACCTCCTCATATCCTAATATGCAAAACTTGGAATAATTTGTTCAGGTGATGGATATACACCATTTTTCTACTCACAATTAGCACAATATTAATTTTTATATAAAAATTAATTAGTATCGATGACTTCAATGAAATATTTGTATTTTCTTTCTTTTCCACATTTATTTTTTATTACAATAACAATTTCTTTTTTACCAAGTGAAGTTGTATCAATTTTTTCTTCCTTTGAAATAACAACTCCGTCTTCTATTTTTTCTATAAATGATAAATTTGTAACATCTGATAATGCAGTTACCGTTAAATTATCTTTTAAAATTACGGTAGGTAATTGATTATAATAATAATCAAAAAGATTAATCAAAACAATTACTAAACATATAATTATACAAATAATAATCTTATTTTTTGTCTTCATACAAATCACTTCCCTTCTTCTATTTTTTTATTATTTATATAGTTATTATAACATAAAAAGAGGGGGTTTTCCTCTCTTACTAATGATTAACATTAAATATATATAATTTTTTTCTTTTTCAGAAAATATTAATATTAGCATTCTTTTGAGGAAACTATGAAAATAGATCTTTTTATGGTAAAATAATTCATGTGATACATCTTCTTTCAGCAATTTGATCGTATCATATATAGTGTTAGAAGTTAATTTTTCTAGCGTTTTTTATATTTTAATTAAACAAAAAAAGAACTGCATGAAATTATTTCATTTCATGGCAGCCACTTTTAATTAGTATTTTTTGATTTAACATTTTTTTGATTTAACATTTATAAATAAATAATTAATTACCATGTTTTAGATTTATACAAAATTTCTCTTGTTTGTTCATTTATAGCGACAATTAAATATTTTCCATGATTACAATATCCTGAATTATCACAAGAACCATCAATCAAAAATATTTTAAAAGCTTTTTCTTTTTCTTTTTCAATTGGTGTATTATAAAAAGCATCGACAAGCAAATTTTCACTATCCATATAATCACTTAAATATCCAATCCATTTTGAATTATCAACATATTTATCATAAATTAACTCTTGATTCAAACTATTATCTACATAATATAAAATTATAGTCGTACCACCTTGTAGAACACCAGGTTGATAATAAAAAAATTTGTTATTTGCATTTTGTGGAATTTGCTTTGGAAAAATGGTGAATAAACTATCAGAAATTACATATTTATATTTATTTATATTAGTAACTGGGTGTGCAACTTGAATTAATAAACAAACAAATATAGCCACACAATAATAGATTAAAACACATATTGTAAAAATTGGAGTAAATATATTATAAATATTTTTTACATATTTCTTTTCGTAAAACTTATTTACACATAATGTTATAATTAAATATATAATAAATGGAAATGAGCCAATAAGCATTGTAATACACATCCATTTAATATCTTCTACAATTCCAAAATATAAAAAGAAAAAAGAAATTACAAATGTAATACACATCATTGTAAATGAAAGCTTAGTTCTTTTAAAATATTTTATAATAATGTTCGATTTTTCATAATTATCTCCATTTGAATTTTCATTTTCATTTCCTTTAAATTTATTAATTATCAACGAAATTATATATGATATTACATACCATAATAGCAACAAAATAATATCTGCCATAATTAGTTCGCTCCATGTTAATGGATTAGTTTCAGATTCATCAGGTATCATAGCAATTAATGAAAAAAATATTAAAAATATCGACGGTATAAAAAATATTTTTTTTAAATAATTTGGCGAATTTTTATTTTTTTTCAAATCAAATCACCCCTCATTGTAAGTATACCATAAACCATTTTGAAAAAAAGAAAAGAGTATTGAACTTTGTCAACACTCTGAAGAAGATTTAGAATTATCTAAATCTTTCTTTTTAGTTAAGCTTATTTATCATATTTGTATGTCATATTTTTGAAAAACAATATTTTTGTTATATTCTGTATACCCAATTAATATATTTTTATTTTTTTCAATTATAATTTTCGAAAAATCATATGGTTCTACATTCGCACCAATACAGATAGTAGTAGTATTTATTATAAATTTTTCGTGTCTACCATTATCTAGTATTAAATGTAAATATTCATCTAAACCATTTCTCGTTTTATGTTTTTTAGTATACATTAATATAATATCTGAATATTTTATAATCTTCTTCTTTGAAAAATTGGGAATTATATAATTTTCTGTTAATATATATGCATTTTGACAATACACTATTATATTTTCTAATTCTTTTTCTAATGTTTAATCATTTTTCAGCTGATTTATCTTTATCATTGTTAAAATACCTGGAACATAGACAAATAATAAAACTATTAAAACAAAGGGAAAATAACTATCTATTATATTACTTTGTTTTATAAAAATAGAAAACAGAATACAAATAATTATTAAAAGTATAATCAAGGTTAATATTAAATTTTGTCTTGTTAATTGTTTTTCAAATATTTTAATGCTTTTCATTATATAACTCACCTTTCATTTTAATTCCAATCCCACGGGATATTGAATCCTACCTTAATATGACCACCAACCCCAATATGAAGTGAAAATTCAAGTCCAACAAAATAAGTTCCTGATGTATCATATTCAACAAGGATTGTATCAATTATTTTAATAGCTGTATCATAAAATCAATAAAAAGCAAAATGAAAATTCATTTTACTTTTTTGTGAATATGATAATATTATTTTACATCGTATCTAAATGTTCTATAATTTTCTATTTTGTATTTCACCGTTATAAACTTTTAATGTCATTTCAGCATTAAAACAAAATATTCCGTATTCTTTATTTTTGCTTATTTCCTTTTCAGCACGATTACCACTAATATAATCACCATTTAAAGTAGCTATCCTAATTTTCTCATATAAAATTCAAATTTTTCTACGAATTGTTCTATTGTCATATTTCACCATCTTTTTCTTTTTAATCATTCATATAAATTATTACATTTAAAAATTTGGATATGATGAATTATCTTTTGATGCTGGAATATAATTTTCATTATCAAATTCTATTCCTATCAATTTCAGATATTTAAATTCTTCTTCGTTATCATAATATATTTCACATATATCTTCGTGAGATATTGATTGGAGATAACAATAATCATCTAAATAAAATGATATATCTTCCATTGAATATGGGTATTGCCATTTAGAAATTGATTTTTTTAATATTAATTCTTTTTTTATGTCAGTATTTAATTTAAAGTAATAAATAGTACTATGATGTATACCGCTGGTTAATAATACTTCTTCCTTTTTTACAATTATGTCTTTATATTTATGAATAAATTCATCTGTTTTATAATTATAAATATATCTATATATACTACCAGTAATGGTATTTTTTCTATTAATTTCAAAAAGTGATGGATTACATGAAGCATTTTCATATTTATTTATATAATCATCATTAAATATCTCACTACTATCTTTATAGTATTCATAAAACTCATCAGTACCATTAATTGGATTAATATTTAAAATATCTTCTTTTTGATATTTATTACTATTCAATATAATATTAATTACTCTATCATTTTCTTCACTATGTTGATCTTGATATTTTGTCAGAGAAATAACATTACATTTTTGTACCATATAATTTAAAATTCCTTTATTTTCTTCTAAATTAATATCACTCTTTACTAACACAATTTATCACCTTCTATTATATTCCATAAAACCATATATGTGGATGATTTGGACCATTCCACGGATGAAAATGCGGATAATATCCTTTGGCACCATTATGATGTGCTGGATCTTCATAAAAACCTGCAAATTGACTAGCAACACTGTAAGCTGAAATTCTTGTATCACACATTACATCATTATTCATTTTTACGTGATTAATAGTTTCTTCAATAGTTAATCGCTCTCCTCTAACAACATCACCTTTACTAATTTTTGCAGTTGTGCAAGGTTTGATTGCTTCACTTTGTTGTGGTGCATATTGCGAAATAGGTAAAACTTTAGTACTTGTTTTTGTTGTCGATTTTGTTGTAGCCTTTGATTTTTCTTTGTTTTTAGTCTTAGTCCCTACATATGGGTTATTCAAAGCACCTGCTATTGATGTAACTGCTGTTGTGATTAAGCCTTTAAGAGCATTATATGCAACTAGCGTTGTAGCCAAAGCTAAAATTCCTTTTGCTATTGCTGGAATACCTATAGCAAAAGCAAAATTACCATCACTATCATAGTTAACAATTGGATTATTTAATGCATATGCATATGTGTTATGGGATAATATATGACCTCCAATTTCGCCACCATAAGAATCCATATTAATAAATCTGCACCAATCAGAATTATAATATCTACTATTTAAATAATATAATTTTGTTTCTTTATCATAATAATAACTTCTATATCTAAATGGATTTATATTTGCTATATGATTAGTATCATTAGAAATATCATTATTATTTTCATCAGTGATGTTAATGATATTACCAAATGAATCATATTCATACTTAGCTACAATGTTATAATTACTATCTAATAATCCTATAATATCATTTTGATAATTTTTAATATAATAATAAATTACACCATTATAATTCAAACCAATTAAATCACTCGTATCATTATATCAGTAGTATAACACATTTTCGCCAGTTTTTTCAAATATAATAAAAAACTTCATTTAAACTAAATGAAACATTCCAAAACAAATATGAAAAAATAACTATGACTGAAATAAATACTAATGTCACTGATTATAACGAATATCTAGGGTCAAAAGATAGCAATAAAATCATTGCATAAAAATTTGAAGTTGAAAACATTAATGAAGATAATGATGAATTATATGTTAGTAGTATGAGTTTCAATGCCTATGCTGATGGTGAAGCAGTTGATTCATATATGTATGGAAGTGATAACTATAAAGACTTATCAGCAACTCTTGGAAAAGGAAAGAAAGTTGTAGGTTATATATTATATGAAGTTCCTAAAAAGGCCAAAAAAATAACTGTTGAGTATAACGCAGATTTCTGGACTGATGGTAATGTTATCGAATTCGTAGTTCAATAGAAACCAAAAACTGGCTAAATTCTAGTCAGTTTTATATTGCAATTTATTATATGAAAGCAAAAAGAAGAGATAAACTCTTCCTTTTTTGAGTGTTGACAAATTTCAATACTCTGACCAATCCAAATTGGATTAGTATTTATCAAGCTCGAAAAGTTCGAGCAGATTTCACAATGGGGCGCGGTAAGGGGATCGAACCCTTGCATAACGGAACCACAATCCGCCGTGTTAACCACTTCACCAACCACGCCATATCACGTTTACGAAATATATTTTAACAATAAAAAGAAGTTTTGACAAGTACTTTTCACTATAAATTAAAAAAATATAAATTTTATTAGTTAATTACCCATTCCAAATAGCCACAAAACCATAGTCTATATTGGAGAGTGAAATTATGTATAATACCTATTTACGTAATGACTATTATAATTACAATAACAATAATTATAATCAGCCAAATTTTACAGAAGATGCAAATCCTAGTAAATTATATGATCCTTATCAAGGATTTATACGTGGAAACATGTTTAAAAATCTTTACAATGACTATAAATTAACAAATCCTGTTGAAATACAACCAATGTCAGATAAAGACCAAATGCTACTTATGATTGAATCACTAAGTTTTGCGCTAATAGACATTAGCTTATATTTAACAATTTATCCAGAAGATAAAGATATGTTAAATTTATACAATCAATACCGAAATCAAGAAGAAGCACTATGCGAACAATACCAAAATATGTTTGGACCACTTACTATTGATAGTAATGCAATGACCCAAGGATGGACATGGAATTCTTCACCATGGCCATGGGAAAAATAGGAGGTTACTTATGTGGAAATATATTAAAAGATTACAATATCCTGTTGATATTAAAAATAAAGATTTAAAAATGGCTAAATATTTATACAGCCAATATGGTGGTCCTGATTCTGAATTAGCAGCTGCTCTACGTTATTTAAACCAAAGATTTACTATGCCAGATGATAAAGGTAAATCATTGTTAACATTAATTGGTACAGAAGAATTGACACAATAAGTTTATCATAAATAAAAGCCACAAGTAAAATAGAGCAAAAAAAAAGAAAGGTAACCGACAATTATGTCGGAAACCTTCTTTTTATTTTATCATTTATTTTATAGTTAATACTTGTCCTGGTTTAATTAAATTAGGGTTACTACCAATAACAGATTTATTATCATTGTAGATTTTTTGCCAAGTAGTACCATATTTAGAAGCGATACCACTTAATGTATCTCCACTCTTAACAGTATATGTTTTACTATTATTTGTAGTTGTATTAGTAGTTGTTGTTCCATTACCAGGTATTTTAATTTGTTGACCTACGTATATAAGATTAGGGTTACTTATATTATTGTAAGCAGCTAAAGTTTGATATGTAGTGCCATATTTAGAAGCAATACCACTTAATGTATCTCCAGCTTTAACTACATAAATTGTATCATTACTAGGAGCTGGTGTTGGTTGTGGTGTTGGTGTTATTGGATCTTGAGGCTTAACATCTGCGTTAGCACTAAAGCCATTTAAACCTTTTTGTTTCATAATGGCTGGGTAATCATAAAAAGCGTAGTTTTGATCTACAGTCATACCAGCTACTTTATTAGTTCTAATACGGTTAGTTTCTCCTCCAAATTGCCATAAACCACCAGCTGGGCTACTAGGCCTAGATGTTCCCCAGTTAGCTACCCATTTATCATATTTAGTTAATTGTGATAGGTCCATATAATTTTTAAACCAATTACTATTAGCATAAATACAAACATAATAACCTTTAGCTTCTAAGTATTCACAAAAACCTTTAATAGCATTTGTTACGGCTTGTTTTCCAGCTTTAGCTTGATAATAACTATCTTCTACATCAATAGCTATAGGGTACTCAAATTGTTTTCCCTTTAAGCAGTTATTATACATATATTCAGCTTCTGCTTTTCCGTTTTCGTATGTAGTTGCTCTTGAAAACCAATAAGCACCTACACCTAAGCCATTTGCTTTAGCATTTCTATAATGATTTTCAAATTGGTTATCAACAGACTTACTAACTCCGTTACCATAACCAGTAAACCCAGCTCTTAATAAAGCAAATTTAACTCCTTCTGCTTTAGCAGTAGCTAGATTTATTCCTCCTTGATATGTACTAATATCAATACCAAAAACTTTGTCCATAATCAGACCTCCTTAATTATTAGTTATTTTTTTTAAGTTATTTCCTATGTCGTAAGCGCCACCAGCTATTAAACCACTCAATGCGATAGCAACGCTAAAATCTTTAGTTATTATGAACTCTATAATTGCTACAATAACGCCGATTAAGATATTTTGTATAGGTATTAAATGATTATTAAACCAGCTTACTTTTTTAGCAATTAAGCCACATAAAAAGGTTACTACCATAGTAACCAATACAACTATTGTTTCAAGTTCCATTTCTCACACCTCACTTTCTTACAATTTCTTCTAAGTTATCTATTCTATGATGTGCTGATTTAGTAGAAGCCTCAACAGCTGAAAGTCTTTCTCCGATCTGTTGCATTGACTTTGTAAACTCTTTATTATCAAGTCTTATCTCGTCAATATTCTTACTAATCATATCTAATTTTGTATCTAGTCTAGTAGATGTAGCCACTTCCTCTTTAGTCTCTTGTTTAGTGTTTTTCTTACTATTCATATAAAAAGTGGCGTAACCAATTAAGCCACCAATTATAGTAAATACTAAACCTATAGAAATCATAGTTGAACTTTCCATTATTTAGATCCGTCGTCTTCCTCTGGAATAGTAGGAAATTCTACTTCAAAAGGAAAGTTCTTTTGTTTTGTGATGTCTCTTAATTCTTGACGATAAGCAGCCCATTGTCCGTTTAAGACATCTCCTAAAGAAGAAAATAATTCTTTGATAACACTTAATAAAGTTGTGGCCGTAATGTTATCTGGTATAGTTATACCTAATCTATCAATGAGTACGTGTTTATCACTTTCTGATAACAGTTTATCTCTGATAGCTCTAATTTCAGCAGCCTTAGAAGCAATAAAACTTTGTTTAGCTAATTCCTTCCAAGTATTTAAGTTGTCGTTTATGTAATCTTCTAAATCGTCTCTACTGATTATTTTTATAGCATACTCATAATAAGTATATATTGTTTCTTCTGTACCGTCTGTAGTAGTTCTTTTAACTTCTTCTATGTCGTCAAAAAAAACAACCTCTGTTAGGTTGTCCTTAATGTCTCCAATTCTAAAGTTACCAGGTCTTATTGTGCTTTCTACTTTTTTTACTTTCATTTCTTATAACCTCCTTACACAATTTATAATTAACGTACGGTTTGATATACTTTTGTTGATAATTATACGAGTCGCAGTGTTTAAGCCACCCGCTATAACTAAGCATGGCTGCTGCGTCGTGATAGGTTATATGATCTTTCTTAGCCATTTTTTTAGCACGCCTCTTAATTCTTAAAAAGTTACTTCTTCTTAAAGTGGTATAACCTCTGTAAAAACGATAACCCAAGAAATCAAGAGGCCTAGACTCAGTCTTGAAAAGCTGCCAGTTTTCTTTAATTGTTAGCTTTTCTTTACTCAAGAAATTGTCTATTTCTATTTTGATTTTTCTTAATTCTTTTTTGTTGTTTGAAAATAATACCATATCGTCCATATAACGTACATAGTATTTTACTTTTAATTGTTCTTTTATAAAATGATCCAAATCTTGTAAATAAAAATTCGCAAACCATTGACTAGTAAAATTACCAATAGGAATACCAGACTCGCTACTATCAATAATTAAGTCTATAAGATTTAGTGTGTCTTTATCTTTTAGAACTCTACGAAATTTATTTTTCAATATTTGTTTGTCAATACTCGGGTAAAACTTCTTAACATCAAGTTTTAAGCAATATTTAGTATATTTTCTATCTTGTACTAATATTTTTTTAATATGTCTCATACCACGCATAATACCTCTACCTTTTATAGAAGCACAACAGAACTCATACATACCTTTCATAATAATTGGCTCTAATTGAAGCATTAAAGCCCAGTGTATTACCTGGTCTGGGTAAAAGCGAGGTTTATAAATAATTCTTTCTTTTTTATTAGCACCGTCTCTTATTTTCATTTCTACATATTTGTTAGGTATATAAGTTTTATTTATTAAAGCTTGTTGTACTTGCATAGCGTAATATGTAGGAGAGTCAAGTATTTTTTCAACACTCTTACGGTTGCCTTTGCCTTTACTAGCTCTGTAAATAGCAGTTTCAATATTGTTTAAATCTGTGATTTTTTCATAAATGTTACCTTTTCTTTTCATAATTAAATCTAGTCCTTATAATTCTTATATTTGCCTACCGCTTTTTCGAGAAATTCTATATTTCAAGAGATAAACCTACTAGAGCAGCCTAGAACGACTAATTTTTAGCAAGCGCTAAGGAAAATGATGTGTAAGGATCTTTAATGTAAGTAGTCGAGCTCCGTTGTTGGTACTCGTAACGGCTGAGTCATTGCTACAGTTCCAATACCACAAACCACAACGCGAAAAGTCCCAAAACATACCGCCGACACGAGCCGAAGGTATGAACAACAGAACTACACACACCAAGTCCCACATAATATAAGTGGTCGAGCTCCGTTGTTGATGTTCGAATTAGCTGAGTCGTTGTTACAATTCCAACACCACAAACCACAACGAGAAATATCAGGCCAAGCACCGCCGACAAGACTCGAAAGGTAAACAACCGAAACGCACACACCAAGTCCCAATTATACAAGTGGTCGAGCTCCGATAGTGTCGCCATAATCAGCCGAAGCATTATTAAATGTCCAACACCACAAACCACAATAACTACCATTGAGCCAGCGACCGCCGACAAGAGAAGTAGTCAAGGGCAAGGAGCATACACAACAGATCCCTTTATTAAATTAAGTAGTCGAGCTCCGACAGTGATGTTAGTAAGGCTAGAGTCATTGTTGAAATTCCAATACCACAAACCACAATAAAGTGAGTCGTTCCATTTACCGCCGACAAGAGCGAACTAACAAACACAATAGTCGAAACACACACATCAAGTCCCACAATAATACAAGTGGTCGAGCTCCGACGACGCCATACGCACCAGAGTTCTCGTTCAAATTCCAACACCACAAACCAGCATAAGTGGTATTATTCCAACCACCGCCGACAAGAGCGCAAAGCGTAAAGACGAAGCAGCCTACACATCAGATCCCTTTATCAAATTAAGTAGTCGAGCTCCGATGTCGTCCCACACAATACTAGAGTCGTCGTTGCAATGCCAACACCACAAACCAGCACTAGCTGCATTGGCGTAACCACCGCCGACACGAGCGACTAAAAGGGAAACATCGAAACGTACACACCAAGTCCCACAATAATACAAGTGGTCGAGCTCCGACCGAAGAACTGTAAAACCCAAAGTCTCCAAGACAACGCCAGTCAGAGATACCACAAAAAGAGTGATCACTCCAACTACCGCCGACAAGAGCAAGCGAGAAAAGTAAAGGCCGAAGCTTACACACCAGATCCCTTATCAAATTAAGTAGTCGAGCTCCGATCTGGTCCCCAGCGTCAGAAGATAGACTCAAAAAAGCAAAGTCAAACCAACCACACTGAGAAGACTCATACCAGCGACCGCCGACACGAGCGACTAACAAGAGAAAATCGAAGCTTACACATCAAGTCCCATTTTTTAAATGGCGCGTCGCCGACTTTAAGTCGGTATATAATTTAATTTATTTTATGGGAGGCTGGCCGCCCCCAAACCCCCGCTAACTAGTTTTAAGAAGTCGAGCTCCGCTGCTGGTACTCGTAACGGCTGAGTCACTGCCACAGTACCAATACCACAAACCACAACGCGAAAAGTCCCAAAACATACCGCCGACAAGAGCGATACGTTTCTCATTAGCACACCAGTAATAATCTGTAGTGTATGTGCTACTACTTCCTCCAACATCAGTAGCTAACGCTACAAGAGGGTGTTTTGGATCATAACCTAAGCCTGTAACATAACTACCACTTGTAGAGTTATTTACATAACCTAGTTTTTGATAATCTCCAGTAAATACATCAGAAGCGTAAGTATTAGGGTTGTAATTTATATAAGCTTGATAATTATTTATATTGATACCGTCGACAAATTGCCATACGTTACCGAATATATCTTCAACACCACGATAAATTACAGAACTTGTATCGTTTCCAGCTGCACTACCAGACTTCATACCTAGTTTATCGCAGCCACCACTTTTAATAGCTCCTGTGTTATTAGCATTAGTAAACCCAGCTCCTAATTTTGACTGTGCGTTATAGTCTGCATATTCTACTAAATATAACATTTGTAATATAAAGTAGTGCCAGTCTAATTGTTGCCAACCAGAGCCTAAGTTTTTAGCATATTGCCTAAAATTAGCTATCGTAGTATTTACAAGTGGAGAGTAACCACTTCTACTAAATACTCCAGAACTTGATCCAGACATTGTATAACGTCCTATCATAAATTTATCACTCTTAACAAAGCCGTCTAAATTGTCCTTTGATATTAAGACATATTCGTAGCCGTCAGAGACATATCTTTTATAATAAAATTCTGGAATAATAGTTAATACTTGTCCATTACTACCAGTAAAGGAGAAATTAGCGTCTCCATAGTAAGCAACTATCTTTTTTGAAGTATTATTATAATTACAAGTAATTATATCACTCCATGGGTAAATACTGTCGAAGTTATTAACGACCGCAGTAGTTCCCACTTGAGCATTAGCTACTAAACCTACAGAGTCCTTAATTCTTTCCCAAGCAGAAGAAGACGATTTTATATTTCTTCTTACACCATATACTTTACTAATATTTACTGATTTTTTATTACCGACATTTATCATACCTATCATATTAAGACGCCTCCTCTAAATCATAATTAGATAATTCATAAGTTATAGTTATAGAAATATCTTCAATAGGTTTAACACTTGTTATAATTTTATAACCACCATTATATGAACTAATATAAGCGTCATTTAGCTTTATTTGATTATCTAAGTCTAAATGTCCAGTAACTAAGGTATCGGTCGTGATACCAGCTTTAATTATATCATATTCATACCTATTTGTGGAACTATTTAACAACCAATTACCTGGTGTAAGTGTTTTAACCTCGCTTTTTAAGCTATTATCAACTATCTCCATTATCTGGTTAGTTAGATGTCCTGCAGCGTCAGAGTCTAGTTGATTTTTTATTTGATTAAACCAAGTTGTAAAAGAAGCTTCTGTTGCTGCTATATACTCATTATATTTAGTATATAATTGATCGTATATTTCTTCTGTGTTTAATGTTTCCACAGTAGAAGCAACCACACCACATACAGACTCCTCAAATCTTGTGTCTGTAATATTAGACTGTGTTATAGATGTTACACTAGCACCTACATATATCTCAGCTAATTTAATATCATAAATAGTTGAGGATCTAACTAAAGCTGGAGCCGAAGGGTTATCAGAGAAAGCCCCTTTGATTATTTGAGCTGATATTAACCTATTAGTTAAATCTAATCGAACAACAACATTATCAATTCTTTTTAATGTTCCGTCGGCCGTTTCTATTGTTTTAATTAGATCCCCAGTATTAGTATAACGGTAGCCTTCAATATTGGCGTCTCCTTCTTGTATTGTGATAGTCATATCATTATTTGCTATGACTTTTAACTCATTGTTGAAAATACCATTTGTAAAGTATTTTTTTAAGTGGCGAGCGAAGTCTTCTGCGTAGTAGACTCTGTCGTCGTTTATGTCGTTAAAAAAACTAAACTTTTCCATAATGTCCTTCCTTTCTTTTAATCTTCATTTTCGAACGTTTCTGCAATAGGTGTACCATAAACTGGTGTTACGTTGTGTTTTCCTTTTTCGATAACTTCTTCAACTTCTGTAATTCTTTGTTTTTGTGCTATTTCCCAAGTTTCTTTTTTGATATTAACAATATCTCCTAAGTCCCAGTATTTTCTATAATGAGTAGCGTGTACAGTAGCCTCGAAGTTTTCGGTAGGATCTGTTATTTTTTCTTGCCCTAAATTATCTAATATAGCGTTATATTCAGTAGTAGATAAATCTTTATTACTTTGACTTTTTGCGTCTACAAAAGCCTCTCTAATATCAAAGTCGTGTGTATCTGTTGTAACCTTCGTTACAGTTCTTAATATTCTAGCTGAGTCTTCGCCAGTTCCACCAACTAAAACATCAGTAATCATATTTTTACGACTATATGTATATTCTGCTGCGTCTAAGTTTGATTTATCTTCGCTAAATTCATATCTAGTATTAACTTTCTGTTCTTCTGTACGGTCTTTACCGACATAATTAACATATTTATACTTTCTATTTTTTAAATCTAAGACAATTTTAGCTCCAATATTTGAAGCTCTTGATAGTTTTTCGTGATAATCATATACATTTTTATATGTACATTGAAAATCTACTTTATCGCTAGTAATATCACTGTCTGTAATTTCTAATAAAGAAAAAGCTCTCATTGTAGTTAAGAGCTTTCTAAAACCACCTATATAGTTACCACTATAATTTATACGTGTCTTTATTATTCTTCTTTTTAATAACGATAAACCAAAACTACCATATACAGTTATAGTAACTTTGTCTCCGTCGTCCTTAAACTTCCAAGACTCTATAATTCCGAACTCGTCATTTTCTGTTAAATCACTTCTAACTATGATATTATCATAATTTAAAAGTTTAAAATTGTTTTTAGTAAGGTTTAAACTAAGTTCGAACTCGCCAGCTTCAAAATATTTACGACGCCAGCGTAGAGAACTATAACTGTCTATAACACCAAGCGGCTTTAAATCACGATCATATACATTTAATGATATAGCTTCCATAATTACACCGCCTCATATTCTGGTAAAAACTCTATTGTAGTCTCTAAATTGTCCTCTCCAGAGTCTGCACCACTTCTAAATGTATTAGTTCCGCTAGGTACTTGTAAATACTTACTACCATACATTATTAGATAGTTTATGTTTTCTTCCTCGCCAGTAACGGCGTTTTTATAAATAACGTTCTTATTATCTATGTGAGTAGTGATTATTATTTGATCGCCAGCAGACATAGTTTTTTCTATCTGTATAATATCACGTGTAGTAACATTAAATAGATATGGGTTTTTAACAGTATCATTAGCTTTAAATTTGATAGTCATACCGTAATCAATTTCGGTAGTATTTTCTGTTGTTCCCATAGATGTAGTATTTTTAGTACCAAACTTGATACCTTTATTTTTGGGTATAACAAGTTTAAATTTAAAAGCTGGTGTCCAGGTAGCCATAGATAAGATAGTGGCAGCCAAAGCGGAAAATCTAGGGTTAGGACATACTAAAGATATAGAAAAGTCTCTTGTAAAACCTTTCTTTTCTGGAATAGATACTTTTTCAACAAGACAAGTTATTTTTCTTTCAATATCTCCTTCATAATAGTAAAGAGTACCTTCACTATTAAGAGGGAACATATCATATAATAATAATCTATTTTCTTGTATATTATCTGTTATAGTACCTTTGATAGTTAAATCTCTTTGACCTATACTTGTACCGTTCCAAGTAGTACCAACACCATACGCAGAACTTACACTATTAACAGTACCAACTGTTTCGTGAAAGCCGTCGCAGATACTAAGAAGAAAAGGCGGTTTATATGTAAAAGTAATCATATCTCCTTTATGATTTTTATATATTAAAGTTCTTTCCATTTAATCACGCCCTTCCATGTCTTAGATTATATTCTTGTAAAGCTTTACGAGTTTGTCTAGCAGTTTCTGCTGGAGATAGTGGCTCTGTTGAGTTTATAGTTAAGTTAAAGTTATTTGTTTCATTATTATTAACGATAGAGTTCTTATTTTCTCTATAATCTTTAGCTTCGTCAGCAGTTAAGACTTGTTCTCCTTTATGTAGTAGTGCTGGCATATCGTCGTAAGGTACATATTCCATACCTACACGAAGTTTTTTAATTAAAGGTATATTAAGACCTTTACCACCAACACCAGGCACCCAGTCTGGAATTTTTAATTTATTAAGACCTTTAATAAATGCGTTCATACCGTCAATTATGAAGTTAATAGGTAACTTAAAGATATTACCTATACCACTAATTATATTACTAAATATATTTTTAACATTTTGCCAAGCAGCTTTCCAATTACCAGTGAATACATTTTTAATAAAGTCTATAATATTCATAAATATATTTTTAGCAACTTGTATTTGTGATGTTATATAACTAATAGCAGTACCAAAGACACTACCAATAATATTAGCTACGTAAGTAAATTGTGCTGATAGCATTGGAATAATACTTTGTATAATTACATTTAATATACTTACTAAAGGTGGAAGTATTAAGTTAAGTAATTCTGTTAAAGGTTGTAATATTAACATCAATAAATCAATGAAAGGTTGTAATAATTGAAGTATAGGAGATAGTAAAGGTAATAGTGGTTGAATTAAGTTAAGTAATAAAGGTAGGATCATTTGAACTATTTGTAATATAGGTGGTAATAACATATTTATAAGTTCTACAAAGACTGGAAGTAAAGCCTCCACTATTTGCATAATAGGAGGTAGTAAAGTACTTAATAAACTAATAAATATAGGTAAAATTGTCTCTATCAGAGTGGCGAGCATTGGTAAAGCAGTCTCTACAATAGTCTGTACCGACGGAATAATTGCATTAAATAGTTGAGTAATAACTGGCGTTAATTGATTTATCAAACCTTCTATTAAAGGCATATTATTCATAATTAAATTCATAATAGATACAATTAAAGGCATTAAAGCATTACCTAAAGGAAGTAGTAGCATTTGTACATTGCGTTTTAACCCTTCAAACATACTTCCTATATCGTCGTATTTTACTTCTTTAATCTGGTTCATAGAGTCTACTGTACCGTCGTACATTTCTCTAATTGATCCTAATTGAGTTACAACTTCTGGTCCTAAATCTTCCCACATTGTACCAAATAAATCAACACCAACGATAGACTGTTGTACTGGATCGTCCATTGCTTTAATAGCGTCTATAGTTTGATAAAAAGCTTCTTTAGCAGTATCTCCACCAGCAGCAAACTTTTTAGCCATTGTATCAGCATTTAAACCAAGTTTCGTAAAACCTTCTACAGTTGTATTAGAGCCGTCTATTGCTCTTATAGAGAACTCTTTAACGGCGTCGCCGATTTTGTCTAAGTTCCAAGCTCCAGCGTCTGCACCACTTTGAAATATATTAAACATATCTTCCGCAGATAAACCTAATTTACCAAACTGTACAGAATATTCGTTAATATTGTCGACTAACTCTCCAGAGAAATCAAGACCAGCTTGTGCACCCTGGGCCATTAAGTTATACGCTTCGTCTGCTGATATTCCAAATTGTGTCATTAAAGCTTTTGTTGCTCTTATAGACTCATTTACTTCAACACCGAAAGCGTCTCGTAACGCGAGAGCATTTTCTGTAACCGCTTTTATTTGCGAAGGATCAAACTCGTATAATTCTTGAGAAGCTAAAGCCATTGAGTTGGCTATATCTTCGAAGCTCTCTCCATAATTATTTTTGTATATATCTTCTAAGGCTTTCTGCCACTCGCCAGACTCATTTTTTGCAATACCAGTTTGTACAATAAATGAGTTCATAGCTTGATCTACATCTTTTGATGTATTTATAGCTAAACCACCGATAGCAGTAGCAGCGGTAGTCAAAGTACCACCTAAAGCAAGAGCACCTTTACCAACTTTAGAAAAAACTCCGCCTAATTTAGAGGCGAAGCTTTCTCCTTTTTTGGTAGTGCCGTCTATAGCTTTATTAGCTTTCTCATTATCTATAAAAATAGATCCATATAAACTAAATATATTAGCCAAGTTTAACACCTCCCAAACCGTAATCTTTCATAATGTCTTCTGCGCTTCGCATTTTCTTTTTTGGCTTTTGTTCTAGTTGTGGAACAAAAGTTTTTTCGTGCGATAATTTTTTAACAATTTCGTTAATTAGTTTAGGTAATTCAGTTTCTTTTTTAATACCATTATCTAAACACTCGCCCAATAAAAAAGACGGCTTGTCCTCAAACCAGTCAATACCGCCATAATGCTTATATAATATTCGTAAGACCTCCGCAGTGCCGATACTTACGCTATAGATAAAAAACTCGCAACACCTGGTAATTTACTTATTTCCTTAAATAATGCGATTATATCTTCATTTTCTGCTTTTTCTAAAGCAAGTTTTAAATCTTCTTCATATTTTTTATTTTTTTCTGTTTTAATATCTTCTGTATCTTCATCAGTAAATACTGGTTTAGAAGGGTAATAACCTCTATAATTAGCTACAAAAGTATAAACTTCTTTTTCACATTTATAAATTCTAGTAATAATCAAAGTTATAAGAGCAGCTCCTAATTTTTCTCGATCTTCTTTTTCGTCTCCAGTATTAAAATCTAAATTTTGTAATTCTTCTTTAATGTCCATTTTGTCTATAATTTCACTTAATAATAATAAATATTTTGTTTTCATTTCTTTTTTTCCTTTCTTTTTTATTCTCCCTTTTGTTATCGCTCAAATAGAAAACAAAAAGGAGAATAATATTTTAATTTTATTCTCCAACTGTTATAGGGCAAGTTTCACTATCTTTAATTTGATATAGTCTTGAACTATCGTCTATAGTATAGTGAGGTATAATTTCAAGATTATGTTCATTTTCTGCTTTAGGAGCAGCCTTATAAGTAAATGCTCCTTCGTGTAAGCCATAATTAAATGTAAGGATCTTATAAGTCTTATCTAGCATTTGTGTAATTACATCAATAGTATCAATATATTTACTCTTTGCTATAGGGCCAAAATCTCCTTGTTTAATTACTTTGTTTGTATCAAGTGTTGCATTAGGTAAACCTTTTAATAATACATCTTGACTACAACATAATGACACAACCTTAATAGTAGCGTCTTCGCCGTCGATAACTTGCATACCAGCAGTTTTACCACGCTTACCGTCAAACTCTATGTCTCTTATTTCTGGTGTAATAGTCATTTCAACACCACCACGAGTAGGTCCAAGTATTAACTCGTTATCTTTTCCTAAGTTTAATACAACGATACCTTCGTCAATTTGAATTTTTTTAGTGTCATTTTCAGTAAATACTTTTAACATTAGTTTTCCCTCCTTTAAAATAATCTAATACTAAATGTTATCTGTTTTTTTATTAAGGCATATTCTGGATCAGATATTGGTCTTTGTTCTTCAAAGTATATAACGGCTCTTTCTTCTGAGAAGATTTTACCGTCAAGAAGTTTGATAAGTTCTTGTAACTTCTTTTCTAATTCAATACCAGTATTAGGCTCTGTAGTCCATATAAATATGTCGAAGTATACTAATTCGCCGTAACGTAAGCAAGTTTTAATAGGATCAGTAATTACACCATAAGGGAAGTCAGCTTTTTTCGAAGCTTCTTCATAATATAGTGGAATTATTTTTTGTTCATTAACAAACTTTTGTAATGCAATAAAGAAATTATACATCTTCGATCTCCTCACTTTCTTTAATCTTTCCTCCAGCTGCTTCAATAGTTTTATTAAGTGCTGCTAAGTATTCAGCTTGTGCCTCTCTGATAGCGTCTATATTATTAAAGACACTATTACGTAAGATACTTTGTCCTCTAAGTCCTGGGTGGCTAACTGATTTACCATAGTTAATATTACCGTCGCTTAGAGTATTAGCTTTTTTAATACTGATAGTATGTGATTTAACACCGAACTCAGCCCAAGCAGGGTTAGCGTGTGATACTTGTTTACCTTTCTTTTTTGCTTGCGCTTTAGAATAGTAACCAATTTGTAACTCTGGTTGTCCAGTATCACGATTTATTTTAGCCCAATAACCAACTTGTTTAGATAATCGGCCTGTACGTTTTTGAGTTTCAGCTTTAATAGCTTTACCAGCTACTTTAGCAGAAGCACGAAGGGCGGACTTTGAAAGCTTAACCATAGTGTTTTTAACTTCTTTTGATGTGTCTATAAATTCTATTTTATTGTTGCTCACGATTATTATTAAGCCCCGTTAATACAATTTCTGTTATCTCACTATTTACCTCGTAAGAACGTAGTATTTTGTATGTAACACCTTTGTATTTAACTTTTGTGTGCTTATCTTCGTCAAATTCTATGGTCCTTATTTCAAAACTTTTTTCTGGTTTAAAGCCAGCAGCTTGCGCCTGGTAAAATTCACTTCTTTTAACTGATATTTTATTAGCATATACTTTATTTTCTTTATAAGAGTAGTGAGGACGATTTAACTCGTCCAAACTCTCAACTTCTTCTAAAAGATATAAGACATCACTCCACATTTTTTACCACCTCGTTTACATAGTCGCTCGTTAGTGATAATTCTGTTCGTAGAGTCTCATAAGAATTACGATATTTTTCATAATTTTTATTATCTAACCCAAACTCAGCTTTTAAGTAAAGAAGTATAGCCGTTTCTATTAGACTATCTTCTTCACTTTCAGCTTTTGTAGAAGTGATACCGTTTCTTATTAAGTCTTGTCTACAAGCTTTAATAAGAGTAGTAATTTCAGTATTTATAACTTCGTCGTCTTCAATAGTTATTCTAAGAAAACCACGTGCTTTTTTCATTAGCTCGACGCTAATAGATTTATTATTTGCCATAATATCACTCCTTATCTTTAATTTTTAATTTTATTTTCCAGCTGCAGCTTTTACTAATTTAACAAAAGCTTCTCCGATAGCAGTTTTACCGTCGAATATAGCTTTACCAAGATACTTATAAGAGTTAGTATCAATATCAAAAGCACTTACGATAGTAACATCTTCTGATAAGTTACCAACATATTTTTTAAAGTTACCTAGATAAGCTTCGTGTGCTGCTACATCTTCTGACAACATAACTTCTTTACCATATACATAGTAAACACCGTCTCTTTCAGTAACGATAGAGTTTTTAGCTAAATTTTGTAAAGGCATAAAGTCATTGAATAATGTTTCATTACTCATTAAGAATTTAGCGTTTTTGCTATAACCAGCTTTAAGTAAAGACATTAACTTTTGTACGTTAGCCTCAGTCAATGAAGAAGCAGCGGCAACAGTAACAGAGTTTGTATCTCCCCAAGTATTAGCTTTTTCAACACCAGTAGCTTCGTCTGTACCACTACCTTTAATAATTAAAGTACAGATTTTGTCTGCTAACATTTCAGCGATCATACTAGTTAACCAATCTTCGAAAGCGTCGTTACTCATAGTCATTACGCTATCAGATACTTGTACTTTTTTAGTTACTTCATAACCATTTAATGATACTGTAACTAAAGTGTCTCCGTCAGCATTAATAGAAGCGTTTTCAGTATGTTTAGCAGCGTCAGTTTTAACACCTTCAACGGCAAACTTAACATTTCCTTTTACATTTAATAATGTAATTTCATTTAATAAAGGTGCTTGATCCTTTAATTTCTTAATAATTTCGTTAGCAGTTTCTACTGGAATTACTGAGCCAGCGCCACTAACTGTAAAAGCTCTTTTTTCAGCTTCAGTCATTTCAGCACCTCTTAAATGTTTTAAGTAAGCGCTACGATATTCTTTATTCATATTATCTTTTCCTTTCCTTTCTTCTGTTTCTTCAATAGCTGGTACTTTTTCTACACGGTCTGGTGTTTCTTCTCCAGTTTCTAAACTACGTGCAATTTTAGCTCTTTCCTCAATAGAACTTTGTTCTTTATTTAAGCTATCTAATTCTTTGTTAATTTCGTCTAAATTAACGTCTTTTGATGTATCTTCTAAAAGTGATCTAATTTCAGCTTTTCTAGCTTCAATTTCTTTTAATCTTGTTTCGTTCATTTTATTTTCCTCCTTATCGAACTTATTAGATTTTAGATTTTGCTATACATATTTCTCTAAGTCTGGCTTGCTCCAAAGCTCTTTTTTCTTTTTCGTACTCCACCTCAAAGAAAGATCTAGCAGAAATACTTGTTGTATCATAGGCTGGTATATCAACCGCTGATACATCATATAGCTTTTTAATTCGAGTTATTGTTCTTGTATGAGTTGCTGGATCGTATTCGTCTCCGTCTTCTGCTACTACAAAAGCAAAACTCATTTTATCTATGTAGCCACCCCTTATTTCTTCTAAGGTGTTTCTACCATTATTAGTACCCCCAAGAAATGCGTCCATTTCCATACAGACATCATTTATAGCTAGTTTAAGAGTATTATTTCTTAATCTAGCAAGTACGGGGCCTCCGTGATTATAGTTGAATATTACATCAGACATATCGCAACTATCAAACGCATGGCGGTCTATTTGTTCATAGAACTTTACTCCCTCAAACTCATAAAGACAAGTAGGAGTATTAAATACTACTGGGACGCCATGTACATAATCTTGTCTTTCGTCTCCGTCGTCGCTTCTAAGTTCTTTTAACTTAAAATCTGAGAAGACTCTAATTTCACGCCCAGTTTTATTTACTAGGCTTTTGTTGTTCTTTTTTGTCATTTAGAACAGCCTCCTTTCCATTAGGTAAAATAAATTTAGTGTTTGGCTCTTTTTCTTTCATTTTTCTTAAAAGCTCAAAACTAATAAAATTATTAAGTTTAACAACTTTAATATCTTTCTTTTCTGTATTATTCGTCTCCATTTTCTCCACCTCCCTCGTCAATAGGATCTTCATTATTATTTTTGTTATCTTCTTTTGGTGGCGTATCATTTTTATTAGTTTGGTACGCGTCTGCTTTTTCAGCATTGATCCAGTTTAAAGACTGTATAACTTTTTCTCCTTCTTCTCCTGGAAGGGGAGCCATATTAAATATCTCCAAAATAGCATTTTTTCTTAATACACCTAAAGGAGCTAACTCTTTAACAACATTTATTTTTGTACTATTAGAAGCATATTGTAGTCTATTAGCTTCAAAAGTTATTTCGTTACCAAAGTTACGCTCATTTTCGGTAAATAAGTTATTAGTAAAGCATTGAGACATTTGTATAGCTACTGGTTCAATAGCACCTTCATAAAAAGCGTTCCATTGATTTTCGTCAAACTTATTTTGTACTATACTTTCATTAACTCCAAAATAATCATAAATAGTATTCTTCGTATAACTTAATGTTTCAGAAGAAATAGGTGTTGATTTTTCATTTATTGGTGTATAGTCCATTTTTGTATCTGTTACGATAACACCACTACCATTAGCAGATATTTTAAAGTTGTTTTCTACAAACTTATCTCTTGCTTTTGCTAAATCTTCGTCTTTAGACGATACCTTAGCCGACAAGATACCTCTAATACTGTTAATCAATTTAGCAGAGTTAGAAACACCCTGATTTATTGCTAAGACAGTATCAAGAGCTGGAAGTAAAGCATAGTTCTTACTACCGAAAATATCGTGATCAAAGAATTGACCTCTCATGTGTATAATATTTTCGTATGGAACGATCTTTATTTTTCCAGTTTTAAATAAAAATTTTAAATATAATTGTCCGTTTTTTTCCAGTAATTCTATCTTATTAGACATTAAAGGGTAAAAACCTAATAACTCGTGATTAGGAGAGTATTCTGGGTAAATAAAGGCATTGTTAGTAAGTTTTAAATTAGCAGCTATTTTATAATAAAAGCTATAAGCTTCCATTAAATCGTTAGGACGGTAATTTAATAATCTTTCAATTTTAGATTTACCAGTTTTACCAACTCTTGTATGTTTAGCTTTTAATTTAGCAAAGTTTCTACAATATGCGTCTACCGCACTACGTACAATGTCCATATCCCAAGCGTTACCCGTATTTATCTGGTAAGTAGAGTTAAAAGTATTTAACAGACTATAAATGTTAAAACCTGTTGCGTCATTAGATGTACTCGGTTTACCACCGAATATAGTTTTAAATAAGCCTCTATGTTTCATTTGATCACCCCACACTATACATAAAATCTTCATAATACTTAACGTATAAAACCCAAGCATTAAGTAAAGATACGGCTCCGTCAATTCTTCGACGTTCGTTTATTTTTACTGGTTGTATATTATTCAAACCACTTTTTTTAACCGCAGTATTAGTTAAACACCACTTTAAAATAGGGTTGTTATTATAATTAACCTTTTTATCTGCAAAAGCTGCGCCCATTTCACGCATTGGTTGACTCCAAGTATATGGTCCCTGTGCTACGGCTTCCATTTGAAAACCGTTTGACTTCATTTCGTCAACCCAGTAACCAGCTAAAGCTCTATCATAACCAACGTATATAGGATCAATTTTAAATTCTTGTTGCATTTGTACAAACCAGTCCGTTACTTGCGAATAGTCAACACGATTTCCTTCACACACAGTAAGTAAACCTTTATCACGCCATATTTTGTATGGTGCTTCTTGCGTGTTTTTTTCGTCTAATCTATCAAGCTTTACTTGCGGTAAAAAGTAGTGTTGTATAACATATACTTTCTCGTCGTTAGGCTTTCTGATAAGTAATGTAGAACAAGTTAAGTCAGTAGTAGCTGATAAATCACAACCACCGATAGCGTAAGTATTCTCAATATCTTCCATATTAAAAGTCTCTGTGTTGTTAATTTCCTCAAAGCTTAACCAAGCGTTGCTATCGTTTTCACGAATATTAAAATCTTTACACAATAAACCTGGTAATTTTTTAGGATCATTTTTAGCACGTTCAACTTCAATAGATAGATTATGATAACTTTTAATTGTTCCTAGTCCTGGGTTAGCTTTTAACCAACACGTTGGATCTGTCCACTCGTTACGATTATCTAGTTCATAAAGAATAGGTAAAAAGTGATCGTCTTTTATTTCTTCGTCTGCTACTTTACAAGCATAATCGTAAGTATCGTCATAGATACACTCTCTAACTGTTCCAGCAGTAGTTATCATAACTAATAACGGCTGGCGTCGAGCAGTCATAGACTGTTTCATAACTTCGTATAAATTTCTATCTTTGATAGCGTGTAATTCGTCTATAATAACGCCGTGGCTATTTAAACCGTCAAGCGTATTAGAGTCTGACGCTAAAGCTTCAAAGATAGAAGATGTAGCATTGAAGTAAAGATCATTTCTTCTTTTCTTCAAAACGGATCGTAATTCTGGACTTTGTTTAACCATATTACAAGCTTCGGTTAAAACCTTTTTTGCTTGTTCTTTCTTTGTTGCTACTGAGTATACCTCGGCTGCACCTTCATAGTCAGCCATTAACATATACAACGCGATAGGAGATAAAAGAGTTGTTTTACCATTTTTACGTCCTACCAAAAACATTGTTTCGTTAAATCTTCTGTACCCAGTTTCTTTATCTAAAAAACCAAATAAAGCTTGTACATAAGCTTTCTGGAACAATTCCAGTTTTAGGTCTGCGCCTAATTCTCCCTGGGACTGTTTGCAAAAAGTTTCTGTAAACTCTATAGGTCTATTAGCTATTTTTTCGTCAAAATAAAAAGGACAATTAGGATCGTCCATTTCTTTTACTAATCGAGCATAAACCTTTTTGACTCTGCGGCTAGTTATTATTTCGCCAGACTGTATTTTTTCGTTATACTCTCTGATGTAATTCATTATTTACCCTTAGGCTTAGTAACGAAATTCATTAAAGCGTTACCTTCCTTTGTTGCTGGTAAACCTTCTGGCAATAACTCACATAATTGTTTTATGATCGACGTATAATTTTTAATCATAGTGTTGTACACACTGGCTTCTGTACTGGTTTTTGTTCCGTACTGATTTTCTCCGTTTTGGTATGTTTCTGATACACCATTTACACTGATGTAATTTTCTAATTTAGTTAACTCAACGGACATAAAAGCAGCACTTTCGATAAGCTTTTGTACCAAATTCTTTTTATCTTTTGGTATGTTTTTGAATATTTTTTTAAGTTTTTTAAGCTCTGTCGAAAAGTCGGGAACTTCTTTTAATTCTTTAGAATTAAGATTTTCATTTTCCATTTTTCCACCACCTTTGACTACACCCCCCTCACACGACCGAAGCGGTCCGAAAAAGGACTCAAGCGCGGTTCACTGTGAAGCATATCTTTTTTAAGAAAGGGGGGAGTCTTTTATTTCTATCAGTGCAGCGTTAATCGGATTAACAAAGACTGACGCTCCTTCCTTTGTACTCAGAAAGACTGGTCCTTCGTCTAGTGCTTTAGCGAGCTCCTCTTTGGTACCACTAAAGACTATGTCATAAGTCATAATGAGATAGTTAGTATAGACGGTTAATATCATAATCAACGCTCCTTTCTATTAGATTACCTTCGTCGTCGAACATAAGACTCTTATCTGTTGGCAGCTCTGACTCATGCTCTATAGCATGGCATACTCTACACAATAGCTCTAGGTTGTCCTCTCCCAGTGTAATAGCTGGGTTATGAATATTATAGGGGGTTAGATATATTTTATGGTGTACTATTTCGCCAGGTCCATACTCGCCGTGGCAACGTTCACATATTCCGTGTTGCTTATTGTATATATAAGCTCTAGTCTTGCGCCACGCAGTAGAACGATAGAACTCTTTAGCAAAGTCTTTAGCCATAATACCACCTCAAATAAGCACTAAAAAAACACGCCTATAAAACAGACGTGTTTCTCAATTCCTAATAATTTCATTGTACCAATTATATTATATAAAAATTGCTATGTCAATTACGGGGTTATTGCGTGGGTTATTGCATTTTGTCAATAGTTAAATTCTTTGATAACATCATTAGGAAATAGATAAACCTTTATTTCATTGATTAAACGCTTGTTATTTCTCCATATTGTAGTAGTATCTTTTTCGAAATAATCGGCTATATCTTGCTGCGTTTTATTTTCAAAGTATTTTAATTTAATTATGTCGATATATTTATCGGACTTAAATTTCTTTAATATTCTGTCTATGCGGTTAATAATTAACTGTGTTTTTTTGATGTCAGATATTAAGCCATTTATTATATCTTCTTCGATAGTGTCATAATCACTATGACTTCCTTCTGGTATTTTAAATATGCTCTTTGATTTTCCGCGTAGTCCAGTTGTTTTAATTTCTTCGATTTCTTCTTCGCGGTCTTCAACTGATTTTTTCAAATCGTTATACTTGTATAAAAGAGACTCTGTATTTTGATAAGTAGTAGTTCCTTTACGTAGTAAATTTCTCTTTGATAATTCTTCGACGATAAAGCTTGTTATTTCTTTGAAGTCTATTTGTGATTTTTCTTCGTTGGCTGCGTCTGTAGTTCCAGCCATAAATTAGATCCTTCCTTTCTTACTTTCTATTTTTTTCTATTGCTTCGGCAATTCTATATAAACCAGCACATACAATTAGTGCTCCTATGAGTATACTAAGCCACATTGATTATACCTCCTTCTTGTTACTTTCAATGATAAAATCTAAAAATGTATATTTTCCTTTTTCTTCGTGATAACGCCAAGCAATTTTATTGGCTTCGTTTCTTTGATAACCAATACTCATTAAAAGTTTAACAAAACGCTTTCGTGAAATTTTCATTTTTTCAAAGTCGGGCATTTTTTCCTTAATGCTTTCCCAAGTATCAATAAATGTATGACAAAGTGCAGTTGATATATTTTTTATAGCTTCTGCAACTGGCATAAATGCTTTTGTAAAAACGTCTGATAATTCTTTTATTGCTTGTTCTGCTTTTTCTGTATCAATTTCCACGAGACATTACCTCCAAATCAAATATACTTAACTGTTTTTCGTTTTTTCGAGGGAGTGGAGAACAATTTTCTTGTGGTCCTTTTTCGATACATTTAGGACAAAGGCATTTACCATTATAACCTTTTAAAATATCAAATTTACCACATAAATCGCATTTATCTTTAAATTTCTTCGCCGTCATTTTCGTCATTTTCTTCGTTAACTTCTAACTGTTCTAATTCCATATATTTACAAAAGCACTCCTCAGAACAAAAGCAATTTTCTTCTTCTGTATCAAAGAAATTAACTTGTAAACAATTATCTAAACATTTGTAATATGTATCTTCAATAACGGCTCCACAATTAGAGCAATTCATTTTTTTGTTTTCCATAAATATTGATGTTCCTTTCTTCAAAATATTGTTTTATTAGATCTTCGTGAGTAGTATATAAAACTTCGTTTTCGTTTTGATATTCAACTATAACACTACCACCATAGGCGTTATATACTTCGAAAGTTCTTATTCCCTTAGTAATTAAATTAGGTCCTTTTGATTTTGCTTTAGATCTTGTTACTAAAGTTGTACCGTCCCAGAATAATTTACTTCTAATAAAAGCTCCGAAGTCTTGTCTCCATTGTTTTTGATTAAAATTAACTGTAAGTGGTGTAACTTTCCACTTGCTATTATAAGCTTTACCCATTTTGTACCTCCTTTACTTTAATACATTTAGATAATATTTCTTTAAATTTTATACGATCATTTCTATAGACTTTATGGCCACAATGTGAACAAATCTGCACATCTGGACCATAAGCTGGAAAATATAAAGTATGACTACAATTACATTTAACTCTAATTTCAGATAACGCATTAGCATATTTTTGCATTTCTTTTAAGTTCACAACTAGCACCACCTTTTTAATTAACTATTTTTAATTATTTCTTTTAAAGACTTATTTTGTTGCCTTAATCTTTTATTGTCTTTTTTTAGACGTTTCATTTCTGCTGGTTCTCCCAGCTTTTCGATAAATAGATTATATAATTCGTCTTTTATTACTCCTTCAAGAGTAGAGACTTTATTTTCTAGTGTATTTATTTTTCTTTGTTTAGGAGAAATATAACCAACTATTTTATCTTTTAATTTAGCCATTTCGACACCTTCCTTAATCAAATATACCTTTTTTATATTCAACAAAATTATTAATTATTAGATCTTCGAAATAATTTCCTTGAACTTCCATAAATGGACTCTCTCCGTATGGTGTTCTAAGTTTAATTTCTCTAGTTTTTCGGCTTATAAGTATTACTAAAAATCTATCTATTGGTTTTGTATAAAATTTATCTGGGAAAACAGCAAGTGAGAAACCATATTTTACATAATCTTTTTTAAATTCTTCCCATTTTTCTTTTTTTATAAAAGCTTTCATTTAACCACCTCAACACTTAATATTTTTAAAACATAATATAGTTGACCTGGTATTGCTCCCCAAGCAGGGTTACCATAATCTTTTTTTATTACACAACCAACTTTTAGAGTAGGACTATTTTTTGAGTAACCATTTCTTAAAAGAATATAATAACCATAACCTGTACTTTCACAAAAATTTACTTTTTTATTTAAGCGACTATCATAATATGGTTTTATTTCTCGATATTCTTCTTTTTTTTCTCCACTAAGTATCATGTCAAACCATTTCTTTTTTATTGGTAATACAAGCATTTCTAGCACCTCATTTCCTATATATTGAATTTTACAAAATGACATAATTCTGTTAAATTCACTAGCCACCCTATAAAAGAGTAGTTTTACCCAGATTTTATAAGCATTTTCCCGACATCAGGAAAGTGTTATTTTTTATATCAATTTACATATTTTCATTATGTAAAATTGTTATTAGTTTTTTAAAAATACTGTAATATTGTATTTTCTACTTCTTCAATACTATTTAAGTTATCTATTACTTTTAAATCTACATACTCAAATAAATGTACTTCTTCAATTTCTAACTTAAATTTATCGTTGTCTTTTCTATAGACTCTATAAAGTTTTTTCCTTTTTCTAAAAGCGTAGTAGTCTTTATCTTCACTTATTAAACCAGAGTTGCATTTATTTTTATAAAAGAAATCACTCATCAATAACCATAATGGCTCTTTTTCTGCTTCTTTTAAATAATTGTAAACTAGTTCAAAATCACGATCAGTATAAGTCATACCGTCTTCGCCAACAATATTGTTGTGATAGTATTGTATTCTAACTTCGCCACCAGTTCCGTTAATAACTCTAAATTCTTTTAATGAGGAAAGGCGTTCTCCCAAAGAATTATCATAATAACCTTTTTTGATAACTTCTGGTTTTGTTACTCTAGCGGAGGACCAGTCCAATTTATCTTTAACGTATGCGGCAAAATCTTGACGCCATTGTTTTTGATTAAAATTAACTACTTGCATAATTAACCTCCTAAATAAAAGTTCTTTCGCTTGATGTTTTTGTCGTCTTCTTCCCAGCATATATACCTTAATGTTACTGTTTCGCTAGAGTGATTTAACATTTCTTTTAAACCGATTAAATCTCCAGTCTGTTCGTAATACTCTCTAGCAAAATACTTACGTAAGGAGTGGCAGCCTACAACATAAGATACTTTAACTTCGTCTGATAATTCTTTAATAATCTGCCAAGCTCTTTGACGTGTAATAGGTATATTAGTACCTTTACGACTTTTAAATAAATATTCTCCTTCAACAAGCTTATTTCTATTTATATAATCTTCTAAATCTTTTCTCAATGAAGGGTGGAGTTCAAAAGCTTGTTCTTTACCAGTTTTGAACTCTCTTGTATAAATACCTCCATTTTTAAAATTATCAGTTTTCAACTGTAATAGATCCTCTATACGAAAAGCTAGATTTCTACCTAGGTGTAGTATCATATAGTTACGATCCCATAAATAAACTTGTTCTTTGTTTTCTTCTTCTTCGGCTGCGTTTTTATTTTTCTTACAAATTACGATCATACTATTTAGATCTTGCTTTTTGAAAGGTCTAACAGTTTTACGACCGAACTTGTTTCTAAACACTCTAGGCATAACATCACTCCTTATTTTTTATTTACTAAGCTTTCGGAGTTCTTTTCTAATTGAATAATAGTTTTTTCTATATCTTTTAAAGCCATATATCTACCAGCTTGTAAACTAGCTTCGTCTGTAATTTCTTTTACCTTAATAGGTACAGTTTTAAGAATATCTTGTTGTTGTTTTACATAGTCTTTAGTAGACTGATTTATATATATAAGTTTTAATTCTCTTTGATTATGTATTTCTATACCTTTTTTATAATCGTCTATAATATCGTCTTTAGAAGTTAATACTTGATTAAAGGCAAGATAACATAAACCAGAGCCTAATATTAAACCTAATAATAAACAAATAATACTACTCATAATATTCCCCCTCAATTTCTCCAGTTGTTGGATCTACATTGTCATAATAAAATTGTTCATACCAAGATGTAGACTCTTGACAAGTAGTAAATAGTTCGTAAGTTTCCTCATAAGCCATTTTCATACGAGCGTACTCTTGAGATAACTTGTCATATTCTGCTTGAAGTTTTATATTTTCTTCTTTTTGCTCTGTAGCTACTTCTGTAATGTCATTAGTCATTACTGTACATATAGCACCCCAGAATAGGGAAACACATAAGAACATAAATAACATAATCATTACTAAAGCTTTAAATTCATTTGTTAGCGTATAATCAATGATGTCTTTTATTGTGTTTTTGATTTTAGTTTTCATTTCTTTTTTTCCTTTCTTTTTTTATGTTCCCATTTAAACGGCTCTAATACTTCGTCAAAATAATCGTCTTCCCACATAAGATTAAACATAGGGCTTTCTACCTTATTATTGCAGTAGTCGGAAACGGTCTGATAAGAAATATATAAGTCTTTAGCGGCTTTTCTACTTGAAGGCCAGTCTCTTATAATCTCGCCGTTTTTAACTTCTACAACTCGTTTAGATTTTGATATATAGCCAGTTCGTTTACCAAGCTCTTTTAAAGATATAACTTCTAAATTTTTATAGTAATTATCAAATTCTATTTTATTTTTATGATAGACTCTATCATTAGAAGCTAATTGCTTAATAAAAGCATTAGCGACTAATCGAGCACAGTTAAAATCTTTATCTTTAATCTTTACTAAAAATAGATTATGTTTTCTAAAAGGTTTTAAATATCTATAACCATTTTTAGGGTTTTTCTTTCTAAAACGTCCATAGTTTGATACTTGATAACGAGTATCATATTCTATTGACTTCCATAATTCATTAGCACTTATCATATTCTGCTAAAATAATATCTTCAAATTTTTTGCGACACTCAACATTAAGAGGGTGTGCTAAATCTGCGTATGAGCCGTCTGGCATTTTTTGACTAGGCATAGCCAGGAATAGACGGTCGTCTCCTTTAATAATTTTTATATCTTTGATAATAAATTCTTTATCAACAACTACAGAAGCAGCTCCAACTAAACGAGAGTTTTCTTCATTTATTTTTTTTACTTTAACGCTAGTTATTTCCATTTTCTGCTACCTCCTTAGTTTGACATTGAAGTTTATAGCCTTCAAGTTCCCAAATTTTATTAACTAGCTTGTCCATACATATTTCTTCTCCAATTTTCATATCGAAGTTTGCAGGATCTACGCAGCTAGAACTCTCAACAATTACAAAGTCATTAGGCAATGTAGCTTTTAAAACGGTTGTTTTATCTCCGTATTGTTCAACTTTAATTAGTGTATCTTTTAAAATGTTATCTATATCTTGTTTTGTTATAGTATTTTTCATAATAATTATTCCTCCATTTTCTAATCTATATCATTATCTTCATTTAACCAGTCATAGTCGATAAGCTCTATATCTGGATCCTTCCCCCTGGACTTTAAGTCCTCAATAAGTTGTTCCCGATAATCTTCGTGTCTTTTATTCCACTCGTCGAAAGTTTCGTTTCGGTGGTTTAATCTAAACTCCGTAGACTCCTTATTAGGACATATCTGTTTTTTCATGCAGTAGAAACATGACTCCGATTTATAATCACTTCCTAAATGACAATAAAATTCTTTTGCGCGTGCGCTTTTATCACACACACTTTTTTTTATGTTTGTTTCAGTATCAGTTTCAGTATCAGTATCAGTTTCAGTATCAGTATCAGTTTCAGTATCAGTATCGGCTTTTTTCGTTTCTTGTGGGTTTTCTTCAAAACCGTTCGGTTTTTCTGGGTTTCTAGGTCGACCACCACGACGGCCATTTTCTCGATTTTTTTCACATTTTTTTATATATTTTTCTGTTTCTATATCAATGTTAGTTTTCATAAAACTAAAGGCCATATTTAGAACACGATCCTCTTTTGTATATTGAGGCAAAACACCATTTTTAACATAGTTATTTACATCTCTTATAAGCCGACCTAATTCAGCGTCTGTTAATAATTCAAAATGATTTCCGTAATCGCAGTGCATTATATAACTATCTTTCATGTTTTACCTCCAATCGTCCATTTTTTGACTTTTACCCCCAAATTATGGTACAATTAGAGAGTAAATTATAAGAAAGTTTACAACTTGATTTATGAGTTCTGATCCAATTCATAAATCTTTTTTTATTTTCTTTAACATACATAATTTATTTACCTAAAGAGTATTGTCTAATATCGTAATAAGTACAAGTATAGCCATATTCCTTATCACATTGCTTAGCCAAATCTTCAAAGTCATTAACTCCTTTCTTCACTAATAAAGCAAGTATTATAAATACGCTTATTGCGCATAATATATTTAGGGTTACTTTTACCCATTTTTTAAGCCTGTATTTTTTTTTCATAATTGTTTCTCCTTTGTTTTTTTAAATTGATTTACTAGATAAATTCATTTATTGGATCTTGTTTTAAGAGCTTTAATTGTTTTTCTGTATAAAACCATTTAGAAGTATCAACGCCGCGTTTTTCAGCTTTTCTAGCTATATCATTTACGACGTCATATATTTTTATTAAATGATTTCTTTTTTCTTCTATTGTTGGAATACTCTCTATACATATCTCAATTTCTGTTTGACCTAGTGTTAAGTTTTTTATTGTGTGATAGCTTTCGTTTTTTTCCATTTCAACACCTCATTAAATTTTATGTTAGTTAGTGTCTGATGTTTCGTTTGGTGTTTGTGGCATAAAGTAATTAGCGTCTACAGTAATGTTAAATTCTTCATTTAGATAAGTAATAATATCGTAAAATTCGTCTACAGTAATCTTTACTTTTCCATTTAACTTATCAGAAAATAAAGAATCACTAACATTTAGGTATCTTGCTACTTGATTTTGGTTGATATTATGTTCTACCAAAAGTAACTTTATCTTTTTTCCTACTTCTAGTGATTTAGGGTTTGACATTTAATTTCCTCCTTCCAAGACTTCGATATTGTCGAACTCTATATACATTGTAATTCGGTATTATCGAAATGTCAATACAAAAACGCTAATTTTTTCGATTTTTTCGAAATTATTTATTTACTATACATATTTTTTGTGATAAAATTTTAATGAAATGGAGGTAACTAATATGGCTTTATGTGATAATATAAGGAACTCAAGAAAAAATAAAAATATGACACAAAAAGAGCTTGCCAAGCAATTAGGCGTATCTCATAACACTATTAGCGACTGGGAAAGTGGAAATCATAAACCAGACGCAGATAGCATAATGCTTTTATGTAAAGTATTAGGAGTAGACGCTAACTATATGCTTGACTGGGAAGAAAAAAAAGCTACCAAAAATATCAAAAGTAAATTGAAAGACGCTTTAAAAGAAAATAATCTTTTTGACGGCGAAGATTTATCAGAAGAAAATTTTGATAAGCTTATGAAATTTATAGAAAAAAACAAAGAATTTATAATTGATAAAGAGGACAAATAAAAAGAGTATATCTTATTTGATATACTCAAGTAGTTTAATAAATAAACTGATGTTAATATGATCATTAAGCAGTTTTTCATATAACACATCATATTTAGTTTTCATACTAACCCCCTCCTTAGGGGTATATTATAAATTTTAATACAACATTTTACCATTTTTTACCGTTAATTGTGATTAACATTGCTCGAAATGTACGTTTTCTTGCTCGAAAGGTAAAAAAGCATAAAAAAAAGACGCCTCGTGCGCGAACACGAAGCGTTGAAATGAAAAACCCTAAAAGCTATCACACTTAAAACAAAATAGAAGAAACAACCAACTATAATTGTATAGGCTTTTCTATACGATTATAGCATAAAATTATAAAGAAAGAAAGTGCTATAATGAATTTAGATACATTTTTACAAATAATGAACGTATCTAGGGACCTTACTGTCGACGAGATACTAGATATGTTTATAATATATTTAAGAAAATCACGTAAAGATATGGACTATTATAAAGACGAGTCTATAGAAAAGACTTTACAAAGACACGAAAAAGAATTACAAGACTTTATTGTAAGTATTTTCGGTAAGCCAATACCAGAGCATAATATTTATAGAGAGGTAGCGTCTGGAGATACTATCGAAGATCGTCCAATAATTCAAGAAGTATTATCTTTAATAGAAGAAGATCGTGTAAAAGGAGTTGTATGTATTGAAATAGAACGTCTAGCTCGTGGTAATACTATGGACCAGGGAATAATAGCTCAAGCTTTTCAATATTCCAACACAAAGATAATAACTCCTATGAAAATATATAATTTAGATAACGAGGACGATTTATCTTATTTTGAAGACGGTTTATATCAAGCTAGAAAATATTTAAAATATACTAAACGTATATTAGCTCGTGGTAGATTAAGAAGTGTTAAAGACGGTAAATACGTTGGTTCTGTATTGCCATACGGTTATAATAAACAGAAAATACCTAACGAGAAAGGTTATGTTTTAGTAGAAAATGAGTCAGAGTCTAAAGTAGTAAAATTATTAGCTGATTTATTCTTAAACGGACTAAATACTACTTACACTGTTAAAGAAAACGAGATTATATCAGATATAGCTAAATTGTTTGGAACACATAAGAAAGATATAATCACTTGTAATTTAGATTTAAAAGTAGATCAAGAAATAAGATTAACAGTTAATAGTAAATCATTACCATATAAAATAAAAGAAAATGATACATTGGAAAGTATAGCAGCTAGCTATAATATAGATATAAACAATATACATATACCTCATAACTTTTTTAAACCAGGAGAAAATATTAAGATTATATTAAATGATATGAGAGCTACTAATATAGCACACTATCTTAATTATCTTAAAATAAAACCTAGAAAGTCTAAAGAGTGGACCGCTAATATGGTTAGAAATATATTACAGGGTTACACTATATACGGCTATTTGACGTGGGACAGACGTAAAACTACTAAGACACTAGTAAATGGACATATTGTTAAGAAAAACCCTAATAATGACGATTTTACGCTTGTTAGAGGTAAACACGAAGCAATACTCGGCGAAGATATAAAACAACAGATAGAAGCTAAATTTTTATCTAACAGACTTAAAACAGTGCCAGATAATAAAGAAATGAAAAACCCTTTATTAGGTTTGGTTGTATGTGGCTATTGTGGTAATAATATGACTAGACGTCCATATTATTTAAGAAAAGACGCTAAGCCTACCGCTAAACGTATTTATGATATAGATAAGCCTAAATTACGATTATTATTAAGGGAACATAAAGGAAATTATAGTCTTAATGACATAGCTAGAGCTCTACACGTTTCTAAAAACTCTGTGGATCATTGGTTTAGTTCTAACGACGAGAAATTTTGTATACCACACGCTGATAAATGGGAGGATCTAAAAAAACTATTGAATATAGAAACAAACGAGTTTGATAAAGCTATAACTACAATAGAAGAAAGCATAACTCCACCACATACAGATACTTTAATGTGTAGTAGACCTAGATGTAAGTGTGTATCAAGTGAATTAGAACTTGTAGAAGATAAAATATTAAAATCTCTTAAAATAATAATGAGTGAATATAAAAACTATGTTAATAATTATGAAGAAGCAGTAAAAAAAGAAATATGTACTAATAAGGAAATGATAGAAGCAATAGATCACGAAATAGATAAAATAAAAAGCCAAATAGAAAAGGCTTGCGAATTAGTAGAGACTGGAGCATATACTCAAGATTTATTTATTAAAAGAACTAATACTTTAAATGAACAATTAGAAACATTATTAAATCAAAAAACAGAACTATCTAAGTCAAAAGATAGAACTAAAGATTTATATAGTAAAAAGAAAGCTATACCAATTTTAGAAGATGTTATAAGTAAATATTCAAAAGATATGACCGCAGAAGAAAAAAACGCTTTATTATCAACTATAATAAAACAAGTAATTTATAAGAAAGAAAAAGGCGGTCGATACTTAAAAGAGAATTTTTCTCTCAAGATTATATTGTTGTCTTTTTAACTGATAACATACTTGTAAAAATGAATTAGCTCATTTAGAAATGATTGGTGCCATGATTTATCAATTAACAAAAGGAGCAACAATAGAAGAAATGAAACAAGCTGGTTTAGGTGGCATATTTGCTGAACATGATACTGCCTTATTCCCTGCTGATGCTATGGGAGTGCCTTTTACAACGTCTTACATTGAAACAAGTGGTGACTTTATAGCAGATATTGAAAGTGATATGGCCGCAGAACAAAGAGCTCGCGCTACTTATGAACATTTAATGGATTTGACTAATGATATATCTGTTTTAGCTCCATTATCTTTTTTAAGACAAAGAGAAATTATTCATTACCAAAGATTTAAAGAATTGAGAAACTACTACTTAGAAAATAAAATACAAAAAAACTCTTAAAAAATAAGAGTTTTTAATTATTTCTAGCATCATTAAAAGATTTTCTTGAATTTTCAATTCTATCTTTTTTTGCTTGTCTACATTCTTTGCATCTAACTGGTTTATTTTGGAAACCTTTTTCAGCATAAAATTCTTGATCTCTAACAGTAAAAATAAATTCTTTACCACAATCTTTGCAAATAATTTTTTCGTCTTGCATAAATAAACTCCTTTCCAATTATTGATTTCATTAAACTTATCTTATCTTTTCAATTAGGAAAGGAACAAAATAACTAACAAATCAAGTATACTTTATCACATTTTTAAATGACTTACAATAATATATGTAAATATTTACACAAAAAGAACATACTACTACTAGAGTGGAAAATAGTATAGACTATTAATCTATATTATATTTCAGTTTTATATGAGAAAATAAAAGGGGTGACGTACATGGAAGTAAAAAGAGATATTTATGATATTGTAGGACAAAATATTAAAAAATACAGAAAATTAAAAGGTTGGACTCAAAAAGAACTTGCAGATAAAGCAATGGTAAGTGATAGTTTAATTGCTAAACTAGAATCAGTGACACATCAAACGATCTCACTAGATAATTTAGAACACATTGCCGATATTTTGGAAGTTTCTATTAAAAATATGTTTGATGAAGAATAAAAAAATACTTAGAAAAACTAAGCATTTTTTTTGTTGAAATTATATTTTTTTCTTTCTTGTGTATTCAAAATTCTTTTTCTAAGTCTGAAATTCAAAGGTGTAACTTCTACAAGTTCATCACTATTAATATAATCTAGACAATATTCCAAACTCATTTGTCTTGGTCTTTTTAACACAACTGTATGATCTTTTCCAGCACTTCTAGTATTTGTTAAGTTTTTACCTTTAACTGGATTAACTGCTAAATCATCTTCATGAGAATGTTCTCCAACAATCATACCTTCATAAATATCTGTACCAGGTTCTACGAACATAATACCACGGTCTTCCAAAGCGCCTAAAGCATAAGCTGTAGCTTTACCATTTTCCATAGAAACTAAAACGCCTAATTTTCTTTCTCCAACATTGCTTGAAGTCATTTTACGATATTCTTTGTAAGTATGGTTAATCATTCCATATCCTTTTGTCATTGTCATAAATTCTGTAGAAAAACCAATTAATCCACGAGATGGAACAGTATATAATAAACGGACTTGATTTTCATGATTAATCATATTTTCCATAATTCCTTCTCTATTTCCTAGAGCTTCTATTACATTTCCTACATATTCTTCTGGAACATCAATTTGAACATCTTCTACTGGTTCACATTTTACACCGTCAATTTCTTTAATAATTACTACTGGTTTAGAAACTTGGAGTTCAAAACCTTCTCTACGCATATTTTCAATCAAAATAGATAAGTGTAACTCTCCTCTACCTGATACAATAAAGGATTCACTATCATTTGGTTCTACTTTTAAAGATACGTCTCGTTCTGTTTCTTTTAATAATCTTTCTTCAATTTTTCTAGCTGTAATAATTTTTCCTTCTCTACCTACAAATGGAGAAGTATTTACACCAAATGTCATTTGTAAAGTTGGTTCATCAATACGTAATAATGGAAGTGCATCTTCTTTTCCAACCTCACAAACTGTTTCTCCAACACTGATATCTGGTAAACCTGCTATAGCAATAATGTCACCAGCCTCTGCTTCTGTAATTTCGATTCTTTTTAATCCAAGATATCCAAACATTTTAGCAATTCTAAATTGTTTAACAGAGCCATCTAAACGTACACAGGAAACCATTTGATTTACTTTAATAGTTCCTCTTTTAACAACGCCAATACCAATTCTTCCTACGAAATCATTGTAATCTAATAAAGCAGGTTGAAATTGTAAACTACCTTCTTCATGTTTTGGTGATGGAATATGTTCAATAATAGTTTCAAAAATTGGATCCATTGTTTCTTTTTGAGTAGAAATATCTGGGTCTAAACTACTAGTTCCTTTAATCGCAGAAGCATAAATAACAGGGAAATCCAATTGTGACTCATCTGCACCTAATTCAATAAATAAATCTAATACTTCATCTACTACTTCAAGTGGACGAGCTGTATCTTTATCAATTTTATTGACAACTACAATTGGTGTTACACCTGCTTCTAAAGCTTTTTTCAAAACAAATCTTGTTTGAGGCATTGTTCCTTCATAAGCATCTACTACTAAAAGAACACCATCCACCATATTCATAATTCTTTCTACTTCTCCACCAAAATCAGCATGTCCTGGTGTATCTAGAATATTAATACGATAATCTTTATAATTAATTGCTGTTGTTTTTGCTAAAATTGTGATTCCTCTTTCTCTTTCAATATCATTAGAATCCATAGCTCTTTCATCAACATTTTCATTTGCTCTAAACGTACCAGATTGTTTTAATAATTGATCTACTAAAGTTGTTTTTCCGTGGTCTACGTGTGCTATGATAGCAATATTTTTAATTTTCTTCATATATTCACTCCCAATCAACCGTGTAATTATATCATTTTTTTATAAAATTGTAAAGAGGAAGTCACCACTTCTTCCTTATATTCTAAGGATTTAACTATTTTTTCAATATAATTTGTAACATCATTACCATACTGATGAATTAATAAATCTTGCTGTAAGGGATCTAATAAAAGATAGTTCCCTAGTTTGATAGAATTTACAATTAAGTACATACTATCTGCTGTAGCATAATTACTAATGCTAAAATTAAGACCTTTTTCTTTTATTTTACACTTTGTTTCATAAGGTAAAATAAGGTTATCTTTTCGATAATTAGCTAATCTATTATTAGTTAAATTAAAAGCAGTTCCATTTTCTAAACTCTTATTTTTTAATTCATAAATAGTATTAATGATTTGATTATCATCTATTTCAAAACATAAAATAGAACGTCTTTTTAATCCATCTCCCGCACACTTATTTAAAGTTGCATAATTATAAGCAGTGAAAAAATCACTAGTTGTGGATATCCATGGACTTCTTTTTGCATTCACTAATTTTCCATTGATATGACCATATATCAAGCTTAACAAAAATGACTCATCTAATTCTTCATAACATTTTTTATAAAATTCTGTTAATTTTTTCTGAACCTCTTTTGAAGCATTTGTTCTATTTTCATATGAATTTATCAAAGATGATGTAATCATTCCATCCAAATATAAACTCTTCAAATCTTCCTCATTTAATGCTCTATATAAAATCATTTTATTTCCCCCTTTTGAATTTAGTAAAGTATACTATATTATTTTTCAAAACTTGTCAAATTTTGATATAATACATATGGTGAGAATATGAAAAAAATAAAAATAATTTTAATTCTTCTTTCTTTTTTGTGGATAAGCAATATACTTGCCAAGGAAAACGTAACACTTGCAAAATGTGTGGATGGAGATACTGCATGGTTTTACTTAAACGATGAAAAAATAAAAGCTAGATTTCTAGCAATCAATACACCAGAATCTACAAATAAAATAGAACCTTATGGAAAAGAAGCTAGTAATTTTACTTGTGCTTTATTAACAAATGCAAAGAAAATAGAAATTGAATATGATAAAAACTCTGACAAATATGATAAATATGATCGACATCTTGTTTGGGTATTTGTGGACGATGAATTACTACAAGACCTAATTATCAAAGAAGGATTAGGAAAAGTAACTTATTTATATGGAGACTATACCTATACAAATCAACTTCAAATATCACAAATAGAAGCTCAAAAAGAAAAGAAAAATATATGGAGTGAATCAAATGATTATCTATATTTTATTATTGTTGTAATTATTTTAATAATCATCTATATATTTAATAAAAAAGGAAGAAATAAAATAAATAAAAAATTAAAATCTAAAATGAAAAAAGAAATAAACAAAAAAATTGGCTCTCTGTAGTCAATTTTTATTCTAATATTTCTAATTTTTGGGCATTATTATTTTTTTCATATAAACTAACTTTACCATTTTCATCCATAGTTGCAAGCAATATATTTTCTAGTGAAGTATATCCTTTTACTTTTAATTCATGTAGTAACCATTCTTCTGTTTTATTCATTCTCTTTAAATTATTTTTCATAATATGAGAATCTATAATTACATTAGCGCATAAACTAGCTTTTTCTTTTTTAATATTCATATCTTTATTAATTACTGGTTTATATTCATTTTTAGGTAATATACTAATCTTTCCGTTAGTTTCCATAATAGCATATGCTACTTCATTTAAATCAAAATATCCACCACTACGAATTTGTTCTAATAAATCATTTACATCAATTTGCATCTTTTTCAAACTTTTTTCCAAGATATTTCCATCTTCTATTATCACAACAGGTGACCCCATCAAAAATCTCCTAAAAAAAATGCTTTTCATAGTAAGAATAGATACTAAATAAGCAAATATACCAAAAGTGATAACGGCAACAATACCATTAATAAACTGTCCCTCAAAATTCATCGTTGTTTCCGCTGCAAAATTTCCAATTGAAATTCCTATTACATAATCAAATAAACTTAATTCCGAAACTTGTTTTCTACCAATTAGTTTTGTGATAAAAAATAAAATTAATAAGGATATTAAACTTCTTGGAATTACACTAAGAGCTTCATTTACATTCATAGTATCACCATTAATACTGTTTCCAAAATAAAGAAAAAAATACGTTACTTATGACGTATTTTAAATTTATTACGAATGGAATCATCAAAAACAACATCTGTTTTTGCCACAAATATCAAAATAATCACTGATAAAATACCATATAGGATATATCCTAAAGTTGCATCATTTAATACATAAACAATAGAGGCCATAGCAAACAAAGCATCAATGATATAGATAATAATAACTGTTGTTTTTGTGGATAAATTTCGATTCAATAATTGATGATGAATATGAGCTTTATCTCCAAGAGCTGGATTTTGCCCCTTTAAAATTCTTCTTACAATAGCAAATAAAGTATCTAAAATTGGTAAGGCAATAATAAGTAAAGGAATAATTAAAGAAGTCATCGTTACATTCTTAAATCCTAAAAGGGCGATAACGGAAATAATAAATCCCATAAACATAGAACCAGAATCTCCAGCAAAAATACTTGCCGGATTAAAATTATAAATCAAAAATCCTAATACAGAACCTAACATTACAAAAGTTAGGACATAATCTAAACCAGTTTTTCCCTGCATTAACGCAATGATACCAACTGTTAAATAATAAATAGAACTAATACCACCCGAAAGTCCATCTAGTCCATCAATTAAATTTATACAATTGATGCATCCAATGATAAAAAAGATAGTAAGAGGATAGGATAAAAAACTAAAGTTAATATAAAAACCGAAAGCACTTACATCAATAATTAATAGTTTACCATACACCGTAATAACAAGTGCTGCTGCTAATTGACCTATTAATTTATGAACTGGTGATAATTCACTCACATCGTCAATGACACCCGTTATAATAATAATAAAACTTCCTATTAAAATGGCATTCATGGTAGCACTATGTGTTCCAAAAATCATATAACCAAGAAGAAAGCCTAAAAAAATAGCTAATCCTCCTAACTTTGGGGTTGGAACTTTATGGATATGTCTTGTTCTAGGCATATCAATTGCATTAATTGCTTTGGCAATTTTTTTGATATAGGGAATAATTAATACCACAAACAAAAATGGAACCAAAACCATTAACAATGTTCTTGTTATTACATCTGAATTCATAATATCACCTTTCGTTCATTATAACATTGATTTTTTATTTTGTGGTGGAAAAGTAGATAATTTTTTATGAAAAATGATTTTTTTTAATAAACTTGTGGATAAATTTAGGTATTTCCCCCAAAAACAGCAATAATACGTTAAGAAAGGAGGTAAACATGGGGAAAAACTTACTTACTATTTTATTATCGTTATACGATAAAAATACTTATGCACATGTTTGTAGAGTTGCCTATTATGCAAATGAAATTGGAAAGCAATTAAATTTGTCCATTTCTGAAATGAACTTACTTTTTTATTCTTCTTTGCTCCATGATATAGGTAAAATATTTATTCCTGTTAATTTATTAGAAAAAGAGGAAAAATTGACAAAAGAAGAATATCGATTACTCCAACACCACGTAGAATTCGGGTATTCTTTATTACCAGAATCTATGATGGACATTAAAAATATCATCATATCCCACCATGAAAGACTAGATGGTAGTGGATATCCTTATCATAAAACAGAAAAAGAAATTCCAAAATTGTCAAAAATAATTGCGATTGCAGATAGTTATGATGCTATGACTTCTAATCGCTTTTATAATCAAGTAAAAACAGAAAAAGAAGCAATGGAAGAATTACTAAACAATACTGATTACTATGGAACCAATAAATACAGTTTTTCATATGTAACAGCATTCCATCAATCCATGAAAAAGAAACAATATGTAAAAAAATAAATATCCTACGATATTTACTTATCAATTAAATGAATGTGATCCAAAAGTACTCCTGTTCCTAAGGCAACACATGTAAGTGGACTTTCTGCTACCGTAACGGGAACTTTTAACTCATGAGCAAGTAACTTGTCCATTCCCTTAATCAAAGCTCCTCCACCTGTCACAATAATACCTTTATTCATAATATCTGCTGATAACTCTGGAGGAGTTTGTTCCAAAACAGATTTTGCTGTATGTACAATAATGTAAGCACTTTCTTTTAACGCTTCTTCTATTTCTTCACTACAAATAGTGATTGTATGAGGAAGACCAGTTACTAAATCTCTACCTTTTACACTCATTTTTTCATTTTTTTCCTGTGGAAAAACTCTACCTATCTTAAATTTAATATCTTCAGAAGTACGATCTCCAATCAATAATTTATATTTTTCTTTTATAAACTTTGTTATATCACTATCAAATGTATTGCCTGCTACCTTAATAGAGGCACTCGTTACAATATCTCCCAAAGATAAAACTGCAATATCAGTAGTTCCACCACCAATATCAATCACCATATTCCCAATTGGCTCTGAAATATCTAATCCAGCACCAACTGCAGCTACTTTTGGTTCTTCTTCCAAAAAAACTTTTTTTGCGCCTGTTCTTTCAGCAGCTTCTTTAATCGCATTTTTTTCAACTTGTGTAATATTAGATGGGCAACAAATTAAAATGCGAGGTTTGCTAACAAAACCTTTTCCATTTACTTTTTTTATAAAATAATCTAGCATTAAGCCAGTTGCATCAAAATCAGCTATGACACCATCTTTCATAGGCCTAATGGCATTTACTTTTCCTGGTGTTCTACCCAACATTTCTCTTGCTTCATGGCCTACAGCGAGTACCCTTCCATCTGTAGAATCTAAGGCTACTACACTAGGTTCATTTAAAACAATTCCTTCTCCTTTTACATAAATTAACACATTTGCTGTTCCTAAATCAATTCCTATATCTTTCGAAAACACTTTATCATTCCTAACCTTTTAAATACTTTTTTCTAGTAGATTCTCCTCCCCTAATATGTCTAATATTAGTATGATATTTTAAAATATCCTCTACTTCTTTATATTTTTCTTTATCTATATCCAATAATCTCTCATGTAAATCTTTATGTACTGTACTTTTAGATACATGAAAAATAGACGCTAATTCACGAATTGTATGACCTGTACTCGTAATGTAATTAGCCTCTTGTAATACTCTTGCATTTATATAATTCAACTAGACCAACCCCTAATTTATTATATAAATGTATTTCATTTTTTATTCTAGATTTCACCTAATGTTTTATCATAATAATCCATTGGATTTACTAGTTTACCACCTACAGCAAGTTCAAAATATAAATAACTTTCTGCGCCTTGAAATAAATTAGAAGTTCCACTTACTCCAATCATATCGCCACTTTTAACATTCATATCTTTTTCTACACTCACTTCACTAAGTCCTTGATAACTGCTAATCATGTCATTACTATGTCTAATTTCAATGATTTTTCCTAATAATTCATCTTCTTTTACATCAATAACAGTTCCATCCATAATTGCTACTACATCAAACTTTTGATTTGCACTATAACAAATTCCACTACTTTGTAAATAAGTACCATTATATTCTACAATAGCATTTTTTTGATCTTCTTCTTTTCCATCTTTTGAATAAAAACTTTTATATACTTGAACCTCTTCATTTACATATGGTTTGATAATTTTAGAACTATCTCCTACTACAGGTACTACATCATCTAATATTGTTTTTGTAACATAAACAATATCTTCCTCTTTTCTACTATTTTTTAGAATCGAACTTTCTATCCAGTAAATCATACCAATCATGAATAGAAATACTATAGCTGCTACACTATATAAAACACTTTTTTTTAATCTTCTTTCCATTTTGTTCACCTCATTTAAAGTTTGAACAAAATTAATGGTAATATACTATTTTTTTTAAATTTTTGAAATTTCTACATTTGTATAATAATGTTTTAAAATTTCATCATAAGTGTATCCTTCTTTAGCCATTCCATTCGCACCATATTGACTCATTCCAACACCATGACCATATCCTTTGTTGTGAATGATTATTTCATCATCTTGTTGATTAATTTCGAAATAAGTAGATCGTAATTGTAGTTTATTTGCAATTTCATTTCCTGTAAATTCATGTTCATTGATTTTGAGTTGTTTTATTCTTCCAGTTGAAGTCGTTTTTATAATTTCAATGTTCACTTGATTAGAATAATCCAAATTTAGTTTTTGATAAAATTCTTGTAACGACAATTTTTTGGTCGTTTCATATACTGGGGAAATTTCATCATAGTGAGACTCGACACTTCTTAGATAAGGCAAAGCCTCTACAAACACTTCTTCACAGTTTTCTGTATATCCGGTACTAGTTGAAAAAAAGAAAGCTTCTATTACATCACCATTATAGGTTAGATATTCCCCTTTTGTATCAGCAACCACTTTTTTTATTTTACTCATTTTTTCATCATAAGTATCTTTCCATTTATTTTTTAACGATTCTTCATCTAAGTAAACTTGATTCATAACAGTATCTACTACATCGTAATCTTTTTTATGATTTTGTTCAATTTTTTTTAATACATAACTACGAGCGGCTACTGCTTGGGCTTTTAATGCTTCTTCTTCAAATGAAATAGGCATCTCACCAGCTAACACACCCATTACATATTCCTCCAACGGAATTTCTATAACATAATCTGATTCTGTTTGTTTGATTCTTACCTTTTGATCTTCTTCAAAAATAAATTTCATATGTGTGGTATCTTCTTTAATAAATAAAGTTACTACAACATAAGGAATAAATAAAATTATACTCACTATAAATAATATCTTTTTCATATAATCATCCCAATTATATTGTAATCATTTATTTTTAAAATATTTGTCAAAAAAAAGAATATTTTTATATTCCTTTTTCTTATCATCATTCATTTTATAACAATTTTAATTATTAAAAATTATTAATTCTAGTAATAATAATATCTTATGCTAACATTATCTATGGTTGCTCCTGGAGTTCCATATATATAAGCCCCATCTGCAGAAAGATTGAATGCACCACTTGCTGAAGACCATGTCCATATTAAAGCAAATAAGAATGTTCCGTCAATTTTGGGACGATTTGATATTGCTACATACCCATTAGATGGTAAAGTGTATGTTATAGATCCGTTGCTTTGAGCGACAACCTGTACATATTTAATTTTTGACATTAAATTAGTATTCATGCTAGATAGTTGACTTTGAATTGTTGTTATATTCGATTGATTACTACTTGCTATACCAGATAAATTATTTAAGTTACTATTTGTTTTTTCTAATTCACTTTGTAAAGCATAGTTATTTAAATTATTTTGTAACTCTTCTATATTACTTTTGATACTTGTTATTTCATTTGTATTGTTTGTTATTTTATTATTTAATTCTGTTGCTTTTTCATTTACTAGGTTATTTACTTCATCTTTGGAATATACATTACTAACATTCCCTGTTCCATTATCTAACATTGCTACATATTTATTTGTTAAAGCATCAAATCCTATGATACAATTTCCAGCTTTTTTATTTCCTACGATAATTCCACTATTATAGTTTTTATATACATAATAAGTATCATTTGAGATACAAACGCTGATATTTCCTTCCTTATCTAAATAGAGTTTTCCTTCTCCATCTATATTTCCTCTATAATCTAATTGTTCTCCTTTTATGGTACTTCCTTGATGTTCTTGATCAAATAAAAATTCATAGACTCCATCCTTTTCTATCGCATACAAATTGGCAGATTCTACTAATCCCTCTACACTAGACGCTAGTGCTTTCTTTTTACTTTCTTCGATTACATTTGTTATCATGGGTATTGTGATTAAGGTAACCACTGATAATATTACTATTACAGCTAATAATTCAATAAGCGTAAATCCTTTTTCTTTCATACAATCTTCCTTCCTATTTTATAGCAACAAAAAAAGAGGTATTTAAAATACCCCCCATTTACATATAGCAAACAACAAAAATTCACTATCTACAAACTATATTACTATTTTTATTTACACATCTATCTTATCAAAATTTTCATTAACATTCAATTTATTTTCAAATAAATTTAAAATTAACAAAAAAATCATAGAAGAAGTTTACCACTAAATATGATAACCCTAAAGATAAAAACAAATATAAAAAACGAGAAGAATAGTAGCTATTCTTTTTAAAAACATTATTAAAATTAATACTGCTAATGGACCATATTGATAATGGAACAACAAGGCAATACAAAATAACTTTAATATTCATGCTTTTCCTCGTACTCACTTATTTTATTAATTCTACGAACATGTCTTTCCTCATTAGAAAATTTTGTTTCTAGAAATGTCTTAACAATTTCAAGAGCATTTGGATTCATAGAAGAAATCGCTAAAACATTACTATTGTTGTGAAATCTTGTTAAATAAGCTTCTTCTACGTTATCAACTTTGGCGCATCTAACCCCTTTTACTTTATTACAAGCTATACTCATGCCAATACCTGTTTTGCAAACTAAAATACCTAGTTGAATCCCCTTAGAAGCAATACTTTCTCCCACTTTAAAAGCATAATCAGGATAATCAACAGAAGTATTAACCATTGTTCCATAATCAATCACTTGATAATCAAGTTCATTTAAATATTTTTTTATTTTTTCTTTTAATTCATAACCTGCATGATCACTACCAATACCTATCATTATTTTCCTCTTTTCTTTAATTTATGATATATTTTCAACATTAATCTATAAACTTTATAACTAAGTTTTCTAGTAACTAAAGTAAATTCTCCTATTAATTCAACTACTTCAGCATTAAATCCTCTTTTAAAATCAAATAATCCAAACATTGGAGAATCTTCATTAAATTCGCCAGTTATTCCGTAAAAATTATATTTTTCAAAACCATTATTTAAAGCATATTTTATCATTTTAAAATTTAAAAAATATTGACCATTAAATTTCATATACTCCTGATAAGAAGCACCAAATAAAGAAATTACTTGTTTTCCAAATGTCATAAATAAACCACCCGCTACTGTAATTACTTTACCCTTTGTTTCTAGTAAAATGTACAACATTTCAATTCTTTCATCTAATGATTTCAATTGAGTTTGTAACTCATTTAAATAATTTTGATTACGCGTTGTCATATTTTTTGTTTTAACTTCTGCTATTTTAAGCATTAATTCATTTTTCTGATTTTTTAAGTTTGTTAAATAATCTTCGATATTAAGATCGACAAGCATAATTTTAATATTATCATCTTTTTTAAATGCTTCATACATTTTTTGATAATAAGATAAAGGTCGATCAATAAACCCTCTTCTTTCCCCTGTATGTTCCATCAACTTTTTAAATTCAGGTAATCTAGATTCATCTATTTCATTTAATTCTAAACCATGTTTATAGGAATTATTCACTCTCCATCTAGTCGATTGTCTCATATTAGATAAAATGTCTTCTTCTGTTTTTCCTTTTAAATCTAAAACAGAAATCCATCTTGGTTCTAAATCAATTCCATAATTAATAGTAAAACCATTATGAACAAAACCTAAATCAATCAATTTATCGATAATACTTTGATTTGTTTCATCATTCATAATATCGCCATTAATATCCCTTTTTCGGTACTCTACATAAGGATTAATTTTAATAAAAATTCCTTTATTTTTTTTGATATATTGTTTCATACTAGAAACAAACAATTCTAAAAGTTCATTATCATGATAATCTATCAAAAAACCTCTTGGTGCATAATAAATATATTTTCCAAGTAACGGAATTTTTTTTCCTAATAAAAGAGTTGCTGCTACTACTTTATTATCTTTTTTTAACCCAACCATATGGTGAGTCCAACCTGTAAAAGATTTTAATTCTCCCCAATAAGAAGATTGAAAAAAAGTACCTTGATTACTGTTTTTAGAAAATTCATTAAATTCTTCCGGCGTTAATTTTTCTATCATATTATCACCCATAATTAGTATACTATAAATTACATTTTTTTAAAAGAGAATCATTTGACTATTCTTTAAATAAAGGATATACTTAAAAAAGATAGAAAAGAGGTTCATAATGAAATTTATAACAGACATAGATATAAATGAGTATGAAGATTTCGTTTTAAATAGCAATAAATCCCATTTCATGCAAAGTCATTATTTTGGTGAAATTATGAAATATAAAAACTTTACTCCTTATTACGTTGGATTAAAGGAAAATGATAAATTAGTTGCTACTGCATTATTACTCAAAAAAAAATTAATTGGAAATTACTGCTATTTCTATTGCCCTAGAGGATATATAATGGATTATAGTAATTACAAATTACTAAATACATTTACTAATTATATTAAAAAGTTTGCTAAAAAAAATAAAGCTTTGTTTGTAAAAATTGATCCTGATGTAAAGTTACATGATTTGGATCAAGATGGAAATGTACTAGGAAATTCTCATGAAAAAGTAGTAGATTATTTAGAAATGCTAGGTTATAAGCATAAAGGATTTAATACAGAATTTGTAAATGAGCAACCTAGATTTACTTTCAGATTAGATATTAATAAAAGCTTAGATGATATCTATAAAAATATTCATCCAACTACTAGGAAAATTTTAAATAAAGGAAATCAATATCATTTAAATATGTATAAAGGTTCTATAGAAGATATTCCTAAATTTTATGAAACAATGAAAGATACAGCCGTTAGAGAACACCTACATTTAACACCAATGGAATATTATAAAAATTTTTATGCCATTTTAAATAAACAAAATATGAGTGATCTATATATTGTAGAAGTTGACATTCATGATTTAATTATTACTTATGAAAAAAATTTGGAATATTTAGAATTAGAACTTAAAAATTTAGATGATCCTAAATATAAAAATAAAGAAAAACAAGAAAATATTAAAAAAGATTTGATTAACAAAATTGATAAAACAAAAAAAGAAATTGATTTCATTCATACTATTGAAAAAGAACATATTATACTTTCATCTATTATTACTGTAAAATATGGAGATAAAGTATGGACCATTCATGGAGGCAATAGCAATATTTTAAGAGAGCTAAATTCTAATTATTTACTATATTATCAAATTATTAAGGATGCACATGAAGAAGGTTACAAAATAGTAGATTTCTTTGGTACAAGTGGAATAGCAAATCCAGATAAATCCAATCCTATTTTTGGAATCCACTCATTCAAAAAAAGATTTGGAGGAGAATATACTGAATTTATTGGAGAATTTGATTTAGTAATTCATAAATTTTTATATTTTTCTTATAAAAAACTACTACCTATCTATAGAAAAATAAAGTAAAATACTACACAATATATACATAAGGTTGCTTATTATTTAAAAATTTTTAAGCTTAATAAACCTTATTTTTTTATTTTAATAAAATAGTAAAAGGAAAAATAAAATGATAAATAAAGATAAATTTGACGATAAAAAAATTATGGATATCTTTTCAATAAAAAATGATAATGTATATAAAATGTTCTCTTACATTATCATTGCAAAATATACATTAAACAGTAATATATAATACTGTACAACTAAAATTACCACCATCAAGTGTAAAATCTGCATCAAAGTAATAATAAACACCAATGTTACTTGCATTATCATATATTAGAGAGCTTTCATTACCGTATGGCCTTATGTTAGGATACCATGCATGAGCATTAGCTACATACATAATGGGTTTATACCCATCAATTTGTGGAATATCAAATACCACCACATTTACACCTTTAACTATTGAATATGATTTTGTTTCTTTATATATATTTTTAACGATTACATTAACTAACTTGCTATTTAAACTATCTATTTTTTCTTTATTATTATTAACAACGCTAGATAGATTATTTAAGTTATTTTGTAACTCTTCGATATTACTTTTTAGATTTGTTATTTCACTAGTATTATTTGTTATTTTAGTATCTAAACTATCTACTAAGTTATTGACTTCATCTTTGGAGTATACATTACTTCCGCTTCCTGTACTTTCTAAAAAGGCTACATATTTATTCGTTAAAGCATCATATTCAATATTACAATTATCTTTGCTTCTTTCTCCTATGATAATTTCACTATTATAGTTTTTATATACATAATAGGTATCATTCGAAATACAAATACTCGTATTTCCTTCTTTATCTATATAGAGTTTCCCTTCTCCTTCTATTTTTCCTTTATAATCTAAACTTTCTCCTTTTATGGTACTTCCTTGATGTTCTTTATCAAATAAAAATTCATGCACTCCTTCATTTTCGATAGCGTATAAATTAGCGGATTCTATTAATCCTTGTACACTAAATACAAGTGCTTTCTTTTTACTTTCTTCTATTACACTGGTTATCATTGGTACTGTAATTAATGTAATTACTGATAATATTACAATTACAGCTAGTAATTCAATAAGCGTAAATCCTTTTCTTTTCATAACCTCCTCCTTCCTTTTATAGCAACAAAAAAGAGAGTATTTTTAAAATACCCCCCCCGTTTACATATTGCAAACATGAAATTTAACTGCTACACGTAAACTATATTACTATTTTTTATCTATATCCATTATACAAAATAACAATAATTTTTTCAAGTACCTTTGCTTCAATTGATTCTCATTCTAACTTCTACACTAAAAAAGATAGAAATTTAAAATCTATCTTTCTAAATCAATAACATCAGTAATTAAGCTGCTTTTTTATCAAAACCATATTTTTTATTGAATTTTTCTACTCTACCTGTTTTAGAAACTGCTCCTTGTTCTCCAGTATAAAATGGATGACATTTATTACATGTTTCTAAGTGTAATTCTGCTTTACTAGATTTAACAGTAAAAGTATTACCACATGCACAAGTTACTTTTGTTTCATTGTAATTTGGATGAATTCCTTTTTTCATGATAAGTCTCCTTTCGCCATAACTTTGATAAGTCATAGAAATTTACTTGTATAGTATAACAATTTTTTAAATTTTTTGCAAGTATTACCAATACAATTTTATGGAAATTCAAGAATTATTTTACAAATATAGTTATTTTTTATAAAAATTTTGCTAAAGAAAAGAGTAAAACATTGTATAATATACTCAAGGAGGAATATATGAAAAAATTTATTAAGAATTTTATAACTGAATTTAAAGAGTTTATTTCAAAAGGAAATGTATTGGATTTAGCTGTTGGTGTTATCATTGGTAGTAGTTTTAGCAAAATCGTTTCTTCACTTGTAAATGATATTTTAATGCCAATAATAGGAACTATCTTAGGTGGACTTGATTTTACTTCTCTTTCTTTCAAAATTAAAGACGCTGTGATATCTTACGGAAATTTTATTCAAAATGTGGTTGATTTTTTAATTGTTGCTTTCTGCATTTTTGTCTTTGTTAAAATTATGAATAAATTACATAAAGAAAAAGAGCAGCCTAAAATTCAACCTGTTAAAAGCAATGAGGTTCTATTATTAGAAGAAATTAGGGATTTACTTAAAAATAAAAAGTAAATCTTTTTTTATATCAAAAAAAATAAGGAATAATCCTTATTTTACGAATGGTAAAATTGCCATAAAACGTGCTTTTTTAACTTCATTAGCAATATGTCTTTGATGTTTAGAACAAGCGCCTGTTACTCTTCTAGGTAAAATTTTACCTTTATCAGCACTTACATATTTTTTAATAATTTCTGCATCTTTATAATCTACAGATTTACCAGCACACATTTGACAAATTTTTTTCTTTTTTCTATAAAATTCTGCCATGTTTTTTCCTCCTTTTCTAATCTAGGAAGCTATCATCAATTGATACACTATCACCAAAATCAGCAAATGGATCATTATCCACACTCACACTATTTGTTGGTTCATTTTGATAATCATATGGTGTTACGCTTGGTTCATTATAACTAGAACTTTGTCTGCTTTGTGCTTGACTTCTTGATTCTAAGAATTGAACACTATCAGCTACTACATCCATTGAATATCTTTTATTTCCATCTTTATCATCATAAGTATTTGTTTGTAGTCTACCCTCAACAGAAACTAAACTACCTTTATCTAAGAAATTACAAACATTTTCTGCTTGTTTTCTCCAAATAATTATGTTGATAAAATCTGTTTCTCTTTGACCTTGACTATTACTAAATGTACGATTAATAGCAATCGAAAATCTAGCATATGGGATATTAGATCCTGTATATCTAAGCTCTGGTTTAGCAGTTAATCTTCCTATTAACATTACTCTATTCATATGAATACCTCACTTCTATTTTTCGATTTTTGTGATTAAGTGACGAACGATATCACTACTAATTAAAGCTAAACGATCAAATTCTTTAATGGCTTTGTCATCATTTGCTTCAACTTCGTAAAGATAGTAATAACCGCTTTTAAATTTTTTAATTTCATAAGCTAATTCTCTTTGACCCATATCTTTTTTGTCTACAATTTTAGCACCATTATCAGTTAAGATTTTTCCAAAGTTTTCAATAACTTTTTTAATTTCATCTTCTCCTAATGTAGGTCTAACGATAAACATAATTTCATAGTTTTTCATGTCTACACCTCCTTTTGGTCTTATGGCTAATTTCTTAGCAAGGAGTAAATAATTACTCGTAAAAGATTATAACAAAAAAGCTTTGAAATGTAAAGCTTTTTTATATCATATGTATTTAATCTCGATTTCTTCCAAATAATTCTAATAATCTTAAGAAAATATTAATAAAATCTAAATACAATTCTAATGCACCAATGATTGCTAATTTATCACCATCATAGATTTCAGCTAATTGCTTTATTTTTTGCATATCATAAGCTACATATAACATGAATACTACTAATCCAATAATACATAAAGCAAAATTAAATGATTCACTTCCAATAAACATATTAACCAAAGTACAAAGAATAATGCCAACTAGTAACATTAATAAAATCGTACTTAGTTTGCTTAAGTCAATTTTGGTAAATGCACCTATTAAAGCGAAAATGCCAAATAAAAGGGAACTAATAAGAAATGCATACATAATAGATGTAATATCAAATGCCACAAATACACAAGAAAAAGTCAATCCTGTTAAAAACGAGTATAAAATAAATGATATTTTAGCTGTTGTTTCACTCATTTTATGAATTCTAGCTGTTAAAAAGATAACAACTGCAAACTCCGCAATAACAAGGAAAAAATACCAACCACTAAAAACTGCTAATAACATATTTTCGTTTGTTGATACAAAGTAACCAGTTGCGAAAGTAACAAGTAATCCTATGAACATCCACATGAATACTTTTGAATAATTATTTTGAACCATATCTATCCTCCTTATTTTTAATGTTAACTGGTATCATCAACATTAACACCACTATTATACCAGTTATTTCTAAAATAATAAATGGGTGAATTGTTTGAAAAATTGGAAATAATTCATAAATATGATCTGGTAATTTTTTTGACATAATATAATTGGTTCCAAATATTTCATTTACATTCATCATCGTTATAAAAAGAATGTTCCCCCAAATAAATGTTTTAACTGCATCTTTATAAGTAATTGTGATATCATCCATATAAAAGGTAAAATAACTAAATACCATTAATAAATGATGACTAATGAAATATTGATAAAATATATAAGCATCAAAACTACTAACCAAGTCTGGAAAAAGAACGGCGGGAAGTGGTCCAATAAAAGTAAAAAAGAAAGTAACTTTATATAAAGATTTCCAACCAGTTATCAAATATAACATAAATAAGTTTCCAGCAATAAAACAAAAATGTAATGGCAAATGAATTCTAATATCATAAATTCCATAATAAATATAGCTTCCATACCATATTAACATATTGCTCATTAAAAGAACAAATATCGCTATTTTAATTTTCTTTTTATTTTTTATTTGTTTAATTTTATTTCTGTTTCTATAAATAGCTATCAACAGAAAAATTAAAATTGCTAAACACCCAAAATGAATGATACCAAATAAGTGAAATGGTATACCAACTACTTCATCAAGAAAAAATTCTCTTATCATACATTAAATCTAAAATGACAGATATCTCCATCTTGCATAATATATTCTTTTCCTTCTAAACGCATTCTTCCAGCTTCTTTTACTTTTACTTCCGAACCATATTTTTCTAAATCTTCGTAACTCATAATTTCTGCCTTAATAAACCCGCGTTCAAAATCACTGTGGATAATACCTGCACATTCAGGCGCTTTCATTCCTTTCTTAAAGGTCCAAGCTCTACATTCATCACTACCTGCTGTAAAATATGTAGCAAGGCCTAATAAATCATATGTAGCTTTAATCAATTTATCCAATCCACTCTCTTTAATTCCTAAATCTTGTAGAAATTCTATTTTATCTTCATCACTTAATTCTACTAATTCACTTTCAATTTTTGCTGATACTACTACAACCTCTGCATTTTCACCTTTAGCATATTCTTTGACTTTTTCAACATATTCATTACCATCTGTTAACAAATCTTCTTCACTAACATTAGCCATATAAATAATTGGTTTTATTGTTAAAAAATGAAAATTTTTAATAATTTTTTCTTCCGCTTCCGTAAATCCTACTCTTCTTAGAGGAATATTTTTTTCTAATGAATCTTTTATTTTATTTAAAACTTCTACTTCCAAAGCTGCTTCTTTATCTTTTGTCATAGCTGCTTTTTTTCCTATTTTGTTCATTCTGTTTTCTACAATTTCTAGGTCAGATAGCATCAACTCTACATTAATGATTTCAATATCCCTAACAGGATCTACATTGCCCTCTACATGAATAATGTTCGTATCCTGAAAACATCTTACTACTTCTACAATAGCGTCTACTTCTCTTATATGACTTAAAAACTTATTTCCAAGTCCTTCCCCATTAGAAGCACCTTTTACTAAACCTGCAATATCTGTAAATTCATAAGTTGTTGGCACTAAGCTTTTAGGTAAATATAAATTTTCTAAAAATTCTAGTCTTTTATCTGGAACTGTAACAATTCCTACATTTGGATCAATTGTCGCAAATGGATAATTTGCTGCTAAAATATTTTTCTTTGTAATGGCATTAAATAATGTTGATTTACCGACATTTGGTAAACCTACTATACCTGCTTGTAAACTCATAACATCATCTCTTTCGTAAAGTATTATAACATTTATATAATAAGTTGTAAATTACAACAAAAAAGAATATATTTTAATCTTTAATATATTCTTCTACTTGTTTTAAAACTTCTTCTTTTTTAAGTGGTAAAAATAATACATCTTTAAATCCTTTTTCTTGATACATTTCTTTAGCTCCAAATCCTTTGTTATTGCTAATTAAGATTACTGGTATTTTATAACCAGATGTATCTTTTAATTTTATTAAGGTATCTTCACTACTTAATTTTTCTAAATCTTCTTCCATTATAATTAAATCAAATTTTTCATTTTTTCTTATTTTTTCTAAACAAGCTTGTCCACCAGTTACTTCTTCTATTTCATAAGTATCTTTTTTAAACATCTTATTTATTTTTTTGCTAAGTTCTTTATGATTGATTACTAACAATATTTTTTCTTTATTTTCATACATCTCTTCATATTGTTCTACTGTTTCAATTATTTTTGTTTTTTCTTCTTTTATTTTTTGATCAATTATAATAGTAAATTTACTTCCTTTTCCTATTTCACTATTTACTAGTATATTACCATTCATTAAATTAATAATTGATTTTAATACACCTAAATTATTTTTAGTATCATCTACTTCTTTTAATAATTCATCACTATATATTTTTTCTTTATCAAATAAATGTTTTATTTCATCAACACTCATTCCTAGTCCTGAATCTTCTACTGTAATAATTAATCTACATACATCATGTTTTATAACATAATTAACATTTACTTCTATAAATCCTTCGTTGGTATATTCCAAAGCATTTTCTAATAAAATATTCATTACTTGTTTAATACGGATAGAATCTCCATATAAATATTCTGGAATACTTTTATCAAAATGAAAACGATATTCTATTTTTTTACTTACATTTTTACTAAAGTTTTTATTTAATACTTCAAATAAATGATAAACATTATATTTAACTTCTCTAATACCTATTTTCCTTTTTTCTATATCTGAAATATCTAATACATCATTTACTAATTGTAATAATTCATTTGATGAAGATTTTATTCTTCTTAAATCTTCTTTTACTTCTTCCATATTATCTTCCAGTAATGCTTCTCCACTGATATTTGAAATGGCTAAAATTGGTTCTTTAATTTGATTAGACATATTAAATAAGAATGATGTTTTTTCTTGATTAGATTCATTCGCTAATTCTCTTTGTTTATGGAATTCTCTTAACATTTTAATATCTGGGTTTTCTATTGTATGATACATTACTAAATTAATAAGAGTTAGTGCTAACGATATTATTAATATACTTGGATCTACCACTCTTATTATAAATATTAATACTGCTACACCATAAAAGAAATATAAAGGAGCATATTTTATATTTTTAAAATTTTTAATATTACAGAACCAAACTATAATAGCTAGAACAAACCAAATTAAACAATATATATATGTTATTGTTGGTTTTAAACCAGATGAATACATCATACCATCTTCATTAATCAATACAATAGGTGAAATTATAATTAATATAAATACAATAACATTAGCAATCATAGCTTTTTTAATACTATTGATATACCCTTTTGTATTATCAAGAGATATATAATAGATATATATACAAAATAGAAAAGACCATATACAATATGATATACATACTATATTATTTAGAAATATTATAATTAGTTCATTGTAAAAAACATATGCCAAAAGATAAATAATAAATTCAGCTAATGAGCCAATAAATTGTGTCATTAAAATATTACCAAAAATCTTAGTTTCCGTATTGTTTATATTATCTTTTGAATAATATAAAATTAATAATATCAAGCTTAATAAAACAGAACATAACGGAAGTTGTAAATTACTCATATAATCACTTTCTCTTTCTTTTTGATACTATTTCTTCTATTTCAGAAATTTCGTCTTTCAATCTCATATAATTCAAAAATCTGTCATTAGAAGCAATCATAAACATATTTTTATCATTAATGTTGTGTTTTAATTTTTCCATATCTCTTTCTACTTGTTGTTGCTCAATACGAAATTTATTTTGAAATTTCTGCTCATCATTATCACTCATTTTGTATCCAGGCCATTCTTCCGTTAAATTGTTTACAAAGCTGTCCCAATAATTATTAGGAATTAATTGTCTTTTAGTGACACCATCTTTTTTTGCTATATCTTCCCAAATTTCAAAAAGTAATGTTGCCATACAATCTCTCATAGCAATGTTGCAATCATTTAATATTTTATTAATAATTTTTTTCTGCTTTTCATCATTTTTATCAAGTTTTCCAAATGAAATATCTGTATTTTTTTTCACAATTAAACTTAAATCAATTGGTTCACTTCTGTTAATTATATATTTTTTACCATATCTTTCAATTGCAGTACAAATTATAAGAGAATTAGTTTCTAAAGCTGCATTTACACTACCAAAAAATGTATCTAAAATAATTTCGTTTTCGGATAAATTCCAAACAGCTTCAGGAAATATTGTACAATCTAATCCCAAATTTAGATATCTTTTCATTAATTCATATGAATAATGTTTATCCTCTTTTGAATATGGGTCAACAAAAATTGTTGGTCTTGTATTAAAATACCATCCACTAATAGTTCCATATGAATTTCTAAAATCACTTGCAATAACAAAAGATGGTCTATCAGTCACAATAGTTATTTTTTCAAAGTCAGGTTTAAATCTATGTGTATTAGCAAAAATGACTGTTCTATCAGATGGAACACTAACATCCTTGCCTTTTAACCATTCTATATTTTCACCTGATAAAAATGTAATTATTTTTAATAATTTTTTAGTTTTAGGATAAACTTTCTTTGCATCTTCTATACCTGTTATAGGTAAATTTTGTTCAATAATTTCTTTTTTTCTTTTTTTATATTCTTCAAAAATTTGATCAATATCTTTTTTCATATATCCTCCATAACTAAAATCCACACTTATTATATAATAATTAAAATCTTTAAACAACATAAAGATTTTAATTATTAATATTCTTTATTCTATTTCTTAAAACTTTAACTAGTTTTTGTTCTAATGCTGGTCTTGCATATTCTTCTTCCAAATTTAAAATACTATTTTTATAAATATTGTACGCTAAATCATATTCATTATTTTCTATTGCTTTTACACATAATAAAATTACATTTTCATAAATTCCATTATATAATTCATTACAATTATCAAATCTATTTATATTTTCTACTATTATTGGAGCTATTTCATAATAATGTTCTATGTCTTCTTTAGACACAAATTTATCTCTAAACCATCTAAGGACTTTAAGTTCATAACAATTATCATCAAATTGTTTATGAAAGTGTTTCATACAAGCAGTTGTTAAGAAACAACTGCAGTCAGTGGTTGTTTTTTTGCCATCATCTTTTTCAGTAATATTAAAAGTTTCTTCTTCATAATTTATATTCACATGTATTGAAGTATTATGTTCATCTCTTGGATCTTTATCGTAAATATTAACATGTGCTTTTTCATCTTTACTATTTACATTAATCCATGTTCCACCCTCAGTTTCTCTAGCACTCATTTTTTTTCTCCCTTTCTAGCATAATATATTTAACCAGTTCAGAAAATCCAAATTCCAAATCTTCTGCAAAATTAAATACATCAATATTATCATATAAATTATTAGCAAATTCAGTTATTTGTTTTTCACTGTATTTAAATCCTATTAAATTAGAATTTGATTTTACAGAATATAATTCATATTGATTAACAAAATCCTCCAAAATTGGTTTAATTTCTTCCTTTATTGATTCATTAGATATTTTATATTCAATACAAACTAACGAAGTAATAACTTTTCTAAATAAATCACATATTCTATAATAATTGATATCTTTTTTCTTCATATTATTCTACCCTTTCTAAATTAACTATCAGTTATTCCTTTCATTTAATGATTTTTTTGTTAATATTTGAATTTATCTTACTAAAAATTTTTATTTTTTAACAAAAAGAGGCAATTAAAATAATTAATCGCCTCTTAAGCATTTATATATCTGATATAATGGCGATTTTGCCACTTCCTACGCATTATGTTAACATACAACATGTGCAAAGTCAAACAAAACTAGTGTTTTTCACTGGCTATTTAATATTACTAGCTGCAATAGCGCCTTCACTGGAAGCTGTTATAATTTGGTATAAATCTTTTTTTATAATATCTCCACATGCATAAATTCCAACTAAATTTGTTTTCATCTTAGAGTCTACCTTTATATACCCATCTTCTAAATTTAAATTCAAATGACTTATAAAAGGTAATGTTGGAACTAGTCCAATATAAACAAATAAACCTTCTACCTTTAATTCTTCATTATTTAGAATTATTTTAGATAAATATCCTTCTCGACTTTCTAAAGATTGAATATTTTCATTATATATGATTTTAACATTTTCTAACTGATTTACTTCTTGAATTAGTTCTTGATCTGCTCTTAATTTATCACTACGATTAATAATAGTCACTTGATGACATAATCTAGATAAATAGATAGCCGCTTCTAAAGAACTATTTCCTCCACCTAAAACTGCTACATCTTTATTTTTGTAGAAAAAGCCATCACAAGTAGCGCAATAACTAATTCCTTTTCCTAGTAATTGATCAGCATGTTCTATTTGTAATTTTCTTGGTATTCTTCCTGTTGCAATAATAATATTTTTAGTAAAATAAGTGTTTTTATTAGTTATAACTTCTTTTATTTCGTTATTTTTTATATCGATTACTTCTTCATATTGAATTTGTATATTTAAATTTTCCAATTGCTTTTTTAAATGATTGGAAAAAGTAAAACCATCTGTAGATAAAATCGTTGGATAATTTTCTATTTCAGAAGTATTTATAATTTGACCACCAATTGCTTTTTTTTCTAACAATAATATCTTAAGTCCAGCTCTTTTTAAATAAATAGAAGCAGTAGTACCAGCAATACCTCCTCCTATTACAATACAATCAAAAATGGGATTCATTTGTATTATTGATGTCATTATATTTGTTAGAAAAAATAGAGCCTTTACGTAGTTTTAAAAAGAAAATCAAACCTAAAATAAACATTAAGACCGATATTAATTGCGCAATTCTAATGTTTCCAAGCATTAAACTGTCTGTTCTAAAACCTTCTACAATAAATCTTTCAACAGCATATAACATAAGATATAAACATGTTGTTTGGCCTAATTTAGTATATTTATTGCTTCTAATGATGAATAAAACAATAAATAGAATAAAACAAAAAATAGATTCGATTAAAAATGTTGGAACATAGTAATTTCCACCAATATGCATTCCTTCAATAATAAAATTAGGTAAATGCCATGCTTTTAGAGCTTCTATAGTGGTAATTCCACCATGAGCTTCGCCATTAAAGAAATTACCCCATCTTCCAATTGCCTGTCCAAGTGCTACACTAACTACTAAAATATCTAATAATCTTACCCAATTTACTTTATATTTTTTACAGTAAATTAAAGTAAATAAGAGCCCAGTTATTAATCCTCCATGAATAGCAAGCCCACCTTCCCATATTTTAAAAATAGAGATAGGATTTACAGAATAATAATCTAAATTAAATAATACATAGTATAGTCTTGCTCCAATAATAGAGACTGGTATTAAATAGAAAAATAAATTGATCATAAAATCTTCTGGTATTTTCCATTTTTTTGCTTCGTGAATAGCTAAAGTACCGCCTAACAAAAAAGCAATTAAAATCATAACTGTATACCAATAAATCGTAATTGGTCCTAATTGAAATAGTATTGCATTCATTTTATTTTCCTCCCTATTTTCATTATATCACAAGCCAGTTATTTATGTGATGAAATCTCACTTTTTAGTTCAAATAAAGCATCTCTAAGTTCTGTTGCCCTTTCAAAATCTAAATTACGAGCTGCTTCTTTCATTTCTTTTTCTAATTTAATAGCAAGTTCTTCTTTTTCTCTCCTTGTTAATTTTTTATCTGTTTTATTTTCTAATTCTTTATTATTGCTAATTAAATCTCTAATTTCTTTTTTAATTGTAGTTGGTATAATATGATGAACGCTATTGTACTCTTCTTGAATTTTTCTTCTTCTTGCTGTTTCTTTGATTGCAATATCCATTGCTTCACTAATTTTATCGGCATACATAATAACATGACCATTAGCATTTCTTGCTGCTCTACCAATTGTTTGAATTAAACTTCTATCACTTCTTAAAAATCCTTGTTTATCTGCATCCATAATTGCAATTAAACTAACTTCTGGGATATCAATTCCTTCTCTAAGTAAATTAATTCCAACAACTACATTATATTTTCCTAATCTTAAATCTCTTATAATTTGCATTCTTTCTAATGTTTTAATTTCACTATGTAGATAAGCAACCTTGATATCTAATTTTTTTAGATAATCGGTTAATTCTTCTGCCATCCTTATTGTTAAAGTGGTGATTAGTACTCTTTCATCTTTTTCAATTCTTTTATTGATTTGACTAACCAAATCGTCTATTTGATTTTTAGTAGGTTTAACTTCTATTTCAGGATCCAATAATCCAGTTGGACGAATAATTTGCTCTACTACTTGACTAGCTAATCCTAATTCATAATCACCTGGAGTTGCGGATACACAAACCACCTGATTAATTTTATTTTCAAACTCATTGAATTTTAAAGGTCTATTATCTTTAGCGCTTGGCAAACGAAATCCATAGTCTACTAATACTTGTTTTCGAGCTTGATCTCCATTATACATTCCTCTAATTTGTGGAATTGTCACATGCGATTCATCAATTACCATTAAAAAATCTTTTGGAAAAAAGTCAATTAAAGTAGTTGGTGTTGCTCCAGCAGGTTTTAAAGCTAAATGTCTAGAATAATTTTCTACGCCTCTACAACTACCTGTCTCACTCAACATTTCTAAATCATAATTGGTTCTTTCCATTAATCTTTGATACTCTAATAATTTGTTTTCTTTTTTAAAATATTCTAATCTTTCTTTTAATTCTTCACGAATATTAAATATCGCCTTTTTTATTTTTTCTTCATTTACAACAAAGTGAGAAGCAGCAAATAAAGAAATAGAATTCTTACTATTCAAAATACTACCAGTAACAGTATCGACCTCATAAATAGATTCAATTTCATCATCAAAATAATCAATTCGAATACATTTTCCGTGTTCATTTACAGGCATAATTTCTAGAATATCACCTCTAGCCCTAAAAGTACCTCTTTTTAAATCCAAATTATTTCTTTCATAAAACATATTAATTAATTTTAACATTACTTCTTCTCTTGGAATGGTATCTCCGACATTTAATGTTAACATCATGTTTCGGTAATCATCTACTTCTCCAATTCCATAAATACAAGATACACTCGCAACTACTATTGTATCTTCCCTAGTTAATAAAGCACTGGTTGCTGCATGTCTAAGTTCATCTATTTCTTCATTGATAGAAGCATCTTTTTCTATGTATGTATCAGAAGAGGCAACATATGCTTCTGGTTGATAATAGTCATAATAGGATACAAAATACTCCACTTTGTTTTCAGGAAACAACTCTTTTAATTCTGAGTATAATTGTCCAGCTAATGTTTTGTTATGAGCTAGAACTAACGTTGGTTTATTTACTTTTGCAATAACATTTGCGATTGTAAAAGTTTTTCCAGTTCCCGTTGCTCCTAGCAAAACTTGGTATTTGTCACCATTTTCTATTCCTTTAACTAACTTATCTATTGCTTCCGGTTGATCACCATTAGGTGTATATTTTGACACTAATTTAAACATAATAAATCATCCCTTTAATTATTTGTATTTTATCATTTTATATACGATAAAACAAGAAAGTTACTTTAATAATACTTTCTTTTACATTATTACATATTATTTTCATTTGAATCATAATTGCTTTGTTCTAATAAATTATATATAATACATCACTTATTACGCATTTTCAATCCATAAAAATCTCAGTTTCAAGAGAACTTAACAGAAAACCAAAATAATATATTTTGTTTATGAAATGATTCAAATTAAATAAATTTTGAAATTCATTTTTTTAATTCCGTTCTACTTATTCAAATACTTTCATAATTCATGGACATAAAATTTAAATTTTTTATTGCTTTATTATCAGAACATAATAAAAACATACTGATTTAAATTTATTCTTTTTTTAATACTTCATTTATTATTTTTCTTATTTCAAAAATTCTTTTTTCCATAAATTCTGGATGATCTTTGAACCATTTTATGTTAAGTGGTGAGGGGTGAGGTAGCACAATTGCTAATTTATTATTTATATAATTATTCTTGAAAATTAATTCATTAAACTTTTCATTTGGGAAAAATACATTTGCTGATTTCGCACCAATTATTATATAAATCTTATTATTAATATATTCCAGTTCTCTTTTTATTCATGTTTCAAAACAAACTCTTGGTGGTACTCTATCATTACCATTTTTATCTTTTCCAGGATAGCAATGTGCAAGCGCTGCAATATAAAAATTATCCGAATTATAAAAAGTATCATCATCAACTTGATACCATTCATATTTTAATTTTTTCCCACTTTGATCTGTAAAAGGCTTTAATGTTTCATGAACAGTTGCAGATGGTGCTTGACTAATTTGAACTATTTTTGAATTGACATTTCCTAAAAATATAGGATGTGGTTGAAATCCAAATCTCTCTTTGCAAATTTCACATTTTTTCAATTTTTCTAATAAGATGTTAAATTCCTCTTGCATTTTTTCTAAACTCCTCTATTTTTTCAATAACTTCACCAAATATATTTTCAATCGGTTACATTCCATTAATATAAATAAGATTATTTTCATCAAGAATAGACAAATATGCACTTCTAACTTTTCCTAAATGCTCAGGTGGTGCTTTTATATTAAATTTGGCGTTATATCAATAAAAAATCCTCCTATTATAATTCATAGCAATTAACAATTTATTTTTTTATTATTTAAGCATAAAACTATAATTTTATTAGCTCAATAGTTTTATTTTTGAAACTTATTCATACAATTTTTATAAATAAGTGGAGTTTGGTCTAAGGCAAAAGAAGGATTTAAAGATAACATTTTTAAATATGAAATTCCATTCATACAATATGCATGTTTTATTAAAGTATAATAATTTATATACCAAGTCCTGTTATCATTTAGTAAATTTTGTAAATTACAATGATCCATCTTTTCTGTATAGCCATCATATTGATTAGAAAGAAAAATTGCAATTCCTTCTTTTACCCATATCAATGAGTCATGATATTTTCCCGTTTGTTCGTGACAAACATGAACAAACTCATGCATCAACAACTTATAAAAATTTGTTAAAGTTTGATTCATATGTCCTTTTCTTTTAACAAATTCTTTGTAAGAAAGTATATGAATATAATAATTATTGTCATCTACATCCATATTTCCAACAGATGATTCTGCTAAATTACCGTTCCTATATTCAATGTATTTATCTAAATTATCATATAATTTTATCACAAGCTTTTTATCCAATGATTTAATTTCAAAAAAATCAAATATTTTTTTCTTCTCTTTTTCAAAATAAAAAACTAGTCCTTTAATATATACACTATCACATTCATTGTAGTAAATTGTATATTCTTTTGTCTCATATGTCATATACTTTCCCCTTCATTTAAATTATTATAATTTTTATAATTATGAAAAAATTTCTAAAAATTATAAAACTATTCATCAGCAAAAAGGATTAATTAAAACTGTAACATTTTGTTTCTTCAAAATTCTCTAACTAATACAGATTTTTAAAATACAATCATCATATAGCAAATAAATTAGTTATTAATACGCAGATTCCCAATCAATTTTTCAAAATATGATTGATTGATAAGTAAATTTTATCTATTAAAAATAAGGGTAACATATTCTTAATATGATTTCGTAAAGAAGAAGTTTCAAACAACCTCTTACTTGTATAATGGAATTATTATGACATTTTTGATTGTTGTTTAATCTTAACAAAACTTTTTTGCTTTTCGTCTGCTTCTGCAGTTTGAATACATAAACTAAATATTTCCTCACCATTATATTTAGAATCAAGGGAAAAGTGATCCATCTTTCTAAAAAATAACCTTGGTGTTTTTCTAAAAACTACTTTAGGAGTGTCAAGGTCATACCCAAATGCTGGAGCAATAAATCTAACATTTTTTACCTTTTTTGAATCATCTAAGAAGCGATTTACATAAACTTCACCTGATTCAATTTTTTCTCTTAATTCATGTCCAGATAAAAACAAATATTTTTCTAAACATAAGGTAGAATACAATTCATTTACTAAATCAACATTTCCTATTTTACCTTTCTCAATGTATTCTTGTCTTTGTTTTTCATCTAAATAAATGCATAGAGGAAAGATGTTTTTTTGATCATATCCCAAAACTTATCTACAGAAGCTACCTCCTGTGATAAAATAATTTCCTGTTTGTTATTTTTCATAAAAACCCTCCTAGTGTTAGTATATATTAATTTTTTAAAGAATGCAAATGATAGATTATGTAACAACAGAAATGTGCATTTGCTTGAACCAATCATTTTTAAAACTACTTATCTCTTGATAAGTAGTTTTTTGGTGAATGTAATTACGGAATCTAATTCATTATTTAATTCTAATTCAGTAGTAGAAGTAAGATATCCACCCTTTACAATTGGATATTTATTATTCTCTCTTTGTTTTTTTATCCCCTCGTCACTAATAATATATTGCATTATCTGTTTTACATAATGCTCATCTTGATATTTTTTAAATAGTTTCATTAATTCCTCAGCGTCAAATGATATAGAATAGTTAGATTTAACTATATTGAATAAAGTCTGGAATAAGATTTCTCTAAAATTATCATCTAATGTAATATTTCTATGTTTTCTTCTATCATAATTAACATTAGTTTCAATTTTTGTAATAATTAAACTTAATGCAGATGGTCCATGTTCATTTCCCTCAATATGATTTAACTTTATATTTTTTGTTTTTATTAATTTATTAAAGTAATATAAATCTTGTTTTGAATCTAAATACCAATAATAACATGGTCTGCAATCACAAAAACCATTTTCTTGACTTTGGTTTTGAAAATTTATTAAATTATGTCGACTCATTTCTTCAAAATATTTAAAATATTCATTTACTCCTTCTGTATAAAATCTTGCAAAAGAATGATATATTGTTTCACCAGCACATATATCCGTTCTACTACTACTATATTGATCAACAATTCCTTGAATATTTCGAAAAAAGCGATAGTATCTACCATTAGCATAGTCACTTAACAAATCTCCACGGTTTTGAAAATGAAAATTTTTTTTATCATTTTTTAAATTATCATCTATTTGATTGAATTTATCTTTTGATAAAATAATCTCTGGACTTATAATAGAATTTTTCATTTGTTCTAAAATAATGGGAAAGCTATCTTCAATAACTTTTTTCCCTAAACTAATAATATTTGATTGATCAAACATGTACAATCCAGAATAGATGAAATTTAATTGTTCAATAACTTCGTCTATTTTTTGTTTATCAACATAATTTTCATTTAATTGAAGAAATCCAATAATTTTTATTAATAACAAATAAATTAAATAGTCATATTCTGTTTTTTGAATTTGATATTTTAGTTCCATAATTACCCCCATATATATCATTTGTTATGAATTTTTAATAGGTATAAGATAAATTTAAAAATAAATTACATTTTTCATTTAAATAAATTTATCTATACATTTTATTAAATATTACTCTATATATTTTTTTTGATTATCTCTACTATTTCATCTTCACTATAATTTGTATATTCTAACTCAATTATAATAGATGTAAATCTATCAAAATCAAAATTAGATTTGAATGTATTAATATATTTATTTTCAAATAATTTCATTACAAATGACTTGTAACAATATTCACAACATACACTTTCAATTGTATATTTTATTTTTCTTGTTTTGCAGTGTAATCCTTTATCAAACTCCAGTAATTCTGAACATTCATATTCTTCAAACAATGCGATATATTTCATAATAATAACTGGAGAAGTGCTAGTATCATATTCCACATGAATTTTGTTTCCAATTTTGCCTCTATTAATTTCAACTTTCTTAATTTCTTCCTGACTTAATAAAAAATCTTCCAATTCATCAGAAATAATACCATCTAACACTAAGTACATGAATTTCATCCCTTTCACTAGCACAAATTTATATATAGCTATTATAACAATAAAATAAATTTTTTAAAATAAAATCCATTCTTCTATGTATTTTGTTTCATTTTTAATAATTATAGTAAATGCTAAATTATACTAATCATCAAATCTTCTAAAACATACTAATTTATTTTAAAATAACTTATTTTTTATAAACCATAACCCCTTCTTTCACATTTTCTTGATGAAAAGGAATAATTTGACATTCTAAATATCCTTCTATAAGTTCTTGCGTAACTTGATATAAATAGGTTAATGCCATTCCATTATCTCCAAGCGGTAAATTTAAAAGTAGTTTTTTATACTGATTTACATAATATATAATACTAGAAAGATGAATAAAATCATATTGATAATTAAGCTTAGAAGATAATAATTGAATATTACCAGTATAATATTGACCTTTTATATTTAATATTAATTCTTTTAATTTTAAATAATTTTCTTTTTGCAAATATGGATTGTATTCAATAATTTTATCTAATACTACCGTCTGAGAAGAAAACAAAGTAGATTCATTAATTTCTGACCAATCATAAAAGTTGATTAATCCATCCCAAAAATTTCTATCTTCTTGTTTTAAATAATTACGCATCTCAAAATACATATCATCATATAGTTCATTTTTATGGCAATCAATATCAAAGAAAAAATTAATATAATCATCTCTAGATAAAGATAAAATTCCTGATTTTTTTAATTCTAAAAAATATTTTGGAAATCGACTAATATCAAATCCATCGATTTGCTTACAACCAGATAATATCATATTTAACATTTGGTCACCAGAGCCAATTACTGATAAAATCTTACTTTTATTTTGATAAAATGAAGAATATAAATTTATCTTTTCATTTGTAGCAGCAAATATAAATGAAGTATCATGATAAATATCTTTTTTTATATTTCTATAACGATTTGCGACTATTTGTTGTGCAAGTACAATATCATCCATCAAAATTTTCCCCCTTGTTTGACTATTATAAAATACTTTTTTATTGAGAGCAAGAAAAATTTGTATATCAATAATTTTTATAGTATAATAAGCAAAATTTTAAAGGTGATTACAATGCAATTATATACAAAAGACAAGTTAATAAAGATTTTAAATTTTGAGGAACTTCTATGTATAGGATATGGGGGCACAGCTAACATTTATAAAATAGGTGACTCTATTTACAAAAAATATTTTGCTTATACAAGTGATAAATATAAATTAGATAATGATGTTTTTGTAGTACTGGAGCAATTAGCTAGTGAAAATATGATAAAAATATTAGACCTTCTATATAAAGATGACGATTTATTACAAATAAGTGGTTATATTGCAAAATATTATACAAAAGAAAAAATTAATATTTTTGACAAAGAGGTTGATTATACGCTTGAAAACATGAATCATATTGAACAACTATTTGATGAATTAACAAAAAATAAAATTAAAGTAAATGATGTTAAATACGAAAATACAATATTAACAAAGGATAAAATTATTTTAATAGATCCAGATGCTTATAAAATAGTAAATTATGAAAAAGAGAGATTAAAAATAGCTAATAAAAAAGAATTAATGAAACTTTTTAAAAGTATTTATTTGCATTTTGTTAAAAATGGTTCTGATTGTAAAAATATATATGATTTATTTGATATAAAAGTAAATGAAAAAACAAATGTTACATATGAAATAAGTAAAAAGTTAACAAAAAAAAGACCATAAAGTCTAATTTTGTGATTCAGAATTTGATTTATATTAAAATTTATTTAGTTAAATAAACCTTAATACTATTTCAATAATAAGTTCTATAATAAAACAAGAGATGATCCATGACATCATATTTCTTGTTCTATTATACATTGCATATTCAATAAAACATAAAATTAATATTTTAACTATATATACAAGCCAAACAAATAAAGCTAAAGTCTTTATCTTTCCTATTAAAAATAAATTTAACACAAGAAAAATTATTTTTACAAAAAAACCTCCTATGAAACCTTTTTTTTCAAATTCTATATACTGAAAATAAATGCAAATTGCAGATAAAATAGCTGACATTAACATAAAACTAATTTCTCCTAAATCTCTTATTTAAATTTTAATACATTTTTCATCTATTACAATGTCGAATAGTTTCCAACTCCAATTGGGAATCCTATTAAATACCAGAAAACAATAATTAGTATCCAAATAATAGCCATTACAAGCATTACTGGTAAAATAATTTTATAAGTTCCAAAATAACTAATTTGATATCTCTCACTGTCTTTATCTCGATACTTTTCTAGAAAAGCTAATGTTACAATAAAATAAACAAACAATGGACTGAAACATTTACCAATGCTATCCGCTACTTTAAAAATAAAATTAACAAAATTTGGTGTAATATTTGCTTGCATAAATAAAGGAACAATTGTAGGAGACATCAACTCCCATTTTGTTAGTGTATCTGGTATTAATATACTGATAATAATAGTAATCAAAATAAACAATACAATTAGTAAAATACCCGATAATTGTAAACTTCCTATAAATTCTATTAATCTAGCTCCAATAACAGTACCTAAATTTGTCCATTCTACTATAGCTGGTATCTGAGAAGCAAAAAATAATAATACAAATAAAAATCCTAAATTTTCAAAACTCTTTGATAAACCTAAACTAAAATCATGACTATTTTTAATATTTCCAGATTTTTTACCATAAATAAAGCCACAAAGTGTGAAAACAGAACTAATAATAACAATAATTCCATTTCCAAATGGGGAATTACTTCCAAACAATTGATCAATATATCTAGTAGAATTTTTGTCTAAAAGAATACCTGAAAAAGGTAAATTAATTGGTAATATAAAATAAAGAATAAATAATACAGTTACAAAAAAAGCAATCATACTAACTTTTTTAGCATTCTTATCTATTACCAGTTCTTCTTTTTCATATTCATATTTTTTATTTATTTTTGGTGCTAAAAACTTATTAATAAAAATACTTCCTAAACAAGTAATTAACAAAGTAGAAAACCACATAATATATAAATTTGAAAGTAAACTAAACTTATAATTTTTATCTACCTCTAACGTTGCGGATGCTTGTGTTAAAGTACCAATTAAATGATCATTATAGTTAAAGATAATTCCAGTTCCATATCCAATTGTAATACCAATAAAAGCGGTTAAAATACCTAAAGTTGGATTTTTATCTAAATATTTATAAATGACACCAGTAAGTGGAATTAAAACAATATAACTAATATCACCAAAGAAAGAAGCAATAATTCCTAAAAATAAGGTAATAAAAATAACAACATTTATTTTTATCTTTTTAAATGGAGAAATAATGGCATCTATTAAACCACTTCTTTCACAAATACCTAACCCTAATAAAAATATAATAAATAGAACTAATGGTTCAAAGTTTTTAAAATTATTTACTATATTACCAAATAAATATTGAATACCATCAATACTAATAATATTTCTTACAGTCACTAATTGTGATTCCAATGTATTATTAGCGATGACTGTTTTATAAGCTTCTATATTAAGTACAGAAAATAGAAGACTTAAAATTGATAAAATCGCTAAGATAATAAAAATAATAAAGACGGGTCCATATTTCTTTGTTTTTTTCTTCTTTGCCATATTTCCTCCTACTTCACTACTTTTTTTAATTTTTTGTTAAATTCTATTCTAGGTAACATAATAGTCCTACCACAATTTAAACATTTAATTTTAATATCCGCACCAATTCTGGTAATTTCCCATTGATTTGTACCACAAGGGTGCTGTTTTTTCATAATTACAATACTTCCTAATTGATATTCAGGCATTTCTAATCACCACCTGTTGATATGGAATTGTAATTCCATTCTTATCCAGTTCTAATTTAATTTCTTTATATAGTATTCTTTCGATTCCATAATGTTTTAAGGGGTTTGTTTTAGCTTCTACTCTAAACGTAATACCAGATTCATCTAGTGAATTAATACCTAAGCACTTAATATCTTCTTTTAAGTCTGGTAATTCTTTGCTTAATCTAATACATAGTTCATCTAAAACCTTTTTTACTTTCTTTATATCATCTTCATAAGAAACCTGAACATCTACTTGTGCTAAGGAAAAGGCAATCGTATGATTGATTACTTCACAAATATTTCTGTTAGAAATAATTTTAACTTCTCCTGTATAAGCTTTAATTCTGGTAGATTTTAATCCTAATGAGATGACTTCTCCTTTAAAACCACCTATCGTTACTGTGTCTCCTATCGCATATTGATTTTCAAAAATAATAGAAAGACCTGATAAAAAATCTTTTAAAGTATCTTGTAAAGCAAGTCCTGCCACTAAACTAACAGCCCCAAAAGATGCAACAATAGCGCTGGTATTAATACTGTAAATATTTAATATCATTAAAATGGCTAAAAGTAAAAAAGTGTATTTAATAATATTATTAATTAAACTAATGATTGTTTTTTTTCGTTTATCATTTACATGTCCCATTTTAATAGCGGCAATCTTTTTCACAATTCTACTAAGAATTTTATAGATAACAAAAAAGCTAACAGCTATCACAATTGGCGCTATAACCTCTTTTGACAAAATTTTTTCAAGCATATCCTCACCTAATTTCTTTCGTTGATTATTTCAATTATTCGATTTAAATCTGCTATGCTAGTGAATGATATTTCTATCTTTTTATCTTTAATTTTTACCTTTGTATCCAACTTATCTCTTAATATTTCTTCTACATATTTATAATCTTGTGTAGATTCTTTTGGTTTACGTTCTATCTTAACTTTTCTTTCTAAATGATTTTCGTTAGATAACTCTTCTACCTCACGAACCGACAACTTTTCATTGGTAATACGATTTGCTAAATCTTTTATTTTTCCTTCATCATTTAATTTACTCAAAATTCTGGCATGTCCCATAGATATTTCTTGTTTTGCAATCATTGATTGAACTTCTTTTGGTAGACGAATTAACCCTAAAATATTAGTAATATGACTTCTACTTTTTCCCACTTTAGTAGCTAATTCTTCTTGTGTTAAGCCCAATTTTTCTAACATATTTTTATAAGCATATGCTTCTTCTATAGCAGTTAAATTTTCTCTTTGTAAATTTTCTAGTAGGGCAATTTCCATCATTGTTTCATCTGTTAATTCACGCACAATAGCTGGAATAGTTTCTTTTCCGGCTAATTGAGAAGCACGGTACCTTCTTTCACCTGCTATAATTTCATAACCCTTAATACTTCTTTTTACAATAATTGGTTGAAAAACGCCATGTTCTTTAATAGAAGAAGCCAATTCTTTTAAAGCTTCCTCATCAAATACTTTTCTAGGTTGATATGGATTTGGTCTTAATTCTTTTAGGGAAATTTCAATAATTTCCTCATGTGTTGCAGTTTCATAAACTTGTTTTTCAAAACTATTTAAATCTAAATTTTCATTGTTAAATAATTCTTCTAAACCTCTACCTAGTGCTCTTTTTTTAGTTTCCATTTCTTGCAATCACTTCCTTTGCTAAATTAAGATAAGCTTCTGCTCCTATATGATCTGGTGCATAAGCTATAATTGGTTTTCCATGACTTGGTGCTTCTGCTAATTTAATAAGTCTTGGAATAATAGTATCATAAACACTTTCTTTAAAATAACTTTTAATATCTTCCACTACTTCTAATCCTAAATTAGTTCTGCAATCTAACATAGTAAGTAAAACGCCTTCTATTCCTAATGTTGGATTGATATTTTTTTGTGCTAAAATAATCGTATTTAATAACTGCATAACCCCTTCCAAAGCAAAGAATTCACATTGAATTGGAATAATAACAGAATTTGCTGCTGTTAAAGCATTTGTTGTTAAAACACCTAAGGATGGTGGGCAATCAATAATGATATAGTCAAATTGATCTTTTACTTCATCTAAATGTTTTTTTAATTGACTACCCTTTACAAAGGTAGAATCTTGGTTATGTTTTTCTATCAATTCAAAATCAACACCAGCTAAATTAATTGTAGCTGGAATAATATATAAATTTTTAAATTTCGTTTTGATAATGACGTCGCCGATTTCGGCATCTCCTTTTAAAAGTTCATACATACTTTTATCATAATCAGATTTTTCAATTCCTACACCAGTTGTAGCATTTCCTTGTGGATCAAGATCCACTAATAATACTCTTTTTTTTAGGTATCCTAAAGAAGCAGCTAGATTAATACTAGATGTTGTTTTTCCTACCCCACCTTTTTGATTTACTAAAGCTATTACTTTACCCATAATATCACCATTTTCTACTTCTTAACTATTATCTATTTTATCATAGTTTATATAAAATTGGTAGATTATTTTTATTTTAATTATTGCGATTATTTTCATAAATTTAAAAAAGGGATTTACCAACCCCATCTTTTTACTTTAAATGTTATGTTTTTTCCTGTTAAATCGCTAGAAATTGCAGATTCATTGGAATCAAATGACAAATCTATTACCACGCCACCTTGACTCCAAGCTTTATTCATGGCAGAACCCCTATCCATTACAACGGTATAATAAGGTTCATTGTTTGTTTTTGTAATCTCAATAATAGTCCCACAAGGAAACTTTTGACTAGCTGCTGCTACTACTCTAACTTTGCCATATTCACTATCTTCATAATATAATCCGTCTTTTATAAGACTAAATTTTTGTTTTTCTTGCGTCAAGCAGGCAACATATCCCTCTTTAGAACAACCTTTACATTCTGCACTATAACCAGTCAATTTGCCAGTAAAAATACCATAAGCACCTGTTCCTTTTTCTATGACCTCTGTAACACCTTCTTGTAATACTTTTATTTCATTATTTCCCATTACAGTATAGGTAATTCTATCAATTCCTTCTGTTATTATTTTTGATTCATTAGAAGGCATTTTATTATTATAAATATATGTAGTAGCATGTTTTTCGACATAATTAGTAATACTTATATCTCTATCTTTATTTGCATTGTCTATTTCTACTTGGCTTTCTTTATAAATATCCACATTGAAAAAAGCATTTATGCTTATGATAATAAAACTCAATATTTTACCTAAAAAATCAAGTAAATACATGTTTATTTTCACCTCTACTACATTCAAATTGTAACATAATTAGATGGGCAAGTCAAATTGTTTAATTGCCGTTTTTGTTGTCTTTTCTAATACTTCATCTAAAGATATTTCTTTTATTTCTGCTATTTTTTTTGCTACTAAAACAACATTTTTAGGCTCATTTTTTTGACCTCTATAAGGTTCCGGAGTTAACCATGGACTATCTGTTTCTAAGACTATTTTATCAATTGGTAACATTTTTACAACTTCTTTAATTTCTTTGCTATTTTTAAAAGTAAGGACACCACCAATACCAAATTTGACAGAATATTTTAATAATTGTTTGGCTATTTCAACACTATAGCTATAACAATGCATAATATATTCTACATCGGCATTATTTTTGATAATTTCTAATGTATCTTGTGCGGCGTCTCTACTATGAATTACGACTGGTTTGTGATATTTTCTAGCCAGTTCAATTTGTTTTTGAAAAATTTCTTTCTGTAAATAGATATTTTCTTTTCCATAATGATAGTCTAGACCTATTTCTCCAATTCCTACTATTTTTGAATTAGTGATATATTGCTCTACTATAGATAGATGAGAACTTGTCACTTCACTAGGATGAATACCAATAGTACCATACACATTAGGATATTGATTTATCATTTCAATTACTTCTTGATTAGATAAATCATCATAGCCACTTACTATAATAATATTATTTTCAATATTTTTTATGATTTCCTCTATATTTTCACATTCTCTACTGTCTAAATGACAATGGGTATCTATATACATATTATTACTCCTTTTTCCTTTTGATATTTTAAGTATATACAATTTATATTTACGACACAATACTTTTATAAAAAAAAATTGACTATAAAAAGTCAATCTTTTTTGCATATATATAAATATCTTAACAACCAAATAAATGCGAAGATCAGATATCCTAAATCATATACATTAAAGTCAGTAATCAAACTACATAATACTAAAACAAAGATAAGTACTCCAAAAGCAACAGCATACCTATTTTCCTTTAGTTTATGAAATGACATATTTCCTCCTTAAGCACAAATTTACTATAACATACCATAGTAAAAAGCTCAATTAGAAATCTTCGACATTTTACAACAATTTACACTATTTAGATAATTCTTGTAATTTTTTTTCTTTATCAATTCTTAAGAATAAAGGAGTTGGTTCATTCAATTTAATTAATGGATCCATTCCTTTAAAATTAATACTGTCAATATATCTGTTTTCTGTATTTAATTGTTTAAAAATTTCATCTGCTGTATCTGGTAAAAATGGTTGCAACATTACAGCGCAACTTCTAATTGATTCTAGTAATGTATACAATACTGTTTTTAACCTTTCCTCATTTTGTTCTTTTGCTAAAATCCATGGAGTTGTTTCATCTATATATTTATTACATCTTCTTAATACCTCAAATATCTCATCAATAGCTTCTGCTACTCTCAAATCATCCATTTTTGCTTTTACTTTATTAGGTAAAGACATTACCATATCTCTTAATTCTAAGTCTAATTCAGTGTAAGTAGTTGGTTCATAGACGATTCCATTAAAATATTTTTGACACATAGAAATCGTACGGTTTACTAAATTTCCTAAAATATTTGCTAAATCAGAATTGATACGATCAATAATTAATTCATAAGTAATTGATCCATCATTAGAATAAGGTATTTCATGAAGTAAATAATAACGAATAGCATCTACACCAAATTCTTTTACTAAATCATCAGCATATAAAATATTTCCTTTCGATTTACTCATCTTGTCATTTCCAAACAATACCCATGGATGACCGAAAACTTGTTTTGGAAGTGGTAAATTTAAAGCCATCAACATAATTGGCCAATAAATTGTGTGAAAACGTAAAATATCTTTACCGATTAAATGAATATCAGCTGGCCAATATTTTTTAAATTCTTCTGAATGATTACCATCTACATCATATCCTAAGAAAGTAATATAGTTGCTTAAAGCATCAATCCATACATAAATAACATGTTTATCATCAAATGATACTGGAATACCCCAGTCAAATGATGTACGAGATACACAAAGGTCTTGTAACCCTGGTTTTATAAAGTTATTTACGATTTCATTTTTTCTACTTTCAGGTTTAATAAATTCTGGGTGTGTTTCAATATATTCTTCTAATCTTTTACTATAATTGCTCAATTTAAAGAAATAAGCCTCTTCTTCTGCGACATGTACTTCTCTGCCACAATCAGGACATTTGCCGTCTACTAACTGTGTTTCTGTCCAGAAAGACTCACAAGGTGTACAATAAAGGCCTTGATAAATTCCTTTATAAATATCTCCCTGATCATATAACTTTTTAAAAATTTTAGCTACCATTTCCTTATGAGATGCATTTGTAGTACGAATAAATTTATCATAACTTGTATTCATAACATCCCAAATTTTGCGAACTTCTAAGGAATTTTCATCTACATATTCTTGTGGTTGGATTCCTTTTTCTCTAGCTTTAATTTCTATTTTTTCCCCATGTTCATCAGTACCTGTTTGAAAATAAACATCATATCCTAATAGTCTTTTATAACGAGCAATAGAATCTGCTAAAACAATTTCGTAAGTATTTCCAATATGGGGTTTTGCAGAAGCATAAGCTATTGCAGTTGAAATATAAAATTTTTCTTTCATAAAATCCTCCTTAAACAACAAAAAAAAGTACCTTATAAGGGCGAATTTATCGCGGTACCACCTTATTTAAAAACATTGTTTTTATCTCAAACTTTTAACGCAAGATTACGGCCTAAGCTAAATATCACATAGGCAACTCCAGAACCATTTACAATATTTCTTTTCTTTGTTTACACCAACCACAAAGTCTCTACAAAAAGAAGATATTTTTCTTTCCTTCAACATTTTTACGTACCTAATATATCATATTTTTCCTTAGTCTTCAAGATATTTTGCTAAAAAATTTGCAGCCATAACACAAGCATTATCTATTTTTTCATCCATTTTATCATTTTCAGAGAAAATTAAAACTAACCCAACAGAATCACCATTTACCACAATAGTATGTAAAGAGTAAGTTACTTCATAGTCATCTACAATACTTAAAGTTTTTTTATGTGTTTCTAAAATATTTTCTCTTCTTTCAATTGATTTTAATAAAGAATCACTGATATTTTTACTTAATAATTTCTTTTTGTATTTTCCACTAACTGCAATTATTGTATCATTATCCGTGATAACAACATTTTCTTTTATAAATGAATTAATAACTTCTGCATAAATGGTAGCCATTTCCACTAAATTCTTTAATGGTGAATATTTTTTTAGCAAAATTGTTTCATTTTCTACATAAATTTCTAAATTTTCTCCTTCTTTGATTCTTAAATTTTTTCGAATCTCTTTTGGAATAACAATTCTACCAAGTTCATCAATTCGTCGCATCATACCAGTTGATTTCATACCTCACCTCTCTCTATAAGATATTTTCGTTTAAAATACGTTTTTTATACTTTAATTTTTGAAATTTTATGATATAATTTTTTAGTAGAAATCAGGGAAGGAGAAGTATATGGAAAAAATAAGCATTTTTGGGCACAAAAAACCTGATACCGATAGTGTAACGGCAGCTATTTCACTATCTTATTTAAAAAATAAATTAGGATTGAATACAGAAGCTAGAATTCTAGGGCATCCTAACAATGAAACAAAGTTTGTTTTGAATTATTTCAATGAAAAAGAACCAAAATATTTAAATGATGTTAGATTACAAATTAAAGATTTAAATTATTTAAAAAACTATGCAAAAGATTATCATGACACAATCTATAATTGTTTTCTTTATATGAACGAATATAATGTCGGATCTGTTCCAGTTGTTAAAAATGATAAATTTGTTGGACTAGTTTCGTTAAAAGATATTGCTAAACATCAAATAAATGATAAAATTGATACTTTGTGTACTTCATACAATAATATCATTAAAACATTAAATGCGAAGGAAATATTAAAATTTGATGATGAAATAAATGGTAATGTAGTAGTTACCTCTTATAGTAGTACTACCTTTATTGAAAATATATCACTAAATAAAGATACTGTTTTAATTGTTGGAGATAGACATAGTATCATTGAATATGCTATTAAATCGAAAGTTAAAATGATTATTTTAACTAAAAATTCTTTTATTAAGGATGAACATTTAGCTTTAGCAAAACAATATCACATCAATATTATTTTATCCAATGAAAGCAGTTTTGATACAACAAGAAAAATTTGGTTATCTAATTATGTAGACAGTATTACATTAAAAGAAAATATTATTACAATTACAGATGATGAAGATGTTGATGATTTTATTGCTATTACGAAAAAAAATAAATATACAAATTATCCTGTATTAGACAAAGAAGATAAATGTTTAGGAATGTTAAGATTATCAGATATTAATGACGCAACAAAGAAAAAAGTAATTCTAGTAGATCATAATGAAATGTTACAAAGTGTAGATGGTATTGAAGAAGCAGAAATTATGGAAATAGTTGATCACCATAAAATTGGAAATTTAGATACAAAATATCCTATTAGCTTTAGAAATATGCCAGTTGGTAGTACAAATACTATTCTTTATGCAATGTACAAAGAAAATAATATTGAAATTCCAGCTAATATAGCAGGATTAATGTTATCTGGTATAATTTCAGATACCTTATTATTTAGATCTCCTACTACAACAAGCAAAGATAAAGAAGCTGTATTTGATTTAGCAAATATAGCAAATGTAGATTATGAAAATTATGGAATGGAAATGTTAAAAGCCGGTTCTTCATTAAAAAATAAAACAAAAGAAGAAGTTTTATATTCCGATTTTAAAAATTTTAATGTTAATAATAATAAAATCGGTATTGGACAAATTCTGACTTTGTCACCTAATGATGTATTAGATGAACTAAATGACTATGTAGACCTTGTTAATGAAGTAGCCGAGCATAATGATAATTTAATTATTGCATTATTTGTTACAGATATTATAAAAAATGGTTCTTATATTATTTACAATGAAACAGCACAAGATATTTTAGATAATTGTTTTGATATCAATGATTTAAAAGAAGGAGCTTTTATTCCTGAATGTGTTTCTAGAAAAAAACAAATTATACCTAACATTATTGATTTTCTTGAAAAAAAATAATAAAATTAAAAATTCTAACATAAAATTAGAATTTTTTTATTTTATTTATCAGATATTACTACTACCATATTAAGTGCTGCTGTTGCTAATTTTTTTGCTAAAGCAACTACGTTAGAATCATTTAAATTTTCTAATTTAACAGTTATACCGTCTTTTCCTACTTCAAGATATTGATTTATAATTTTTAGTTCTGAGTCAGTTAAGAACACTTCTCCGTCGATAGCTGCATTAGTTATAGAAACACTTTTATTTCTTAAATCTCCCATGTAAACAGTATTAGAAAGAGCATAAACATTGGAATGAAGTCTACTAAATACAACTACAATACCATGTGTTCCATTTAAATTAGAAGATGAATTTTGTAATTCTTGTATTGATTTTTGATTGCTATTTACCAAACTAGATAAGTTTTCTACATTGGTATTTGTCTTATCCAATTCACTTTGTAAAG
>URZL01000001.1 GCA_900552335.1 uncultured Mycoplasmatota bacterium | reverse complement strand
TTTGCTATCTACAAACTATATTACTATTTTTATTTACACATCTATCTTATCAAAAAAGATACTCTTTTTCAAGTACCTATTTTTTTTGATAAAATTTTTATTTTGCCTCTTCTGTTGCTCTAGTTTCACGGATAACTGTTACTTTGATTGTACCAGGATATTGTAATTCATTTTCTATCTTTGTTTTGATATCACGTGCCACCTTATAGCTTCCTAAATCATCTACTTCTTCTGGTTTTACAATTACCCTAATTTCTCTACCAGCTTGAACTGCGTAAGTTTTATCTACCCCTTCCATACTGTTAGCAATATTTTCAAGATCTTGTAATCTTTGAATATAATTTTCTAAAGAGTCATTTCTAGCCCCTGGACGTGATGCAGATAAAGTATCAGCAATTGCTACAATAACAGAAATAACATTTGTTGCTTCCGTATCTCCATGATGAGATTCTATTGCATTAATGACAATTTCATTTTCTCCATATTTATGCGCTAGATCACTTCCTAAAGTAACATGACTGCCTTCTACTTCATGATCAATTGCTTTTCCAATATCGTGAAGTAATCCTGCTCTTTTGGCTATTACAACATTTTCGCCTAATTCACTAGCTAATAATCCTGACAGATGGGCGACTTCAATGGAATGCGTTAATGCATTTTGTCCATAACTTGTTCTAAAATGTAACTTACCAATTAATTCTACTAATTCAGGATCTACTTTTGTAATTCCAAGTTCAAATAAAGCAGATTCACCATATTCTCTAATTTGTGATGTAATTTCTTTTAAACTTTTATCATATAGTTCTTCAATACGAGTAGGATGAATTCTTCCGTCTTTAATAAGCCCCTCAATGGTAACGCGAGCAATTTCTCTTCTTAAAGGATCAAAACTAGATAGTACAATTGCTTCAGGTGTATCATCAATAATTAAGTCAACGCCTGTTACCGCTTCAATTGTTCTGATATTTCTACCTTCTCTACCAATAATTCTTCCTTTCATTTCGTCATTTGGTAAAGTAACAACTGTAACTGTTTGCTCATTAGCTACATCACCAGCATATTTTTGCATACAAGATACAAGTAATGATTTTGCTTTTTTATCAGCTTCTAATTTGGCATCTGTTTCTCTCTCTTTGATGTAGACCGATATCTCTAAATTCATCATATCTTCTACTTTTTTTAAAACCATATCTTTTGCCTGTTTTTTAGTTAAACCTGCTATTTTTTCTAATTCATTGATTTGCTCATTTTTTATGTCTTCCACTTTTGCTTGTTCTAATTGAATTTCTTTTTGTTTATTAATTAATAAATTTTCTTTTTCTTCCAACATTTGTTCGCGATTTTGTAACGTTTGATCTCTACGTTCAATATTGTTCTCGCGTGTTAGTAAACGTTGTTCAGAATCTATTACTTCTGCCTTTTTTTCTTTAATTTCTTTTTCTGCTTCAATTTTTAATTTATGTATTTCTTCTTTACTTTCTAAGATGTTATCTCTTTTTATTTTATCTGCTTCTTTTTTTGCATTTTCGATTATTTTTTCTGCCTTAGATGAAGCAGAAATTCCCTTAAGATAATTAATAATAAACATTATAATAATGCCAACAAAAAGTCCAATTAATACTAGTAAAATGGATAAAATCATTTCATTCATAATGACCTCCATTCTATTTAGTAAAATATTATTTCACTAATATCATTGTAATGAATTTCTATTGAATTGTCAAGAAAATTTGACTTATGTGATGGGATGTGGTAGCATAGCTGAAAAACAGGGGGGAATATTCAAAATGAATAACGATATCCAATTAGTTCTAAAAAAATACAACAAATTATTATCTAATATAGATTATAAAATAAATTCAATAACAAACCAAATTGCTCTGAATCATCAGTTAATTAATAATTTAGAGAACAGCACTCCTTCTAAGTCAAAGTCTAAAAAATGGATTATTTATGCTTGCCTCACATTCTTGTTCATTATTAGTGGTATTTTTATCATATTTAACCCTATTATGATAAGTTCTCTTACTATTTTTCAAAATTTTTTACTTTCATCTATTGTAAACGGAGTTTTCTTATTTGCTTCAGGAAATATGTTTTATAAAACCTTTAAAAATTACTCCCATAAAATGGACTTTACTATTATAGAAACGTTAAAAGTAAATAATAGCAAGCTATTAAACGAAAAAGAAAAATTAGTTTTAAATAGGCAAGAAATTATTGAAATGAAAAAAAATATCGATGAACTAAAGGAATATTATTTAAAAGAATATAAAAACACTTATCATGTAGAATATAATGATTTAACGAATCATTATATCAAAAAAAGGAAATTTTAACTTTCCTTTTTTGTTTCTTCTTTTTTCTTATTAATTCCGTAATATTCTCGTGTTTTTTCTTCTAATTCATTACGTAAATCTGGTTTATTTCTTAATAATTCTTTTACATTTTCTTTTCCTTGTCCTAATTTTTCACCCTTATAAGCATACCAAGCTCCACTTTTCTCAATAATACCAGCTTCACTAGCTAAGTCAACAATTTCGCCTTCCTTTGAAACACCTTCACCATACATAATATCTACATTACAACTTTTAAAAGGTGGTGCCATTTTATTTTTTACAACTTTAATAGATGTTTTATTTCCAATAATATTTGTTCCATCTTTTATTTGTTCTGCACGACGAATATCTAAACGAATTGAGGAATAGAATTTAAGTGCTCTTCCTCCAGTTGTAGTTTCTGGATTTCCAAACATTACACCTACTTTTTCACGTAATTGATTAATAAAAATTGCTATAGTATTTGTTTTGTTGATAGCACCAGATAATTTTCTTAAAGCTTGGCTCATTAATCTAGCTTGTAAGCCAACATGGCTATCTCCCATTTCACCTTCAATTTCTGCTTGTGGAACTAATGCCGCTACACTATCAATTACAATAACACTAATAGCGCCACTTCTAACTAAAGCCTCACAAATTTCTAAAGCTTGTTCTCCATTATCTGGTTGTGACAATAAAAGTTCATTGATGTTAACGCCTATTTTTGCAGCATATGTTGGATCTAAAGCATGTTCTGCATCTATAAAAGCAGCCCTTCCACCTAATTTTTGGGCTTCTGCAATTGCGTGAAGTGCGAATGTAGTCTTACCACTAGATTCTGGCCCATATATTTCTATAATTCTTCCCTTTGGATATCCTCCTATGCCAAGAGCGATATCTAATGATAATGAACCACTTGAAATTGTGTCTATTTCACGATGCTCATGATCACCCAATTTCATAACAGATCCTTTTCCGAATTGTTTTTCTATATCTAATAATACTTGGTCTAATGTTTTATCACTAGTTGTTTTTACCATTTTAATTCCTCCCTTACAGTAATAAGTATATATTAAATTGTTATAATTGTCAACAAAAATGCGAACATTTGTTTCACTTTATTTTTGCTTTCATATATATTATTGCTATTTTATTATAAAATACCTAATTTTAAAAAGAAAAAATGCATTATTGCATTTTTAGATATTTTTTGCTATTTGTAACATATTGAATAGAAATAACAATGCATAAAACAGAGGAAATCATTAATAAAACATCAGAAACTTTAAAATTCACTAATTCAAAAGGTAAATTATAAAATAGAGTCAAAATAATACCTGTATGAATGAAAAATTTTTGAATTTTTTGAATACTACGTTTTATTTTAATATCTTCTATACAATTTTTTTGAATGGAATTATTGATAACTTCTGTCGTTACCACTACTAATGGAATAATGGAAGAAATAAAACCATTTACTGAAAGAACGATCAAAGTAGAATCAACCAAAACTCTGTCAGCAATATCATCCATAATTTTTCCCGCTATTGTTTCCATTTCATATTTTCTAGCTAATTTTCCATCTATAATATCTGATATAACTGCAAGTAAAAATAAGAAACCTGCTATAAAATAACGAATATCTATTACAATAGATTCGTTTATAAATAAATTTGGCAAAGAAATTCCAACTGCTTCAAATGGAAATAATAAAATTACTAATATAACAGCAGTTAATATAATACGTCCAAAAGTGATTTTATTAGGTAAATTCATATGGCCTCCTAAAGACTACTACTTACAACTAAGTTTCCATTGTTGTCTTTGTTATGATCTGTTTTTACTAAATCTCCAATCAAAAAAATAAGAACCAATACTAATACTACAATTGATATGATCATAACAATTGTCAACAAATTAGATTTCTTTTTTCTTTCTAAAGTATAAGGAGATATAATTCTTTTTCCTTTATTTTTTTTCTTTTCTATTTTTTTCTTAGCTTTTTGAATATCTGATAAAGATATCTTTGATGTATAATCAAACATATATTCATTAAAATCATCAATCATACCATCATAATCCAAACCTAAGTATTTTGAATATTCCTTTACAAGACCTTTTACATATAAAATATCTTTAAATGCCTTCATATTGCCATCTTCTATATTTTGAATTTGACTCGGTCTAACTTTTAAGTCACCAGCTACTTCTTCTACTGAAACCCCAATACTTTCCCTGGCCTCTTTTAAAGTTTCACCAATTTCTTTCATATATTCACCTTCCCAAGGATTTCATTAAAAAAAATAATATTTTATAAGCCATGTTCTGTACCTTACGGTGACAAACATTTATCTATCGATCACTCGATTCCACACTTGATTCTGTTTCTCTTATGTGAATTCCCCTACCATAATTTGGGTTTCTCACTCGCGGGGGTTACCACGTTCCACTTCCATCCTTTTGGACTTAATCGTCTCTTTGGCCCTTTACGTTTACTTTAGCCATGTCAAAGATTTAGGCTATTTCAACTCCGTCAGTTATAAACTGCTATAGGTTATTTTTTCCCTATACACGAACACTATAGTCATCACAGACTATGTGAGCATGGACTTTCCTCTATATTACATGAATACAGCGTTTGTCAAAATATTATTCTTCTTTTCCATAAATTATTTTTTCTAAATTGGATAATCTTCTAAGTAAATCTGCATTACTAACATCTCGATTAGAACCATCTTTTAAAACTTCTAACTTAGTCTTTAAATTTCTAACTTCTTGTTTTAAACGAATATTGTCTTCTAATAATTCTTTTTTTTCACTTTCACTCTCTTTAATAATTGATGTAAAAGTGTCATAGTCTCTAATCACTAAATCTAGAAATTTATCCACTTCTTGAGGTCGATATCCTCTCGTATCTACTTTGAAATCCTTTTCTAAAATTTCTTTACTTGTAAGTAATATTCTATCTTGATACATTTGAAACCACCTCTTTTTCACTGCTATCATTTTCTCAAAAAAATGTCATTTTGTCAATGTCTATCATATTAATCGAATGAAACCAAATTTTGGAACAATTGTTAGTTTCACATTTTTCACTATCATAGCATCAAAAAACCTTTGAAAATCAAAGGTTAAATATCAATATGGTGGAGAATGAGGGATTCGAACCCTTGACCCCCACGGTGCAAACGTGGTGCTCTAGCCAGCTGAGCTAATTCCCCAAAACAATTGAACGAATAAATTATATCATAGAGGTCATTTATAAGTCAACTGTTTTTTTTATTTTTATAAGGATTCTATGTGAAATTCTATTATTTCACTCATATTAGATAGTTCTAATATTTTAGAATAATGTTGTTTTTCTAAGTAAGTATACATTAATTCAAGTGGTTGTAAAGAAGTAAATATTGCTGTGATTAACAGTCCATCATATACAACGTATAATTTATAATGATTTCCCTTTTGGATTTCTTTTAATAATAGTGTTTCTTCTTTTATAACGCCTTGATAATGAAAAGGTAAGACATCACATAATATATTCTCTTTTTTATCAATTTTTAAGCTTTGACAAATAGAATCAATTGTTCTCATTATATTTCGTAATTATCTTCCATAGAAAATTCAACATTTTCTTCTATCCACTCTTTTCTTGGTTCTACTTTATCTCCCATCAAAACACTAACTCGTTTTTCTGCTAATGCAGCATCACCAATACTTACTTTAATCATACTTCTAGTTGCAGGATCCATTGTTGTTTCCCATAATTGGTTAGCATCCATTTCACCTAGTCCTTTATATCTACTGATCTTATATTTTTTGTTACCCAACTTATTAATAATAGTTTGTCGATCTGTTTCTTCCCAAGCATAGGCTATTTCTTTTCCACTTTCAATTTTATAAAGAGGAGGTAGAGCAATATATAAATGGCCTTCCTCAATTAATGGTTTCATATAACGATAGAAGAAAGTTAATAATAAAATCTGAATATGAGCCCCATCATCATCAGCATCTGTCATAATAATTACTTTATCATAATTAATCTCTTTTACGTCGAAGCCACTTCCTACGCCTGCTCCGATTGTATGAATAATTGTATTAATTTCTTCATTTTTGAAGATATCTTCCATTTTGGTTTTTTCTGTATTTAGCACCTTACCTCTAAGTGGTAAAATGGCTTGATATTTTCTATCTCTTCCTGTTTTAGCAGATCCACCGGCAGAATCTCCTTCGACTAAAAATAATTCATTTATTTTTGGATTTTTTGATTGGGCTGGCGTTAACTTACTACTAATTAATTTTTCCTTTTTCCCTTTATCTTTGCCATTACGAGCCTCATCTCTGGCTTTTCTTGCTGCCTCTCTTGCATTTTTGCTTTTTAACATCTTACCTACTATATTAGTAGCAACTTGTTTATTTTCTTCTAAAAAGAACTGTAATTTTTCGGATACAATACTTTCTACAATGGGTCTAGCAATCGGCGTACCTAATTTTCCTTTTGTTTGACCTTCAAATTGTAATAAATTTTCTGGTATTTGTAGGCTAATAACCGCAGTCAACCCTTCTCTTGTGTCTGGTCCTTCAAAAGTTTTGTCTTTGTTTTTTAAATAACCATTATTTTTAGCATAGTCATTAAATATTTTAGTAATAGCTGTTTTAAAACCAACTTCATGTGTTCCACCATCAACTGTTTTTACATTATTTACAAAAGAAATAATGTTTTCGGAATAACTATCTGTGTATTGCAAAGCAACTTCTACATTAATTCCTTCCTTAGTACCTGAAAAATGGACTGTTTTGTGAAGAACATTTTTATCTTCATTTAAATAATCTACAAATGCTTCTAGACCATTTTCATAGAAGAAGGTTTCTTTTTTTTGATCAGCTACATCTTCTACTTCGATTGTTAATCCTTTTAATAAAAAGGCACTTTCTTGCATTCTTTCACATATTGCTGTAAAAGAAAAATGAGTAGTTGAAAAAATAGTTTCATCTGGTTTAAATGTTACAGTAGTACCTGTTTTTCCTGTTTTTCCTATTTTTTTTAGTGGTGTTTTTATATGTCCACCATTTTCAAATTCTATTTCATATTCAAAACCATCTTTTTTGATTTGAACTTTCATATATTTACTTAAGGCATTTACAACACTAGCACCAACGCCGTGTAACCCACCTGATACCTTATATCCACCAGCTTCAAATTTTCCACCTGCATGCAATACTGTATAAATAACTTCTGGGGTACTTTTTCCGCTACTATGCATTCCAACAGGAACACCTCTACCCTCATCTTCTACTGTTATACTTTCATCTGCATTTATCACAACTCTTATTTTCTTACCAAAACCATTTATTGCTTCATCGATTGCGTTATCAACAATTTCCCATACTAAATGGTGAAGTCCTCTTTTATCTGTTGAACCAATATACATACCTGGACGTTTTCTTACTGCTTCTAGTCCTTCCAGTATCTTTATGGAACTTTCATCATATTTTGCCATAATATCACCATAGTCATTATAACAAAAAAAAGAAGAAATTACAAAGCTTTACGCACAAATTGTATTTCTTCTCCTATTTTATTATTTTTTTACTTGCTTCTTCCTTGTGAATAAATCCTATCAACATTTTCCTGTTGATTATTTAATTCTCTTTCTAATATTTCAGAGTATTTTTTTTCTAGTTCTTGTAATTTTTGTTGATCCATTTTTATGGTATCAGCCATCTCTTGAAGTGAAAGATTTTCCGTTTGACCTATTACTCTTAAAATATAGGCGCTAACAATAGGACTAAGGTTATATCTTTTTGGTCGTTCATCCATTGAAGCAACCATTCTCATACCACGCGAATCTTTTTTTAGTTGTTCTTTTGTTTGAGATGGTAATGTTTCATATATTTCTTCTTTTTGCTTTTCTGTTAATGGAAGTTCAGCTTCTACATGTTGAAGTGTATTTACATTTTTTTTCATTTCTTTTTCAAACGGAACTGGTTTAAAATCTACAACATCTAAATGCATATTACCAACATCGGCTTTCGTAATTTCTGAAGAATACCAATACATACTGCCAACTTTTTCTTTTGCGTTGCGAGGATCGTTTAGATAACTGTTTTGGCCTCTCATTGTCTTCATTATTTTTTCTACATAATCATAGACTCCTTGGGCTCTCAATTTTTCCTCTAAACTGGATAATTTTTCTTCAGCATAATTGTCCATCTGAGCTATTCTTTTTTCCAAATCTTCTATTTTTCCTTTTTTAAATCCTTTAAATAAAGATGCTTTCATTTTTTTGCATTCAGATTCTAACTGCATTTTATAAATATCAATGTCGTGATAATATGTTTCTTTTATCAATCTATAATACAAATATGTTCTAATGTCTCCTTCTGCTTTTTTTAATACTGGTAAAATTTCATTTAATTCTAAAGCAGTATTCTTATCTTCTTCCATTTCTTTTACTTTATCAACACATGAGAAATATTGTTTTAACTTTTGTACTGTGTCATGGTCTTGATAGACTTCAAAAAAGTTATTAATAAAATTATAATTTGGTTGAATATTTTGTGAACTTTTTTTACTTTCAGCTAAAGTTTCTCCAAATAATGATTCAAACTCAAAATATCCAATAGCAAGAGATCCACAGCACCAAGTAGTTAATTTTTTACCTTTTCCTAATTCAAATGTATCTTTTACTAAGTTTTCATAGTCTTTATTTTTATAATTTTCTTTTAGTTGTTTTAATTCTTCAATTACACGTTTATAATTTTGTACTTTATGTCTATAGGCAATTTTATCTTCTAATGGTTCTGATTGTAATGCATCCAATTGTTGTGATAATTCTTCTATTTTACTATCAATATCACTTATAATTCGACTAGGATTTTTACTTTGAACCATTTTATCAAATAACCTGATTTTAACTTGGTTTTCAAGAACAGTAGCCAAATCATTCATAACTTCCAAATCCTGTATTGTAAATGTTCTATCACTTTTTAGTAACTTGTCTATTTCTAATAATGATTTTTTAAAGTCTTCTACACTATCGATTTTTTCTATATTAGTCATTTTTTTCACTTCTTTCTGTTAATTCTGCTTTTATTTGTTGAATAATATCTAATAATTCTAATTCTACTGCTATTGTATCATTCATAATGTTTTTCCTCCTATTTTATAGTAACAAAAAAAGGTTGGTAAAATACCCCCCCCCCGTTTGCATATAGTAAACTTAATAAATGATTTGCTACTTACAAACTATATTACTATTTTTGTTTACACATTTATTTTATCAAATTTTGTGTTATTATTCAATCCATTTTTTATAAAGAAATCTTAGTTTTACAAAGGTTTACGTATAAATTGCATTTCTTCATCATCCTCTAGATTTTTTATAAAACCGTTTTGGATAGCAACTTTAATGCTTGGAATATTTTCCTTATGAATATTCAAAATAATATAATTTATTTTTTCATAATTTTGCAGGTGATCTATCAGTTGTCCGAGTAATCGAGTAGCTATTCCTTTATTTCGATAATATGGATCGATATAATAATATAAAGTCACTGCACAAATAGAGTCTTTCTCTATTTTATCTGACAAATGGATATAGCCTATCTTTTCCACTTCATGTATCACTATAAAATCATTCATAAAGATACTGTTTTCTATCTCTTTTTGCATAGAAACTGTTCCAAAATATTTTTGGAATTCTTTATTTTGATTCATTCGTTTAAAAAAAGTTAAATCAGTCGTATCTGTTATATCTGCTACTTTTAATACATAATCTTCCAATCTAATCATCTTCATCACCACTATAATTCCATAGTCCTAATTTGCCTTTTACTGAAATTTTTCTATCATATTTTTTAATATTTTCTAGTTTCCAAGCATACTTCATTTCATGAGTACTTTGTCCATATATAGTAGAATCCATTTTTAATAACTTTTGATTAAACTCTTTATCCACCAATATGCAATCAACTAATTCTGCTTCTCCTATAATTTCTCCTTTTGAAAGATTTAAATGATATTTTTTAAATTTTTCTACATTATCTCTTTCTGAATTAAGGCCTGCATGAATTAATAGTTTTCCTCTATAGTTTGTTTTCCAGGTTCGAAATTCATACAGCTTATAGCCTTCTATAATTAAAGTGGCCCATGGCTCTTTAATGGTTAATACTTTCATATAGCAACTCCTTGTTAATATGATATCACAAAAAAAGGATAAAAAATAACTTTTATCCCATAAAACCAGAACATTTTCCACAATCAATATTTTGAACTTGACATTCTTCTGAACAAGTATATTGTGGAGTATAAGTGTGTTTGTAAATATGTTTGTTAATTGTATGTGTATGAATTGGACATACATGTGGTACTTCATGATAGAATTCTTGTTCTACACATTTTGTAATAGTTGGTTCTACTACTTGTTGTTCTACCATTGGTGTACCCATAAATCCTTGATTCATACCAAATCCAAACATATTTTTTCTATTAGATGAGCAACATCTATTTGAAAACATAATTATTTCCCCCTTACCTAGTTTATCATATGAATGTATGAAAAAAAGGAATGTGTAAATTCCTATTTTTTCTCTCTTGTTTTTACTAAAGTTTTTGCCTTGTTTTTATTTTCTGTATATTTATATGGATATTTTATTGTTTTATGATATTCTGTTTTTTCTAAATTTTCAGACTGAACATTTTCCTTTGGAGTATCTTCTTGTTGACTTAAATTTACATCATTTACTCTTATATATTCAGTAGCTGTTTTCATTTGTAATAAAGTTGTAATACCACATAATACATTTAATAAAATCGGAGAAGATTCTAATAATATAGAACCCATTCCTAGTACAATGGATACATCTAATAAAATTGTTTTTAATTTTCCTACTTTACATGTTCTAATATCTATTTTGTTTATTTTTTTATTCGCACATATACTACCTATTACTATTTCCATTAATAAAGAAATAAGATAAATAGGATTTACCGTACTTAACGAGATTAATAGGGTTGCTGCAAATAGTTTATCTGCGACTGCATCTAAATCTCTTCCAAGCTCACTTGTTAAATGAAAGGTGCGAGCAATAAAACCGTCCAAAGCATCTGTCAAAGAAAATGCTGCAATACTATAAAAGGCAGTCATAAAGTTTCCTGTTATAAATAAAGGTATAATAATTAACGGTGCTGTTAAACGTGATAAAGTTAAAATATTAGGTATTTGTTTATGCCTTTTCCCCTGTGTTTTTAAATCTTGTAACATAAGAGAAAATAATTGTTTATATTTCTCTATTTGTTCTTTCATATTTCCCCCTAAAATGGCATCTTAAAATTACCATTTTTCATCATTTTCATCATTTTTTTCATTTCTTCAAATTGTTTTAATAAACGGTTTACTTCTTCTACACTTCTGCCACTTCCTTTGGCAATTCTGATTTTTCTACTAGCTTTTAAAATATCTGGATTTTTTCTTTCTTCTGGCGTCATCGACTGAATGATTGCCTCAATATGTGCTAAATCCTTAGGATTAATATTAACGTTGTTTAATCCCATTTTTTTAGCTCCTGGAATCATTTTTATTAAATTTTCTAAAGGTCCTAATTTTTTTATTTGGTTTAATTGTTCCAAAAAATCTTCTAAATCAAAATTTCCTTTTTGCATTTTTTTAGCTGCCTTTAAAGCGGACTCTTCATCTATTACAGCTTCCGCTTTTTCTAACATGGTCATAATGTCTCCCATGCCTAAAATACGAGTAGCCATTCTTTCTGGATAAAATTCCTCTAAACCATCCATTTTTTCACTTACCCCAATAAATTTAATTGGAATGTTAGTTAAATGACGAATTGATAAAGCGGCACCGCCTCTAGTATCTCCATCTAGTTTTGTTAAAATAGCTCCTGTAAGTGGTAAAGCATCATGAAATCCATTGATGACATTAATGACATCTTGTCCTGTCATACTATCTACTACTAATATGATTTCATCCATTGGAACAGTTTCATTAATTTGTTGTAATTCTTCCATTAATTCTGTATCAATATGTAAACGACCTGCTGTATCTACTAATACATAGTCAAAGCCATTTTGTTTTGCATATTCTACAGCATTTTTTACCGTATTGGCAGGATCATTTGTTCCTTCTTCATATACAGGAATATTTAATTCTTTTCCTAATTGTTTTAATTGATCTATTGCTGCTGGTCTATAAATATCACAGGCTACTAAAAGAGGTTTCTTTTTGTGTTTTTTTCTTAAAAAATTAGCTAATTTTGAAATTGTTGTTGTTTTACCAGAGCCCTGTAAACCAACTAACATTAAAGTAGCTGGATTTCCATTTAAATTTATATCTTTTTTTTCTCCACCCAATAATTCAACTAATTCATCTTTTACAATTTTGACAAATTGTTCACCAGGTTTCAAAGATTTTGCTACTTCTTCTCCTAAAGCTTTTTCTTTTACCGTATTGATAAATTCTTTTACAACTTGGTAGTTTACATCCGCTTCTAGTAACGCTAATCTAATTTCTCTTGTAATTTCACTAATATTTTCTTCTGTAATTTTTCCATAGCCTTTTATTTTACTAACAACATTTTGTAGACGATCTCCTAAACTTTCAAACATGTTATCACCTCAGTATTTATTATTATACTAAAAAATTTTAGATTGGTAAATCTAAAATTTCATCTAAATGGTCTATTGCATAAAAACCTTTCCCATTATTTTTTAAGGAAAAACGTACACCTATTCCTTTTGCTGCTTCCCATTCTCTTAGGTTCCCAGCATAATCATCAATTAAAATAGCATTTTCACTATGTACCATTTGAGTTTTACTAATCTTTCTTGGGACAGGAATAATTGTAATGTCTTTCAAATATTTTCTTACATAATTTACCTTTGCAACTGCCTCATCTAATGAGTTAATATGCGTTAAAATGAATACGTTAAAACGATTAGAATCGATAATTCTTTGGATATTATCAATGCTATTATTTATTTGAGATGTATGACTAATAAAATTATCCCAATCCAGTGTTCCAAAATACTTACCACAATCGCTTGAGTTTTTAGGATCTAATCCTAATTTTCTCATATTGTTATATCCTTCTTCAATTGTATTTAATATTACTCCATCAAAATCAATATATAAATCTTTCATCTTATCACATTCCTATCATGTTTTAATGATAGCATACATTTGTTTGATAGTCAATAAAATAATGTAAGAAAAAAATAATCAAATGAATGATTATTTTAAAGCTTCTAATAATTCTGCTTTTTTCATAGTACTAGCACCAGCTATATTTTTAGCTTTTGCCATTTCTTTAAGTTCAGCTACTGTTAATTTAGATAAATCTTCTTTAACCTCTGCTTTTGCTTCTTTTTTTGTTTCTTTTACTTCAGATTTTACTTCAGCTTTTACTGTTTTACCTTCTAAAGCATCTTTTGCAATTACAACTAAACTTGCGAATGCTTGTGCATCATCAATTGCTAGTTCTGATAACATTTTTCTGTTAATTTCGATACCAGCTTTATTTAATCCATTAATGAATTTTGAATAACTAATGTCATTCATTCTACAAGCTGCATTAATTCTTGTAATCCATAATTTTCTGAAATCTCTTTTCTTTTGTCTTCTATCTCTATAAGAATATTTTAAAGAATGCATTACTTGTTCTTTTGCTGTTCTATATAATCTATGTTTACTTCCAAAATATCCTTTTGCTAATTTCATCACTTTTTTTCTTCTTGCGCGATGAATTGTTCCACCTTTAACTCTTGCCATATATATCCTCCTTCTATTATTTTCCTAAAATTCCTTTAATTCTTGAATAATCAGCTGTACTTAACATAGAACCTTTTCTTGATTTTCTGTTACTTGCAGCATTTTTCTTTCCAGTATTATGTCTTGAACCTGGTGTACCTATTTTAAAATCATTTTTTCTTGCTTTTACTACTTTAGCAGTACCTTTATGTGTTTTTAACTTTGGCATATAATTCCTCCTATTTTTCTTTTTTTGGCATTAGCATCATGGCCATAACTCTACCCTCTAATTTTGGTTTTTGTTCGATTTCTGCTACATCTTCTAAAGTGTTAGCAAAACGAAGCAAAACTTCTTTTCCAAGTTCTGGATGGGCCATTTCTCTTCCTTTAAAACGAATAGAAACTTTTACTTTATGACCTTTTTCTAAGTACTTTTTTGAATTGATAACACGTGTATCAAAGTCATGTTTATCAATTGTGACAGAAAGTCTATATTCTTTAAGATCTAAATTACTTTCACGTTGCTTTTTCAAATTTTCTTTTTGTTTTTTCTTGTTTTCATACTTAAATTTATTATAATCCATAATCTTACAAACCGCTGGTGTTGCATTTGAATTCATTAAAACAAGATCAAACCCTGCATAGGATGCTAACGTTAAAGCATCTTTTATAGATTTTACTCCTAATTGTTCTCCTTTTGGACCAATTACCATTACTTCTTTAGCACGTATTTGTTCATTAATGTACAAATCTTTTTCTCTTGCGATACTAGACACCTCCATAAAAAAGTGGATACAGAATGTACCCACTAAAATCCCAAATAAAATCATTTATCGGCATTTACCTATTGCTTTAGCAATCAGGTGAGTGTAGGTACACTGCTTTCCTTTTTAATACACCAATATTATACATAGGTAATATATGTTTGTCAACTATATTTTAGTACAATTTCACTTATTTTTATAACATATATCGTAAAATAATACAGTTTTCTCTGTATTATTTAATAATCATATACATAATAGTTGTTATAACACCACCAGCAAATCCTGTTAGTAGCGCTAACAAAATAGGACTAGCAAAACCAGCCATTCTATTTTTATTGTCTTTGACTTTTACGTATTTTTTTACATCTTGCTGTTCTAGCCTTCTTATTTTAGCCTCTTGTAATAATTGATATTTTTTAATAGCAATTAAATAAGCAAGTCGTCTTTTTTGATCCAATTGTTGCTTTTTTAACGCTTCTGGATATTCATAGAAAAACTTCACTTTAGCAGGATCTAAGTCTTCTCCATTTACTACGGTTGGAATATCGTCTACTACTTCAATTTGATACTCATTAACATCAATAGAATCCAAATTTTCTACGATTTCTACACCGGTAACAGTATTGGAATCATATTGATACTCTTGTGGTTTATTAATTTCATATTCTTTTGTTAACGGATTAAGTTCAGCTGTAATCATCTCATGTTTCTCATCAATTGCTATACCAGACTCTATATTAATACTTATTAAATGTAAATTATCTTTATTCTTTAATAATATATTAATGGCTTTCTTTTGCTCTGTAGGAATGTTTTCTAATAAATCTGGATGATTTTGTATTTCTGAAATAGAGTATAGTTTTCTGCCATTGGAAGAATGCAATAATTGATAGCGAAAAATCTCGTCAGCATTGGAAGTACTAGAATACATTTGTGTTTGCCTTACTTGTTGCTGAATTTCTTTAAATTCTTCACTTAAATTTTTATTTTTATCATTCTGTTCTAATAGATAATCTTTATTTAATTTTGTATCATATAATTTATAATATTCTTTTCCATTTTTTAAACGGATATGTTTAATATTTTTAAAATCAATTCCATATTCTTCACTTAATTGCTCTACTGATTGTTTTTCTTCTTGTTTTTTCTTTTCTTGTTCTTCCATTTGTTTGAAATGAGTAGTACATGAAAAACAATTTACTACATGTTCATTCACCTTATTCACAAATTCTATTTCTTCTTTGGTTAAAGAAATATGATTTTTTTCATAATTATTTTTTAATTCAAAATATTTTTTGAACTGTTCTTCTGTTACGTGTTCCATAATACACCTCAATCATACTATACAATAATTTCAGCTCTTTTTTTATTCTTTTTATTTTATTGTACATTTTTTGACAAAAAAAATGATTTCTATCACTTTTTTATTAATGAAAGAAGATATGTTTTCAATTCTCCCTCTTCCGCATATTTTTCAAAATTTTCCTTAAAAAATGGTCTATCTATTACATTCATTAATAAGTTTTGATCTATTTCTTTTAGTATCTCAATCATGGATTTACAAGTAATTTTTTTGACATTATCTAAGATCTTTTTATTTCTTTGTTCTGGTTCTCTTCTTTCTATCGGATAACCTCCTCCAAAGTCTTGTTTTAATAATTGTTCAAAAATGTTATATAATGTAATTTCACTTCCCCAACCAAATCCCTTTGCAAAGGGAATGCTAATGGCATTACCGGCATTAATCTGGCTAAATAAATAAGCATCTAATGGTTCACTTACCAGTCCACAAAAAACATTTGGAAAACTATTTAATGCAAGCATTGCACCTTCGCCTGTTCCACAACCTGTTATCACAAAATCTACTGTTTTTGTATTTAATAAAATGGCTGCTAATAACCCCTCTTCTACATAAGTTAGACTTTTATCTTCACTGTCTATCATTCCAAAATTAATTACTTCATGATGATAATGATTTGCAACTTTATTTAATTTTTCAAAAATGATTTTATTTTTATTTGCTTGACTATTTTCATTTATTAATCCAATTCTCATATAATCACCCTAATACATGCCACCATCTATTTTAATTACTTCATTGTTAATATAATCAGCCTGTGGACTAGCTAAAAAAAGTGCTAAATTGGCTACATCCTCTGGTTTACCAATTCGTTTTACAAAAATTTTTTCTGCTTCACTTTTAATAAATTCAGCATCTACATCTTTTAATTCATTTTCAGTGCCTATCCATCCTGGTGCAATACAATTAACATGAATATATGGCTTTAATTCCAACGCTAAATTATGTGTCAAAGAAATAACTCCTGCTTTGGAAGCATCATAATCTAAACACATTGGAAAGTATTTATCTATTCCATTTGTAGAAGATATATTAATAATTCTACCATATTTATTTTTTAACATAACGTTAGAAACATATTTTGATACTAAAAAAGTGCCCACTAAGTTAATTTCTAATGTTTTCATAAAATTTTCTTTTGTTTTCTCTTCAAATAAGGTATCAATAGCAATTCCAGCATTATTAATTAAAACATCAATTTTAGAAAAATTTTTTTCTGCTTCAATTACCATATTTTGAATGTCTTCTTCTTTCCTAATATCTGCTTTTATCAATAGTGTATTTACCCCATATTTTTTACATTCTTCTTCCACTTTTATAGCTTGATCATAGCTTGTATGATAATGAAGAATGACATCATATTTATTTTTAGCAAACATAACTGCCATGGCTGATCCTATTCCTGTACCAGCTCCTGTTATTAAAACAGTTTGATTCATAATATCACCCTTTTTCAAGAATAATAGTATCATAAATAGAAAAAAAAGTATAGATAACTACACCTTTGTTTTTACTTTACTATTTAATATTTGCATAACTTCCTCTAAAGAATATTCTAGTTGTAGATTTTCCCCACAGCCATATTGTATATCAACTTTTTTAAGTGTTGGATTTAAAATCTGATAATTAGTATCTAATAATTTTTTACATGCTATTTTTTGTTCTTCTGTTAATTCATTTGGTAAATAAAGAAGTGCAAATCCAAAATTATTACCAGTTTGCTCTAATCGATTATCTCTTTTTGTACCTATATACACGACAAATCCATCATGAGATAAAATCGGAATAGCATCGTAGGTTGTAAAATTTTCTTTTTTAGGAAGAGCATCATGGTATAAAAAGTAAAAATCAGTTAAGCTTTCACCATGATTGTTACTCAAAATGATATAAGTACCATCTTTTAAAATAACATAGCCTGTTTCTAGAACACTAATATAATTACCTGTTTTATCACCATTTACATATATTCTTTTATTCTTCACATTGTTTATACAAATAATATTTTCCATAACATCTTACATCCTTAAACAAAAAGAGCTTACGCTCTTGAAGAATATTTTCCATCTGCAGTAGTAACAAGAATTTTTTCTCCTTGTTCAATAAATAATGGAACTCTAACTAATAATCCAGTTTCTACATAAGCGTCTTTTTGCGCATTATTTGTAGTATTTCCTTTTACTGCTGGCTCTGTTTGAACAACGGTAAACTCTATTTTATCTGGTAAATTTAATCCTAGTAATTCTCCTTGATATTGAACGATATCTACCATCATATTTTCAATTAAATAGTATTTATCATCTCCAACTTGATCTGCTGTTAATTCTAATTGTTCATAAGTTTCCATATTCATGAAATAATAAATATCTCCTGTATTGTATAAATATTGAACACTGCTTCTTTGAATATTTGCTTTTTCAAATTTTACATTTGTATTGAAAGTTCTTTCAATTGTACCACCAGTTCTTAAATTTTTAAGTTTGGTTTTCATAAATGCAGAACCTTTTCCTGGCTTTACATGTAGAAATTCAACTATTTGATATAGATTTCCTTCAATAATTAATGTCATACCATTTTTAATATCATTTACTTCTATCATATTAACCTCCCTCTAACAAAAATAGGAATATTGTTCCTATATCATTTTTATTATTTTTCTTCTTTATGTGCTGTATGTTTTCCACATTTTTTACAAAATTTATTAATTTCTAAACGTTCAGTTGTATTTTTTTTATTTTTTTCAGTACGATAATTTTTTTCTTTACAAACTGTACATGCTAAAGTTACTCTTTCTCTAGCTTCTCCTTTTTTAGCCATCTAAAATTCCTCCTTTTTTAAAGCATTACCAATATAATATCAAATATTATGAAAAAATGCAAAACTTTTTTTCATGTGATGTCATTATAACATATTATGAATATAAAGTAAAATAAAGATTGCTTATTTTATTTGAAATTCTTTTATTAACATAGGTTTGGGAATTTGTAGCATTTGGATAAGATATATCCGGTGACACAACGGTGAATGTTACTTTGGGATTATCATATGGTGCATAGGCAGCAAAAGTATTGGTTACTGTTTCTGTATCTATTTTTCCATCTAAATTAGTATCAATAAAACTTTGACTTGTTCCTGTTTTCCCTGCTGGCAAATAATTTCTACTGATATAACCTGAACCAGTTCCTCCATATTCCATAACACTAATAAAACCTTTTCTAATTCTATCTAAGTAAGTAAAATCTATATCAATTGTATTTAAAATATTTGTTTTTGCTTCATAGATTGTTTCTTCTTTGCTTTGAACGCTTTTTAACAAATGAGGCTGGATACGATATCCAGTAGCAATGCTCCCAATATATTGAGAAAGTTGCAGTGGCGTATAAGTATCATATTGTCCAATAGAAAAATCTAACAATAATCCTCCATTATCTCTTTTCCCTGTTTGTCCAATACTTTCAAATGGTAGATCAATTCCTGTTTTTTCTCCTAAACCAAACATATGAAATGTGTTTCGATATTTCATAAATGGTTCTGAATCAATTTGAAATGGTGTATTGTAATAATAATTTAGTCCAGCAACCTTCATCGCTGTTTGAAATTGATAAGTATTAGAAGAATATTTTAGGGCTTTAATATCATCTAGGTTTCCTAAATATTTCCAAGAACATTTTAGTGGGGTTGAAGCAATTTTAATGCAAGCATCGTTTCTGATTTCACCTACCTTCAATCCGCCATAAAGATATCCAGTTGCCTGAGACGCTCCTTTTACAACAGATCCAGCTGTTACGGAAGAAGTAACAATACCAGGAGTATAGTCATAAAAGCGATATCCCTCTGATTCTTCAACAATTTGTTTTCCAACCATTGCTAAAATTTCTCCTGTATTAGGATCTTCTACAATCACAAATGAACGATTATAATATTCTGTATACTTTTCTTGTTTTGCTTTTATCATTTCTTCTTCTAAAATTTGTTCAATTCCTCTTTGCAATTCTATATCGATTGTTAAATATAAATCATTTCCTTTGCTTCCTTCTTGGATTAAATGTTTTTTACCTAATTTGTCAATCTGATAAATGTCTTTTTGACCTTTTAAATAATCATCATATTGATATTCTAAATAACTACTGCCTACTCTATCATCTAAGCTATAACCTTTTTCTAAGTAATAATCTTTTAATTCATAGGGAAGTCCTCCACTATTCGTTACTGTTCCTAAAATAGAGCGAAATGTATCACCATAAAGATATTCTCTTTTCCAATCTAATCTCACTTCAACACCACTTAAATCAGAAGAAGCAATCGTTGCATATTCTTCATCTGTTACATTTTCATTTTTAATAATTTTTTCATTCGTACTATAACCTTTATTCATTAAAGTATAAATCATAGCTGCTTTTCTATCCTCTTCCGATAAAGAATTGATTTCTTCTTCTGTTATTCTTTCTAGCCTTAGGTTTTCTAAATCTGTTGCTGTAAGATGTCTAAATTTGTATTCATTGTATTCTTCTTCTGTTATTTTATCGTTTGCTTTCTCCGGATATTTTTTTAACCAAAATTTTTTTAAATTTGTTGTATTACTATTAATATCCATTTCTAAAATATTCGATAATTGATAGGCAATATTGATTTCTTCTTCTGCTTTATTTCCATTCTTTTTATAGGAAATTACTTTATTTGGTTTGTTATCCACAAGTAATTTTCCATTTCTATCATAAATGCGTCCTCTCGGCGCTGTAGAACCTTCTACAATACGATTTGTTAATTGCTCTAATTTAGCAGTAAAAGATTCTGTCTGTATCACTTGAATCCAAAAAAGACGGATAATTAAAATAATAAATAGTAAAATAATTAGTACTAAAATAATATTAAATCTTGTTCCCATTATTGCTTCAGAATAAATTTTACGACTTAATTTCTTTTTCGTAGACTTCATTTACTTGATCATAGTTAATAATGGTTAAGATTTTATCTACATAAGTACTTCTATTATTTAAATAATCCAAATAATATGCATGTTCCCATAAATCAATTGCCATGATAGGTAAAAATCCATAACTATAAGGCGTTTCTTGATTTGGAGTCGCTATTACCTGTAATTGTTTCGCGGAATTTAAAACAACGAACACATAACCTGATCCTACCAATTTTTTTGCTTTTTCTTTAATTTCTTCTATAAAATTATCATAAGAGCCAAAATCACGATTTATTTTTTCTAAAATTTTTCCACCAGGAATTCCGTTTCCACCTAAGATTTTAAAATATAGTTCATGATTTAAAGCACCACCTAAATTATATAAGATATCTCCTCTGTCATCTATTGGAAAAAGTTCCATTTTATTTACAAGTTGCTTTTTGGTATACTGGTAATTATAATTATTTTTCTCAAGTAGATTGTTTAATTTTTCTAAATATCCAAGATAATGTTTATTATAATGAACAAACAAAGTTTCATCTCCGATAACTGGTTTTAAAGTAGAATATTCTAAAGGTTCTCTTGTATACATATATTTCCTCCTAGTATTATTCTACTTATTTTTTCTAAGTTTATGCATATACTAGATTAGGTGATATTGTGAAAGAAAAAATAATTCAAAAATATGTGGATATGTTAACAAAAGAAGATATTGTTAAATTTGCCTCTTTCCAAAATGAAATATTAACAAATAATGAAGTGGATTTTTTATATAACATTATTAAAAAAGAGTGGAAAACCATTATTTTTGGAGATTATCGAATCATTTTAAATCAATATAAAAATAATTTGTCTGTGGATAAGTGGAACAAAATCGAAAATTTAATTATAGAATACAAAGAAAAATATAAAAATTTTTTGTAATTTAAAAAGGCCTTTGAAATGGCTTTTTTCATATCATTATCTCATTTATATTGCAATCATTTATTTAAAAAATATTTGTTAAAAAGGGAGCCAAATATAAATTATTTATTTTTACTCATTTTCTTTTATTTAATTTATTTTATAATAATTTAATTTCTTAAATATTTTTTGTATATTCAAGTGTAATATATGCTGTTCCATGATTTCTATATTGTTCACCAACTCTAACTCGATAAAGTTTTTGATTTTTATTATACCATCCAAACACAAATGCTGCTGAATTATATGTAATTGGATATGGTAAATCACTCATAGGATTATTATACTCATCAGTATCACCACTTACAAAACCATATTGTCTAATTACTTGATCAATGTTTAAAGTACTTAAATCTACATCTATTAAAGTGTTTGGCACATTAATAATCATTTGATTTCCTGAAGAATCTGTTCCTGATGCAAATTGCATTTTGTTAGTTCCTTGTGCTACAGATAATGAAACGGCTATAGTTTTCTTATATATTGGTTTTCCATCAACCCAAGTTGTCGACGTCTTTGTTTCATCATATGAATAATGAAAATTATCATCTAAATTTTTTATAAAATTAGTGTTACTATTCACAATGCTAGATAAATTCTCTACATTAGTATTTGCTTTTTCTAGCTCACTTTGGTAGGCATAGTTATTTAAATTTGCTTGCAACTCTTCAATACTATTTTCTAGATTTGTTATTTTTGTATCTAAACTATCTACTAAGTTATTTACTTCATTTTTGGAATAAACATTACTAACATTCCCTGTTCCATTATCTAACATTGCTACATATTTATTTGTTAAAGCATCAAATCCTATGATACAATTTCCAGTTTTTTTATTTCCTACGATAATTCCACTATTATAATTTTTATATACATAATGACTATCATTTGAGATACAAACACTGACATTTCCTTCTCTATCTAAATAGAGTTTCCCTTCCCCATCTATGGTTCCTCTATAATCTAGGCTATCCCCTTTTATAGTACTTCCTTGATGTTCTTTATCAAACAAAAATTCATAGACTCCATCCTTTTCTATCGCATATAAATTGGCGGATTCTACTAGCCCCTCTACACTAGACGCTAGTGCCTTCTTTTTACTTTCTTCTATTACATTTGTTATCATGGGTACTGTTATTAATGTAATCACTGATAATATTACTATCACAGCTAATAATTCAATTAATGTAAATCCTTTTTCTTTCATATAATCTTCCTTCCTTTTCATAGCAACAAAAAAGAAGAGGTATTTAAAAATACCCCCCCCCCGTTTGCATATAGCAAATACTAAAAATTCACTATCTACAAACTATATTACTATTTTTACTTACACACCCATCTTATCAAAAAAAGGATGTTTTTTCAAGTATCTATTTTTGATAATACTGAATAATATCTTCTATTAAATTCTTATTAAATTCTTTTTTACGTATCATTTCTATTTCAAACTTAAATGGTGGATATATTCTACTTTTTCCATTTAAACCATCTACATAAGGAGTTTCCAAAATTTTTGGAATATTCTCTAATAAAGGATGATAAATAACATGTAATAAATTTTCAAATCCAATCGTACCATATCCTATGTTTTCATGACGGTCTTTGTGAGCTCCTATTACATTTTTGCTATCATTAATATGAAGACAAGCTAGTTTATTAATCCCTATAATTTCATCAAATTTTTTCAAAACATGATCAAATTCAGATATATCATATCCAGCGTCATTAATATGACAAGTATCTAAACATACTTTCAAATGTTCCCTATATTGGCACTTTTCTATAATGGACTGTATTTCTTCAAAACGGGATGCAATTTCAGTACCTTTTCCAGCCATTGTTTCCAAACAGATATCTACTTTTTGATCATGTGACATTGCTAAATTAAGACTTTCTGCAATATTTTGAATGCCTTGTTCAATCCCTACACCAACATGACTTCCAGGATGTAGCACTAACTTTGTGAAACCTAGAGACTCTACTCTTTTTATTTCCTCTTTTAAGAAATGAACATTAAAATCAAAATTGTTGATATTTGCTAGATTAATAATATATGGAGCATGAACAACAACATTGCTAGGCTCAATACCATTTTCTTTCATTAGTTCTTGACCTTGTTTGACTAAATCTAAATTAATTTTTTCTCTCTTTGTATTTTGGGGAGCACCTGTATAAAACATAAATGTATTTTCGCCATAACTAAGTGCTTCTTTAATACTTCCTATTATTTGATCTTCTTTTTTAAAAGATACATGACTTCCTATAATTAAATTTTTCATAACTACCTCACATAGTTATTATAACAAAAATTTTAAAAATTTAAAAATTTATTTAGGTATCTTTGAAAAAAATGACTATATTCTTAGTGAAAGGAGGTAAACATGAACTTAAGACACAATCTAGAAGATTTTAATGATTTTTTCTTAAACAATGAAGAATATAATGATGAAATTTTATTCGAACTAGATAGTTTACATTGTAAATTAGATATTTTAGCCAAAATGTTATTATTAGATAATTTTGAAGAAAAATTAAAATTATATAAGCAATTTTTTCAATAGTTATTCTAAATCATCTTTGTCAATAAAAAAAGTTTTGTTTTTCGTATAAAATGCATAAAAAACATTTTCTAATTTTTTGTTTTTGTTTTCTAATAGTTGTAGAAGCCATTCTTTATCTTTATGGATTTCTTTTAAACTATGTTCTTCCATCTTACCATCTAATATAATGGGAAGTGGATAATCTTTTGTATTCTGAAAAATAGATAAATCTCCAGTCGTCTCTAGTATAGCATAATCCACTTCTTCAATACTCTTAATGCCTTTACTTCTAAGTTCTAATACTAAATCATCTAAGGTATATCTTAATTTGCTCATGGCACTAAATCGAACTTTTCCATCTTTAATAATAACAGTTGGTGTTCCATCAATAAATCTTCGAATTTTTGTACTTTTTAAACTTAAATAACTAATTATCATTTCAGAAGTCACTAAAACTAAAATAGGAACAATAGACACCAAAAGAGAGGTTTCTGTTTCTTCAATGGAAAGAGCCGCCAACTCTGCAATTAAAATCGTCACAATTAAATCTCCAATACCTAACTCACTAATTTCTTTTTTTCCCATAATTCGATATACTAAAATAATAAAAGCATACAATACAAATGTTTTAAATATCAACATAGTGTACATAATCTCACCTATTTCATTATGAATAGATACATAATTTTTATTCACCAAACATATTTTTAATTAGGTGATAACATGAATTATTTAAAAAAAATAGGGTTTGGTTTATTATATACAGTAATTCCCATACTTGTTTTAACTCTTATAGTAACCTTACTTCATTATTTTGGAATTATCAGTAAGGGTTTCTTATCTATTATGGAAATTCTAATACCTTCTTTATCCCTTTCTGTAGGAGGATTTCAAATTGGAAGAAGAAGTAAGCAAAAAGGATGGTTAGAAGGAATTAAATTTTCTTTCGTTGTCTTCATTTTACTTATTGTTTTAAATGTTGTTTTCCACAACACAATGGAAATTAAAAATATACTATATTACCTAATTATTTTTTCCTTATGTATAGTTGGAAGTATGATGGGAATTAACAAAAAATAGCATCTTTTAATGATTGCTATTTTTATATTGTTCTATAAATTTTTCTTTATATTCTAGTAGTGTATCTTCTTCTATTGCTTTTCTAAGTTCTTCTGTTAATTTAATTAAAAAACGAACATTATGAATAGATAATAGTCTTGCACCAAATGTTTCATTACAAGTGATTAAATGTCTAATATACGCCTTTGTATAATGTTTGCATGCATAACAGTCACAATTCTCTTCGATTGGAGTAAAATCCTCTTTATACTTGGCATTCTTAATATTAATTTTACCATTTCTTGTAAAAGCATTTCCATGTCTAGCAATACGAGTTGGTAAAACACAATCGAACATGTCTACGCCCCTAATAACACCTTCAATAATATCAATTGGATCTCCTACTCCCATTAAATAGCGTGGTTTATCTTCTGGTAAATATGGAATCGCGTAGTCTATCATGTGATACATTGTTACTTTGTCTTCTCCTACACTGGTACCCCCAATAGAATAGCCATCAAAATTCATTTTTACCGTTTCTTCCGCACTATATTTTCTTAAATCTTCAAACTCTCCACCCTGTACAATTCCAAATAAAGATTGTCTTGGGTTTTGATGCACTGCTTTTCCTCTTGCTGCCCATCTTAAGGTACGTTCCACACTCTGCTTCATATAATCATATGTAACAGGATATGGAGGACATTCATCAAATGACATAGCAATGTCACTATCTAGTTTATTTTGTACTCTAATAGATTCCTCTGGTGTTAAAAATAGCGCCTTACCATCTAAATGGCTTTTAAAATGAACTCCTTCTTCTGTAATATCTTTCTTTTTGTTTTTAGCTAATGAAAATACTTGAAAACCACCACTATCTGTTAAAATTGGTCCATCATAATTCATAAATTGATGTAAACCGCCTGCTTTTTCTACAATGTCTGCTCCTGGTCTTAGCCATAAATGATAAGTATTTGATAAGATTACTGCACTATGCATTTCTTTTAACTCTTCTGGTGATAGAGTTTTAACTGTTGCTTGTGTACCAACTGGCATAAACATTGGGGTATCAAAACTACCATAGTTTGTGTGCAAAATTCCCCTTCTCGCTTTTGTATTTTTTTCTTGTTTGATTAATTCATATTTTATTTTCATACTATCCCTCGGTAACATTATACCAACATTTTAGTAAATTACAAGAGCTATTTTCATATAATGATATAGGTGATAGTATGGCAATTATTAAATTTACAACAAAAGAACAAGAGTTACTTGCTCGTTTAATGAGGGCTGAAGCTGTTGGAGAAGGTAATCTCGGAATGCTTATGGTTGGAAATGTTGTAATCAATAGAGGAATTAGTGATTGTTTGACTTTTAAAAATGTTAATACCATTTCTGATGTAATCTATCAAAAAAATCAATTTTCTGGTGTTAACAGCCCTTTATTCTTTTCTAATCCAAATACAAAAGAAAAAGAATTAGCAGGAAGGGTAATACGTGGAGAATATTTTCATCCTGCTACCAATGCGTTATGGTTTTATGCTCCTAGTGGGAATGATTCCTGTAAGAATAGTTGGTATAATCAATCTTTAGCAGGCAGATATAAAAGTCACTGTTTTTATAAACCAAACTCTGGAGTTTGTAAAGCTTTACATTAAAAAACTTTTCAAAAAAATGAAAAGTTTTTTCTATATTATTAACTTTTGACCTATTGATAATGTGTTACTAGTAAGGTTATTTTTTGTCTTGATACTGTCCACACTTGTGTTATATTTTCTAGCTATAGAATAAAGAGTATCCCCATTCTTTACAGTATATGCAGTAGAACTACTGGTGTTACTTGGAATTCTTATAACTTGACCAATGGATAATAAATTACTTGTTAAATTGTTATAATTCATTAAATCAGATACCGTTACATTGTATTTTTTAGCAATTGAATACAAATTATCTCCGCTTTTTACAGTATATGTTACTTCTGATGTACTTGGAATTTCTTCTTCATAAGCCACTGGTATTTTTAAAACTTGACCAACTGTTAAAATAGTAGAACCAAGGTTATTAAAATCCATAATTTCTTGCATTGTTATCCCATATTTTTTGGCAATACTGTACAAACTATCACCCGATACAACTTTGTATAATATATAGTCTTCTGTACCAGTTGGAATAATTAGTACTTGACCAATACTTAATAAATTACTTGATAAGTTATTTGCTTGTTTTAAGGCATTTACATCTACGTTATATTTTCTAGCAATACTATAAAGGCTATCTCCTTTTTGAACTGTATAAACATTATTACTTGTACTTTCTTTTTTTCCAGGTATTACTAATTTTTGACCAATAGATAAAGAGTTACTTGTTAAATTATTTGCTTTTTTTAAATCATCTACTGTAGTGTTGAATTTTTTAGCAATACTCCATAACGAATCACCACTTTTAACAGTATAGACATTTTCCTGTTCTACTGAATAACCAATGTATTCAAGTATTGCATCGACTACAGCTTTGGTTAAGTTTTTATAATCATTTTTTAATTGTGTTGGATCATCTAATGTGCTGTCTAAAAATCCATATTCTACAATAATTGCTTCTGTGTTACCCGTATTTCTATGAATAAAATAATAATCTTTGGCAGTATTACTAGGTAATCGCCTTTGATAAGCCTCTCGTACATTTTGACCAGCATTTTTGAATGAATTTAAAATTAAATTTGAAAGTGTATTATTGTTACGAAGAGCATAAATTACTTCAGCACCATCTGCACCTGGTGATGGTCATTGTGTAACGTTTTTATTTTTTTGCTAAATCCATTATATAATTTTCAATTACTTTTTTATTTTCATTTATCTCTTGTTGCAAATTTGAACAATCAATTTTCATTTTTTCTAATATACCTTTATATTTATCTGAAAAATGTTCATTAATCTCCCAATGAAGATATTTTTTATATTTATTAGTATAATCTTCAGTTAATTTATTTTTGTCTACTTTTGAACACAATAATACAAATCCCATAAATATACAAAAAGCATCTATATGATCTTTTTTGTCAGCAATTAAATATTTTAAAGATGAATATATTAATAATTCTAAAAAATAAGCAATCAGATAAAAATATAAAGCAAATAAATCCTCATCTTTGTTTCTATTTACTTCTATCATCATACTAACTACAATTGAGCTATGTGTATATAAACATAATTTTTCATAAGTCTCTTCCAACAGTAATTGTAATTCATCATCTTCAAATTCTTCAAATAAAATAGAGTTAATCTCTTTTAATTTAAATTTAAAATTCTTTAGTATTGCAGTAGGGCGTGTATTATCTGTTTTGCCACATTTTTCTAAATTCTTAAATTCTTCAAATGTATTCTTTGGATCAAAATATATCATCATTGACATCATTATTTTTTCCATGCAAGAACGCATCAACGTTGCAGAATCAACTAAGTCTTTTTTTCTTAAAAGTTTATAAACATTACTAATTGTATTATTAGCCTGTTGCAATAAATTGATTGTTTCAATGCTAATATTTTCTGTAACAGATAAATTCTTTAAATATTTCTTTATATATCTTCTCATTGGTTTTACAAAATTTGTCTTTACTAATTGTTCAATAAATATCATATCTTTTTCTTCCATTTTGTCCCCCCTATAAGTAGTTCATCTATTCTATGTTTACTTTGTTCCAAAAGGAGCAAAGTTTAAATATTATTTAATATACTAAATTTGTAAATTATTTCAATATTTTTATCTTTATCTATAACTATTTTATCAATAATAGTTTGCATTAATTCTCTTGTAGGATTTTCAATATCAATTAAAGATTTTATTTTATCTTCATAGCATTTTAAATCATCAGTCTTATTTTTAATTACCTTTGTATCTGCTCTTAATTTATTTATTTCACTACGTAATTTAGTTAGTAAAACTTCTGTATCATTTGCTATTCTTTTATACATTTCATCTGATACTATGCCTTTAAACTTATCTTCATAAAGCATATCCAATTTACTTAGATATTCTTTTTCTTTATTCTGTAACTCGTTTATTTTTTCCTTTAGCTTAGAATCATTTCTTTTCTTATTATTAATCTCACTTGCTATATCGGATACATTAATAGCGGCTATATATTTTTTACAAGTACCTTTAATAACATCTAATAATGCTTGTTCTAGCTTATCATAAGGCATAAAATGTGGATAACACATTTTTCTTTTTGGATCTCTCGAATATCTATTACAATTAATAGTCCAATAGTCTTGATTTTTCCTATAAATAATAGTTAATGTATTACCACATTCCTTACAATATAACAAATTTTCAAATAGTCTTTTTTCTCTTTTTGTATTATTAGTAACATTAGTCCTTTTAACATTATTTTGAACCTTTTCAAATATAACTCTATCAACAAGAGGTTCATGAGTATTTTTAACAATACTCCAATTTGCTCTAGGTAATGCCTTTTTCTTTTTTGATTTATAAGACACTTTAGTTTGAACACTTTGAACCATATCACCAACATACATTTGATTTTTAAGAATTTTTTTTACAGAAGATATAGTCCACATTGGATTATATTTATTATTAGCATGAGCATTTTTTCTTTTAAGACTACTTGGTGTTTTAATCTTATTATCATTTAAATAAGTTGTTATTTCCGATAATCCAACTCCTTCATATGCCATATCAAATATTTTCTTAACTACTGGTGCATATTCAGGATCTGGTATTAAGTGCCCTTTATCTTCCGGATCTCTTAAAAGGCCATAACTTGGAGCACTACCAATAAACTTACCGTTTCTTCTTTTATCATTTAAAACATTTCTAATTTTGACTGAGTTTTGTTTACTATAATAATCATTACAAGCTATTATAAATGTTGAAGAATCATTACTTGCTTGATTTAAAGCATTATCATAACCTTCTTGCATAGAAATGAATCTTATTCCATTTTCAGGGAAGAAAGTTTCCACATAATATCCAGTCATAACATGATCTCTTCCAAGTCTTGATAAGTCTTTTACTATTACAAGATTGATAACTTTATTTTTGATATCTTCCATCATCTTGTTAAATCCTGGTCTATCAAAATCAGTACCAGAAAAACCATCATCAACATATTCTCCTACAAAGATAAAACCTTTTTCTTTTACAAAATTCATTAGCATATTTCTTTGATTAAGGACACTCTCACTATCAGATTCGTAAGCTTTTCCTTCATCAGCTTCAGATAATCTTATATATATTCCTGCTTTGTAAAACTCTGGCATCTGTATTAAAGTGTTATACATTTATACTCCTTTCTTATGTATAACATATTAAAGCCAAATATATTGTACCATAAAAATACAATATATCGCCATCGTCCTACACATTATTCATCACACTTTTTATATAATTAATTATCAGCAAGATTAAATCAGGAGAATCTTTTTTAAATGTTTCTTTTATATTAAACATAAGTCACCTCTTTATAGTGTATGACTTTGTTAAACAATAAATTATTCATCTCCTTTTGTTATTTCATTTATTAATTCTTCTAATTCTTTAATTTCTTCTTCACTCATAGGTTCTGATACAGTAGGTTTACCATTCCAAGATATGATATTACATTCATTATCATATTCTATAACAGGACCTATATTTTTTCTTATATTATTATTTTTTTTATATTGCTTAAAGTTTTCTTGATTACTAGTATTAAGATTTTCTTGAATATCTGATATTCTTTTTTTGAATACTTCTGATACTATAATTTTTCTTTTGGAATTATTTTTTTCTTTCTTATCATACTGTAAAACAATATAACCATAATTAGATAAACTACTTATACTCTTTGATATTGTTTGCTTACTAACATTAAAACTATTACTAAAAAATTCATTAGTAGCCCAACAATATCCATATTTTTTGCAAAGTGACAAAATGTAAATTAATAGTAATCTTTCAAGTGGTGTTAAATTATAATCTCCTAATATACTTGTTGGAAAAACTAATTTAATAAAAGGCTCAATATCTCTTTCCATATTTATTGATATAAGATTACCTTAATAATTTATTCTTATCAGTCTTTTAGAGCATAAGAAAAAGAACTGAACAAAGAATAGCACAGCAATTCTAGAAATACTCTAGTACTTCCCTTTAATTTTGGCACTTCATTCTTGTTAAGTTCTTTATAAGAACATTGCATAAACTTCCTTAAGTAAAAGTCGACTTTCCCCGAGTACACTCATCGTACCCTAATTTAATTATAACAAATTTTTGCAAAAAATTCAATCTTCGGCTAAATTGAAGATGGTGATTTTTTTATTGTTCCATCAATTTCTATGATCGAACAATTAGAAATATTAGTTTTCCTTTCTTTATAAAATCTTTCAATTGAATTTCCATTATCAATTTTAATTATTACATAAAATGAGTATGTTGATTCATATCTTTTAACATATATTGGAAGTTGTTTATCATAGCCATGGATTAAATTGTTTTTACTCAATTTAAATTCAACTAAAATCTTTTCCTTCATATTGTATATCACAAATTCTATTTGTCCATTACCAACCTTTGGTTCAAACGAATAATCATATAGTTTTAGTTGCTTTGCTACCTCTAACACTATAATAAATAATCTATGACTTGTAACTTCTTTTCTAACATTACGCCTCTTTGTCTTTGAATCAATATAATAAAGCTCCTCATTTAAACCTAAATCTTCTATGCATTTCTTATAAACCAATAATAGTTTATTTATGAATTCATGTAATGAATTAGATGATTTCGTTAATTCTATAAAAACTTTTTTTTGTTCAAATACCTTTTCCCTTATCACATCTAGGTTGTTTACAAGTCCTAATGGGTCATGAGAATAATCATATATTTCCGCTTTTTTCATATTACCATCATAAAGCAGTTGATTCAACAATTCTTTATTTCCTAATAAACATTCACGCATTTTTTCCTTTTTAGTTTCATTTATAGTCGTAATATTGATATATGCTGTATTAAAAAAATCACATAAATACTCTTTGATCTTTTGATTGTATTCAGATATTGATTGTATATCATAGCCATTTAAAACATCCGGTATTTCACTCAATAAATCTGCTGGCAACAAAAACAATACTTTGTCATTTGGTCTTTTTAAAAACTTTAAACCATTTTCAGGATTTATATAATAATCTTTTATATCTAATTTCTCTATCATATTGTTTGAAAATTGACATAAATCTTCATATATTATTCTACATATCATATCACTTATTCTATCAACCCCAATATTTTCTTGAACTAAAAATAATAATCTATACATGGTTGGATCATCAATGTCTTGATTAACTATTTCTTTCAAAGTTAGCAAACAATTTTCTGCTGTTTTTCCTGTTAATCCATTACCATCAGTTGATTTCATACTTGTTCCAAGACCAATTCCGCTTGGTTCTGGAAAATTGAAATGTTTTTTCACAGCTCTCCAATATATATCGTTACAATTAGTTTTTTTTAGAAGATTTATAGTGGTTTGATAATGCTGTATAATCTTTTGCTTAGAATCTTTAAATTCGGATATTTCACATCCTGATAATAACTTTGGATTTAGGAATAATGGTGTATCAAAATATACTAATGAATCCAGAATACCTAACTCCTCAAATTTTTCAGGTTTAATATTATAATAATCACTTATTTTTATTAATAAACTATCCTTATTCATAAAATTTCACCTCGTATATTTCAAATCTTATAATATACTATTATCTTGAAATATTTCTTGTCTCTTTGATAAAAAAGTTCTAGTTCTAGGAGTTAACACTTCATCTGGTAATTTATCATTATATGTTATTAAATCAAAAAATATTTTGCTTTCCTCTGAGGCATCTAACTTTATAAGAATTTTCCCACTTTCAGAATCAAAACAATAATAGTTACTATCAAATAAACCATGATGATTACTACATAGCCATACTCCGTTATCACCAGAATTTGCAAGAACATACTTTTTGTAAAATAATTCATTACGATGTTCATTGTTATTACCAATTAAGCCTCTCATTTCAGGTTTTGATATTATAGTATTAATTTCCTCCGATGTAGCATTCTTTATATTACCCACTCCCCATAAATGTGCAGCTTCAAGGATATGCTCAATTTCACAACCACATAAATAACATTTTGTTTGAATACCTTTTTGTCTAATATTATTTTTAAATAATTCCTGATTTCTTAATATATTATTACTTTTTGCTTTTTCGTATTGATTTTTTTCCCTTTCAAATTGATGTAATATTTCTTCTGATGTCTCATAATGTATATCTAAATTGGCTTTTTTTATTAGCTTTAATACTGGTCCTGTAAAACCCGTTGATTGTTTATAATTTTCCTCACCCTCATTTAGATTATATAATTGCGTTCCAAATAAAAATTCCAAATCTTTATTTTCATTTTTTGCTAGTATAATTAATGTCCACATTGTAAAGAAGCTATCATAACCTTCTGCAGATAACGTCTTAAAAGTATAAATATACTTTTGAGTGGAAATAATATGTACGCCATCTTCATTTACTTCATCTTTTGTAATATCATAATTTTCATCAATACATTTTAAATATGAAGGAACATTTCCAATATTCTTTTTTGATAAATACAATATATCATTTGCAAATTTATTAAATGATATATACTTTATATCGTCATGTGCTTCTTCCATACTAAAGCCTAATTTTTCATATTCTTTAAATGATATTTCATCAAGATTTAATATATCAAATCCAATAGTTGCTAATTTTCTATAATTCATAAGATTAGATAAATTATTAGCATAAGTTGTATTTGTATCTAATAAATAGAAATATAATTTAACATCTTCACCGCTATTTTTAGCATCATAATAGTATTCAAAAACTTTATTTAACCCTTGAAATAAATATGTATTAGAGTGATAACCATCTTTACCATATACATACTTTCCACCTACGGTTTCAACTTCTTTCTTTTTATCTTCATCAAAATTTGTATTCGAAAAACCAATAATATACTTTAGTTTATTATTCTCAAAAACAGATATAGATCTATTATGCTTTTCAACAGACCTTTGAGATTGTATAGTTTCACCTGGTAATTCTTCAATTAATACTTTAATTTTATCAGGTTCAATATCAACATGGTCTTTTTTATATGCTCTTTTTATAGCATCTTTGTAAAATTTTTTATATGTTTCATAATTACAATTAAATATTCTAGCAACTATTTCCATAAATACCTCCAACTAATAATTTATTATTATTATTTCTTGTCTGTCCTGTCTATTTCGCAATGTCATTTTATTATTTTTTATTACTTTATATCCGTTTTCTTTAATCCATTTTTTTAAACACTTATTTTCTATAGAATTTCTTGTCATCATGTTGGAAAGCATAAATTTAATGCCTTTCTTATGAAGTCGAGTTAAAAAATCCAATAATTCTTTTTCTTGCATTTCATCCCAACCATTAAAACCTCTTTTGCCATCATTATAAGCTCCACACGAATTCAAATAAGGTGGATCACAATATACAAAATCTCCTTTTCCTATATCTTTTTCAAATTTTCTATAATCCATCGATTTAAAAACAATATTCATACTTTTTGTTTTTATAGAATATGAAACTAGTTTTTCCAACATTTCTTGATTATAACCAGAATTACCACAAGGATTATTAAATTCTAATCTATTATTAAATCTTATTTGATGTTCAAAACCATAACAAATTAATAAATATAAGTCCAAAGGATTTCGTGAACCTTTTTCCAATGCGTTATACTTATCTCTAAATAAATTATAAGCATTTTTATTCTTTTTCTCCAAGTTATATTTTTTTATAGTTTTTTCGATATAATTATAGGTTGTAAAAAATTGATCATGTGTTATTTTTTCAAGTAAATCCCTAACAACCCAATTAATATCATTATAAACAACTTTGTCTGCCTTTGCATTTATTGATACTGTTCCACCGCCGCCAAACAAATCATAAAAAGTATTAATTGTTTTAGGAAAATTATTTTTCAACATGGGAATAATTTGCCATTTACCACCTATATAATTTAACGGAGAAATGTAACTTGTGTTAAAATCTTTTTCTATATAAAATAACCACTCATAATGTTCTTTATTTTTCGTATTATTTTTTATTTCTTTATTTACTGCTCTTGTACTTTTATATTTTACGAAACTAATTTTTTTAAATTCATAAGTTCCTTCCTTTGCGTATCTCTTCAAAACCTTTTCAATAAATTCTTTAGACATAATCCCTGCATCACTATAGCTAAAAATAATATGTTTGAAATTGGCATTAGCTATCAATTTTTCAAACTCTTCATGAACATAACCTTTTTTACACCATTTCGATATTTGATTTCCATTATCCCTATGTGCACCTACACCATGAGTTTCAGGACTATCATTTTTTGCAATTGTTTCAAGTACATGATATTGGCTAATATATTGAGTTGGTGTGTAAGGGGGATCTAAATATAAAATATCACCATTTATTTTAGTTATTAAATCATTAACATCCTCAATATATACTTCATTTTGATACTTTGCATTTGGTAAGGATTCCAATGGAATAAACTCCATTTTTTTTACCGCTCTTGGATCCCATATTTTCAAATAAGCAGAATAAACACCTGCAACATTTGAAACTTTGCTAACACTTTCCAATAGACTTCCTATTAAATAATACTTTTCATATTCATTTATTTTTTTTTCATCAAACCATATATCTATAGTATTTCTAATAAAATCTATCAATTTTGCATTTTCATCAGAAAAGTACTGTCTACCAGAAATAGTAGGTGCAAAATTATTATAACAAAAACCTGTAGTATAATCATTCGTATTAACACTATTAAAATAATCAAACGGATTAAAGCCAAGTTCTTTAAAAAACTCTTTATTATATTTCAATTTGCCATTAGATATTACATATGAAAAATACAAAGTATCATTTGCCAATATTTCATATCTATCTTTAAAATGGTCTCCTACAGCGCAAGTTCCAGAAAACATATCACAAAAAACAAGCCCTTTTTTATCTAGCCCTTTCCTCCTAATTAAGTTATCTAAATTGTCTAATAATTTTGCTTTATTACCAATGTACCTCATATTATCCTCCACTACTTGTTTTCTTCACTTAAAATAACTCTTCAACAATTAAATATTGTGAATGTAAATTATTATTTTTACCCAATAATAAATTTTCATAAAACTTAACTAAATATCTACTGTCTTCTTTTATATTTAAATAGTTATTAAAATAATTACTTCTAACTAGCGCATTTCTAAAATAAACAGATTTATCTTTAAATAAAGTATTATTCACATTATAGCCTAGACTAATTAAGTATTTTTCAATAAATAGAGCTGTTGTTCTAGTATTTCCTTCTCTAAAAGGATGTACTTGCCATATACTAGATGAAAACTTAGTAATATTATTTATTACTTCTACAAAACTCATATCTTTATAATTTTTTTCTTTTTCTAAAGATATATCATATTCTAATGATTCTTTTAATGTCTTACAATCACCATAAGCAACTGAATCATTATTAAGTATTTTTTCATGTTTAGAAAAATCTATTTTTCTAAATTCACCGGCAAATTCATAAACATCTTGAAATAAATATTTATGAATATATTTTAAATAATCTACAGACAACTCAAAATTATCAATTTGTAATAATTCAACAATTCTTGTAGATACAAAATCACACTCTAATTCATTATGATTTAATTCTTGTTTTTTATCTTTTTCAATGTAGTATTCTCTTAATTCTTCTTCTACTTGTTTAATGGTTAAATTACCACTAACATTTTCTCCTAACAATTTTTCTAAATATTTAGAAGGTTTTAAATTATCTACTTCTTGAAGACCTATAGCCATATCCCACTCAAGTTGTTTTACATAGTCTTTTGGTTTAGTTTCTTCTGTATATTCAATGTTACTTGAATCCAATTCTTTTTCACTCATTTAATTAACCTCCTATCTCACTGCATAATCTACTAAAGTTCTAACTTTTTCATATATATTAAATACTTTAGAATACTCTAATAATTTATCTATATCTTTTTCACTGTTATTAAAATAATCATGTAATATATTATTTTGTAATTCTAAATCAAAATAATCATTTTTTAGCATATCACATATGCATCTTTCAGCATTATATATTTTAATTGGATTATTAAACATATTATTAATTTCAATAATTCCAATATCATAGTATTTATCTGCAACATAATGCACTTTATAATTGCTTAATACTCTTTTCTTACTATTAACAGTTATTTCTATTTGTTCTGGTAATTCTTTAATTAAACCTAACATACTTAATGCTGTCTTATATGAATATATAGCATCAGGATATCTTTTTTGAAAAACATATTCATCATCAACAAATATATTGCTATCAATATATAAACCATGTGAAACTTTATTAATTAAACCATTATCAACATATTTCTTTATTAATGGTTTACTAATATTTAGTTTTAAAAAATCTGATGTAGACATATATCCATGATTAGCATCTAAAAACTGTTTAATTTTATCTTCATTAGTCATAGAATCACCATTTACTTTCATAACAACATTATATCATTTTATTATATTTGAGTAAATAAAATTTACACAATAAAAATAATAAATTTTCAGTAACTGTCAGATACTAATTATATGAGTCTTAGGGATACTCCCTAACAAGCATTAAAGGGTGTGTCAACACCATGCTTGATATATTATACAAGACTAGTAAGTTACCTCTTGTAAGTGGTGTAATTTTTTTATTTTTTCTCAATGTTTTTTTCAAAAAATACTATTAATTTTTATAAAAAATAGCCACAAATTTTAACAAAATCCCATAAAAAAATGCAAAAACATTAAATATAATTAATCAAATATTTTCGCATTTTTCTTTAAAACAGGTAAATTTTTATTTTCTAGGCAAGCTTAATAAATTATCCGATGTTGTAGTATTAGGTGTACTTTTAACATACTTTTCACCGTTAGAACTTATTGCAGGTATTACATATGGACCATAATTTGATCCTACAGTAATACTTTTAGGATTCGACTTTACATAATCATGAATAATAGCTTTTTTATACCAGCCATCTTTACTATTAGAAAGATATATTTGATCAATTTCTAGCAAGCTATTTGAATATGCACATCCATTTTTCATTTTAATTGCTGTTGCAATAAAAGTAGACATATTTCCTCCTTTCTGTTTCTTCAAATGTTGCACTTTGAGATAAAATATGCTACAATTACTACAGGTGTCGGGCCTATAGTTTCACATTCGCTGAAACTATTTTTTTATACAAGAACTCATATACGTAAAATACTTCTCAAATACCCTTGTATGCATTCATTATATATCAATATGCATATTTTGTCAAGATTTAAGTCATTTTTAACTATTAAAATATATTTTTGAATACACATTTACATTTATTCAAAATATTATTAGTCTTTTTTGACTAATAATATTGACTTTTGTAGTATAAGATTATATAATCATTTTGAGGTGTAATTATGCTTTTAAATATTAAGATAGACAACTATAAAGGTTTAAGTAATAATATTAATATTTCTTGTATTGCATCAAATAAAATTAAACATTCTAATAATGATATTTCGAAAATTTCTGAAAAAACAAAGATATTAAAAAATATATGCATAATTGGTAGTAACGCAAGTGGTAAAACAAGTATATTAAATGCTATAGAAACTGTGCAAGATTTTCTTTTGTTTCCTCATAGGAAAAGTATTTCGAATAACAAAGATTTTGATAGTTTTATAAAAAGAATGACACCAGAAGAATTAAAAAAATTTTTAATAGATATAAATACTTTAAAGCTTGGAGAACAAAATAATCTTCGTTCTAAAGATAAAAGTACTATAGTTTTAGAATTATTTATACCAAAAAGAAAAAATAATATTTCAGGTATATATACTTATACATTAATGTACAAAAGCAATTATAAGGAATCCGGCGTTTTATTAGAAAAATTAGAATATAAAAAAAATTTTGACAGTAAGAAAAATGAAGTTATCTGTTTAGCAAATAATATTATTGAAAGTGAAATAACTACTACTTTGTTATACCAAAACAACAATAGTAAAAATCAAGAAAAAAATATTGATGATAGAATTAAGTATTATAATACATTTTTTAACGAAATGATAAAGCATGTATCGTATTTGGATGGTAGTGAAGGTGTAGATTTGCTTGAAGCCTTTAATAAACATGGTAATAAGTTTATTGAACTATGTAACATTGCAGATGATAAAATAATTGATGTTACACTTGATGAAAATGAAAAAAAACCAAAAATCTTATTTTGGAATTCAAAAAAAACTTTCTTAACTTTTCCTCAATTATCAAACGGAACTAGAAAAATATTAGTTATAGGATCTATTATTCTAGATGCATTAGAAAAAAATAATTTATTGCTTATTGATGAAATAGAATTAAGCCTTCACCCAACACTAGTAAATTTTTTAATAAATTTAAATTCTTCAAAGGATTTTAATCATTTTTCTCAATTGATATTTACAACACATTCTCCATTTGTTGCCTTTTCTATGACAAATGATCAATTATATTATATTAATAATAAAAATAACAATTATTATATATCTAGTATAAGTAACGCTATAAAAAACAATATAATTACAAAAGATAAAAATCCTGAAAAAGCTTGGATTGAAGATTTGTTAATTAAAAATCCCGATTTAAATAAAATAAAACATTTTTTAAATAATTAATAAAAAGATTCAGTTTAGTTTGAATCTTTTTTTGTTTAATAATATTTTTCCAGTTTTAATGGATTTCTACCAGTGATTTTTAGATTATATTTTATATTTAATATCTTTTCTATGGATGGAATTATAACATCAATATCGCATCTACAATTAAAAATATCTACTGCAGAATTGATATGATTATATAATTTACTATCATCTAAGCAACTTCTTGAATAACTATTTGCAATATAAAATGCTACTGCATCTGGTATTACATATCTAATCATATACTCTTCAAAATTATCATAGAAAGGTAAATACTTTTCTTGAAATTCTTCATTAGATATATTTCCTTCATCCATTAATTCTTTTTCTTTTGTGTAACTCATATTATAACTAATCTCCATTTCTTAATATAATTTTGGCTTTAATTGTTATACATTCGTTACACAATGACTATCGCCACCTCCTGCATTTATGTGATTAGAGACTACAATTACATTTTTGTTATCACCATAGGCTGATAATATTCTGCTTACTCGTTCATCTGGTGATAATGTTTCATCCGTTGTACGTGTCATCGTGACTGGAATACCCTTTTCTTTAAACAAATCATACATGTATTGTGATATTTTTAAGGTCAGATCTTTTTCAATAATACCATTACCACTAGATCCTGAATCGCTTCCTCCATGACCAGCATCTATCACAATTTTATAGTTATTCATACACATTCCCCCTAAAATAGTTTATGAATGCCATCTTATAAGGTGATATGAAATATTTTAGTATTCTTACTTTTATCTGCCATATACGTAATCAGCAAAAATTACCATTCAATAAATCTTTCCCAATTTTCTTTTACAGAACTTGAAACACAATCAAAATACGTTTCCAATTGTCTACTGATTAGCTTAGCTTTTTCATTGATAGGATTTCCTGCACTATAATAATCTTTCTTTAATGTTCGAAACATCATATCAGAAAACAATACTGCTCTATCTTCTTTGTAATCAGATTTACTATAAGCAGATAAAAAATAAGCAGGGTTGGAATAATAATATACATATTCAGTAGTTTGAGCTCCATATACAAAACCACTTGGATTATAATCTTTCATGCTATTTTCTAATGTACTTGCTCCTATAATGCTAGCTAAATAACAATCTATATAATGCATTATTTCATGATGAAGTGTGCTTTCAAATAATAAACTTTCCGTATTAATGAGAATCACTACATTGCTTGGATTTCTGTTGTCTGTTAATCCCGCTACATTACCAGTTATTTGATCTACCAAATAAATCGTTAATGATTTCCACTTGTTATTGATTTCAAAAAAGAAACCACTTGGATATTTTCTTAAAGCAATGTCAACATTATTTAATGCTGTATGAATTTTCTCATCATCATATTGTTTAGTAAAATTAGAGTACGAATTAACATAATTGACATCTGATTCATCTTTATATCCGATATTAACACCGTATTTTGACTTTATATTTTTTCTTAAATAGTCATTTGTAATACTCAAGGAACTTTCATTATTTTTGTTTTCTTCTTTTGGTGGTTCAACAGATTCTTCTTTTTTTACAGTAGTATTATTTGATATAGTATTATCATTATTTTTATTATTTGAATCTTTATTAGAATTCGAATCTTTTTCTGATACACTTGTTTCATCTTTTTTTATGTCACTGGTTGAATTGTTTTCTTTTTTATTATTAGATTCTTGCTTCTCTTCCGTTTTATTTTCTGATGAATTATTGTGACCTTTTTCTATGTCTTTTTTCTCTTCTTCTGGTTTCTTTTCTTCCTTTGTTTCCTCATTTTTTTCTGGTTCGCTGTTTTCTATCGGAGAATCATCATTATTCTTGTCATCCTGTTTTTCTTCCTGTTCATTAGAAACATTTGATTGATCCTTTTCCTCTTTATTTACTGGGGTATCTACTTCATTAGAATTAAACTCTTTTTTAACACTAATACCCACATAATATTTAACACACAATATCATTATAAATAAAATCATTAATAAAATAACAATAATATTCTTCTTATCTAACTTCATAAAAAAACTCCTTTTAATAAAATATATTTTAATGTTTAATACATTACTTATATTCTATCTTAATAAAAAGAGTTTTTCAACAATGATGAAGTTAATTTTCATAAATTTTTCTTATTTTGAAATTCTATATCATCCCTGAACAAAATAATTTACTCATGAATTTTTTTCATTACTAAGTTTATTCCAGATACCTTTACATTCGAAGTCCCTATATCACCTGTTATATCTACAATCGTTTGTAAATTAGTTACTTTTTCAAATCGAAAAAGAATATCTTGTGAAAAATTCATCTGTGTTCCATTACCCGCTAACAATTCAAAAGATAAATCCTTAATGGCATCTCCCTCTTTTGTTTGAAGATACAAAGTTGCGCCATGTGTATCATCTATATTTTCTATAAAACCAGAAAAAATAATCTCATAAATTCCTGGTTGTACTTCTATTTCAGTGTTATTTAAAATGGTAAAATAATCGGATGGATTTGGTACTATCCAACTATCTAGTAAGGACGCTACTCCAGAATTTTCTAGTTCTTCATAACTTGTAAAGAAAACACTATCTGTCGATGAAACAGCTACTGGGCCAATCGGTCCTATTTCGCCCTGTGGTCCCATTGGACCAATATCTCCTTTTTCTCCTTTAGAACCAGTATCCCCCTTTTCACCTTTAGGGCCTTGAGGTCCTACAACCGTACACCCAATTCCTAACCTTAAAAATTTATTTCTTAATTTTAAGTTTTCTTGTAATTCTTGATATTTATTAACATTCATCAAAACTACCTCCTTAATCATAATATATGGAGAAAATTTCATATTGCATAAATCAATCGTTTACAAAGAAAAATCTTATATAAAAAACTTCACAATGTGAAGTTCATTTTATTCGTTATAAGAATCTATAATGTCTACAAAAAATTTTGTGGTTGCGGTCATCATATAAGGATATAACCAAATCAAAATAATACCAAAAGTACAAGGAACTAATAACATCCATCCTAAGAAACTAATTCCCAATACAAATAAGTCTAATTTATTTCCATTCATCATTTTACGACTTAATTCTAAAGTTTCTGTAATACTTAAATCTTTATTAGTTACTAATAAATAAGGTACTAGTGCATAAGAAAATGCTAGATAAATTCCTGGAATAATGAAGAAAATAAAACCTATCATAATAACAAATGACATTAAAATAGAAGCCCCAATTATTTTAAAGGTATCATCATAAGGTGCAAATATAGCATCTCTATTAAAGGTATCATTTTGAACAAATCCCATCATATATCCATTTAAACCAATTTGAAGTGGAACTAGTAAAAATTCTACAACCAAAGATACAATAAAAGTAATATAGCTCGTTTCTCCAAAAATAATTTGTACAATTCCAACGCCAAAAGAAAATAATAAACTAATGGCAAAAATAATTCCGATTCCTATAAAAATATTACCTATGTTTCCGGATATTTTTTGTTTTGCCCATTCTTTTAATTCAACTCTATTCATAAAATCCTCCTACTAACAGTATACTCGTATTTTTCCAAAATTTCTACATTTCATTTAATTTGCTTAAAAACTCTTGTTCGGTCCATACTGGTATTCCTAATTTTATTGCTTTATCATATTTGCTACCAGCATTTTCTCCTACAATTACAGCATCTGTTTTACTTGTAACACTATTTGTGGTTTTTCCACCATTTTCTTCGATTCTTAAAGAAGCCTCTTCTCTTGTTAATTCAGATAAACTACCCGTCAATACGAATGTTTTTTCATTGAAGTTAGGATTTAGTTCTATTTTATTTCCATGGTATTCCATATTAACACCTAATTGTTTTAATTTTTCAATTCGTTTTCTATTTTCTTCTATATTCATATAACGGAAAACACTCTTAGCGATAATTTCACCAATATTATCAATTTTAAGTAATTCTTCTTCAGTAGTGTCTAAGATACGATCCATTGTTTTATAATAACTAGCTATAATTTTAGCCACTTTTTTCCCAACATATCTCATTCCAAGTGCAAATAATAAACGTTCTAAAGATTGTGATTTAGAAGCTTCAATATTAAATAAAATATTATTAATACTTTTTTCTCCAAATCCTTCTAATTCTTTTAATTCTTCTTTTTTATCTTTTAAATAATAAAAATCTGTTACATCTTTTAAATAACCCATATTATAGAAATCCTCTATAATTCTATCTCCTAACCCTTCTATATTCATAGTGTCTCTACTAACATAATGGATTAAAGATTCGATTTTGATTTTATCACAGGTAGGATTTACACAGTAATAAGCGGCTTCTTTTTCTTTTCTAACCAAAGTAGAATGACAAATTGGACAAGTCGTCGTCATTTTAAAATCAATTTCTTTTCCAGTTCTTCTTTCTATCACAGGTTGTACTACTTCTGGAATAACGTCTCCTGCTTTTTTTATTGCTACAATATCTCCTATTTTTAGGTCTAAACCTTTGACATAGTCTTCATTATGTAAAGTGGCCCTTGAAATGGTAGATCCCATTAAAATAACTGGTTCTAATACTGCATTTGGTGTTACTTGACCAGTACGCCCCACTGTAAAAGTTATGTCCTTCAATTTGGTAAGCGCTAATTCAGCTGGAAATTTATAAGCAGTGGCCCACTTTGGATATTTAGCAGTAGATCCTAATTTTCTTTGACCATTTAAATCATTTAATTTAATTACTATTCCATCTATTTCATAAGGAAGATCATTTCTATGCTCTGTCCAATAATGGATATATTCTAATAATTCTGTAATATTTTTTACTTTTCGAATATTAGGGTTTACTACAAATCCTAACTTTTGAATAAATTTTAAAGCATCTTCATGTGTCGTAATACCATATTTTTCTGCTTCAGGTAAATGATAAGAAAAATTATCTAGTTTTCTTTCTGCTGCAATTTTAGAATCTAATTGTCTTACGGAACCTGCTGCAGCATTTCTCGGATTAGCGAATACTTCTTCTCCTTTTTTTCTTTTTTCTTCATTAATTTTTTCAAATGTAGATTTTTTCATGTATATCTCACCACGAACTTCTACATCTATCTTTTCTTTTAATTCTAATGGGATACTTTTAATGGTTTTTACGTTATGAGTAATATCTTCTCCTGTTACTCCATCTCCTCTGGTTGCCCCCATTACTAAATGTCCATTTTTATATTTTAAGGAGACTGATAATCCATCTATTTTAAGTTCTACAATGTATTCTGGATTTGGTATTTCTTTTTTGACTCTTTCATCAAAAGCAATAATTTCTTCCTCATTAAAAACATTTGATAGACTCATCATTGGAACTTCGTGAACCACTTTTTGAAATTCATCAATTACTTCTCCACCTACTCTAGATGTAGGAGAAGATGGTTGTTTTAATTCAGGATATTTTTCTTCTAAATTTATTAATTCTCTTAAATATTTATCATATTCTTGATCAGTTATCGTTGGATTATCTAATACATAATAGTTATGATTGGCCTCATTTAATATGTTAATTAATTCTTTCATTCTACTTTCTATCATGTTATCACCTATGTATATTATACCATTTCTGCCCAAAAGAAAAAATAGTATTGCTACTATTTTGTTTTGTTTAATGCACGATAAGTAATACCAAAAACAACTAATCCAAGTAAAAATAGTCCTGTCCATAAAATAGGATTACGTCCATTTGATACAATCCAATTTTTAAATTCTTCTGGTATTTTACTTATTGTTTCCCATAAATTTAATATCATTTTAATCAACCTTTCTAATGGAAATATGTCCTTTTATTAATTTTTGAATGCCATGTGGATGTGGAAAAGCTACCGTAAGAATTTTAGAATCCATACTGATAATAATTCCCTCTCCATATTTATCATGACAAATTTTTTCACCAATTTGATATTCTTCATTTTTATTAATCACTTGTTTTTTATCAAACGTTTTTGGAGCATTTGTTTCTTCTTTTTCTAAGTATTCTTCATTGATTTCATTGATGAATCGACTTGGAGGATTATAACTAATATCCCCAAAAATCATTCTTTTTCTAGCATTTGTTAAATACAATTTCTTCTTTGCTCTAGTTACTGCTACATAGCATAAACGTCTTTCTTCTTCTATTTGTTCACTATCTAATAATGAATTACGGTGTGGGAAAAGAGTTTCTTCCATCCCCATTAAGAAAACATAGTCAAATTCTAGTCCTTTTGCGGAATGAATTGTCATTAAAGTAATAACATCTTTATTATCTTTATGTTCTTCTATATCTGATACTAAACTAATAGAATCCAAAAATTCATCTAATGATATGATACCATATTTATCTTCAAAATTTCTAGCTACTGTTTTAAATTCATTTAAGTTTTCTAGTCTTATTTCAGCTTCTATCGTTTTTTCGTTTTCTAATTCTTGTTTTAAACCTGTTTCATTTAAAATGTAATCAATCAATTCTGTTAGGGATAATTCTTCTTGTTTTTGCTTAATTTTTTCTATAATATTTTTAAATTGTAATTCTTTTCCACTATCAATTGCTTCATAAATCGATTTATTTTCACTAATTGCTTTTAGTGTCAAATTTTCAATTGTTTTTAAACCAATTCCTCTTTTAGGAGTATTAATAATACGAAGTAAACTAATATCATCATGTGGATTATAAATTAATTTTAAATAAGATATTAAATCTTTAATTTCTTTTCTATTATAGAAATAAAAACTTCCTACCACTTTATAAGGAATATTATGATGTAATAGTTCTTCTTCTATGATACGAGATTGTGCATTCGTACGATATAGTACAGCAATATTACTTTTTTCTACTCCATTATCAATCAGTTTTTGAATTTCATTTTTAACATAATTTGCTTCATCTTTTTCATTTTCTGCTTTATGATATGTTATTTTTTCACCATCATTATTTTGAGTCCATAGATTTTTTTCTTTTCTTTGTTTATTATTTTTAATAATATCATTTGCTACATTTAAAATGCATTTCGTAGAACGATAATTTTCTTCTAATAAAATTGTTTTATTATTTGGATAATCTTTTTCAAAATTTAGTATATTCTTGTAATTGGCGCCCCTAAAAGCATAAATACTTTGATCAATATCACCTACCACAAAAATATTTTTATATTTCGCACTTAATAATTTAGATAACATATATTGAGCATAATTGGTATCTTGATACTCATCAATTAAGATATATTCAAATCTATCTTGATATTTTGATAGGATATCAGGATTATTTTTAAATAAAATAATCGGTAACATCAATAAATCATCAAAGTCTAAAGAATTTCCTAATTTTAGTCTCTTTTCGTAATTTAAATACACTTCATATACCTTTTTTTCAAATTCTGTTAGAGCATATTTTTCATATGATTTTGCGTCTATCAATTCGTTTTTAGCGGAACTTATAGCATTTCTAATAGCTCTTGGATTAAAGGCTTTATCATCTATTCCTTTTTCTTTCATTATTTTTTTAATTAATGTTAAGACATCTTCACTATCTAAAATTGTAAAATTAGATTGATAATTTAATTTTTCACAATTTTCTCTGATAAATAGAAGTCCTAAGGAATGATAAGTAGAAATTTGAATTTTATTTGAATTCTCCACCATTTTAGAAATTCTTTCTTTCATTTCAGTTGCCGCTTTATTGGTAAAAGTGATGGCTAAAATGTTTCTAGGATTAACCCCTTTTTCATTGATTAAATAAGCTACCCTTGTTGTAAGGACTTTTGTTTTACCACTTCCAGCACCGGCTAGTACTAAAACCGCACCTTCTGTTTCTTTTACAGCTTCCTTTTGTTTTTCATTTAAATTATCTAACATGATGTTCACCATTTTCTTTTTCATATTCAACTAAACATTGAGCAATAGCTTGTCTTAAAAGTGGTAGACTATCTTTTTGCTTTTGTGAATCCGTCGAAGTATTCCAAATGACTGCTCTTGTAAAATTATCTCGACATTCATCTGTTAAATTGCCATATTCCAATCTATAGTGACCAAAATCAAATAAAAGCTGATCCATTAATTCTACATATTCTCTTAAAAATTCTCTTAATGTTCTACTATTTCCTTCACGAAAAGGATGAATATAGTATAATTCCATATAATTATCTGCTAGAAAATCTAATAATTGGTCTTTGGATTTTAATTTTACAGCTTGTTTTTTCATAAGTTTTAATCGTTCATTTAAAGCATCATATATAAAATCTGGATTACAATATATTCGGATTCCTTCTTCACCCTCTATTTCATCATTTGTTTTATTGGTAAATTCTTCTCTTAATTTACCAGCAAATGGATATAAACTTTCAAATAAATATCGATGAATAGCAAGATAATGGTTATAAGTAAGATCTCTTTTGAAGTCTCCTTTTCCTAAAATTAACTCTGTTAAGTTGTAATTTACTAGCATTTTTTCTAATTGAAGTAATTCTTTTTTATCCATAATATTTCTGTTATTAATCAAAACAGAAGTACCTGGATAACAATAAATAGATTGATTACTTGGATTTATCTCTTTGGTTTTCATCTTTTATTTGTTCTGTTAATTCATATAAACTAGTAAAAAAACTTTTTCCTGTTATTTTAGCATTTAAAATAGCCTGATTAATAATATCTACTTCATTTTGATTTAAAGGTGTTTGATCAATTGACGAATTTGCATTTGCTTCTTTTAATGCTTGATTAAATTTATCCATAGTTCCTCCTTATATATTATCAATATAGTTTTCTAAATTTTTGATTATTTTTTTATTATTACTAATATATTTTTTAGGTTTAAATTCTTTTAATTCTTCCCATTTTTCTTTCAAATCTTTTATATCAATACAACTAAGTATATAACCCATATCAGTAAATTTTTCTGTTATTTGAAGTTGGTGATCATTTTCATGTTCATCATATTTTGCTTGTCTTGGTACTACTAGAACTTTTTTGTTTTTTTGGAGTGAATCTAAAATGGAACCTACTCCACCATGAGTAATAACATAGTCACATTTTTTTATGTAATCATTAAATGTTTTCATATCCAGATAATCATGTATTTCCATGTATTTGCTTTTAAATATCGTAGATCCTGCTTGTACAATTACTTGTTCTGTTATATTTCCTTTTTTTATTTCTTTTTCTAATGCTTTCAGTAATCTAGTAAAGGGTTTATCTTGCGTTCCTAATATAACGAAAATCAAAATATCCACCCCCAACAAACAGCTTTTGGATATAATTTTAACATTTCTTCCCACTGTACAATAAATAAATCTGCAAATTTGTAGATTAACCTTCCTGTCATGGTTTTTGTATTGATATTGGCAAACGTTTCAATATAGATAATTTTACTTCTACCTAGCTTTCCAATACAGCACATAGGGCCTGCTGTATGGGCTCCTGTTGTAATAATAACATCTGGTCTAATTAGTAAATAATAATATAAACTTTTAAAGCAATTATATAATAATTTGAATGGATAAGTAAACGGTTTATGTTTTGTTCCATAGACTAAAAAGTGAATTTTGTTTCCATATTCTTCTTTTAATTTTAAATTCGATTTTGTCTTTTCTGTAATAATATAAGAATCATATTTTTCAAACATTGGTTTTAATTGCAATAATTCGTTTAAATGACCACCTGTTGAAGAAATGAATAATACCTTTTTCATGTTATTCCTCCATTCAAATTCTTTTATTTATTATATCATGTTTTCTGTATTCATCATAGTTTTAAAAAGAAAAAAGAGATTTTTCATCTCTTAAAATTTCCAAACATCATCATCTTCTGTATCTTCATTTAGTTCTTTATCTAAACTTTCAATACTTGGAAGATCTATTTCAGGAATATCTTCTGATTCTTCTTTTTTATCTGATTTTTCTTTTTTATCTGATTCTTTCTTTTCCTCCGGTGTTTCAAATATGTATTCTTCTTGTGGTTTTTCTTCCATTTCTTTTTTTGGTTCTTCTGGTACTTCTAAAGCTGGCTCTTCCATTGGTTCAAATAAATCAGATTTTGGTTGTTCTTCTAAAGTAGGATTTTCTTCTACTACATTTTGTTCAACTGATCGTTCTTCTGGAGCAGATAATGTTTCATTAGATGGCACATCTTCACTGCTTGTTTCTACTTCTGGTTGATTCACTTCTGCTTTTTCTTGTTCTAAAGCTTCTTTTTGTTGTCTTTTTTCTTCTTCTCTTGCTCTTTTTGCTTCTTCTTTTTGACGTTTTGCTTCTTCTTTGGCTTTTCTAGCTTCCTCTTTTTGTGCCTGTCTCAAAGCTTTTTTATCTATTTTTTCAGGTTCTTCTACCATAGAGTTTGGTGTTACTGTATCATCTACGAATTCATCTGTATCAAATGCAGGTTCTACCTTTTCTTTTTTTTGTTTTTTGATACTTTCTTTTCCGAAATCTGTTTTATCAGCAATGTAACCGATAATAGTCATTAATACAACAATGCCAATAATAATGATCCAAATATAATTTTCCACCATAAAATTTAATAATAGTTCCATATAATCCTCCTTATTCTTATATTAATATATTATCATTATTTAGATTTGTTTACAATAGTTTTTTATTCTTCCAAATAATTTTCACCTTTAAATGGTTCAGCTCTAAGCAAATCTTTATAATCTTGTTGTCTTAGTGCTTCATAGACCAATATAGCAACCGTATTCGACAGGTTCAAAGCTCTAACATTAGATGTCATAGGAATACGCATACAATGTTCTAAATCTTTTTTTAATATTTCTTTTGGAATACCAGTACTTTCTTTTCCAAAAATAAAGTAAATGTTTTCCTTTTTATTACTATAATCAAATGTAGTATGTGGTTTCTTACCATACCTGGTTAAATAATAGTAAGTTCCTTTATTTTTAGACACAAAATCATCAAAATTTTCATAAACCGTAATATCACATTTATCAAAATAATTTACAGCACACCTTTTTAAATATTTTTCTTCTAATGAAAAACCAAGGGGTTTAATTAAATGAAGTTTTGTGGCAGTTGCTACACAGGTGCGAATAATATTTCCTGTATTAGCTGGTATTTCTGGTTCAAATAATACAACGTTTATCATAATATCCTCCCTTACAAAGAAAAAACTTAAATTAATAAGTTTTAATAATATTCACTGGCTCCTTTTATTTCTTCTACTGTTACAACAGGTAATTCTATTCCAAGTTCATTTGTATATTTTTTAAATTTTTCTCTAAATAGGTTTAACTCTTTTACAATACTATCTGGATAAATTCTCTTGCTTGTTTTAATAGCATTATAAACATCTAATATAGTAACTTCATTTCTATTTTCAAATAGAGCATTTGAAAAAGATGCTTGTAAAACAGAAAAAGAAATATCTGGATACATAGCAGATAAGCCATATACACGTTTAAATTCAGAAGTTGCACTTACAATAGATTCTATTAATAATTGTCTTAAATACTCATTCTGAACAAATTTACAGTTCGTTTGTTTTTCTATTTTAGGAATTGTTCCTAATAAAATTTGAACCGTTACCGCTTCGCTTGGCTCTAATACTTCGATACGTTCAAAACGTCTTAGAAACGCTCTATCACGAATCACATAAGTTTCATATTCTTCTGTTGTGGTTGCTCCAATTGCTTTGATATCTCCACGATCTAGTCCAGGTTTTAAAATATTTGCTAGATCCATTGGATTTTCTTTGGTTTGACCCATTAACGTATGAATTTCATCAATAAATAAAATGATTTTTTCTAATCCTTTAATTTCTTCCATTAAAAGAGAAATAACCATTTCTTCTCTCCCATTTATTGTTATTTTTCCCTGTAGAGAAGTTGAGTTTAATTTAATTATTTTATATCCTTGTAAAGCAACTGGGACTTCATTTTTTTGAATTAAATACGCAAGTCCCTCTACAATAGCTGTTTTACCAATTCCGGCTTTTCCAACTAATAATCCTGATTTTTCAGGTGTAAGTAAAACGAGAATTAGTTTTTTGATTTCTTCTTCTCTTGCAATAGCTGGGTTAGTAATATAAGTTTTAGCAGTTAAATCTTCTCCATATGTGTCAATTACACTAAATGTTTGAAATAATTCTTCCATTATTTATTTTCCTCTAAATAATTATAACGAACTAGGAAATCAACAACAGATTGTTCATCTTTAGAACCTACTAATTTTTTAGATTGTGTTACTCCCTCTTTGAACACTACCGTTGTAGGTGTTCCTGTAACAAATGTTTTGTTTGAAATTTTAGAGTATTCCTCTTCTGATAATTCAGCAAGGTTAATCGAATATACCTCTAAATGATAGTAAGAAATTACTTTGTTTAATATTGGCTCAAAATCTTCACAATGAGAACATCCTGTTTGCCACATTAATAAAACAAAAGAATCTTTATTATTTATTTTTTGTTCATATTCCTCAAAAGATAACGCAATTGGTTCCTTTAAATTATCACTTACTTTTGTATCAGAAGATACTTTATAGTTTTTTAAAATCCCAGATTCTGTATTTGTACATCCAGTTACTAATACAATAGATAGTAATATCATTATTAATTTTTTCATATCATCACCGAATTCATTATAACTTATTTTTGTGAAAAAAAAAAGATAATATCTTTTAAAATTTAATAATTTGATCTTTTACTAGATACAAATCTTCTAAATTTTTGATATCGTCTAATTTTATATTCAAATTATTTAAAATATCGCTTATTTTTTCTTGCTCATTTGTTACATATATTTTACTATTCGGAATCATAATTTTTTGATCAGGATAAATATAATCATTTTCATCTAATCCATTAATTTTTAGTAATGTTGGATAATCTACTTGGTAGGCTCTTGCAATTGCATATAAATTATCCCCTTGTTTTACAATATAAGTTGTATAGTCTGATGATTCTGTATTTGGAATAATAATATAACTTCCTGGAATAACACTTTGAATTCCATTCAATTTTTCTAATGCTTCAATTGTGGTATTAAATTTTGCAGCAATATCATTTAAAGTTTCATTTCCAACTTGATAAATTTTATACATATTTCACCTTCCAAAACATTATATGCATTTTAAAATAGTTGTTTACCATTAATAGACATATTTTGTGTTTATTTTAAGTCTATATCATAGCAGTTACATTTTGGTATGATAATATCGTAGGAGGTAGTACCATGAAGCCAACAATATATTATACACTGAGAATCAATGAAGTGCTTCATAGCAAACTAAAGTATATTGCTAAGGAAGAAATGCGTTCCTTTAATAGTGAGCTTGAATTTATCATAAAACAATACATAAAAGAATATGAAAAGAAGCATGGAGAAATCGAAGTAATTGATGTAGGAATAAAATAGGACTATTTTGAAAATAGCCCTATTTTTATATTGTGATTAAATTCTAATTCTTTGTTCATTAAAACAGTTTGAATTCCGTTTTGATTGTCATATTTTTTTAAATATGGTCCATCTATAAAGTAAACGCTGTCTTTATCATAAAGCATTTCTTTTGAATCTGTTTCAAATAAGTATAATTTGTTAAGACCATTTTGAATATTAGAACGATATACTTTATAACGATTTCCGATTTGTTCAAAAAGATAATAATAACCACTTTTTTCTTTTCCAATTTTTAGATTATCAATATTTGGAAATAAATCTGATTTTTCATATGGAGTAAACACCATTTTATTTTGATATACTTGATAAGCATCTACTGTTTCAAAGGTTTCTCCTACTAATATTTTAATACCTATATTGGTATTACCAATTTCTATGATTGTTTCTTTTTTGATATCCAATTCATATTCTTTTTTAGCATCATTATCAAATAAGTAAACTTTTTCGCCTTTTGTACCTAAAATGTAAGAATCTAAAGAAATATCATAATCATAAGAAATTGTCTTGATTTTATTATTTGTTATATCTACTATTTTAAATTCATTAAATTTAGTCTGTTTAGAATAATCAGCTACCACATAGTATTTTCCTGCAAAACAAGAAATATTTTTCTGATAAACATCTTTTTCAAAAAGAGAGACATTAATAATAGTAGATAAATTTTTATTATTTATAGTATAAATTCCTTTATAATTTTCCATTGCTAAATAATGATTATTGGTTAAATTATAAATGGAAATATTATTTAAACTATTTATTTCTTGCTTTTGATCTTCAAATCGACTTTGATTATACTCTTCTATACTACTTACAAATAAATCTAAAGAACTACTTTTTCCTTTTAAATCTTGATAAGCATAATAGGTATTTTCTTGTTTACAAATCATGTCTGTTACAGAAGAACCTTCTATAATTGGAAGGACACATTCATAATCTCTACTATAATGGTAAACATTTGTCACAATTTTTTTTGCCATGTTTAATTTATTATAAATTTGAAAATCAAAGATTTGTCCATTTACCATTACTTCTAGATAATAATTATCATCTTCTTCTGTATTGACGGTGAAAACTTCTTTTATATCAAAATTTTCTCCATTACTAGTAACTATATAATCAATTGTGTGTCCTTTATCTATAAATTGAAATAAAATCTGAATTCCTGCATAAATAAAACATAGAACGATTAGCAATCCTGCCATTCTTCTCATAGTATCACCTACTTTAATAGTATCATTTTATTTTCTATTTTTCAATTATTGTTTTTAAATATACAGCTTCTAAAAACATTTTTGGAAAAAGTAAAATAATTCCATATAACTTTTTCTTATTTTTGCTATCTAATAAATCATATATATATTTTATTGTTTCTTTTTGATTTAATAATTTTTTTATTTTGTTTTGTAAAATAAATGTTTCAATTGTTTGGTCTTTTTCTACTTTTAAAAACTCTTCTTTTAAAAGTTTATTGTATTTTGCAATAGGGTAAATTTTACTATCTTCTATTTCTAATATTTCTCCTAAATTTTCTATAATATTGGTATATTCTTTTTTCATTTCATTAGGTGATAATATTCTTTTAACAATGGTCAATTTTAAAATACTATCTAGTAATGTTTGATTTGCTTTACTAGTTAAAATTTTTTTTATGTTTTGTTGATATTGTTCTTTATATTTTTGATAGTTTTTCTCTAAATCATTTTTTTTAAAGGTATACTTAACACCATCTAAATAATCCATTACCTTTAAAGTATCATTATAACCTAATCGCATTGCTCTACGAGACATATTTTTTTCAAAGATTAGAAAAGATCCAATATCATTTCTAGGTTCTATATAAGTAATTGGAATATTTTTATTTTTTACTTTTTGTTTAAAGCCAACTTCTTTTAAATCAATGGCAATTACTTCTGTGGCACCCAAATCAATGGCTAAATTAATAGGAAGATTGTCATAAATACCACCATCAATATAATTTTCTTCTTCAATTGTTTTCATTTTAAAAGCAGGAAAACAAGAAGCACTCGCTAATAAATAGTCACATAAATTATTCTCATTTAAGTCTTTCTTTTTGACAATTTTTGGTTTTAAAGTTTTCATATTAAAAGTAACAATTCCCATATCAACATTAGATTTTAAAACTTTTTTAGGTTGAATGACCTGACGAATGGTATCTTCTAATCCTTTTACTTCTATTCCACCATTTAAAGCACCTTTAGCGTACCATTTTAAAATCTCTTTTTTCCCTTCTTTTGTGTGATAATCTTGTTTTAAATCCTCATTAAAAATCATTTTTGAATTTAAATTATACCAAAAGAAAAGTCCCTTATAAAATGTTTTTTGAACCATGAGTGCTGCATTTAAAGCTCCTACACTAGTTCCTGTAACGATGTCATAATGAATGTTTAGTTTTTTTAAGGCTGCCCATACTCCCATTTGATAAGCTCCTTTTGATCCTCCACCAGATAATACAATTGCTCTCATATCATCCCTCATCTTTCACTTATTAGTATATCATAATTTTTTTGAATTTTTTCTTTTTTTCTTTTCCGGCAGCATGTATAATAAAGAAAGGTGATAGATGTGAAATTTCCTGTAAATGAATTATTAGATTGGTATCAAAAAAATTACCGAATGTTGCCATGGAGAAGAGATCAAAATCCTTATCATGTTTGGATTTCAGAAATTATGTTACAACAAACTAGAATTGAAGCGGTTATCCAATATTACAATCGATTTATGGAACAAGTGCCAACCATTCATGATTTAGCTACCATCTCAGAGGAAAAATTGTTAAAATTATGGGAAGGATTGGGTTATTATAATAGAGCCCATCATTTAAAAAAGGCTGCCATGATGATAGAACAAAATTATAATGGTATTTTTCCAAATACGTATGAAGATATTTTTTCTTTGCCTGGAATTGGTGAATATACAGCAAGTGCCATTGCTTCTATTTGTTTTTCTTTAAAAGAAGTAACCGTAGATGGTAATGTTCTTCGTGTTTATATGAGATATTTTGGAAAAAAAGATTGTGTAGATGATTTAAAAGTGAAAAAACAAGTGCGAAATGAACTCATGAAAATCATTCCAGAAAAAAGTGGTGATTTTAATCAAGGTTTAATGGAACTTGGTGAAACAATTTGTCTACCTAATGGAACACCAAAGTGTGAAAATTGTCCTATTTCTATGGAATGTGCGACTAGGAAAAGAAAAATTTGGGATAGTATTCCTGTAAAAAAGGACAAAAAGCAAAAAAAGATAGAAAATTATACTGTTTTATTATTTTTTTATGGTGGAAAAATAGCTGTAAAAAAAAGAAAGAGTACCGGTATCTTGAAAAATCTATATGAATTTCCTAATATAGAAAAGAAAAATTTAAATGAACTTAAAGAATATTTGAAAGAAGAAAATATCTCTTATGATCAAATCAAAATTGGCCCTAATTATACTCATATTTTTACTCATAGAAAATGGAATATGAATAGTTATGTTATTATATTAAAAGAACCTATTTCTTTTCCATTTTTTACAATAGAGGAAATCGAAAATGAATTTGCCATTCCTACTGCTTTTAAACCATGCTTAGAATGGGTAAAAAAAGAGTATTGAACTTTATCAACACTCTAAGGAAAGTATTTAACTTAGTACTTTCTTTTTTTGTTCTTCTATTTTTAGTCCTGGAATATTTCCTAGTATTACTAAGCCGTTTTGAACCATATTTGCTATTTCGTTTAGTGTATATTTTTGAAATTTTTGTAAATCCTCAGAAAATAGATAAATAAAGTTCTCTTTACCCTCTAAAATTATGCATAAAGAATATGATTTTAAACCTTCGCCCATATAGTAGCTGTCCATCCATGCAATATGATTTTTTTCTTTTTGGGTGAAAAATTTTGATAAAAAACGTATATAATAATATTTTCTTTCTAGGTAATTTACTTTTTTCATATTCGTATAAGCATTTATATTAGATAAAACAAATTCTAACTTTTGTTCTAAATTATCCACTTTTGTTAATGACTTTTCTAGTAAATAATAATATTCCTCTGTATATCTATTATCTTCACTAATGTAGTTAACTTTTAAATCTAATTGCTCTAGTTTTTCTTCTGAAAAAAAGCCTTTCCCAAAATATCTTGTTTTTTGATGGGCCTGAATATTTTCTAAATCGTGTTGTAAATCTACCTCAAATTTCGTTCCATCTGTTAAATAAATCATATTTGTTACATGGCGGTAGTATACTATATCACCATAATCTACAATTGACTTTGTCTTAATATTTAATTTTGTTAGAATGTACTCTAGAAGGTAGGCAATTGACTTACAAATACCAATTCCACTTTTTAAAGCATTAGCCAATTTTTCTTCTTTCGATTCACATTCTTTATAAATTTTTCTTTTGTTCTTCTCATTTCCATAATAAAATAAAAGATCAAAAGACATTATTTTACCCAAATCTAAATACACATATCTAACTTTTTCTAATTCTGTAAATTCTTTTGTTTGTATCAATAATTTATTTATATAGTTATCTAAATAATCCATATGAAGCCTCTTTTCGAAAAAAAATAGATTTTCATCTATTCTACAAGTATTCTTTTAAAATTTCAATATTTTCATTTTGAAATTTCAAAAAATTTTGAGCTAGTTTTAAAATATCTTTTTCCGCATCATCTTTGTAAGCATCTATTTTTTTATTCATATCAATGGTTCCCATTGTAAATCTTTTTGTTAAAATATCTGTTATTTTAGCATCACTGTTGTCTTTCATTACTTCAAAATTTAATTTCATGGTTGACATTGTTTTTGCCATCATACTAGCATCCATAATTTCTGCTTTATACTTTTTTAATAATTTTTCACTATCTTTTTGGAACTGTTCATATCCTTTTAACTCTGTTTCTACTATTTTTTTTATTATGTTATCTTTATTATTTAATTTTCTTATTAGTGTTGTTAAACTGGTAATCCCCATCTGACTATCTTCGTGAATATAATTTAATAATTCTATATTTTCGTTCATATTATTTCCTCCTATTATAATTTGGTTCGTTTTTTTAGTTATTCATATTTTTTAAGTAATCTTTTTTTACTAATTTTAAATTTTTTTATGATATAATTTTTTTGGTGATTTTAATGAAAAAAAACATTCTATTTATTAATATACATACTTTCTTATCGACCTTTATCTTATTTTATACATGTGATACTCTTTTTTATGTAGAAAGGGGTTTATCTTCTAGTCAATATATTAGTTTTGTTGGTATTGCTTTTTTTATAAAACTTCTCTTTGAAATACCATTTGGTATTATAGCGGATAAATCTAACAAAAAAATTTTGCTTTTAATCAGTAACTTATTATTTATATTATCTACTACTATTTTTATTCACTCCTACAATTATTCTACATTTTTATTGGCGATTATAGTTAATGCAATGAATAACTCTCTTAGCTCCGGAATAGTACATTCTTTGTTATATGAAAATACTAAAGACAAAGTAAAATTTAATAAATATTTATTTTATAACTCTCTTTTTTATAATATATCTTATATGATTGCCATGATAGTAGGTGGATTTGTTGCCCAAAAGTTTGGACTAATATACACTTATTATATTACTTATATACCTTTTATCATTGACTCTTTCATTTTGTTTATGATTAAAACAAATAAATCTACCAACCATAAAGAAGTAGATAGCAATTTCTCTATTTTAAAAAATGGCATTCATGAAATTCAGCAAAATTCCTATATGTTAAATCTTATTTTGATCAATTCTATTATGGCATCAGGTATCAAACTTGTAGAAGAAAGTCATCCAGAATATTCCTCTAATATTGGTATATCTGTATTTATAATTGGTATTTACACGGCTTTTATGCTCATATTTTGTATCATAGGTAGTTATATAGGAAGTATAATTAAATCTAAAAATTACAAATTACTATTAAGTATAAATCCCATCCTTTCTGGAATATGCATATTACTCGTTGGATTGTTGAATAATTATGTTGGCATATTCTTTATTTTATTCATTTATATTTTTTCTGAAAGTTTTAATATTATTATGACATCAGAAATTCACAACAAAATTTCTTCTAAATCTAGAGTTACAATCGAGTCTATCAATCAATTTATTTTAGGAATATTTGGTTTATGTTTTAGTTTTATAATGTCATTTTTACTAAACTATATACCATTATATTCCATGTATATTCTTGTTGGTATTACTATAATTTTATCTGGAATAGTCAATGATTTTTTATTGCATAGAAATGAAAAAAGAGATGGTTCTAAAATAATGAATAAATGCTAGAATTTTATTTCTAAAAAAATTTGACAATTTGCTATTTTTAATATAAACTACTTTCCTAGAAATGGGGAATAAATATGATAGATTTTAAAAGTAATTTGAAAGAAGAGATAAAGAAAACAACTTCTTATGATAAACCATTCATTGTAACTTTCTCTGGATTGCCAGAATGTGGAAAAACAGAAATTGCTAGGGAACTATCAAAAGATTTAAAAATTTATTTATTGAGTAATGATTATGTAAGAAATTATTTTTATCAATTTACAACTAATTATAGTGAAGAAAATAGAATAAAAATTGAAGAACAAGTTAAAAAAATCAATTTATATCGTATCAAAAAACTATTATTAACTGGTACTTCATTCGTATATGATAAAGATTTTAATACCGCAGAACAATTTAAATTTTTACAAATTGCTAGAAGAATTAGAAATATGGATTTGATTAAAATTAAGGTAAATTCTAATGATTCAGATAATTTAAAGAGGGTTGCTTCTAGAGTAATGAATTATGACAAAATTTATAATGGAGTTATTGGAGATAATGTGGAATATTTAAGTTCTTATCCAGAAGAAGTGTATTACCAAATCAAAAATAGAAAACCACAAATTTTACCAGATGAATTTTTTGATTATATTGTGGATAGTGAAAATCTAGATACTAAAACTCTAGAAAAGAGAATTTTATTTAATAGACAAAGGAAATAAATTCAATCTACAAATTATCGTTTTTAATTTTAAAAGACTTCACAAATAAGTTTATAAATGGCTTATTTGTTTTTTTATCATTTAAAATTATAGAAATTTAGATAAAATTATGATATCATATAGTTCAATTAAGAGAGGTTTTAATATATAAAAATAATTACTAGCAATTCGGCTTTTGTACAAATGAATGATCTTGCTTATTTGAATCAAAGCGGTTTAGAAATTCCTGCATCTATCTTTCTGAAAATCTTTGATAGTGGCATTGTTATTATTGACGATAGAAATAGATATCATTTTATAGAGTTTAAAGAACCAAAAGAAATTGAATTTTTTAAAACTATTGATTGGATGATAGATTATAATAAAGTAAAAGAGCTATCAGAAAAAGAAATTATAGAACTAGCGCAAAGTATTGCAGAAGAACGAAATGATATTGCACAAAAATTTAATTCTATGACACAAGAGCAAAGAAAAAAGGATATGAATATGATATCTCAATGTGAATTACTTGATTTTAAATTTTATTCATTAGGAGATTTTTTATGGTTTAAGCAAGGTCACATCAAAATGACGTTTTCTGAAAGAATTGAGTTACCAACCGAATTAAGTAAAGAAAAAGGTGTTAAAAAGTTAGTTAGAGATATACTTAATAGAAAATAAAATTTTTGACATTCATAACATTTTTCTTTCTAATTTATCAAAAAACTACTTTCAATTTGAGAGTAGTTTTTATATTATCTCGAAAAGTTCGAGTATCAATCAATCTGGTGCAATTATAGTAAATATCTACAACTTTTTTTCTATATATAACAATTACTACTAAATAAAATAAATTCCTGTTATTGAAATCATACCAAGTAATATCGCAATTACTTTTTTCAAGTTCATTTTATCTGTCTTAAACACTGCTGATAATATAACTAATAAAAACACTCTAATTTCTTGAATAATATTAACTATAATTGGAGTTTCATAAATATACCCAATAGTCCCAAATATATAATAAATGGCCTCAAAAAAGCCAATCAAAACTACTAAAATGTAAAAACTCTTATTACTATTTTCTTTTGCTGGGGCATCTGTTTTTTTACTTTGAAAAAGGAAAAATGGAATTGCAAAAACACTATAACCAAAGTTAATAGCCACTTCATTAGCACCTAGTACATTAGCGTATTTTACTATATATGGTTCAATTCCATAAAATAAAACAGATAATAATATAAAAACAACACCTATAAATCTTATTTTCTTAAACTTTATTTCATCTTTAACTCTATTTGTTTCGATGCTAAACCATAAAATAGAAATAATAAACAATATGAATAAAAATATAAATTTTGATGTTAAAATTAAATTTCCAAATAATATATCAATTATTAAAATTATAAATAAATCTAAGTTTTCAAGTAAAGCAGCAAGTCCTATTGGTATATTCTTTAATGCATTAACATAACATAAATAACCTAATAATACAATCAAACCATAAATTAAAATAATAGGAATTGCTTGAACAGTTATAGAAATACCAACATAAAATGCATATAAAACTTGAAAAATGAATGAAATTATACTTGTATATAATAATACTTTATAAACAGAATATTTATTTACAGCAATATCTAAATTAAAATCACAAAATGAATTAAAAATAGAAGAAATTACTGCTGTTACCCTCTTATTCATATACTACCTCCATGAATAAATTATATAATCATTATACCAAATTTAGATAACTATTTAACCTCCTAGGTATTTTGATGCAAGTATCAAAATATGGGCTGAAAAAGAAAAAAACAATCATTTTCAGATTATTAATGTATATGAAGTTCGAATAGTTCGAACAGATTCGTCAATGGTGCTTGTGGAGGGAATCGAACCCTCACAACATAAGTTACACGATTTTGAGTCGTGCGCGTCTACCAATTCCGCCACACAAGCATTAAAAAGATTATATCAAAAAATAATAATATAATCAATTCATTTCTTTGTATTTTGATTCAAATAAATTAGTTTCTGTTTCTTCTACTTGTTTTTCTTCTATAACTGGTAACTCAGAAGTATTTTCAATACCAAAATAATCCAAAAAGTCTTTTGTTACCTGATATAAATGAGGTCTTCCCGGAAGAGAAGCAACTCCAATATCCTCTACTAAATTTCTAGAAATTAACTTACGAATCATATGACTACTATTAATTCCTCTAATCTCATCAACATTCATTCTAGTAATTGGTCCATTATAAGCAATAATAGCTAATGTTTCTAGACAAGCTTGGCTTAAAATGTTTTCATCCTCTATTTCTACCAATTTTTTATAATAAGAACGATGTTCTTCTTTTGTAGTAATTTTGTAATAATTTCCAAACTTCACCAATCGAAGCCCACTACTTTTTTCTTGGTATTTTTGATTCAATTTATCTAATATCTCATTAAATTTTTCATCTTCTACCCCTAAAATATCTTTAATTTTATCTATTGAAATTCCATCTTCACCACTTAAAAATAGCAAACCTTCTAATACCCCTACTAATTCCAAATTACTCACCTTCTTTTAATGAAAGAACAATCTTACTAAAATTATCATTCTGTGTAATAATTAATTCTCCTTTTTTAGCCATTGACAATATTGATAGAAATGTTACTACTACATAATCTTTTGTAACAATATCAAATAGTTCTTCAAATTCTACTTTTTTTCTTTTTTTCAAAACATCCTTAATTTCTCTACTTCTAGCACTTACAGAATATTCTTTTTTTGTGATTTTTGTGTTCAATGGTTTTTCTTCTTCTTTTCTATCTAAAAACTTTTGAAAAGCATTCATTAATAAATCCATGGTCAAATCCCCATAATTTATTTCTTCGTTTTCTTTAAATTCTTTTAGGTTACTTGGTGATTTACTGTAAAAATGTTTTCTTTGTTCTTCTAACTCTTTTAGATCTTTTGTTACTTCTTTATACTTTTGATATTCTACCAATCTAGCAATTAAATTTTCTCTTGGATCCTCTTCATAATCATCTTCTACTACCACCTTTTTAGGTAATAAACTCATTGACTTAATTTCAATTAATTCTGCTGCTAAGGTTAAATATTCACTAGCAATATCTAAATTTAACTCTTCTGCTTTTTCTATATATTTTAAATATTGTTCTGTAATTTCCTCTACATTAAGTTCTATAATATCAATGTTGTTTTCTTTTACCAAATGTAAAAGTAAATCCATTGGACCTTCAAAATCATTAATTGTCACTTTATATTCCATAATACCACCTAAGCTTTTTTCATTATAACATAAAACTTTTCTTTGAACAAATATGATATAATAAAAATGGTGGTTATATGAAAAGATTTAATATGATAAATGAAAACTTTATTTGTGAAAATTGTGGAAAAGAAATTAAAAAAGCAGCCAAAACAGCACGTGATCACTGTAATTATTGTTTATATTCTAAACATGTAGATATTAATCCCGGTGATAGAATGAATGATTGTAAAGGTTTATTAAAACCAATTGGAATAGAAAAATTTAAAAATACTTATAAAATTATTTATAAATGTGAAAAATGTGGAAATGTTCATAAAAATATCATAGCAGATGATGATGATATGGATTTAATTATTAAATTATCTGTGGAAAAGTAGATAATTATCTTATTTTTGGGTAAATGCTGGACACCTTTCGTTACAGAATGAATATGTTATATTGAAAGTAAAGAAGGGGTGGATTATATGTGTAATAATACCGATGGAAAATGCATTGCTGAAATACTTACTGTTATTTGTATCCTTCAACAAAACGCTAACTGCTGTGGCGACAATTGTTTGGACACCTGTGATCGTGGATTTTTAGGATGTAATGTTACAAGTCTAAGTTGCAATACTAGACCAGTTATGATTTACACTTGTAGTGGTGGTAATACTGCCTTAGCAATGCCAATCAGTAAAGATCCTAGTGAAACAACTACATCTAATGTTTTCAGAATTGAAAAAATTGATGAAAATTGCGCTACTTTTAGAGTATTAGCACCTAATACAGATGAAGCAGAAGCTACAACAATTCCTTATGTAGCAACTAATTCTTTTTTCACAATCAATTTAAATTGTGTATGTATCATTAGATGTTTAAACGATACAATTGTTGAATGTATATAAAAAAGGCAAAATTGCCTTTTTATTTTGGTTCGTTAAATTGGATATCTACAATATCTTGAATAGGAATTAATTCATTTTCAAGTGTCAATAAATGTGTTTGTGTTTTCCCCACTATTTTCTTTGTTATCGTTTTATCTTTTAATGTAATTTTAACATCTGCTTTATAGACATATCTAGGAGAATCAAAAATTTCTTTTATCTTTTCCAAAACATTTTTTTCTGATGAAATAGGCTTACGTTCTTCTACTACTTCTCTTTCTTCATTTTTTGTAACTGCTACTTTTTCATTATTATTTAGTGGTTTATTAATTTTGTTAGCAAATAAACCTGGTAATTCTTTTTTCATATCACACCTCTAATAAAAAGTATGTTTTTTTTCTTTTTTTATGATAGTTTTTCTAGCTTTGATGAAAGAAAAAAGCCTAAAATCCATAATAAAAAAGAAAGTGGTATTTCATATATTTGCATATGTAGTACTAAGGGCTTTAATAAAGTAAAAAGTGATGTAACAGTAAAACCCAAAATAACCATTTGCATAGTCTCATGATGTTTTTTGAATAAATAATGAACGAGTATACTTGTCAAAATAATACCGGTAAAACTTCCTAATCCAAATATAAAAGCAAACAAATATAATTGATGTATATTGGAAAACAATTTCATAACAAAAGAATAGCAATTTAACATCATAAACAAAGCCGTTCCACTAACACCTGGAATAATCATGGTAACAGCATCTAACATTCCAATTAAAAAAACAAATAAAAAATCTAATAAATTTTTTTCTGGAAAAAATGTTTTTTCAAATTGAAATTGATAAATAAAAATAACTAATAAAATGGAGATGAAAAAGTAAAGATAATTTTTTTTGGTATTTTTCTTTATCTCATTTATAGAAGATGGAATATTTCCCATCATAAGTCCAATAAACAAAAACATCGTGTATCCATAATATCTGTCCAAGCAAAAAACAATTAAATTACTAAATCCAATAATAGAAATTAAAAGTCCTAAAGCTAATTGTCCTAAATAAAAAATGTTATCTTTAAAATTCTTTTTCATCGTTACAATTGCTTCAATTGCTTTTTCATAAACTCCTAAACTAATCGCTATTAAACTTCCACTAACACCTGGAATAATTTTTCCTATTCCAATAAAAAATCCTTTTATTATCAGCATATTATCCCCTAATAATCTTATGCTTTTCCTTTAAATGATTGTACATTTATATTTTTTTTGTTATAATAGACGTAGTTTGGAGGATTCATATGAACTTTAAAAATAATAAAAAATTATATTTATATTTTGGAACAGGAATTGCCATTATGGTTGGTATCCTAATTGTTATATTTATTGTTAGTTTACTAGTAGGTGGAAAAATGTCTTTTGATGCTGCTGAAAACAAAATCAGTAAAGTTGCTTTAAGCTATGCTTTAGATAGAGTTGATATTTTACCTGCAAAAGATGAAGAAACTACAATATCGTATCAAGAATTAGTAGATGCCAAGAAAATAAAACCATTAAATGATATTTTAAAAGAGGCATCTGCCACTTGTGAAGTCACAATTAAAATTAAAAATAACAACGACCATTATACAGCTATTACTTCTTTAGATTGTGGAGACAAATACCAATCCAAGAATCTAAGAAATACTATTTTAAATGATAATACAATTGTTAATTCTTCTTATGGTTTATATAAAATGAACAATGAATATGTTTTTAGAGGAGAAAAAGTCAATAATTATGTTAAATTTAATAATAAATTATGGAGAATTATTAAAATAACGGCAGACGGGGATATTCGATTAATTGAAACAGCTAGAAATGACACTTATGTATGGGATGATCGTTATAACTCAGAAAGACAAACCTCTACAGGAATTAATGATTATAGAGTCAGTAGAATGCGTGATACTTTAACTGAAATTTATGATTCTGAATTTAGTGACAGTATGAAATCATATATAGCTAAGCAAAATGTTTGTTTGGGCAAAAGAGATAGTGATAGCTTTGATGTTACTGGTAAAACAGAATGTTCTGATGTTTTAGATAATCAATATATTTCCCTTTTACAAGCTTATGAGTTCAATTTAGCAAGTATTGATTCTAATTGTACTTATCTAACTGCAAATGAATGTACAAATTATAATTATATGGCTACTTTTAATAAAACTTTTTGGACTATCACAGCAGATACTTATAAATCAGATAAAGTTTATAAAATTTCTTCTTCTGTTATTTCATCTACTACATCTAGTTTAAGTGTAATTAAAATTGTTATTCATTTAGATGGTGATGCATTAGTAACAAGTGGTGATGGAACAGAAGCAAATCCTTATCAAATAAAAACGGCTTAATTAGCCGTTTTTGCATGAACAATTAATCTTTTTTCTTGATTAATACATGTAATTAAAGTTAAACCATTATTTTGATATACAGATAAGTTTTTACTATCTGTTATATAATAATCATCTACGTAATATGTAATACTATCATTATTTCTATAAATAATGATTTTTTCATTTATAGAAATATGATATAAACATTGAAATACTGCCGGAATAGCATGACCTGCTAAAATTAAGTGATCTTTTGTTGAATATTTACTAATTCCCACTAAATTTTGATTTAACTCTTTCTCAGTAGCTCCATAAACTAGAGGAAGTTTCAAAGTATCTATCTCAATATAGCCTATATAATATTCCGGAATTTGTTCTTGAAAATGCATTTGGTTTATAATCCTATCATTTTTTCTTATTTGATTATATGACGTTAAAATTAAAGAAAAAATTCCACACATTCCTATCAAGAAAAATAAATAACTAAATTTTTTCATATTTATGGAGTAATAGTCCTATTAACATTAAACCAACAAATAATCTATAATATTTTTGTAAATAATTACTTGTATTTGGTAATTCTTCCGATTCTAATATTTCATTATTTGAACCGTTTTTTTCTTTTTTGTGATAGTTTGTTGATATTTCTTCCTTTTGAATTACATCATTTTCTAAATGATCTTCTTTTTTACTATTATTTTTTAATTCTTCGTCTATTTCTTCTTTTTTATTTTCATTATCCTTTTCTGTATCTTTATTGCCTTCTTCTTTGGAAACATCTTCTATTCTATTTTCTTCATTACTTTTTAATATAATTTCTAAATAAGTTGTTTTATTCGGTAAAATAGTAACAGGATATTCCTTGTCATAAATTACTGTGTAATTTCCTACTTTTAAACTTTCTAAGATAAGATTATTTTCTATAGCATAATCGTACTCTTTATCATATAAAAATTTTAGAGTATTTAACATATTTCCTTTACGATTTTTTATAGTAATGCTTAAATTTCCTCTCTTTAGTTTTTTTATATAATTTAAATAAATTTCTGTTTTATCTTGATTAAATTCAATCAATTGATTTGGAATTTCTTCATAATCTATATCTTTTCTTATTTCTCTTAGACTATACTTTCCATATGGTAATCCTATTCGCTCATGAATCATTCCATCTTCATTGCTTGTTAGTATTCTAATCAAAGTACCCTCTGTATAAACAAGATCATTTAAATAATAAATATCTTCACTAGCATATAATTCATATTGGCAATTATTATATGGAATATAATTACCATCTAATAATTCTATTTTGGTATTAATGTTAAAATATTGATTTAACATTGGTGTAACTAAATGTAATTCTTCATAATAAATATCTGTGATAGAATCTTTATAACCAAAGGAAATAAATTGTTTTGGTAAAGTTGGAATATTATAAGAGTTAACTCCTTCTACAATATAATAACTTCCTAATGGTAAATCTATATCTAATTGACCATTTTGAATTTTTCTTATATCTACTAATTCATCTTTTTTATATATCATTTTAAAATGTACATCATAAATATCAGAAGAAGCGTAAATTTTATATTCAATGTCATTTAATAATATTGCACTATTATTGGTATGGATAGCGGTTCTATATAATGTTAAATGACCTTGGGGTACTTCTAAATTATGAATCCATTCATATTCATATTTGCTATTTACTTTTAAATTTTCATCTAATGTAATTTTATTACTCATTAATGGAGCTATATAACCATTGGGAATTTCTACATATGATATTTCATAAGTACCTAGTTCTAATTTAAAATCAGAGTGAAAATCACCAAAATAATTACTTTCGTAGATTTTACCATTTTCAATAAATTGAGAAGTATTACAATTATATATTTTAAATTTTACTTTTCCAAAAATTGATTGATTGTTTTCTAGAAATTGAATATTTAAATAATAACTAACTCCTTCTGTTTTTAAATGAACAACTGTTGTTTTTTCCTCATCTAGAGAAGCTGTAAGTAAATTTTGACCATTACCAACATATATATGAGAAGATGAGCCTGATACGGTTTTGGAATTCAATACCAACTCGGTAGAATTTTCATCTAAAAATTTAATACTTAATCCATTTTCTTTTTTTGAAATTTTATTTTTACTATAATTGGATAATTGATAATAATTTATTACATTGTTTTCATCCCTTAAATAAACATCATCATATAGTTGGGCAATTACTGTAGTATCTGAAAAACTTGGTAATAAGTTATGACTGGATACTTTTTTTAAAATTTCTTCTTTATATGTTTCCACATTAATTCTTTCTCCTTCAAAAGAATCTGACGTAGTAAAATAATAATCCCCTTCTCCTTTTATTCTCCATATAAGTTCTTGCGTGGCCATGTAATAATATGGATTTGAAGGATGTGTTCCGGCTCCATAATGAATAATTAAAGAAATCTGTCTCTTTTCTTCTTCAGTATAAAGAGTTGAATAAAGTTCGTCTTGTGTAGAATATTCATTACCTATTATTCTAAATGGATCGATACAAAAAGCTATCTGACCATTTATATAAATATAGCCCAATTTACCATTCATTTTTTGTTCTCCTAATACTCTATTAGAATATACATTTTCCATGTATATAACTTTTGGAGTAATAGCAGATACATTTTTAATATTTACCAAAGATATAATTAAAATTGCAATTTTTATCATTCTCTTCATTTTATCCCTCCTTTTTAAAATTGCAATTGTTAATATAATGAATTAATTGTTATTTTACAAATGAATAAAAAGCTATTTTAGATAATCTAAAATAAAAATTTGAATCAACTATTTTAATAAATTAGTCAATCTAATTTTACCAAATAGAAAAAAATTGCATTTTATTGCAATTTTTATGAATTTTAATTTTCACTTATAATTTTATTTTTGTGACATAACCTTTTTTTGATGTTTTCTTTCTTTTTTTACTTTTCTTTTATATTTATCAATATATTTTTTTAAATCCATTGATGGTTTAACTGCAAAAATAAAGGAATATTTTTCTTCTTGTTTTTTTTGAAACTCTTTAATTTGACATTTAAATTCTTCATATCTTACTTCTATATCATTATCCCTTGCATATTTTTTTATCTTTGACAACATTTGAGTGGAATAAATAAAATCAATTATTAGAATTCCACAAAAAAATCCTAACACAAATGAAAAAGATAAGTTATTGTTAAACCAAATTAGTTTACTCATTACAAAACCTGCTATGAAATAATAATATAAAGCACCTATTACTGTCCATATTAGTGAAAAGAGAGGACAAATAATTCCTTTATAATTGCCCCATCTATCACTATAATCCCATAATTTAACTGGTTTATTTACAAATGTTAATCCTCCAATTAATTCAATTATCGTCATAGCTACTCCCATCAAAAGAATTACTACAATAGCGGGCAAAGACAAATTATAAAAAAGCAAATATATGGCGGTTAATGCACATAATCCAAACCCATAAATTGGTAAGTATGGTCCAATTAATGCCCCTGGATTTACCCAAAATCCATGAACAATTCTACGGAAAAAAAGTTCTAATATCCAACCAATTGTACTACCAATATAGAATATAAAAATAAAGTCTAGAACTAAATTCATATCACTAACTCCTATTCTTTTTTATTATAGCACAAAAGTAGATATTTTTTACATATCTACTTGAGTTTTTCCCTTACATTCGTATAATTCATCATATTCTAATTGAGAGTCTACCGCTTCTAAAAAAGCTAATTTTGCTTCTCCTGCTGCTATTATAGCTATTGATAAAGCATATCTAGCATATTCCAATTCATCCTCAATATGCTTTTCTAATTTTTCTTTGTTTCTGTCTTCTTTTCGTAAGGATATTTTTTCCTTCATTTCCTTTAAATTATTTTTTATTTTTGAAATATCTTTCTGTACATTTTCTTTTCCTTTTTGATTGATCTTTTTAATTTCTTTTTCTGCTTCATTTAAATTTTCTGCTGTTTTTTTTCTTTTTTCTTCTATATCATCCTTCATATACATTCCTGAAATAATGACAGTATCTACAGAATCTTTTATTTTTTCATTTATTTTTTTTAACTCTTCATTTAATTCATCAATTTGACTTTTTCTTTCTTTATTGTTCATAAATATTTCCTTTCTAATTTTTATATATAATATTCAGATAAATTTATATTTTTATCTGTAATTTTATAATAAAATTATTTCATAAAATTTACCAATTCAAAAAAAAGAAATTGTTTTTTTTCAGACAATTTTCTTTTTTTGTTGTTTATTTAAGATAATTTCACAATATTTAAATACGCATTAGTACCTGTAGATGGTGAAACTTCAGTTGCTACATTAGATTCTAGCCCTAAATTAATTTTATCATTAGCAGTTAAATTAACAATAACACTTCCATTAAAACTTTCATCTGCATTCGCTTCTACTTCTTTAATAATTGTTGAACTGCTGATTGGATTTGTATTTTGAATTACTTCAAATGTTAAAGTAGATTTCACATTCGGTGAACCTTGAAAATAATAATCAATTTTATATACGCCAGTCTCCGTTATTGTCAATGCATTTGTTGTTTCACCTGTCATACCAGTAAGTGGACCACTACTATTTAATGGGATTGTTGAAAATACATTTTCTGTTAATGTAATATTGTTCCCACCACTATCGTATTTACTACCATATGCACTGATTTGAGTAGTTCCGGCTGGACCTGCTGGGCCTGCTGGACCTGCTGGACCAGTTTCTCCTGTTAATCCTTGTATACCTTGAGGACCCTGTGGTCCAATTGGGCCAGTTGGACCTTGTGGACCGGTTGGACCTGTCATACCTGCCGGAATTGTGAAATTCAAAATGGCATTTTCATTAGTACCTACATTGGTGACAGAAGCATTAGTTCCTGGATTTCCAGTAGTTGTTTGTCCTACTGTAATGGTAGCTGGACCAGTTGGTCCTTGTGGACCGGTTGGCCCAATTACCACTAATTTTTCTTTACATTTTTTTCCTTCCTCTAAAATACATTGGATTTTCTTAGAATATTTGTTATTCATTTATAGCTCTCCTTTCATTATTATTGTATGAACTTTTTTTTATTTGCACATTATCATTGACTATCGTTTTTTATTGTTTGTTAAAATAATGTATGAAGGGATGATGGCAGTAATATAAGAGGAAAAAATATAAATCATGATTGACTAGTATTACTTTTTAGTATGTTAAAACAATGGTTAACTATCTTTTCAGATATCCTATTTTACGTAAGAAATTGTTATAAAAAGTTAATTAAACCTGTAAGAGCTTATCAACTTGGAAGCGTGACTTTAGTAGTACCTCTTCTTACATTAACTGCTATTTTAAATACTATTTATGAATACTTTATGAATCACAATAAAAATAAATTTATTCAAAAATAATAGCTTCTATTTTGATTGTTATTAGCGTACTCATGATTAAAATTTAAATTTTGAATGATTATTTAAAACACTCTTTACAGAGTGTTTTTCGATATGTATCTTATTTTTCTAAAAGAATGACTTGCCTATCATTTAAATTAAGCAAAGAAAAATTTTTTCTTTCTGTACTCATTAATCTAGATAATGTCACTAATCTATTATGAGTAAAGCATTGGTTTAATACAATTGAAATTTCGCTATCCTTCACAAATGCCTCTTCTTCTAGATAATATGGATCAAATATATAGGCAAAATACTCATCTACTTTTGTAATGAGTACATAATGTTCATCCCCCAGTAAAAAACATCTAGCAACCGCTACACCACCATGATCTGTAACTTGTTTTATTTTTAAAATATCAACATCTTTTTCCTTTAATGTTGTACATTTTAAGTCAAAGGTTTTATTATTAGCATAATTTTGAAAATATTTTGATAATTTTTCAGCATGTTCTCTAGAAGTTCCACCTTTTCCTTTTATTCCTTCTTCATTCTCTACATCTAAAGTATATCTGTAAATTGCTTTTAATAATTCAACTGGAATATCTTCTCTATCATATAAATAAGCAAGAGCATTTACAAAAGAAGTTGTTCCACAATCATATTCCGTATTTTGAAATCTTAATGGTACTTTCATATTATCCTCCATATCTCTTTTATTTTTTTCGGTGTAGTACTGAAACACACTCCACATGATAAGTACTATGGTTATGACTAGTAGAATTTTAAAATGTATATTGGTCATGCCTATTATATATACCACATTCTCTCAATATAGACTAGTATAATAACTAAATTATTTTTTATTCTGTCATAACATTTATATTACAACACTTTTCTTCTTTTAATAATTTTCTTTCTTTAAAACTCCCAAGCCTAAATAAAACTTTTCTCCTTTTAATATTTTTTTCTTTATTATTCTTTGCAATGTTGTCTGTTCAGATAATGTATTATAATCATTACACACATTTACTCCGTACACAAAATTCATAATATCATTAATACAGTCTTCACCATCTTTAATATCAAATAAATTATGAAAAAAGGCAATATTTGAATTTTTATCAAGTATACTATAAATTTGATTACTTAATAACCAAGAATCACAGATATATTTAGTTTTTTCTAGTTTAAATATACGTTTTAGTTCAATTTCTGATTTTTTTATTGAATCTTTGACTTCTATTAGATTTAATTTTTTACCCTTTGGTATATGAATCTTTATTGTAGAAACATTGTTTTCTGTATCTTCATACTCATATTGTAACCTTCCTATTTCTATAATTCTAACTTTTATGAAATACACTGCCCATAGCATTTGCGATATTCTTACACTATTATACTTTCTGTATATCAAGTCATTTTCAAAGCATTCTTTTACTCTATTTTTATGAATTTCAACTTGTTCTATATCAATTCTATATTTATTCATATTATTTTTATGAGTTTCATAACCCAATATTATCATCAAATTTGTTACAAATGGATTTATGTTATTTACAAATAATTCATTTACATCTTTTATTTGCCATAATTCTTCTATTTTAGAGAAATCACTGCAATATAAAATTTTATATACATCGTTAAATGATTTTTTATAATTTTCATTTTGTTTTATCTCTTCAACACATCTATAACATTTTTCTTTATATATTTTATCTATATTATAAAACGCAAACGCTTCATCTAATTTTATTTTATTTATCACCTTTTCACCTACTCCATCATCTTTATTTAAAAATTAAATATTCATTTAAATTGCCTAGTTAGTATATGTTTCTTTATATGAGTATGCGGTAAGTGAAAACATATACTCTTCTTTTAAACTACTTAATAAATCTTATAAATTTTATCAAAAATCAATTTTGATAAAATTTTTTATTTTTTCAATTTTTTTGACGTAGTACTGAAACACATTCAACATGACTTGTATTTGGAAACATATCCACTGGAGTTACTTCTTTAACAGAATAAATATCACTTAGTCTTTCTAAATCCCTTGCTAAAGTAATGGGATCACAAGATACATATACTATTTTATTTGGATTAATTTGTTTTAAGTAATGAATTGTTTTTTCATCTAAGCCACTTCTTGGTGGATCTACTATGATAGAGTCTATTTTTTGTTTAAATTGATCTATTACATTTGCTACGTCATCACAAATAAATTCGATGTTTTCCACATGATTTAATTCTCTATTTTTTTTAGCATCTTCTACTGCATATGGATTAATTTCAACTGAAATCACCTTTTTTACATGAGAACTAATATAAATGCCAATAGTACCCGTACCAGAATATAAATCCAAAACAATTTCCTTTTTTTGGGGTTGTAAATATTGTAATACTTGTTGATACAATTTTTCCACCATATTACTGTTTACTTGATAAAAAGAATCTGGAGATATTATAAACTGATAATTTCCTATTTGATCGACTATGTGATTTTGACCACTGATTAATTGATATTTTTGATCATATTGTAAAATAAAAGATTTTTCTTTTAATTTTTCTATAATTTCATTCGTTATTTTTTTACTGTGGATAACTACCATATTATCTTTATTATTGCTTCTTACCATAATTTGATCTACATTTTTTAAATTGCATGTAGTGAAAATAGATAATATTTCATTGATATTTTTAGAAGCTAAATAGCAGTATGTAATTGGAATAATATCATTACTTTTTTTATCATAAAAACCAATTTGATTTTTTACCTGAAAAGTTACTTTATTTCGATAATTATATTCTGTTCCATACAAAATATCTTTTACAATATTTTTATCTAAAGAAGTATACCTTTCTATAATATTTTCTATTTTATTTTTCTTAAATTGTAATTGTTCTGGATAACTCATATGCATCAAATCACAACCACCACATTTCTCAAAGTAAGGACAAATTGGTTTGACCCTTTTAGGAGACTGTTCTATGTATTTTACAACTTTACCAATATTATATTTTTTCTTTTTTTGAATGATCTCTATTTCTACTATCTCACCAATTAAAGCATTTGGAATAAAAGTAGTAATTCCTTCTACTTTTGCGATTCCTCTTCCTTGGTGATCTAATCTTTCAATTTGTACCTTCATATCATTCACTTCCTGAAATTATTATAAAGAAAAAAGAAACTTTTTACAAGCTTCTAACTTTCTAGAATTCAAATTTTTACTACTATCAAACAGTATTATAAATATTTTGATATAATAGGAATTAAGAAAATGAAAACTAAAAAGATAAGTCCTAAAATTAAAACAAATTTTAAAGAACTATTATCCATTAATTTAACATTTTTTAATTCTTCTATTTCTTCTTTATCAACTACTTCTTCTTCCTCATGTTGTAAAGTAACTTTAGCATCTGGATGTTCTAATACTTCTTTACTAACTGTATTATTCTCGGCATCTTTTTTTTCTTCTTTTTTATCTGTTGCTTCACTATCTACTGGTTCTACAGGAGGTAGATCTGCGAATGCTGTTGAAGAAACTTCTGGTTGTTCTGGCACTACTGCTTCTGCAAATAAATCTTCTATTTTTTCGTCGTTCATTATTACACCACCTATTATCTAGATTATAACAAAAAAGATAAAAAAATAAAAGAACAATTTTAACAAACTAGACAAATTTAAAAAAAAAAGATATAATGATGTAGTTAGATTTCATTGAACGAATAAAAGAAAGGAGAATTTTATTTGAAATTATTTAACAACGATGACACTAAGATTTTTGCGCTAGGTGGTCTTGGTGAAGTTGGAAAAAATATGTACTGTATAATGTACAACAATCAAATTATTATAACGGATGCAGGAATTTTATTTCCACAAGGAGAATTACTAGGAATTGATTATGTTATTCCAGATTTTTCATTCCTTAAGAAAAATGAATCTAAAATTAAAGCTTTATTTATTACACACGGTCATGAGGATCATATTGGTGGAATTCCTTTTTTACTTAGTACAGTCAACATTCCTGCTATATATGCGCCAAATCAAGCAGTCGGTTTAATTAGAAAAAAGTTAGAGGATCGTGGAATTCAATACAATAACTTATATGTATATGATGAAAAAACAAAAGTAAAATTTAAAAATATGGAAGTAGAGTTTTTTAGAACAACGCACTCTATTCCTGATTCACACGGAATATGCATCACAACACCTAACGGAACAATCGTTACTACCGGAGATTTTAAATTCGATTTAACACCAATTGGACCAATGGCAAATTTACAAAAAATGGCCGAAATTGGTAAAAGAGGCGTTACTATTTTACTTAGTGATTCTACAAATGCTTTATCAGAAGGAATTAGCTTAAGTGAGTCAAAAGTAGATATGGCTTTGCAAGAAATATTTGCAAAGGAAAAAGGAAGAATTATTATTGCTACTTTTGCTTCTAATATCTATCGTTTAAAACATATCGTAGATACTTGTAAAAAAAATGGTAGAAAAATTGCTACTTTTGGAAGAAGTATGGAAAATAATATTGAAATATCAATAGAAGGTGGATACATTAAAAACAAAGAAATTTTTGTTACACCAGAAGAAGCAAATACACTTCCACCAAACAAAGTATGTTTACTTTGTACCGGTTCACAAGGAGAACCATTAGCTGCTTTATCTAGAATTGCAGATGGTAGTCATAAACAAATTAAATTACAACAAGATGATATTGTCGTTTTCTCGTCTTCTGCTATTCCTGGAAATGCTCTTAGTATTTCTAGAACAATTAATAAATTATATTTAAAAGGAGTACAAGTTTATACCAATACTTCTTTAAGTGATATTCACTCTTCCGGACATGGAAATGCGGAAGAATTAAAACTAATGATTCGTTTAATGAAACCAAAATATTTTATGCCATTTCATGGTGAATATAGAATGTTAAAACAACATGCTGATTTAGCCATTTCCTGTGATGTTCCGAAAGAAAATACTTTCGTCCTTGAAAATGGGGATGTTTTGTCTATGTATAAAGGAAAAGTCACAAGAGCAGGTAAAATTACAGCAGAGGATATTTATGTAGATGGTAACAGGATTGGTGACGTTGGCTCTATTGTAATTAAAGATAGAAATGTAATGGCAAATGATGGTATTATTGTAGTAATTGCCAATGTTGATACAAAAAATAATACTCTTCTTGGAAGAGTAAATATTACTACTAGAGGATTTGTTCAAATCAATGAAAATGAAGAATTATTAAGAACACTTGAAAATGTAGCCAAATCGGCAATTCTTAGTAAATTAGATAAGCACATTAGCTATTCAGACATTAAAAATGAAATTGTAACAAATGTTTCTAGTTATGTATTCAACAAAACTGGTAGAAAACCTATCATACTTCCAGTTATTATGGATATAAAAAGGGGATAATCTCCTTTTTAATTTGACAATTTTAAAAAAAATGTTAAATTATTAACTATTCAAAGGGGTGGTTGTATGTCAAGTTCAGAAATCAAAGATATTAAAAAAGCAATTATAATTGAAAAAAGTAATTTTATATTAAATAATAGTACCTATTTTAATCAAAAATTTAAAGAGGATTTAATTACTTTAAAGAGCATTCTTTTAAATCCAGCTCCATTAAAACAATGTGATGGATATAATGAATTGATGCAGGATATTAAAAAGTCTCAAATTAGAAATATTCCTACCTTAAGCTACCAAAATTCTTTAGAAGTTTTATTTACTATTGTATATTACATTAGAGCAAACATAATAAGTAGTGAACAAAACAAACACGAACAAGTAGAAACAATTAGAAAATATGTTAAATGTATTAGTACTCATGATAGTGGTAAAATATATTATGACAATCAAAAAATTGTTTCCTTAAATTCAGAAAAGATAGAACAAATAAAAAAAGAAACAATAGAGGAAAATGAACAAAGAAAAAGAACAATTAGATAATAACAATCTAAATTGTTCTTTTTTATTTTACCATCCAAGCACTTGGTATCCATCTTTCACCAGTAGCGCTAATGGCACATGGCTTACTAATTAAATTTCCATTTTCAACCAAACTACTAGAAGCTCCACCATCTAGATTAACAGCATTATAAGCCCTATAACGAACAAATATATCTGTTAATTCGGACATGCTAATACCTAAACTATATCCTGGTTGTCTACCATCTATTACAACAAACAAGACAATACCGTCCTTTCTTTGCCCAATAGCTGTTCTAGAAGAAATACCATATCCACCATTTCCTTTCGCAATAGACCTTTTTCCATTGACAATTAAAAATGGTCCAAATTCAACAGCATTCTCTATTCCGGCCTGTATGGCTCCTTCAGCACTTCCTTTGTAAAGCATTAAAATATTATCTTTTGTAAAACCAACAATACCGCCACCCCAACCAGTATCTACTCCTTGATATAAAATTTTCGCATTTTTTATTAAGGTACCTGTTGGAATACCACCATTACCAACTCCACCTGCATCAGCAAAGCCACCAGCATTAATAGCTATAAGAGCATTTTCTCTTTTTGCCATGCTTTCTAGAAATTCTCCTCTAGTTCCTAGATAATTACTGGTAACAAGTTGAATTCTAGATGGGTCATAAACAGCCACTAAATATCCTTGATAACCTGTCCCAGACAATGGAATAATTTTATACACATCCTCTTTTTTTCTGGATAAAATTTGTTCCTCATAAATAGAGTCATAACTAGTCTGTTCGTTTATTTTACTAATGTTAATAGCTGTCAAATCGGTATTTTCATCTACTTCTTCCATATAATTGGAATCCATAATTTTATAAATGGTTTCATCACTATATAAAGTTTTCGCTAAATAGTGGTGAGATTTTGTTGTCATTGCTGTTGTCACTAATAAATTTCTGAAATAGTCAATTGGACCATACGTAAAAAACAAAAATGTACATGCCAAAATATCTAAAATAATCAATACTGTTACTACTATTTTACGCATAACTACTCCTATTCTACTACATATGGATCTGCTATTGTACCACTTCCAGTCATTACAACATTTTTACTGACATAAATAACTGGTCTTATTTTTTTTAGTTCATCAATGGATGATACTATTAATTTACTATTATCTCCTACTGCATATACCATATCTTCTGTATCTGGTGTTAATAAATAATAATTTGAAAAATCATTGATAAAATTATCTGTTACCGACATTAACCCAACATATGATTTCACGGTGTCAGCATAAGCGGATTGGTAATTGTCACTATAATTTCCTATATAAAAATCTTTTTCTAATAAATTATTTTTATTTAATTTTTCATAAAAATCATGATTTAGATAATAAGCAATGGAACCTTTATCATTTGCATTATATTGATTTGATGCTTTAGAAAAAGAACGTTCTTCTAATAGTTCTGTTAAAGCAAGTTTGTATCCATCTTCTTCAATATCGATAATTTTCCACAAATAATTACTATATTTCATATAACTTCCTACTGTAATATTATTCTTTTCAATTTGGTATGGATCTTCTTTTGTGCCATTACCACTTACTACTTTTACATTGTCTTTTAAAGTAATGACAGGTCTAATTCCATAGTAACCATTTGTTTCACTACTTACTCCGCCTTCGGTAAATACATAATAATTTTGAGCAGAAGTTGACATCAACCAATAATAAGTTCCATTATTTAAATAAGATTCATTTCCTAAAGCTTGAACATATTCTTTATACGTTAATAAGCCAACTTTATCATTTATTTGTTCTACACAATTATGATTTTCTAATGTTTCTTGAATACAGAAGCTAGTACTTTTTAAATACATTTCTGGATAGATTAATTGGTTATAAAAAATTCCTGTATCTTCTAATCCATCATCATTTAAATAATTTCTGATATCTGATGTTTTATAATGATTTTTTAATTTTAAATTAACAATAGACGTATCTGTAACTAATTTAATGGAATTATCTTCATTGATTTTAACAATTCGAAATAAAAAGCCAGAATAATTTACATAATTATTTTCGACTTGTCCTTTATATATATATTCTTTATTTTGATAGTATAAACCACTGCCAGTTGTAACTACTTGTTCTTTTAGTACATCACTTAAATTAGATTCTGTCTGAGTACTAGGATGTTCTTCTTTATAATACTTTATAAAACGAACGCTGTAAAAAATAGTAAAAAAACTTAGAAATAAAAGTGATACTATAATAAATATGTTTGATTTCGTATTCTTTTTTTGGATTAAATTTTCTCCTGTCATTTCTTTTGGAACAGGCATTTTTAATAAACTCAAAATAGTTGGCGCTATGTCAGCTAATTTACCATTTTTCAAACGAATATTTTTATTTGTAATAATGAGAGGAACCTTACTCATAGAATGGGATGTTACTTCTCTATTTTCCTGATCTATCATGGTATCACAGTTTCCATGATCAGCTGTAATCACTAAAGTTCCCTTTAATTCTTCTACTTTATCATAAATTTTTCCTAAACAAACATCTAAATGTTCTAAAGCTTGTACTGTTGCATCAAAATTACCAGTATGACCAACCATATCTCCATTGGCAAAATTAAGGATAATAACATCGTAATTACCCATCACTTCTATTAATTTATCAGTTATTTCGTACGCACTCATTTCTGGTTTTAAATCGTAGGTAGCAACTTTAGGAGATGGAATCAATATTTGATCTTTTCCTTTTAGTTCTAATTCTTTTCCTCCATCAAAGAAATAAGTAACATGCGCATACTTTTCTGTTTCAGCAATTCTTAATTGTTTTAAATTTTGTTTACTTAAATAAACTCCAAGTGTATTTTCTAAAGGTTCCTTTTGATAAGCATTTGTACAAATGACTTCTTTACTTACGCCAAACATTGTAACTAGTTTAATGTTTTTAAAGGTAATATGATCAAATTCATTAAAGTTTGGATTGGTTAATGCTTTAAATAACTCTCTCAAGCGATCTGGTCTATAGTTAAATACAATGAGACCATCTTTATCTTCTACTTTACCCTCTTTATTCACTAAAATTGGTTCTATAAATTCATCTGTTATATTCTTTTCATAACTATCTTTTATATACTTTTTATAATCTTTTGTAACTTTACCTTCTCCAATGATTACTTTATAAGCTTTTTCTACTCTATCCCATCTATTGTCTCTATCCATTGCATAGTATCTACCTGAAATAGTAGCTATTTTTCCAAAACCAACTTCTTTTATTTTTTCTTCTAGTTGTTCAATATAAGAAAGTGCTTCTGTTGGCAATGTATCTCTTCCATCTAAAAATAAATGATAATAAATTTCTTTTATTCCATTTTTTTTGCACATATCAATTAGTGCCATCAAATGGTGAATATCAGAATGAATTCCACCATCACTTAATAATCCAAAAATATGTAACTTTGACTTGTTTTCTTTTACATAATCAATGACATCTAAAATATTTTTATTTTCGTAAAATTTTCCATTTTTAATTTCTTCATTAATTTGTTCTTGTGGTTGATAAACTACTCTTCCGGCTCCAATATTAAAATGTCCAACTTCTGAGTTACCCATTTGACCATGTGGTAATCCTACTGCTTCTTCACTAGCTGATAATAAACTATGTGGATATTCTTTTACCAATTTGTCATAATTTGGCATATTTGCTTTTGCTAAAGCATTCCCTTTTTTTTCTTTTCGAATACCAAAGCCATCTAATATACATAGCACAAGTGGTTTCATTGCTATCACACTCCTATATTATTATAACTTATTTTATCTATTTTATCTACGAAAAAAATGTGTTGCTACACATTTTTACTTAAATCTTCACTAATAATATATCTAGGTCTCTTTTTTACCTCATTATAACTTTTTCCAATGTATTCACCAATAATACCAAGTGAAAGCATTTGAATACCTGATACAAACCATATAGAACAAGATAGAAAAGTCCATCCATCTACAGCATTACCTAATAACTTAGATAATAGTGAATAAATAATCATAACAATACTAATGGTAAAAATAATAATACCTAATGTTAAAACAAAGCGAATTGGTTTCACACTAAAAGACGTAATCCCATCCCAAGCAAAATTTAACATTTTTTTTAGGGGATATTTACTTTCTCCAGCAAATCGTTCATTTCTCTCATAATAAACAATATCGTATTTGTATCCGATAAGTGGGAAAATTCCTCTTAGAAAAAGGTTTACTTCTTCAAATTTTTCTAATTCATTTAAAACCTTTTTACTTGCTAAACGGTAATCTGCATGATTAAAAATAATATCAACTCCCATTATTTTCATAAATTTATAAAAGGCTTCTGCAGTTGTTTTTTTGAACCAAGAGTCTTTTTTTCTACTGCTTCTAACACCATAAACAATTTCGTTTCCTTCTTCATATTTTTTTATCATTTCATCTATAGCATTAATATCATCTTGTAGATCTGCATCCATACTGATAATAATATCTGCTTTTTCTTTTGCTGTCATAAGTCCTGCTAATAAAGCATTTTGATGTCCTCTATTTCGGGATAAAGAAATACCTGTAAACATGGTATCTTTAGAAATTTTTTTAATTAATTCCCAAGTTTTATCTTTAGAACCATCATTTACATACATTACTTTACTATTTTTGGATATTTTTTTTTGGTTAATTAAATTTGTTAATTTTTCCTTTAAACGTTTTGTTGTTTCTTCTAATACTTCTTCTTCATTATAACATGGTACTACAACATATAATGTATTCATAAAAATTCTCCTTACTAATTTATATCATAATATTTTTTTCATTTATTTGCAATAGAATCAATTAGTTTGATTTTTAAGATTATCTTTTTTAATATATTTTTGATAGATAAAAATATAGAATTCCACTATTATTAATACAAAAATAGGAATGTAATTGAATATATATCTACTTCTATTTTCCCACAACAAGAAAAAGATAAATAAACCTATCAAAGTCAATCTTAAATAGTCTAATGAATGATCTTTTGTCTGTAATTTTATCAAACTTCCAATCATAACAATCATGATAAAGGCATAAGTTACTCCTTGTGTATAGGCATTGAATAAAGTAACAGTTATGTTATTTACAAATAATAAATTGTATAAAAAACTATCTGGATGATATGGTTGTCTTAATAATTTCATATTACTATAATAATATCCATCTGTCCATGTATTAACGGCTTTATGGATTAAGTAATTGGAATAACCAATCATTCCCATTTTATTTACCCTATTTACATATTCTTTGATATTAAATATCATTGCTTCTTTTTTTGAATGATAACTTTCTGTTAGTTTATAATCTAACTCATTATAACCACCATAACTCATTCTACTTGTATTATTCTTATCAATATCTTCTACTCCCATCATTATCCAGTGGGTAGCAGGAATTGTTTCATAACCATCTATTTGAAATTGAAATTTTTGATTTTTTACAATCAATGTCTGAAAGGTTGCTTCACAGATAAAAAACATAAAAATACTTAGAAAAAGAAATAAAACTTTTTTTACTTTGAAGTGTTCGGTAAAATACTTAATTGTTAGGGCAATGAATATAATCCACGATGTAACTTTTAGTTCTTTTCCTAAAAACAAGGTAATTCCAATTCCTAAAAATGTCAGCCAATTTTTTTTATTTTGTTCATCTTTTACTTTTGAATATAAATAAACAAAAAGGATTGGTATAAATAAAGACAAAGTATCTGAATATATAATTGGTGTATATAAGAAAATGGGAATAAAAAAGGAAATAACTATTAAACCAAATATAGCATTTTTTTCACTTGCTGTATTTTTGATGGTCAAGTACAATAAAAATAAAGATAAGTCGATAAACAAAATATTCATAATATATCCAGAATATAATGGTGCGATATTTAATATTAAACCTACTTTAATAAATACAACCAAAAGAGAAAATAACATTATATTATTTGGAAATAGTTGAAAATATTCCGGATATGAATCTAAACTTCTGGTTCCTGTTAAGACAAAGTCTTCAGCATTATTGAATACTACGCCAAAGTCCCAAGATGGTTTTACCGACAATTGCTTTAATACTAAAATTTGAAGAAGTGATACCATTAAAAAGTAAAAGAAAAGAAAAAAGATGGTTCCTTTTTTAGAAATATTTTTTATTTTCTTGTTGAGGAAAAAATAAAGGATTCCCCAAAAAAGGAGAACAAAAATAGAAAATAGAATACTTAATAATGGTTTGTCATCGTAGGTAACATTCGAATTATAAAAAAGAGAAAACAAAAATACGATGATAAACAGAATGCTACACATTACTAGTGTTATATTTTGACATATTTTTTGCATGATTTTACCTCCCAGAACACAAGATTATGACTTTTTTAAAAAAGCTACTACTTTTTCATAATTTTCAATAAATATCTTTCTTGTTATAAAGTTCCAAACCATAACAATACCAGTAGCAAATATTTTACTAATCATATAATAAATTCCTAGTTTTTCTACTGTTAAATACATTACTTCTTGATTAATCCATAATCCAATTAGACTAAAGATTAAAAATAACAATCCATCTTTATAGGTTTGCTTATGTTCTACATTAAACACCCACTTTATACTAGCTATGTAGTTAAAAATTAAAGATACAGAAAAAGAAATAATGGATGAAGTCATATAATAAATTTTAAATACATCCGTTAATATAAATAGTAATATATAATCAATTAAGGTTGCTATAATACCAACTACACCGAATTTAGCAATTTGATTGATTAATTTTTTCATACAAGTCACCTCTTGTACCATTATACAAAAAATATGACTAATTTACTAGTCATATTTATTTAAGTTTCCATGCTTTTGCTAAAATTTTATATCTTTTATTTATATTTTCTTTTTGTTTTTTATTTAAACCATATGTTTCATCAAAATAGCCATGGACTCTTTTCATTTCATCCATATGAGCTTGTTTTTTAGTGACACTACTAACATTAGAACCATGTATACGATAATAATTCAATGTTTGACGAGAATAAGCCACATCCCCTAATTGCATGATATTGGCATACAGTAACCAGTCACCACATTGTTTAAATTTTCCCGATTCTTTAAAAAATCTACTATAATTATTATTTTTAATGATACAAGATGAAACATTAGCTATCGTACAATTTAGATAAGTGTAATGATTAAATTCATCTTTTCCATTGTTTACATAGTTACGATTCCAATGTCCAGTATTTAAAATGTCAATTTCTGGAACAATGGATTTCACTAAATAATTTCCAACGGTATCAATAAAAGCAGTATCTGCATAACTAATAATAATATCTCTATTTTTAACTACTGGTCTTACTAATTGTTTTAATAATTTATCGGAACAGTAATCATCGGCTTCTGCTATCCAAACATATTCGCTTTTTGCTAAACTAAACCCTTTTTCCCATTGTTTAAAAGCAGAACCACTATTTTTTTCGTTATAAACTTTTTTAATGTCAATATATTTTTCTAGTTCAGCTACAATTTTATCAATTTCTTTACGACTATCATCCGTTGAACAATCATCTAATATAATAATTTCATTAATTTTTTCTTTTTGAGATAAAATACTATATAATCTTTGATACAAAAATCTCTTGTAGTTATAGTTTGGTATGACAACAGATACACTTACTTTTTCATTTAATTTGCTTTGTTCTTTTGCTTTTTCAATTAAATCATCCATATTAGCATCTGTTTTAACATTTTTTGCTTTTAACAAAGAACGTAGTACATCATACATTAACATCCATAAATCTGCTAAAATGTATAATCCATTGCAATTTAATTTGAATAAAATTTTGTAATAGATAGCATGTTTTCTACCCTGTTCTTCTAAAAATTTCCAAAAATATTGATTTTTTCTAATATTGTATTTTTTAGATAATTGATTGTATTTTTTTAGAATATGATGTCTTCTAATTAAGTTTTTTTCTTTTGGAATAACATAAATTAATAAAACGATTAATTGTTCATAAATGATTGCTTGTGAAATTTTTGCATAATTTTTACAACCTTTTATTCTTTTTAATGTTAGTTCTACACCGTAAAAAATATCAAATCTTCGATCAGAAAATCTAGAATTTTGAATAGATCCAGTATGTTGAACATAATAATAATTATTGTTTTCTACATAAGAGATCTTTTTAGCTGCTACAATAGATGGCAAAATAACGGCTAAATCTTCATTTAATTTTCCTTCTGAAAACTTATATTTTTCAATAATTTCTCTTTTAAATAATTTATTACAAGCGGATGCTGCTAAACCATTTTTTATGATATTAAGCGTATTAACTTCTCCATTGCACCCTTTACTTACATAATCAGGAAAACTTCCATCTTCATAGACAATTTTCATATCGGCTATTGCAATTTCCGATTTTTCTTTTTTTATAGCCTTCATCATTTGTTCATAGTAAGTAGAATCTACGTAATCATCTGAATCAATGTAACCAATGTATTCACCTGTAGCTTTTTCTAAACCTACATTTCTAGAATAAGATAAACCTTTATTTTCCTTATTTTCAATCAAAATCATATTATCATATTTTTTTGCGTACTTTTTTAATATTTTTAAACTTCCATCTGTTGAGCAATCATTAATCACTACAATTTCTATATTGCTATATGTTTGATTCAATAAACTATCTAGACATTTTTCTATGTATTTTTCTGTGTTATATACGCTAACAATTACTGATATTTTTGGATTTTTCATTCATCACACATCTCCTTCATTTGTTGTTCTAATAATTCTAATGATTTCAAAATTTCTTTATTTCTAAATATTAATTTTGGATACTCTTCTTTGATTGCACTATTTAAAGAAGCACCCTCTTTATGGAATACTTTTAACTTTGGATCATATATGGATATTAATTGATCTTTAATGATTCTTTGATATAAGAATTCTTCCTCATGATAAAGAAATGTTTCATTATAAAAAACATCTTTATATTTTTTATAGTAATGTTTGGAAAAGATTAGAAAACATCCATGTAGCGCTACATTGTATTCTTTTTTTACACCATTTGTTACCAATCTTTCTCCTTTTATTTTGGATTTTAGCTTTATATATATTTTAAGTAAATTTCTAAGTATGATACTTTGATATATCTGAATCAATTTTTTAGTTTTGTTTATTTGGTTTTCAACTTCTTCTAACGTTTTATACACAGGAAAAGGATTAACAGACTGTCCATGTTTTGTTAATATCATTGGACCTAATATATCAAATTTTTCTTCTGCATATATCTTTTCGATAAAACCTTTTTGTCTAATAATAATATCATTGTTGCTTACTACTAAATAGTCTGGCTTATAATTTTTAATAGCATATTTACAACCAATATTATTTGCTTTTGCAAATCCTATATTTTCATCTAATTTAATTAAATCTACATTATATTTTTGCAATTTATTTTCTTCTTTTTCTGTTAATGTATGATTATCCACTACTACAATTTTAACCTCTTTATCGGTTTCTTGTTTTTGAATGGATTCAATACACTCTATCGTATCTTTTAAATTTTTATAATGTAAAATAATGAATGCTATCATTATACTTCCTCCGCAAATCCTTTTTCTAGTTTTTTGAAAATTTTATATCCAATAATCATGATAATAAAACTAGCAAATGCAACAATACTTAAGTATTTCATATTCGGTAAAGTTTGATAATACATAATATCACGATAAGCATTAATTATGTGAGTCATCGGATTTAACATTAATAATTTAGCAATCCAGCTGCCTTCAAACATATTAATATTATATAAAACTGGAGTAGCATAAAATAATAAACTAATGATAAAATTTACGATATATTCTAAATCTCTTACATAGATATTGATAGAACTTACGATAAAGACAATTCCTAAAGACAGCATAAATTCTATGATAGCAATTACAGGAAGTAATAATAAATACCAAGATAATCCAATACCACTTCCAATTAAAAAGATAAAAATAATAAGGCAAGAAATTAAAAAGTTTACTAATCCACTTACAACAACAGAAATGGGTAAAATTTCTCTAGGGAAATATACTTTTTTTATGATATTTCCATTGGTTCTAACCGTAATAGATCCTTGTGCAATTACAGTTGTAAAAAAATTCCATGGAATAATAGCTACAATTAGAAAAATCAAATAATTATCTTGTTGAACACGCATAATGTATGGAAATACAATTGCATATACTAGAACCATTAAAAGAGGGTTGACAAAACTCCATAATACTCCTAGAAAAGAACCTTTATATTTTCCTCTAATCTCTTTTTTTACATTTGTTTTTAATAATTCTCTATACTGATATAAATCTTTAAATACTTTCATTTTATCACCTATCCACAGATTTTTAGATACTCATCTACTACTGTATTAGATGGTCCATCCATTTTTACTTTTCCTTCATAAATCCAAATTGCTCTATCACACAAATTTTTAACGGAATTCATATCGTGAGTAACAATAACAATTGTCTTTCCAGATTTTTTTAATTCATGTAATTTATTAAAACATTTTTCTTGGAAATGTTGATCACCTACTGCTAAAATTTCATCAATTAATAAGATTTCAGCATCTACATTAATAGCTACTGAGAATGCTAAACGCATATACATACCGGATGAGTAAGTTCGAACAGGATTATCAATGAATTCACCTAATTCCGAAAATTCAATAATGCTATCTAATCTTTTATCAATTTCTTTTTTTGTTAATCCAAAGATAGAGGCATTAAAATAAATATTTTCTCTACCTGTAAAATCAGGATGAAATCCTGCTCCTAATTCTAATAAAGAAGTTAATTTTCCATAAGTTTGAATACTTCCTTCATTTGGATAAATAATTTTAGTCATTAATTTTAGTAAAGTGGATTTACCACTGCCATTTGTTCCAATCAAAGCTACTGTTTCACCTTTTTTTATTTGTAGATTAACATTTGTTAAAATTGGTCTTATTTCTGTATTATTTCTTTTCCAAAATAATAATCTTTCTTTTAACGTATTTGGTTTATCATAATAAATTTTGAAACTTTTGCTCATATTTTTTACTACAATAGCTAAGTTTTGATCTTGATTTTTTTTTGTACTTTTTTTCATAACAATCCTCCAAGCGCATTATTACTTATATCATTATAACATAGAAAAAGAAAAAAGGCACTAAGCCTTTCTTATTTTAGGTATTTTATTAAGAAATAATAGATCCTGGAATCGTGATTACTGGGCGTACACCAATAGTAGTGTTATGGGCGTTATTGCTGTAGATGCGACCATATCTATGTATATACCAAACGTTTGATTCAGACATACTTACCGTTGCAGATGTTCAATAAACCCATATTTTTCATCATCAATTTCTCTTACTTCTTTGACTTTCCATAAAAATTCCTAATTTTATCTTTGTTTTCAAAAAGATATCACTTTTAAAATATTACTTTAAAAATAAATAATAAATACCTAAGGTTACTTTACTAGTAAACCATAACAAAAATCTTTCTATTAAATTAGCTGAATTATAATTTTTTTCAAAATACATTTGACTTTTTTTCAAAATTTTATATTTATTAATACGATTAATACTTTTATCAATTGTAACAGAATGATTATGAAAAACTTCTACTTCTGTATTAATCACTGTTTTCAAATTAAATTTTTTTAATTTAGAGCATAATATATTTTCTTCATAATATAGAAAAACATTCTCATCAAAAAAATCAATCTGTTTTAATACATCACTTCTAATAGCAAAGAAACACCCTGATACAATATCCACTTCTGTAATAGGATTTACGTAATGATTATTTGGATAAACTAAATATTTATTACGAATTTTTTTATGTAAATAAACAATATTGGATAAAATATCTTGCCAAGGAGTTGGTTGTTTCCATCCTTTACTATAACCAACATGTTCACGAATAACTGGCGCTACTACAGCTACATCTAAAGAAAATGTTTGTATCAATTTAGAAATAACTTCTTCATTTTCAATTACAATGTCAGGATTACTTACAATAATATTACATTTGTGATATTTATCTATCAAGTATCGGGCCCCTAAATTAATTCCAGAACCATAACCTTTATTAGAACTATTTTTTAAAATGGTTATTTTTTTATTTTGTAATTTCAATAATTTTTCATAAGAATCATCTTTTGAAGCATTATCCACAATAACAATTTCATCTAAATTAGAATAATCTTTTATATTTTGGACTAAATTATAAGTTGTTTCATAGTCATTATAGTTAATTATTACAACACAATTTTTCATATTTTCCTCCATTCAATAAAATGATAATTACATAAATACTAACGCTTGGCGCTGTTAAAATATGGCCTTGAAAAAAAGCTAAAAAAAGAGCTAAAAATAAAGCATATTTTTCCACTTCTTCACCTTTGTTTTTACATAAAATCCAGATAAATGGTAATAAAAACAAGATAAATCCAATCATACCATTGCGATAAAAAATATCAAAATAGTCCATTTCAATTGTTTTTAAATTTATTTCATCTGTTCCATAGTTTTCTATATAACCAATTCCAAATAGATGAGACGCTAAATTTGATTTTTGATAATTAATTCTGGTTTGATTTAAAAATTTCAATCTAGAAGAAAAGATAAAATGATCTATATTTTCTATTGTCATGAGATCATTGACTGAATGAATTTCTAAAAAGTCTAAATGGATTTGAATGTTTTTATAAAAATTGGTTTTCGGAAATAAATAAATACCAAAAGATAATATGAATAGAAAAGGTAAAATAAATAATTTTATTTTTTTAGGATTATTTTTTAAATAAAAACACAAAAATAGTAATAAAGTAAAGAATGTTGTCAAAACTGGTACTTTACTACCAATACTGAAAATAATATAGAAATAAATCAATAAATAAATAGGTATTACTTTTTTATTAGTACTCCAAAAATAAGAAAGAGAAAGAGGAAATAAAATAGATAAAATTCCTCCAATTTCATTTGTAGAATTAAACCATCCAATTGATCCTACTTTACTATAGGCATAACTATCAAATCCTGTTTTGGTTAAAAAAGGAAGTAATAGTAAAACCAAATATTCTAAAAGAGAAATCACTAAAATTTTATTGGATATTTTAATTTGTTCTTTTTGATAAACAGAGTAAATTCCTAATAAAGTAATAGAAAAGAAATAGGTTCGAAATAAATAAGGAATTTCATAACTTAATGCATTAACCGATTTATTTATAGCAATTAAAAAAATATATATTAAAAAATAAATTCCTAATAAAATTCCATAAAAAATAATCTTTTTTTTGTTTTTTTGGTTATAAATAACTAAGATATAGTACATTAGCAATAACATAAATAATACTTTAATTATCATGATAATGGACATATTAACATGAAATAAATTTAAAGACAAACTTGTAATCAAATCAAAAATAGGTCCTAGTATTAAAAAGCAAGAAATAATTTTTATCATGTTTTTTTGTATCCATTGATTCATACACTTCACCATACTCATTATATCATGACTTTTTAAGAACGAAAATGTATATTTTAAAAAATAAAAAGAATATTAATATCGAGGGATTTATATGAAATTACAAAAAAATATACAAAAAAATATTGAAACAATTAAAAATTATAATCAAAATAGTAGCGATTTTGTAGATCGTATTTTAGATTGGGATGGCAAAAAAATAGGTTATATTTATTTGGAAAGTGTAAGTAGTGATGATAAAATTAGTGATTTTCTAGTTCAAAATATCAGTTTAATCATTAAAAATAAAAAAAGTATTTTTGATGATGTGTATGCTACTTTAAAAAATACAATTTATAACAGTCATTTATTAACGAGTGATTCCATAGAAGATATCTTTTCTAAACTAGCAAGCGGTTTTACTTGTATTTTAGTAGAAGGCTGTAAAGAAGCTATCCTAATAGAAACAAAAACAAAACTTGATAGAGGCGTTAGTGAAGCTACCTCAGAAACTGTTATTCGTGGTCCAAAAGATAGTTTTACAGAAAATAATTCTATTAATATTGGATTAATTCGAAAAAGAATTAAGGATCCCAATTTAATATTTAAAGAATTAATGATTGGAAGAAGAACACAGTCTAAAGTTAATGTTATCTATATTGATGACATTGTAGAACAAGATAAAGTAAATAATATTGTACAGAAGCTTGAAAAAATTGATATTGATGGAATCATAGATAGTGGATATTTAAGAAGCTTTTTGGAACCTGTTCAAAAGTCTTGTTTTCCAAAATTTCAAAGCACAGAAAGACCTGATTTAGCTTGTACTTCTCTTTTAGACGGCAAAATTGTTATTTTAGTAGAAAATAGTCCCTTCGTTTTAATTACTCCGTCTTTATTTGTCGATTTTATTCATAATCCAGATGATTATTATCAAAAAGCATTAAACGTTAACGTAACACGCCTACTAAGAATAATTGCTTTTTTTATGACATTGCTAACACCAGGCTTTTATATAGCTTTAACTACCTTTAATCCAGAAATTATTCCTAATGACCTTTTAATTTCAATAGCGATTCAACAAAGTGGAGTGCCATTTCCTACCGCTTTTGAAATTCTAATTATGATTATAGCTTTTGAAATCTTAAGAGAAAGTGATATTAGAATTCCAAATGCTATGGGAGCTGCCGTTAGTATCGTTGGGGCTTTGATATTAGGGGAAGCTGCTGTAAGTGCCGGTGTTGTATCCCCTATCGTAATTATTATTGTAGCTATTACTTCGATTAGCGGATTATTATTTACAGATATCGATTTTGTTAATGCTCTTAGAACTTGGCGAATTATTTTCATTTTCTTTTCTGCTTTTGCAGGATTAATTGGATTTGTTTCTTGTTGTATCATTTTGACACTTAAATTGTGTAGTATGGAAGAAAATGGGTTGCCATATTTAACTCCTTTTTCACCACTTTATTTAAAAGATCAAGATGATGCTATTAGAAGAATTCCAAGAAATAAAATGTTCTTTAGGCCAACTTATTTAACCAAAAAAAATATTAGAAGATTAGGTGATTCTCATGAAAATTAAATTTATTTTCCCTTTCTTTTTTCTTTTCTTGCTAACTGGATGCTGGAACTATAGAGAATTAAATCAACTAGCAATTTCTACCGGAATTGCCGTAGATAAATCGGAAGATGGTAAATATGAGGTAAGCGTCTTAATTTCAAATGCTAAAAAATCACAAGTTAGTTCTAAAGAAGGTGAAAGTCAAACTATCGTATATTCAGATAAAGGAAATACCATTTCTGAAGCTATTCGTAATATCAATTTACAACTTTCTAAAGACATTTATATTGGACATTTGACTGTAATTGTTATTAATGAAGAAGTAGCAAAAGATGGATTATATCCGATACTAGATTACTTTCTACGCGATCCCGAATCTGTTAAACGTTTTTTTATCATAATTTCTCATGAAGCAAAGGCATCCGATGTTATTTCTACATTATCTCCATTAGAAACTTTTCCATCTCAAAACATTTATTTTAATTTAAAATCTGCTACTAATTCACAGGCTGTATCTCCTAGTATAACCTACAGTAAATTTATTGAAAATATCGTAAAACCAGGAGCAGAAGCTACTGCACCTTCTATTCTAATTTTAGGAAATGCGGAGGAAGCACAAAGTAGTGATAGTTTACAACAATCTGTACCAGAAGCGGTTCTAAAATTAGGAAATGTTGCCATTTTTGATGACGATGTCTTAGTTGGATATGCTAATGAAAAAGAAAGTAGAGGGATTAATGTTATCAATCATAATGTTACTAGTACTACAGCAACATTTGAATATAAAAGTCATTACATTACTGTTAACTTAACTAATATTTCTGTTTCTAATGAAGTCAATATGGTGGATAATACACCAGTTATTACTGTTAATTACAAAGCAGATGCTGCCATTAGGGAGTTATCTAGTTCTCTTAACATAGATGAAGTTGATACAATTCAAGATATTGAATCTGCTATTGAAGATAATGTCAAAAGTATTCTAAATCAAGCAATTGACTGTGCACAAAAAAAATACAAATCTGATATTTTTGGATTTGGGAATCTAATCTATAAAAAGTTCCCTCATTATTTTTTAAATATTCATCAAGATTGGAGTCATGATGTATTTCCAAATTTAAAAATTAATCATGAAGTAAAGGTAAATTTACAAACAAAAGGGTCATTAGAACAATCGATAGGAGGATTACAAGATGAAGTCACAAATTAAAAATATGGAAATAAACGTCTTAATGTGGTTTTTGATGAGCTCTGGTGTAATTGGAATAACTTTTAATACACTCATTAGTGTAGCAAAACAAGATGCTTGCATTGCGCCTATTATCGGTATAATTATTGGCTTTGTTCCATTAATTATTTTTATTAAATTGATGAATTATAAAAATGATTCTAATATCAATGACATATTGTATGAACAATTTGGGATTTTTGGTAAAATCATTAGTTTATTTATATGTGGAATGATATCATTTTATATCATTGTCAATTTTTATAATTTAACAAACTTTATAAGTTCAGAGTATCTTTATAGTACACCTAAATTTTTCATTGCTATTATGTTTGTCATTCCTATTTTATATGCATTAATTCATCCGTTTCAAACATTCACAAGAAGCATTATAATATTTGGATATATTTCCTTTTTCCTATTTATTGTAGGACTGATTGGTTTATCAATTCAAACTATGCCAGAAAATATTATGCCACTTTTAGTCAATGGAATTGGTCCATCGATACATGCCAGCTTTTACGATGTTTGTTACATTACACTTCCTCTTTTTTTGCTTACCATTATTCCAAAAAAAGATATTCGAAATAATGAAAAACTTACTAAAAGAATGATTATTACCTATCTTTTATCTTCTTTTGTTGTTTGTACCATTACTTATGTTGTTTTATCTGTATTTGGAATTGAATTATCTCTTTTATATCAATATCCAACCTATAATATTTTAAAAAGAATTTCTCTTTTATCAATTTTTGACAGGATTGAAAGTATTGTTGCAATTATGTGGATTCTATTTTTATACGTCACTTGCACAATGGGATGTTATTATATTAAAAAGACTTTTTTTCAAGTATTTTCTTGGCAAGAGGGTAAAGTGACAAATGGAATTATCTTTATAATTCTATGTGTTATTCTATTTACAAGTATTTTTATTTTTCCAAATAATACGTTTGTAAATCATATGTTATTATCGTTTTACCCTGTATTATTAAGCGTATTCTTCTTTTTCATTCCATGTTTTCTTTTAATCATAATAAAAATTAGGAAAAAGCAATAAAAAACTGATATAATACCGACTTTTGGTATATATCAGTTTTTTTAATATATTTGAAAAGTTGTAAAATTATAATATGTGTGCCAGTTTCCATATTTACTTAATGTTACTCTAAGTGTATATTTTCCTTGCAATGCTGAAATATCTTTTGTAATATTAACCGACAAACTACCACCAGTATATGATGCACTATATAATGTAGTAGTCACTCCACTCTCCGAAATTAATTGAATATTGATTGGAACTGCTTGACTAGTTGATCCAAAACCACTTGCTGTTCCAATAATACGTAAAGTTTTATAATAAGTTAAATCAATTGCATTTCTTGTATAGACTAAACTTTTTATTGTAGCATCACTATAAGTACCGGTATCAGCAGTTGATAAGTATAAGCGATTTTCATCTGATATTTTTTTTGAATTGTATGTCTGACCAGTAGCATTCCAGTTTGAAACTTCGTCTGTATTAATAAAATTTATCGCTTTTGGAAATAATCTATCCCACATGGCCTGTAAAGCTTCTGAGGTACTAGTAACTTTAGAATTACTAGAATAATCAAAATTGATTTCATTTCTACTTAAAACATTTATTTTTTCCGAATTTTCTTTTAGTATGCTAGATAAGTTTTCCATATTGGTATTTATTACATTAATTTGATCTTGCAAATTACCTACTAAATTATCAACCTCATCTTTGGAATAAACATTACTAACATTACCTGTTCCATTATCTAACATTGCTACATATTTATTGGTTAAAGCATCAAATCCTATGATACAATTTCCAGCTTTTCTTTCTCCTACGATAATTCCACTATTATAGTTTTTATATACATAATAGGTATCATTTGAGATACAAACGCTTGTATTTCCTTCTTTATCTAAATAAAGTTTCCCTTCTCCATCTATATTTCCTTTATATTCTAGTTTTTCTCCCTTTATGGTACTTCCTTGATGTTCTTCGTCAAACAAAAATTCATAGACTCCTGTATCATGACTCATTGTAAAATAATTAGTCGAATCTAATATTCCTTGTACACTAGACGCTAGTGCTTGCTTTTTACTTTCTTCAATTACATTTGTTATCATCGGTACGGTGATTAAGATAATCACTGATAATATAACAATCACAGCTAATAGTTCAATTAATGTAAATCCTTTTTTCATGTTCTTCATCCTTCCTTTTTATAGCAACGAAAAAAGAGGTATGTAAAATACCCCCCCCCCGTTTGCATATAGCAAACATTGGAAAATTTGCTATCTACAAACTATATTACTATTTTTATTGCCAGATTCAATATATCAAAACATATATCTTTTTTAATACTTATTTCAATATATTGAAAATTAAAACTACTGCACCTATTAAAAAAGAAATAGTTAAAATGGATACTAATATTTTTATCAATATGTTATTTGTTTTTAAATGATTTTTGATATCTGTTAATTCTTCAAAATCCTCCTCTTTAAATCCTAAGCTGGATGTATAAAAAGACTTATCAATCTCCGTTTTCTCCTCTTTTTTGCTTTCCGATTTTTTAGCCTCTTCCAATAATTTTTTAATGGATTCACTTCCACTAGAAACAGTATTTTCATTAGATTTTAAGTCGTCTAATAAGTCTAAGCTTAATTCTTTATCTGTCATAGAATTTAACATACTAGTATTGGATATTGTATTAATTAATTCTTTTAATGTGTTTTCATCAGTTCCAATTTCCATTTCTTTTCTTCTTTTATCACGCAAATCTTTAAAGATATCATAACTAGTATTATTCATAGATTTATGCTGATCTACATTTGTTCGATTATTTTTGGCATTATTTAAAATTTCTCTAATATCGTAGTTTTTTTCTTCTTCCTCTTCATATTTTGGTTTTTCAATCGGTTTTATAGCAATGCCTTTTTCTTGTTGTTTTAAATATTGTTCTCTATTTTTTAGCATTTCTTTGACTTTATTAATATCAATTTCACTACCTTTATCTATGGTGGCTACCCCTTCAATATTACTATAGTCATTTGTTTCATACATATCTCTATATAAATCTTTATTTCTATCACTGCGTTTTTTTGTCGCAGTTGGTGTTTCATAATATCGTTCCATACGACTAGCCATATCCATATCCACCTCGCTATCATAATGATATCATAAAACTGAAAAAATGCATAGATTTACTTGCAAATAATCTTGATTTTTTTGTATAATGCTTTGAGGAGGGATAACATGAAAAAAGTAATTGTAAACGATAGATGTATTGGATGTGGAGCTTGCACTAGTTTTAGCGAAGTATTTCAATTTAATGATGAAGGATTAGCAACTACTGTTGATAATATCATTGATAATATGGATGAAGAAACAAAAGAAAATGTAACAGATGCCTTAGAAAATTGTCCTGTCGGCGCAATTGAAATAGTAGATTCTGAAGATAAATAAAAAAAATAGAATGATGATTATTCTATTTTTTTTAGTTCACTATTTAAAATAGAATACAAATATAATTCTATTTTTTTGTTACTTATTGTTTGTAAATAATTTTGATATCCTCTTAATTGTTCTTCATACATTGGATCATCAATGTTTTTTAATTTATAATCTACAATTTTTAATGTATTTTTCGTTTCTAAAATCAAATCTATTTTTCCTAATTGATCTTGATCAATAAATTCATATTCTTTATAAATTGTTTCAATTGGTTCTAAAAACAAATCACAATTTAAAAATGTTTTTATTTTTTCTATATATAAATTTGGTAAATCTACAGAAGAAAAATCTGGTTTTTTGAAATCTAATTGTTCTAAAATAGAATGAACATAATTACCAAAATGGTATAAATCATATTCTTTTTCTGTAATAACTTTCACTTGCTCTTTTGAAAAGTGGATTTCATTTAATTCGGAATTTTGAATAGGAAGTTCAGTTACTTCAAAAGAAGGTGCTGATTCGTTTTGATATTCATTTTTCTTTACGAATTGATAGTTTTTAGTAATTGGAATATTATTTAAATCTATTAACTGAATATATGGTTCTAGTATAGGTTTAATAGAACATAAGATATCTTTAAAAGATCTATAATTTAAACGATCTAACACAAGGTGATTTTCTTTTAAAGTGTTTTTATCTTCCATCTCACCAACAATAATCATTTTTTCTCTCGCTCTTGTTAGAGCAACATAAAATAAACGTATTTGTTCTGAAATTTCTTCTTTCATATACTTGTCTTTTAATAAATAATAATAAATTGTTTTCCTATAATAACCATCTATATAAGGAATAATAATTCGATCAGATAGCAAAATTTTCTCATTCAATTCTCTAATATTGAACTTAGAATATAGTCCAGAATAATAACAAATTGGATATTCTAACCCTTTTGAGCCATGAATGGTCATAATTTTAACGCTATCTTCAAAATGATCAGAAACCGTGTATTTTAAATTTAAACCTTGCTCTTTTAAATTGGCTAGATATTCAATAAACTCTTCTATTCCGTATCCTAAATTTTCTAAAGATTCTGCCATTGTTTTTAAATAATCAATCACTAATATATTTTCTTCTACATTTCCTATTTTGATGATTTTTTCATATATGTTTAACAAATCAAACAACTTTTCTAAAAAAACATGAATATTTTCTTTTAAATAAGGAACCATTTGTTCTACGATATCTTTTAATGTTGATGTATAGTTTTTACTAGTTACCATTTGAAATAAAGTGACATCATCATATTCAAACAAATAAGATCTTCCAATTGATAAAAAATCAAAATCATAATTTGCATCCCAAGTTTTATTTTTTTCCAGAACAATTAACTCACAAATATTCTTGATAATATTAATATTAATGTTATTTAGTAAATCAGAATCTCTTTCTATTGTAAGAGGAAGTCCTAAATACTCAAATATTTTTTTATAAAGTAGAAAATTTTTACTTTTATTTATTAATATAACAAAATCACTATATTTTGCTTTTCTTAATTGATTCATTTTTTTATCCATTACTTGATAATTACTTTCCATTTTTTGTTTGATATCATTTGCTATTGTAAAAATTTCAATTTCTTCCTTTGTATAACCACTGTCTAGTATATTAGAATAATCATATATTTCTAAATGATTATTTGGTGTCATATTTTCTAAATATGCTTGATTTCCAAAAATCATAGCATGTTCTTTTAAATAGTCAGCTCCACCAATATGATCATCCATAATATCTGAAAATAAAAGATTAATATCTTCAATTACTTCATCCCTAGAACGAAAGTTTTTGCTCAAATCTATCTTTTCTCCACCCTGATGATTTTTATAAGAATCATATTTATTTTTAAAAATATAAGGATTTGCATTACGAAAACGATAAATAGACTGTTTAATATCTCCCACCATATAAACATTATTATTTTCAATTAAATGAATAAATTCTTCTTGAATATCACTAGTATCTTGGTACTCGTCAATCATAATTTCATTAAATGAATTTTTTAATTCTTCTTTAATAGATGGATTTTCTTGTAATACCTGAATAGCCATTTTAGCAATGTCATTAAAACTATATAATTCATTTTCCTTTTTAAATCGAAGTAATCTTTTATCTAGTTCCTGCAGCAAAGATACAATTACTTTGGTATTTTTTTTAGTTTCTTGAATCAGATAAGCAATTTGATCTACATCATCATAATTACATAATTCTTGAATTTCCAATAATTTTTTAGATATTTTATCTTTTAATTCCTTTAGTTCTGGTTCTGAATTTCGAGGTAAAGATGGAATCGCAATAATAGAAAGATTTTTAATTTCTTCATATGTATTTGCGTGAAATAAAGGCTCTAATATTTCTAAAATGGCTTCTTGATAATCCGTCTCTGCATAAGATACTAGTATATTTGTAAAAGCTTTCAAATCAGTGATTTTTTCTTTTATCAATTGCAAATAAGATTCTACATCTTTTTCTATCACAGAATCCTGATAATAAGTCTCTATATAATTTTGTAAATAAAAGTTTTTATCCATTCTTAAATCTAACTTATCATAAATATTTAATAATAGTTTTCGGATTTCTGTATCATCTTTTACACAAAAATCATTGATAAAAGAAACAAAATTAGATTCTTCTTTTTCATACATTTCTTCAAATATAGCATCTAAAATTTTTTTTGTTTGGATTTTTAAAATACCGCCTTCCTCTATAGAAATTCTTGGTGAAATCTGAAGTAGATAATGATATCTTTTTACAATGGATAAAGCATAACTATCAAAAGTAGTAATGTATGCCTTATTTAACAATTTTAAATTTTCTGTTAAATTTTCTTTTTCTATTCCAGATTTAATTCTTTCCTTCATTTCCTTTGCTGCTGCTTTCGTAAAAGTCAAAATAAGCAATTGATCGATAGATATACCACTTTGTAATTTACGTATAACACGACTGGTTAAAACGGCTGTTTTACCACTTCCAGCTGAAGCACTGACAATAATATTTGAATTTTCTTGATTAATTGCTGTTAATTGTTCACTAGTCCACTTTGGCATGTTTCACCTCATTTAAAAAGTCAAGATTTTTTGGTATTTTAATTTCTTCATAATTTTCTTCTTTTTTATAACAAATATCACTATATGGGCAAAATTTACAAGTATTTTCCATATCAAATTTTTTAGGGTTAATTTTAAAATCTGCTTTTAATATATCATCAATAGCAGTATCAATATTTTTTTCCACCAATCTGTATAAATTTTCCATCTGTTTTTTTGTAATTATTTTTGTATAGGCATAAAAGCCATTTTTAGAAGTTTTCATTCCTTTTATTATTTCACTATCTTGATAAGTTGTGTCAAATAGTGAAATAAGTTCTGGATTATCAATGGAATACCCTTCTAGCTTTAATTGTTCTTCTTTTTGTTTCCAATAATCTTTTTTCGGGTTGTACGCTAATTCATTATTCAATATTTTTTGTAAATAAATACCTACTACTTCTGCATTTTTAAATTGATTACTATTGTGTAGCAAATACAAATAAATTGGCAATTGCATATCTAATCCATAAAATGTTTTTGTTAAATTTGTAATAGGGTTACCAGTTTTATAATCGATGATTGCTAAATAGATATTACCATCTTGTTCAGTGTATTTTACTTTATCAATGACACCCATAAAAGTAATGGAAATTGTTTTATCTTTATTAACGTATATTCTTTTTTCATGTTCCTCTTCCGTCAACCGAGAAAAATGATTTTGTTTTTGAATGACATCAATAATAAATTTCAAATCACTTTTTAACTTTTTCAAAAAAACTCTCTCCATCGAATTAAACTCCATGTTGGATAGTTCTTCTATAAAAGATTGTTCATAATTAAAATTCTCTCGATTACATTTCTCTAAAATATGATGAAAAATGTTCCCAATCTTAATAGCAAATGTTTCTTCAAATGGCGTTATTTTTAAAATATTGTTTAAATAAAATTTAAATTTACATTTGTAAAAGTTATCAATACTCGAATAAGATAGTATTAACTTATTATCTAAATATTGATATAACTTTAAGGCAGGTATTCCTGTAAATTCATTATTATACTTTTGATAATCAATAGCAGGATAATGATGGTATAAAATGGAAAGATGCGGAGAAGTTATATTAAACTTATTTTTTTCATCTAACATCTTCGCTAATTTTATTTTATTATATAAATTAGAATAATAAAACGAATCTTGGAAATCACTTTTTAATGTATAATTTATTTTTTCTGATAAAGGTGACAATTGAAAAACATCGTTTTTTATTTTTTTACTATAGGTAAGATAAATTTTTCCCGGTTTACTCATTTTTCTTAAATTTTGTTCTTCTAATAAAACATTTTTTTCAACACTTGTATCTATATTATAGTCTTTTTTCATTCGATCAGATAAAAACTCTTCATCTTTAAAATATCTTGGAAAAGCATCGTTGAACCCTAACAAAAAAACAATGTCATTATTAGATGGTTGTTCCGTAATTTCTACTTTATTTACCAATTTATTGTCACATATTTGCTCTTTTTTCAACTCTGACACGATTATTTCAATCAATAAATCATCTCCTTGTTTTACAAACGAATATTGATTTAATATTTTAATTACTTTTTTTTGAATACTCTTTTCTTCAATTTGGTTTAAAGAAAGAGAAATATCTTTGCTGTTTTTTAACTTTGTAACAAAATCAATCACTTCTTTTTTACCATATAAGGTATACTTTTCCTCTAATGGTAAATGATAAAATTTAAATACCCTTTTTAAACAAGTTTGATATTCATCTGAGACATTCATCAATTTTATTCGGTTCACATCTACTCCCTGTTTTAATAATTCTATAATAGAAATTGCTACAAAATTTATTTCTTCTTCTACTGTATCAAACACATGAATATTATAGTCTTTTTGTTGAATTGGATTTAATTCTAATTCATAATTACATTGATATTTTTTTAATATGTATTTTTCAAAAATGCTTAAAGGATAATCATAAATTTTTAGTTTTTTATTTTTTATATTTTGAACAAAAAGTGTATCTTTTTTTAATAACTTTTTCTGTAATAAATCATGAATTTTGTCTTGATATAAAGTAGAATCTGTTTCCAACAAAATCACAAAGTTTTTTAAATATACAACAGCTACATCATATTTCAAATGGTATGTCTTCATCATATAATAAATAGCCTTTTCATCATAATGAAAAAGTAATTTATTTAAAAATTCTTGCATGCTCATAATTTGAGTACTGCTTAGTTGTTTCCTATCCTTTAATAGTTGTTTTTTTGTTTCCGGATAAGTTAAAATTAGTGTTTCCATGGCATCACCTCTGTATTATCATTATATCTCAATTGTTCTTTATTAAGCAATGAAAAAAGAGAGATTCTCTCTTTAACAATTTTCATCACAAACTAAATCATATGTTTTTACAATATCTTTTTCTAGAATTGTTAATAATTTACTTTTTTGTTCTTCTGTTAATTCTGTATACGGATCTTCTTGATCATCTAATGTTCCTTCATGGACATCAATAATTTGTCCATTTCTTACAAATACAACAGTTGGAAAATACAACCTTTTTGAAGAATCTGTTATCCCGCTATATTCACTAGCATAATTTCCCAATAAAGATAAAATTTCATAATATTCGGCAGTTCCTTCTTTATCTATTACAACTTGTCCATCTTCATCCATATGCTTTGTATCACGAATTTCACGTGCATTATAATAATAGAAAGAAACATTGTATTCCTGGATTGCCTCGACCAATAAAGGAACTAAATTACGACACCAAGGGCATTCTGGAAAACCAAAATAAATAACTCCTGTTCCATTTTTTAAAATATCAATTATTTCATTGGCACTTTTATATTCTACATTGCTATTTTCTAATATTTCAATTGCTTTATAATGATGGTTTGTTTGTTCATTATATACACCATTTAGCTTTTCATATTCTTCCTTAAATCTAATTTCACTATTTGTTACAATATTCTTTGTATCACTATCTACATATGTGTAGATTAAATAACTAGACAATAAAAATATAACAACTAAAACAATCAATTCAATTTTTACTTTCATTTATTTCACCTCATATATCTTACATCATAATATCAAATCATGAATTATAAATCAATCTATTTTTTATGTCATAGTTATTATACCATATTTAGTGTTATTTTTACTATAAATATGATAAACTTATTATAGGAGGAGGCTTATGGAAAAAGTTTTAAAATTAATTCAAAAAAAAGCAAAAAATTTAACTATTTTGAGTGTTGCCTTACTAATTGTGATAAATGGTTTTTTATACTTTATTATAAAAGGTGACAAAACTATGATGGATATGTTTAAACCAATCTGTGAAGTGCATACAAAAGAGGATTTAAAGAAATGCTATAGTAACAACTCATATGTTAGAATTTATCTAAATGATGTTTATACTACAGAATATGGATATTATAAAAATGACAATTTGCTTGCCTATTACATTGATATCGATATAGATGGATATAGTTTAATTACGATTGTTAATAAAGGATTGGGCGAAAAAATATTTGATAAGAAGGAAAAAATAGAATTTATTGATGGATTTATTACTCTATTTGATGAAGAGAAAAGTCACAGGGGGGTTATGAATTCCATCAAAAAAGATTATTTAGAGCAATTTGGAGAGGACTGGACAAAAGAAGATATCGATGACACATTTGTTCCGTTTCAAATAAATGCTTATAAAAATGTAAAATCAGAAAATATTATCTTATTAGCAGTTTTTGGTATTATTGATATTGTATTGCTATGGATATTTGGAAAAAGCATTTATCTTATCATTTATCCAAATAAAAATAAATCCTATCAAAAAATCAAAGATAAAGAACAATTAAATTTAGAATTAGAAGAAAAAATATTATTTCAAAACAAGGAATTTTATTTAACACCAAGTTACATAATCTACTCTAGCCCATGGAGCACTAAATTTAAAGAAAAAAATTTATTAGTATGGATTTATCCTAAAATCACAAAACAATATGGCATCACTGTGGATAAATGTTATATGTTATGCTTCAAAGATGGTGATTCATTTGCTATTCATATGAAAGAAGAAAAAGATACACACTATTTTGATGATATTGCTTTAATTGGATATAATCAAAAAAATTTAAAGGAATACCGAAAAATAGTAGAAGGATACAAAAAAAACTTAAATTGAACTAAAACTCAAATAGTTTGAAAAAAACGCTAGATTTATGATGCCTACTCTAATAGGAGCAGTTCATTTATTCTAACGTTTTTTAATTTTTCCTCTAAATAGTTTTTTATTCTTCAATATTTTCAATTGCTTTTTTGATGATTTGAATAGAATGATTCAATTGTTCTGTTTCTTCTTTGTTTAAATTAATATAAACTTTATTGCTTATACCATTTTTATCTATAACATAAGGCATTCCAACAAAAATATCATTATTTACATCATAACCCGATACTGTCATAATGTTTTTTTCATCACCTAAAATGGCATTAGTGATTCTTACTAAACACATTCCTATGCCATAATAAGTAGCACCTTTTCTATTAATAATTTCATAAGCTGCATTTTTTACTTCTTCACAAATATCGTTCAAATCTTTTTCAGATAAAAACTGATTGATATTCTGTAGTCCTACATTTACATTACTCCAAGGTACAAATTCTGAATCACCATGTTCTCCAATAACATAAGCGTGAATATTTTTAGGATTTATTCCAATGCGATCACTAATTAAATATCTTAGACGCGCTGTATCTAATGTTGTACCAGAGCCTATTACTTTAGAAGGTGGCATATTAGAATATTTATACGTTAAATAAGTCATAACATCTAGTGGATTAGTAGCTACTAAAAAAATTCCTTGAAAGCCACTATTCATCACTTGAGTGACTATGTCCTTAAATATTTTACTATTTTTATTAATCAAGTCCATTCTTGTTTCACCAGGATTTTGATTCGCACCAGCAGCTATACAAACAATTTGAGCATCTTTACAATCACTATAGTCTCCAACTTTTATTGCTACTTTTGAAGGGGCAAAGGCAAGGCAATGATTTAAATCCATCACTTCCCCTACAATACGATCTTTATTTAAATCGATTAACACTAATTCATTAACATAGGTTCTTTGATTTAATAGTGCATAAGCATAACTCATACCTACATTTCCACAACCTATAATTACTACTTTATTATTCATATTATCACCATTAACATTATATCATGTATCGCATGAAACTAAAAGGTCTCAAAAAATTACTAATTTTTTTAAAAGCTATAATAATATTTTCCTTTTTGCCAAGTAATTCCCTTTAACTGCATCATCTCATCAATCGTTACAAAGGCAAATCCATTCTTATATAACTCTTCCATTGCTAATAAAGCTCCTTCTACAGAACTCATATAGATGTCATGTACTAATACAATATCACCATCTTTTGCATTTTTTACTATATTTTCCTTCACAATATTTTTATCACGGTATTTCCAATCTAATGGATCAATGTTCCACAGTATGATGGGTACATTAACATTATTTCTAACATAGGCATTTGTATTACCATATGGTGGTCTTAGTGCAGTTGGTTCTACACCAATAATGTTTTTAACTACTGAAGCCGTATTATCAATTTCAGCCTTTATTTGAGCCTCATTTAATTTAATTAAGTTTTTATGATTGTAAGTATGACTCCCAATTTGGTTTCCCTCGTCATATGCCCTTTTTAAAATAGTACTATTACTATTTACCTTATTTCCTAGTACAAAAAAAGTAACTTTTGCATTGTACTTTGACAATCCATTTAGTAAAACTTCAGTGGTTGCGGTATTAGGGCCATCATCAAATGTAAAAGCAATTAATTTTTTTCCAGCAAAAGGGGTTAAATCACGTTTTATAGAATAGTCCACTTTTTTCTGATATTCACTCTTTAAATAGGAATTTATTTGATCGTAAGAAAGATGGATTGAGGTTTTTAAATCTTGTGGTTGTTTTATTATATAACTCAATTCTAATCCAGCTTCATTCAATTTATAATCCACATACTGAAAATTATTTAAATCTGACATTATTTTTAATTCTTCTTCAGAAATAGAAATATTTTTTTCTAATAATATTTTTTGTAATTCTAAACAAATTAATTCAGATAATGCACTAGTGTCATCGGTGTTTTGTAAATAATCATTAAGTAAAACTTCTTTATTTTGATTTGTATCATAATAAATATTTTTTTCATTCAATTTATTATAAATGCCTTTCTTATATTCAGCATGCAATGAAAGAATTCTAATATTATCACTATTTTCCACATCACCATAAATTGAAAATTGAACAGCTTCTTCTTGCAAAAAATCATTTTGCGAAAAAAATTGTTTTTGCGCCTTTTTTACGAATTCCTTAATTTCATTATTCAAAAAAGGATTATCGGTCTTAGGAACGTTTTCAATACTGATTGTATAGTTATCTAATTTCAATACTCTATTCTGCTTTTTATTATCATTTTTTACATAAACAAATAATGATATAGTAAAAATAGCTATAGATATAAATAATGGTATGAGTACTTTCACTTTCATAATAACAACTCCATAAATAGTATTCCACTATTTCTCTTAATTATTATAAAACTTTTTAATTTTTTTTTCAATTCTTTTAGGTATTTTTAATTTTACTATCTATAATGATAGATAGAAAGTGAGGCAATTATGAATATAGAATTTGAAAATTTAAAAAAGAAATTTGCAGAGATTAAAAACATGAATTGGGTAGAAAGTGTTAGAAAAGGCAGTACAGGAAGTGGCAGAACATTTGAAAAATTATTAGGAATTGAAGAAAATAATTTAGAAATACCAGATTATAATGGTATTGAAATTAAAGTTAAAAGAAGCCATAGTAACTCATTTACTACCCTTTTTAATTGTACACCAGAAGGACCGCATTACTGTGAAATAGAAAGAATAAAAGAAAAATATGGTTATCCGGATAAAGTACTAAAAGAAGCAAAAATTCTACACAATTCTGTCTATTGCAATCAAAAAGTAAAAATTAATGATTCTTATTATTTTCAATTACATGTTAGTGAAATTGAAGAAAAATTATATTTAAAAGTTATAGATCGATTTGGAAATGTTATAGAAGACACTATGTATTGGACTTTCGATTTGTTAAAAGAAAAATTATATAGAAAACTTAAAAACATGGCATTCGTTAGTGCCATGAGAAAGATTGAAAATGGTAAAGAATATTTTAAATATTACAAATTAGAAATTTATAAACTAAAAAGTTTTGATACATTTATCAATTTATTAAAAGCAGGGATTATCCGTGTGACATTTAAAATTGGGGTGTTTAGATCAGGAGACAAAAAAGGAAAAATTCACGATCATGGCACAGGTTTTGACATAGAAGAAAAAAATCTATATAAACTATATGACCAATATTTATAATGGCTCAACTATCAATAGAAAATGCTTTGTGGCCAAGGGGTATAAAAAAAAGAACTACATAGTTCCTTTAAAATCTAAATGGTCGGGAAAACAGGATTTGAACCTGCAACCCCTTGGTCCCAAACC